>CAXXRY010000035.1:0-142705 GCA_963668335.2 Aminobacteriaceae bacterium | reverse complement strand
GCTCGGCGTACCCCGCGAAGAGATCGCGCACGACGCGCTCTCTCGGGAGGGCTTGCCAGGCCGCCTGCCGCAGCTCAAGCCGGTTCCAAGGAAAAGTTCGGACGTTGAATCCGAGGAAGAAGCCGTGAAAGCCCGATGCAAGGGAAAGATTCACTCTCGGGTCGTCGGCAAGCGTATCGACGTCGACGGGGCGGTGCAGATCTCCGAGAATATCCGCCTGTCCCCGCTGGAGCGCGAGGAGCTGCGCGTCGGGATCCCTGATGATCACCAGGTAGAGGTCCCGGATTTTCGGAGAGGAGTAGCTCTCCGCGTCGAATTTTCCGGGAGCGCTCCAGGCGCTTCCCGAAAGAAAACAGACGATTGTAAGGGTAAGTACGAAGGCGATCGTTCTCTTCATCTCTTTCCCATCCTTCCTGTATCCCTGAGGAGTATGTTTTAATAATATTGTACCAGAAGCCGCGGCCAAACAACTTCTGGAAAAGAACAGTGCCGGAACCAGAAGAGAGAGTCCCCCGGTACCGGCACTTTCGGGTTTCCGCGAACCTGACGACCGCCTTCCGTCGAATTGTTTCGTCCCGTTCCCTGCGAACAGAGGGTGTTTCCGGCGATTCCGCCGGGCTTTTCCGTGAAGCCCGGGGCGACCTTATCCTATGGTTTTTTCCTTAAGTAAATATTTTCCGCATGACGACGCTGCCTTGAGGGCAGACTTTGTCCAGCGCCGAGCTTCGCATCAGCGGCGCCGGGATATTCTCTCTCCGGGCGGCGGTGAAGCCCGCCCTTTCGAAGAATCGTTCCGCCGTCTCGGTGAGAAGAAAAACTGTCTGTACTCCCTGTTCGCGGGCTTGGTCGACGATGGCGGCTGTCATCCGCACTCCGAATCGTTTCTTCCGGTCGCTGCGGCGCACCGCGAGCGAGCGGAGCAGCCCGGCGTTCTCCAGGATCTCCATGCCGACCACGGCCGCGATCCCGGAGTGCTCCAGAACGAGAAAGTTCTCCGGAGTATCGGCTACGCCGAGAGAGGTGAGTCCATTCTCTTCAAGAAGCGCCGCGATGGCGGGAACGTCTCCGGACTCAGCCCGCCGTATCGTGTAGTCGCGTCCTTCTTCGAGTTCGAGGAACGGTTTCTTCCCTATGATGATCGCGCTGGCCAGCGCTCCGTTGATTTCGTTTCTTTCTTCCCCGGAGAGTTCGGGAAAAGCCATCTCCGCCATCGCTCCGGGGATTGAGTACACCTTCGTGCGCCGCACTTCGACCTCCTCGAAACCGGCTTCTCTCATCTTCTCCGCGTACTCCTTCTCCTGCAGCGCCCCCGAAATACAGCCGGACCATGCCGCCAGATTCTTGACGGCGCGCTCGGTCACGGGACGGAGGAAGACGGTGTCGGAGATGCAGAACCTCCCGCCGGGACGGAGAACGCGGAAAGCCTCCTTCAGCACCTTTCCCTTGTCCGGGGAAAGGTTGATCACAGCAGTTTGAAATGATTACATCGATGGAGCCGCTCTCGACCGGCATCTCCTCTATGTACCCTTTCACAAGGGAAACGTTTTCGATCCCCTTGAGATTCTCGGCGGCGGTCGCAAGCATCTCGTCCGTCATATCGAGCCCGATGACCTTGCCGTAAGGGCCGGTTATCTCCGACGCCAGGAAGAGGTCAAGCCCCGCGCCGCTTCCCAGGTCGAGGACGGTCTCGCCCGGATGGACGCGCGCTTCGGTGAATGGATTGCCGCAACCGAAGGACTGATCGGCCATCCGCTCGGGAGTTTTTTCGAGCGTCGCGCCGTCGTAGTTGCCGCGCGTCATGCTCGGAATGTCGGATGCGCACGTGGTTCCGCCGCAGCACCCTCCCGAGCCGCAGCATGAGGATTTGTTCTTTATCGCCTGTGCGTACCGTTCTTTCACGTAGTTGCGGATATCGTCCATACTTGATCAAGCTCCTTTTTCCCTCCGGAAAATTTTCAAGAAAACCGGGAAAGATTCTCGACGAACGCGTATCTCGTCGCGTATCCTGCGGTAGCAGTTCATTGTTCTCTCCTCTTGGTCTCTTCGAGGAGCGCCGGCTTCGGCGGGTCGTCGAAGCCGGAGTGGAGCACTCTCGTCTGCCCCGGAAGAATGGGCGCCGCTCGTTCGCATTGCCGCAAACGGTGATTTGACTGCGGCACGAATTCCCGGTGCAGTGAAAGAGCGTCTTTGGCTTTTTGCTCACGTTATTTTACTTCTCTTCTTCGGATACACATGCTTTTCTCCAGTCTTTGTTCTGATGTTCCCTGACGATGCTTTCGATTCTCTTCCCGTCTTCAACAATCGAAGAGGAGTCGAAGACGGAGTTCCGTATCCATTGCAGCAATTCCGGGGCTACCGTGGAATTGATGCTGTAGTAGACCCACTTTCCTCGTTTTTGGGATTCGACGAGGTTTGCCTGGCAGAGAATGCTCATGTGTCGCGACACAGTTGCGGCGGAAAGACCGAGGAATTCTCCCACCTCACAGACGCAGAGCTCCTTTGTGTTTATGAGCTTAAGAAAGGCGCGAAGCCTGTTCTTTTCGCCGAGCGCTTTTAAAATGGAAAGTATAGAATTCATCGCTAACTCCTTCATTTCGTCATTTTTACATTTGACGAAATTATAAACAGAATTCCTCTTGTTGTCAAGAGGTTCCGTCGGGCAGTGTATCTTCGGGGTGAGGAGTGCTCAAAACGTTTCCGGAGAGAGAAGGATGTCTGCGGGAAAAGAGCTCATACAATCATCTCTTTCTTGTTCTTGTAGTACTTCCGATGGGTATGTGTTTTGCTGAATGTATCGGAAAGTCCCCGAAGAAGGTCCTCCGTGAAAAACGAAGCTCTCGTCAAATCGAAAATACATTATGCATTTTATATAAGTTAGCGGTGTGTTTACATATACTTACATTAAAATGTATACCGTATATTATGTTGGCTCATTTACTATTTCCTTTTTCTTATTTCACTCGTTGACAATGTGGCAAAAAATGGTATATCATCGCACGGGTGAAGCGGTAACATACTTCCGAAGATTGCGTGAGAAGTCAGAGGACCCCGATATCTCCGGTGAGACAATCCAGTCCTTTCGCCGTATTCAGTCGCTTTCCGCGGCGTTGCGGCAGAGAACGATTCCCCCGGAGCCCCGCCGGGACAAATATGGAATGGCGAAGCATAGTGAATGCCGTGGACATCTTTCGCAAGAAAGGTATCGTCATCTTCATCAGCGCGGCATGTCCCAGTTTTTTCCTTTCGCCGCCGTCATGCTCCGGTTGGAGTTTCCCTTGAGTTTTTTCACGAATCTCCCGGCACTATCGGGGGAGTCGTGAGCGTACGGTCCGTTGATTCTTTGCTCTATCTGCCCTGAGGTTCCTGCGGAACCGTATGTGAGGAGGGATGCCAAGCATTGAGTAGGGATGTAAGAGTGCGTTTCTGAGCCACCGTTCTTTGTTTTTATCTTTCGAAGGAGGTATGAAATGCGATGACGAATCTTCTGGGTGAATTTTTCGGAACCATGACTCTGGTTGTTTTCGGCGACGGCCTCGTCGCCTGCGCGTTGCTCAACAAGTCCAAGGGGCAGAACGCCGGATGGGTGCATATTACGATCGGATGGGGCGCCGCCGTGGTTATGGGCGTCTTCGCCGCGACATCCCTCGGCGCGCCTCAGGCCGACATCAACCCCGCAGTCACCATGGCCAAGATGCTCGCCGGAACCTATACCCTGCCGCATGCGATGATGACCATGCTGGCGCAGGTCGGCGGCGGCATACTCGCAGGCGTCGTCGTGTGGCTTGCCTACCTCGGCCACTGGGAAGCCACCGAGGACAAGGGGCTCAAGCTGGCTGTCTTCTCCACAGGTCCTGCGATCCGGAATCCGATCAACAACTTCATCACCGAGATGATCGGTACCATCTTCCTCGTTGTTCCCATCATGTTCATCTTCTCCTCCGGTGTTAAGGAAGCCATCGGCGGCCTTACCCCCGGTTTCGGCCCCTTCCTCGTCGGCTGGCTCGTTATGGTCATCGGTATGGCCCTCGGCGGTCCCACCGGCTACGCCATCAACCCGGCTCGTGACTTGGGCCCCAGGATTGCACACTTTATACTCCCGATCGCCGGAAAAGGCGATTCGGACTGGGGTTATGCCTGGATCCCCGTGCTTGCGCCTCTTACCGGCGGCGCAGTCGCCTACTTCATAGCCCACGCTCTCGGCGTGATGTAACGCTCGGTTTTCTTTTCGAAAAGAACCGGCTGAGGAGGAGCGGAAACGTCTCCTCCTCCGGTTCTTAGGAATAGAACCTGCTTTTTTGAAAGGAGGCGTTTCATAGTGAAAAAGCTCCTGAACAAAGTGGATGACGTCGTCGTCGAATCACTCGCCGGTCTGGCCGCGGCGCATCCCGGTCTGGTGAAGCTCCATCCGTCGGTCAAGGCGGTCCTGAGAGCCGACGCCCCGAACAAGAAAGTCGCCGTCGTTTCCGGCGGTGGAAGTGGTCACGAACCTCTTCACGGCGGGTATGTCGGGTACGGCATGCTTGACGCGGCTTGCCCCGGCGAAGTGTTCACCTCCCCCACTCCCGATCAGATGTACGAAGCGGCCAAAGCGGTTGACGGCGGCAAGGGCGTCCTCTTCCTCGTGAAAAACTACACCGGCGACGTCATGAACTTCCAGATGGCCGCCGATCTTCTTACAGCGGACGGTATTTCCGTCGCGCAGGTCGTTGTCGACGACGACGTGGCTGTTCAGGATTCGCTGTATACTGCGGGACGCCGCGGAGTCGGCGGCACTGTGCTGATCGAAAAGATCGTCGGCGCGAAAGCGGAAGCGGGCGCCTCGCTCGAAGAGGTCAAGGCACTTTGCGAGAAGGTCAACAGCCAGGTTCGCTCCATGGGTATGGCGCTTACATCCTGTGCCGTTCCTGCGGCGGGCAAACCGACCTTCGAGCTCGGCGAGGACGAGATGGAAATAGGCATTGGAATCCACGGCGAGCCCGGACGCGAACGTATGAAGCTGAAAACGGCGAAGGAGATCGTGGAGATGATGGCAAAGGCCATTGTCGACGATCTTCCCTTCAAAGCGGGCGACGAAGTTCTCGCCTTTGTCAACGGTATGGGCGGCACGCCGCAGATGGAACTCTACCTTGCATATAACGATCTCGCGAATTTCCTCAAGGAGAAGGGGATCGTCATTGCCCGTTCGCTCGTCGGCAACTATATCACCAGCCCTCGAAATGCAGGGATTCTCCATTACTCTGCTGAAGCTCGACGGAGAAATGAAGGCCCTTTGGGACGCTCCCGTCGAGACGGCGGGGCTTCGCTGGGGGAGGTAGGCGCGCTGCGATGAACCTCGATGTCCAGGGAATGCTCAAGGTGTTCGACGCTATCGGCGAGACGATGGCGGCGCATAAGGACTACCTGACCGAACTCGATTCGGCTATAGGCGACGCCGACCATGGAATCAACATGAACCGCGGTTTTCGCAAGGTTCACGACAAACTCTCCGCAGGCTCCTATTCGGATCTCGGAGCACTTTTCAAGGACGTCGGCATGACCCTCATGGGAAATGTCGGCGGCGCTTCGGGGCCTCTCTACGGGACGTTTTTCATGCGAATGTCGACGAAACTCGCCGGAAGGCAGGATGTCGATACCGCCTCCCTGGCTGATGCAATGGAGGAGGGGCTCAATGGCATCGTCGCCCTTGGCAAAGCCCAGCTTCAGGATAAGACCATGGTCGACTCGCTGACGCCGGCAGTGGAGGCTTTGAAAAATGCTTCCGCGAACGGCGTCGATGTCTGCGGCGCTCTCGAAGCGGGCGTCGCGGCGGCGCAGTCGGGTATGGAATCGACAATTCCCCTTGTCGCCCGCAAAGGGCGGGCAAGCTATCTCGGCGAGCGTTCGGCAGGACACCAGGATCCGGGAGCGACGTCTATTTACTTGATTCTCTCGACAATGTTGCGCTCCGTAAAGGGGAGTTCCTGAGTGAATGCCATTCTCGTGGTCTCCCACAGCGCTGAAGCTGCGCGGGGCATTGTCGCGATCGCCTCGCAGATGGCGGGGGAGCGGGTCGGTATCGCCGCGTGCGGCGGAACCGACGACGGCGAGCTTGGGACTTCGGTTCCGGCGATCCTCTCCGCTCTTGAAGAACTGCTCGAAACATCCGAAGGCGTTGTGGTCATCCCCGACCTGGGGAGCGCCGTGTTGGCGGCGCGCACTGCAAGGGAACTCCTTGGCGACCGTGCCGACCGGGTGCTCATCGCCGACGGTCCCGTTCTGGAGGGAACGTTAATGGCCTCTGTCGAGGCCAGCGTCGGCGCAGGACTCGACAGACTCGTCGCCGTAGTCGACGAGGCGAGGGGATTGAGAAAACTTCAGGAATAAGGCTCTGTTCATAGCTCTTGTATGACGCGAAGCAGCCGAGGAGGCGCTTCAATGCCCTACGGCATAGTGGCGTTCGCGTCTCGGCGGCATCGCAAATAAAGGAGGCGGTACGATCATGCCCAACTGGTTCAGCAACTTGTTCTCACGCCTCGATAAACCCCAAACAGGAGGTACTGTCATGTCCGAGAAGAAATACGTTGTGGCCATAGACCAGGGAACGACCAGCAGCCGAGCCATTGTTTTCGATCTTGAGGGAACTCCGAAGAATTCGCACCAGATGGAGCACGAGCAGATCTATCCGAAGCCGGGCTGGGTGGAGCACAACCCGATGGAGATCTGGTCCCGCGTTCAGGACGTCATCCGCGAAGTAGTGGACAGCAACGGAATCAAGGCGGACGAGATCGGCGCCATCGGCATCACGAACCAGCGTGAAACCACTGTCGTCTGGGAGAAGGCCACAGGGAAACCGGTGTATAACGCCATCGTTTGGCAGTGCATGAGGACGCAGGACTTTTGCGCCGAGTGGCAGAAGAAAGAGGGCTGGGACAAGAAGGTCAACGACCTGACGGGTCTCGTTATCAGCCCCTACTTCTCCGGGACGAAGATCAAGTGGATCCTCGACAACGTTCCCGGCGTTCGCGCGAAGGCTGAAAAGGGAGAAGTTCTCTTCGGCAACATCGACACCTGGGTGACCTGGAACCTCACCGGCGGCCCCAACGGCGGTGTCCATGTAACCGACGTCACCAACGCCTCCCGTACCCTCCTCATGAACATCGAAACGCTGAAGTGGGACAAAGAAATGATGGATTTCCTCGGAGTACCCGAGGCAATGCTTCCCGAGATCAAGCCCAGCAGCTATGTGTACGGATACACGCCCGAAAGCGGTCCTTTCGGCACGAAGATCCCCGTTGCCGGAATCCTGGGAGACCAGCAGGCGGCGCTCTTCGGCCAGGCGTGCTACAGCCCCGGCGAAGCGAAGAACACCTACGGTACCGGCTGCTTCATGCTGCTCAATATCGGCGACAAACCGGTCCGCTCGAAGAATGGACTCCTGACCACCGTTGCCTACGGTCTTGAAGAGGGGAAGGCTGTCTATGCCCTCGAAGGTTCCATCGCCATCACCGGCGCGGCGGTCCAGTGGCTGCGCGACAACTTGCGCATGTTCGACGACGCCCCCGATTCCGAGTGGTTCGCCAGCAAGGTGAAGGACAGCGGCGGCATCTATTTCGTTCCCGCATTCTCCGGTCTTTACGCTCCTTACTGGGATATGAGCGCGCGCGGCGCAATTCTTGGCCTTACCCGCTACATCACCAAAGAGCACATTATCCGCGCGACTCTGGAGAGCATTTGCTACCAGACCCGCGACGTGCAGGCCGCAATGGACGCCGACTCCGGCGTACCTCTGAAGGCTCTGAAGGTCGACGGCGGCGCGGTCAAGAACAACCTTCTCATGCAGATGCAGGCCGACGTGCTCGGCGTGCCGGTTGTCCGTCCGGTCGTCAACGAGACCACGGCGCTCGGCGCGGCCTACGCCGCCGGACTTGCCACCGGCCTGTGGACGAGCACCGAAGAGCTCCGCAAGCACTGGAAGGTCGACAAGGAGTTCGGCGCTGAAATGGCCGTCGACAAGCGCGAAGAGATGTACAAGGGGTGGAAGAAAGCCATCGACAAGTCCAAAGGGTGGCTCTAAGAACCTGACGCTGTCTGCGGACATACGCAGCGGCCGATTTTGTGAAGTCTTCTGAAATAAATCGCACTGCGCGACAGAGGGAGAGAGGATGTACGCTGCCCATGGCACGCGCCTTTCTCCCTCTTTCCTTACTATGGAGGTGTTCTGAAGTTGACGGACAAAAACCTACGATATCATCATCGTCGGTGCAGGGATCGTCGGAGCTACTCTGGCCAGGGAGCTCGCCGCCTATTCCCTTGAAATCGCTGTCATCGACAAGGCTGCGGATATTCCCTCAGGGGCGAGCCGGGCCAACCAGCGCCATGATCCACGCCGGATACGACGATAAACCGGGCTCAATCAAGGCCGATTTTTGCGCTCCCGGCAACAAACTCTATCAGGAACTGGCCGCGTCCCCTGGATATAACGCTTCGGAAGTGCGGGTTCCTACGTCTGCGGCTTCGATGAAAAAGACCTGAAACATCTTGAAATGCTCCTCGACCAGGGGAAGCGGAACGGCGTCCCCGGAGTGGAGATCATTTCCGGCAACGCGTTGCGAACCAAGGAACCGCATGTAAGCGCGGAGATCTCTCACGCTTTGTGGGCGCCCTCCGGATGTATCGTCAATAACTTTGAAGCGGTCCTCGCGTTTATGGACAATGCACAGCAGAACGGCGTCGAACTCTTCCTCGAAACGGAGCTTCAGGATATCGTCCTCTCCGACGATCGGAAAGAGATTCTCGGAATACGAACCAACCGCGGCTTTATGCGTACCTCCGTCGTCATCAACGCAGCAGGGGTCAATTCCGACCTCGTCGCGAAAATGGTCGGTGACGATTCTTTCATTATTGAACCGACGAGAGGCGAGTACTACATTATGGACAAGAACGTAGGCAACCTCGTCGGCAGCTTCTTCTTCCCATGCCCGACCGAAAAAGGAAAGGGGATCACCGTGGCCCCGACGGCGGAGAACAACCTCCTTATAGGCCCTACCTCCGTGGTGCAGAAGAGCCGGGACGATACTTCCACGTCGGCCGAAGGGCTCAAAGAGGTCGTCGACGGAGCCCGCCTTCTCGTTCCCGCCATCCCGCTCGGCATGGCCATTACGACCTTCTCCGGGCTCCGGGCGAGCTCGAGCACGAAAGACTTTGTCCTCGGCGTGCTCGATACTCCGCGAGGCTTTGTCAACGTCGCGGGGATCAAGTCCCCCGGCTTTACCAGCGCACCCGCATTGGCGAAGCACACAGTGGAGTTGATGAAAGAGAAGCTCGGCGACCGCCTTTCATTTGCTCCGAAACCCGATTTCGTTCCGGAGAGAAAGCATATCCCCCGCTTCGAGGCGCTTCCGATGGAGGAGAAAATTCGGCTTGCGGCGAAGGATCCGCGCTACGCGCAGATCGTCTGTCGCTGCGAGATGGTGACCGAGGCGCAGATCGTCGAGGCCATCGCCAGAGGAGCGCGGACTGTGGCCGCCGTCAAGATATGGACGCGAGCCGGCGCCGGACGCTGCCAGGGAGGTTTCTGCGGCCCCCGCGTGGTCGACATTCTTGCGCGCGAGCTTGGCGTCTCCCCCGAGGAGATCACCCGCCACGGCGGACATTCGCGCTATCTCGTCGGCAGGACGAAGGACTACTGGTTCAAGGGGGGAGAGAAATGAGCGAGATGTATGTCGACGTTGCGATCGTTGGGGCCGGACCCGCAGGCGTGGCCGCCGGTATCGGCGCCAGAGAGGCGGGGGCGGAGAGCGTCCTCGTCCTCGAACGCGACTGGGACCTTGGGGGCATCCTTCAGCAGTGCATCCACCCCGGCTTCGGACTGCACACCTTCAAGGAGGAGCTGACCGGCCCCGAATATATGCACCGCTGGATCAAGAGAGCCCACGAGGCCGGGGTGCAGTTCCTCGTCAACTCGATGGTTTTCAAAATGGAGCCCGACGGCAGTCTTTGGGTGATGAACCCCGAAAAGGGGATCTTCCGCGTCGTCCCGAAGGCGACCGTCCTCGCTATGGGGTGCCGCGAACGTCCGCTCGGAGCGATCAACGTCCCTGGCAGCCGTCCGGCGGGAATCTACACGGCGGGAACTGCGCAGCGATTCGTCAATATGGAGGGGTACATGCCGGGACACAAGGCGGTCATCCTCGGTTCCGGCGACATCGGCCTCATCATGGCGCGCCGCATGATCTGGGAAGGCGCGAGCGTCGAAGGCGTCTACGAGATCATGCCCTGGGCGGGCGGTTTGCGCCGCAACATCGCGCAATGTCTCGACGACTACGAAATTCCCTTCTATCTGGAGCATTCGGTTGTTAAGGTTCACGGGCATGACCGTCTCGAAGGAATCACCGTCGTCAAGGTCGACGAGAACCGGCGCCCCATTCCGGGAACCGACCGTTTCGTCGCCTGCGACACAATGCTGCTCGCCGTCGGTCTCATCCCTGAAAACGAGCTCTCCCGCATGGCGGGCGTCGATATACACCCCGTCACAGGGGGGCCCGTCCTCAACGAGTTCTATCAGACGACCCGGCCTTCGATATTCGCGGCCGGAAACGTCGTCATCGTGTACGACCTTGCCGACTGGGTAAGCCAGGAGGGGTTCGCCGCAGGGCGCAACGCCGCCCTGTACTCCGCCGGGACGCTCCGCAGCTCGGAGCGGCGGATCGCCATCAAGGGAGGAAAGAACGTCCGGCTCTTCTCGCCGCAGTACATCACAGGTTGCTGCGACGCCACCGTCTACTTCCGCGTGACGCACCCGATCGAGAAGCGCTGTCGGGTCTTCGCCGAACACGGGCTTTTCGAGCAGAAGCATCGCTACGTCCGGCCCGGCGAGATGAATGAAGTCCACCTCAAGGGCGCCGCCCTACAGGCCCTGTCCGAGTCCGTCACGGAAATCACCATCGACGCCGAGGAGGTCTGATCGCCATGGAAGAACGTCTGCTGAACATGATCTGTGTTGGATGTCCCGTCGGGTGCGATATCAAGGTCGCTGTGGAGGGTACGAAGGTTCTCTCCGTCGAAGGGAACAACTGCCCCCGGGCGCTTGAGTTCGCAAAGGCCGAGGTGGCCAATCCGACGAGAGTCTTCGCGACGACGGTTCGCGTCTCCGGAGGGAAACTGCCCGTCTGCCCCGTCAGGAGCCGCCAGGCAGTACCGAAAAATCGCCTGTTCGATATCTCCAGGGAGGTAGCGCGCCTCGTTGTACCCGCCCCCGTGGAAGTCGGACAGGTTATTCTCCCCGACGCCTGCGGGACGGGCGTCGATATTGTCGCAAGCCGCGACCTCAAGGCCGAGGAGGAGTCCGCATAATGGAAAAACAGGTCGTTGTCCGCAATCCCCACGGGCTGCACGCCCGCCCCGCAGCAAAGTTCGTCCAGGCGGCGTCGTCCGTCCCGGAGGACGTAATCATCGAAAAGAACGGGAAGACTGCGAACGCGAAGAGCATTCTCTCTATCATGTCCCTCGGCGTCTCCAAGGGAGACACGGTAACACTGACGGTCGCTGGAGAGAGCGGCGAAGCCCTGCTGCAGACCCTCGAGGGAATTTTGGTGAGCGAGGCGGAGTAGCTTCCGAGAAAACCGGTTGACAGAAGCCCGGAAAGACGGTAGATATGAATATGGTCGGTCCGCGTCGGTTGCGGCGGGCTGCCCGCAAGAAGCACAATATTATACTGAAGGAGAGTGTTGCGAATGAAACGGAGAATACTTTTGAGTTTCGCGGTGCTGGTGTGTGTCATCTTTGCGGCGGCAGGAGCCGGAATGCAGGCGGAAGCCTCCGATTACAAGCTGGTGCTGCGTCTGAGCCACGTCTTCCATCCGGACGAGCAGCTCACCAAGTCCATGGACTGGGTGGCCGAACGGATCCTCAAGAGGACGAACGGCGCAATCGAGATCCAGACGTTCCCTCAGGGGCAGATTGCCGTCTACAAGGACGGCATGGAGCAGGTTGTACGCGGCGCCAACTTCATCTCGGTCGAGGACCCGTCCTACGTCGGCGACTACGTTCCCGATTTTATTGCGCTGGTCGGCCCGATGCTCTACAACTCCTACGACGAGTACGTCGAGATCATCAAGACCGATCTGGTCCAGGACATGATAAAGAGGGCGGAAGAGAAGGGGATCAAGATCCTTGCGCTTGAGTACGTCTTCGGCTTCCGCAACGTGATCACCAATAAGGTCGTCAAGACGCCCGAAGATCTCAAGGGCGTGAAGCTCCGCACCCCGGGAAGCCAGCTCTTCATCCAGACGCTCACCGCGATGGGCGCGACCGTGACTCCGCTCCCCTGGGCCGAAACCCTTCCGGGAGTGCAGCAGGGAATCGTCGATGGTATCGAAGGCTCAGAGTTCACCAACATCGGCACCAAGGTGTATGAACTGCTGAAGAACGTTGCCCGCACCCAGCACTTCCTTGGTACCTGCGGCGTCTATATTTCCACGCAGGTATGGGAGAAGATTCCCGAGGAGTACCGGGCGATCATGGCCGAAGAGTTCGCGAAGGGCGCGCTTGAAATGGTGGAAATCGGCAAGAGGGATCTCGGCGATGTGACTGCGAAGCTCGAATCGTACGGCGTGAAATTCAACGAGGTCGACAAGAAGGCCTTCACCGACGCGACGAAGAGCATCTACGAGACCTTCCCCGGCCTGACCCCCGGCATCTACGACAAGCTGCAGGCGGAGTTGGAGAAGATCCGGGCCAAGAAGTAGCCGTATTTCCTTCACACGAATGAAATAATCGCACAGCGCGGCAGGGAGAGGGAACACAACGTCTTTCCCTGCCGCTGATTCACTCGACGAGAGGTTATCGATCATGAAAAAAACCGTACATACACTCTTCAGCTATGCGGAGGAAATCGTCAGCGCATTCTTCATCAGCATTACCGTCTGCATGGTCATCGTCAACGTCTTTTTTCGTTATGTGCTCAACATGGGAATCTTCTGGTCCGAAGAGGTCGCGACCATCTCCTTCGTCTGGAGCGTCTTCATAGGGGCCGCGGCGTGTCATAAGCGCAAGATGCATATCAGCATCGACCTTCTGACGAAGCTGGCGCCGAACGCCATGAAGAAGCCGCTGCGGTTGATCGCGCACACGATCATGACCATCCTCAACGGGTACATCGTCTATTTAAGCGTTATCTTTGTCCGGGCCTCCTCGATTAAACCGACCGCCGTTTTGGGAATCTCTTCCAGTTATGTGAGTGCGGCGCTTTTGGTCGGTTTCGGTTTGATGACGCTCCATTCGGCGGTCTTCTTCTATCAGGAGCTGCGCAGCGACGCCCTCCCGCCGGGACAGGCCGTACAGGGGTGATGCAGATGGAATTTCTTCCCGTCATCGTCGTCTTCGTGCTCTACTTTTCGGGCATCCCCATTGCGTTCGCTCTCTTCGGCGCGGCGCTTTCTTATTTTACATTCATCAATACAGGCAGCCCCGTCGACCTGATTCTCCAGCGCTTCATCACGAGCACAGCCTCCTTCCCGCTCCTGGCCGTTCCCTTCTTCATTATGGCGGGATCGATCATGAACTATGCAGGGATCAGTTCCCGCTTGATGAAGATGGCCGACGTCCTCACAGGGCATATGACCGGAGGGTTGGCTCAGGTCAACGTCGTGCTCAGCACGCTCATGGGAGGCGTCACCGGTTCGGCCAACGCAGACGCCGCCATGCAGAGCAAAATACTGGTTCCCGAAATGGAGGCCAGGGGGTACGACCGGGCCTTTTCGGCGGCTATCACCGCGGCCTCTTCGGCAATCGCGCCCGTCATCCCTCCGGGAATCAACCTGATCATCTACGCCCTGATCGCGCGTGTCTCGGTCGACAGAATCTTCCTTGCGGGCTACGTTCCCGGCCTCATCATGTGCTGTACCCTCATGATCGCGGTGAGCATCGTTTCAAGGAAGAGGGGGTACAAACCCTCGCGTGAGCGGAGGGCGACGGCCGGAGAGATGCTGCAACAGGTCAAAGAGTCTTCGTGGGCGCTCTTCATGCCGCTTGGCATCATTCTTGGACTGCGCTTCGGCATGTTTACCCCTACAGAGGCCGGCGCAATCGCGGTGCTCTACTGCTCGCTCGTCGGATTCTTCGTCTACCGCGAGCTTCGGCCGGTTCATTTCATCACCATTCTGAAGGATACCGTCTACGGCACCAGCACCGTGCTTCTGATCATCGTCGCCGCGTCGGTCTTCGGCTACTATATGACCTGGGAGCGCATACCGCAAACCGTCGCCGCCCTGCTGCTCGATATAGCGCATAACAAGTACACGATGCTCCTTGTGATTAACGTCATGCTCCTCATCCTCGGGATGTTTATCGAGGGGGGCGCGGCGATGATCATCCTCGCGCCCCTTCTGGTGCCTGTTGTCGTCGGTCTTGGCGTGGATCCCGTCCACTTCGGACTGGTCATCATCGTGAACATCATGATCGGCGGCGTGACCCCTCCCTTCGGATCGATGATGTTCACCACTTGTTCGATTACCGGCGTCTCCATCCCGGACTTCATAAGGGAGAGCATTCCCTTCATCATCGCGCTGCTCGCGGCGTTGCTGCTCGTTACGTATTTTCCGGCACTTACGCTCTTTTTGCCGCACCTGTTATACTGAGCGCACCGAAGAGCGCGCCGCGGCGCGCTCTTCATAGACTCTCTACCTATAGAAAGAAGGGGTTTCAGTGCTTGCCTTCGGACACAGGGGGGCCTCGGGGTATGCCCCGGAGAATACCCTGCCGGCTTTTGAACTCGGAATCCGGCAGGGGTGCGAGGGTTTTGAATTCGATGTGCAGCTGACCAAAGACGGCGTCGCCGTCGTTCATCACGACTGGACCGTGGATCGTACAACCACGGGGAGCGGCGCAATACGCGATCTGTCATTCGAAGAAATTCGTTCGTTCGACGCGGGAAAATGGTTCTCGGAGGAGTTTGCAGGGACGACTGTTCCGCGCCTGGAAGAGCTGTTCGATATGCTCCCCGCAACGATGCCGCTCAATGTGGAGCTGAAAAGCAGACCGCACGACCATCCGGGACTTGAAGAAGTCGTCGCTTCCATAATAGAGCGATACAACCGGGTCGAGAATACTATCATCTCCTCCTTCAATCATAAAAGCCTGAAGATCATGCGCAGGCTGAATTCCGCGTATCGCCTTGGAATACTTTATGAAGGGGTTCTGCTCTCGCCGTTCTCCTACGCCAAGCGGCAGGAGCTGGATCTCTACAGCCTGCACCCATGCCATGACTATGTCTCCGCGGAACTGGTGGGGAAGGCGCACGCCCGCGGGATCAAAGTCGCATGCTGGACCGTGAACACGACGGAGCGCGCCCGGGAACTGGAGGCCGCAGGGGTGGACGTGATCATCACCAACTACCCGGACAGATGCCTGCCGGAGGCTTCCAAGGGGAAGAAACAGAAGAAAAAGGCGGGTAAGTAGCCAGACTGCGCCCTTCCGCACGGCGCTCTCGCAGAGCGCCGTGCGGATGCGTTTTGAATTGGAACGGGAGGGGCTGACGAAGACTCTCTATTGAGAAAACGGATTTTCAAAAAAACGCTGTTGACAACCCCCGCAAAAGTGGTATTATACCCCTCGCGTCTTTGAAACGGCGCGTTCTTCAAGCCGTCCGAGCGGCGGCGCGGAGAGCGGGGACGGAAGCGGAAGCGGAAGCGGAAGCGGAAGTACCCGAAGAGAACCTTGACAGATTTATAAGAGCGAGAAGAAGAGGTAAAGAGGCGTTCCGAGTTGATATTCGAGAGTTTGATCCTGGCTCAGGACGAACGCTGGCGGCGTGCTTAACACATGCAAGTTGAACGGGCGATATTGGAAGCTTGCTGAAGATATCGTTAGTAGCGGACGGGTGAGTAATGCATGAGGACCTGCCTTCCGGAGGGGGACAACAGTTGGAAACGGCTGCTAATACCCCGTAAGCCGAGAGGTGAAAGGGATGGAGACATCCCGCCGGGAGAGGGACTCATGTCCTATCAGCTAGTTGGTGAGGTAACGGCTCACCAAGGCGACGACGGGTAGCCGGCCTGAGAGGGCGAACGGCCACACTGGAACTGAGAGACGGTCCAGACTCCTACGGGAGGCAGCAGTGGGGAATATTGGGCAATGGGGGAAACCCTGACCCAGCGACGCCGCGTGAGGGAAGAAGGCCTTCGGGTCGTAAACCTCTTTTGTACGGGAAGAAGCAGATGACGGTACCGTACGAAGAAGTCCCGGCTAACTACGTGCCAGCAGCCGCGGTAATACGTAGGGGACGAGCGTTGTCCGGAATTACTGGGCGTAAAGGGCGCGCAGGCTGCGCGTCGAGTCGGCTGTTAAAGATCCGGGCTTAACCCGGTGAAGCGGTCGAGACCGACGAGCTGGAGTGCTGCAGAGGCAAGTGGAATTCCCGGTGTAGCGGTGAAATGCGTAGATATCGGGAAGAACACCGGTGGCGAAGGCGACTTGCTGGGCAGCAACTGACGCTGAGGCGCGAAAGCCAGGGGAGCGAACGGGATTAGATACCCCGGTAGTCCTGGCCGTAAACGATGAATGCTAGGTGTGCGTGTAGAGATACATACGTGCCGGAGTTAACGCGATAAGCATTCCGCCTGGGGAGTACGGTCGCAAGATTGAAACTCAAAGGAATTGACGGGGGCCCGCACAAGCGGTGGAGCACGTGGTTTAATTCGATGCAAACCGAAGAACCTTACCTGGGTTTGACATGTACGTGGTACGGATATGAAAGTTGAAGGACCCCGCCTTCGGGTGGGGAGCGTACACAGGTGCTGCATGGCTGTCGTCAGCTCGTGTCGTGAGATGTTGGGTTAAGTCCCGCAACGAGCGCAACCCCTGCATTCAGTTGCCATCGGGTGAAGCCGGGCACTCTGGAAGGACTGCCATCGACAAGATGGAGGAAGGTGGGGATGACGTCAAGTCATCATGGCCCTTATGTCCAGGGCGACACACGTGCTACAATGGCCGGCACAACGGGAAGCGAGTTCGCGAGGACGAGCGGATCCCTTAAAGCCGGTCGCAGTTCGGATTGAAGTCTGCAACTCGACTTCATGAAGCTGGAATCGCTAGTAATCGTGGATCAGCCAAGCCGCGGTGAATACGTTCCCGGGCCTTGTACACACCGCCCGTCACACCACCCGAGTCGGGTGCACCCGAAGCCGGCGGCCTAACCAGCAATGGAAGGAGCCGTCGAAGGTGTGTCCGGTAAGGGGGGTGAAGTCGTAACAAGGTAGCCGTACCGGAAGGTGCGGCTGGATCACCTCCTTTCTAAGGAGATCTGTGCAACAACAGGCAGACCTCGGACCATGATGGAACGCACCCTCTTCTTCATCGCTCTTATAAGTTATCCCGACGGACCTTGACAGCAGAATAGAGGAAAGAGTAACCGAAAAAGAATGAGGAAAAGGTATAAAGGGCACACGGTGGATGCCTTGGCGCCTGCAGCCGAAGAAGGACGTGGCAAGCTACGAAAAGCTCCGGGGAGACGCAAGCGGTCTTTGATCCGGAGATCTCCGAATGGGGCAACCCGACTGGAGCAGTCCAGTCACCCTCGTAAGAGGGGGGAACCGGGTGAAGTGAAACATCTCAGTAACCCGAGGAAAAGAAATCGAAGAGATTCCCCGAGTAGTGGTGAGCGAAACGGGAAGAGCCTAAACCAGGTCAGTGTCAAGACTGCGGTCGTTGCTGACGTGGGGTTGAGGGTACATAGAGGAGAGGTCCGCAGACTTCTCGGGGAGTGAGAAACCGACCCGCTAGTCGAAGTGTATTGGGAAAGCATGCCGCAGAGGGTGAAAGCCCCGTAGGCGAAAGCGGGAAGACTCCCTGTTTATGGAACCCGAGTAGGCCGGAGCACGTGAAATTCCGGTTGAAACAGGGCCGACCATGGTCCAAGGCTAAATACTGCAGGCGACCGATAGAGAAACAGTACCGAGAGGGAAAGGTGAAAAGCACCCCTGGCGGGGAGTGAAAAGACCTGAACCCGTGTGCCTACAAGCAATCGGAGCCGGAAGCGTTCGCGAGGACGTGGAAGGTGACGGTGTGCCTTTTGTAAAATGAGCCGGCGAGTCATCGTTGGTAGCGAGGTTAAGGTCCGTATAAGGACTGGAGCCGCAGGGAAACCGAGTCTGAAGAGGGCGAGTAGTTTCCAGTGATGAACCCGAAGCCGCACGATCTATCCATGAGCAGGTTGAAGCCCCGGTGAAACGGGGTGGAGGACCGAACCGGTGCCTGTTGAAAAAGTCTCGGATGACTTGTGGATAGGAGTGAAAAGCTAATCGAGTGCGGTAATAGCTGGTTCTCCCCGATATGCATTTAGGTGCAGCCTCATAGAATGACAGCCGGGGGTAGAGCTCTGGATGGACGCGGGGGACTGGGGTCCTGCCAAATTCAACCAAACTGCGAATACCGGTCTGTTGAATCATGGGAGTGAGACTGCGGGAGAGAAGTTTCGTAGTCGTGAGGGAAAGAGCCCAGACCGTCGGCTAAGGCCCCCAAGGATATGCTCAGTGTGGCAAGGATGTGGAAATGCCCAAACAGCCAGGAGGTTGGCTTAGAAGCAGCCACCCTTTAAAGAGTGCGTAACAGCTCACTGGTCGAGGATTTCCGCGCCGAAAATACAGGGGGCTAAGCATATCGCCGAAGCCGCGGGATGGACGATCAAGTCGTTCATCGGTAGGGGAGCGTTCCCTGCGGGGAGAAGTCGAACCGTAAGGTTCGGTGGACTGCAGGGAAGTGAGAATGTCGGCATGAGTAGCGCAAAGTGTGTGAGAAACACACTCACCGTAAGCCCAAGGATTCCTGGGGAAGGCTAATCCACCCAGGGTAAGGCGGGACCTAAGGCGAGGCCGAAAGGCGTAGTCGATGGACAGCAGGTTGAGATTCCTGCCCCGCGGAGCGACCGATTGGACCGAAGGGGTGACGCAGGAAGCTAGGCGGATCCGGGTGATGGAAGTCCCGGACCAAGGGAGTAGGCGTGCGCGGCAGGGAAAACCGCCGCGATGAGCCGAGACCCGATGGGGAGTCTTTGTAATGAAGGCGAAGCCGTTGACGCTCGACTGTCAAGAAAAGCCTCTAGGGAGGGAGCATCGCGCCCGTACCCGAAACCGACACAGGTGGGCTGGCCGAGCAGGCTAAGGTGAGCGGGATAACTCTCGTTAAGGAACTCTGCAAGTTGACCCCGTAACTTCGGGAGAAGGGGTGCCGCACGCGTGACGTCAATGCTGACGAAAGCGCGGAGCGGTCGCAGAAACCAGGCTCAGGCGACTGTTTACTAAAAACACAGGTCTCTGCATAAGGCGCAAGCCGAAGTATAGGGACTGACACCTGCCCGGTGCCGGAAGGTTAAATGGAGAGGTTAGTGCGGCGACGTGCGAAGCTTTGAGATGAAGCCCCGGTAAACGGCGGCCGTAACTATAACGGTCCTAAGGTAGCGAAATTCCTTGTCGGGTAAGTTCCGACCTGCACGAATGGTGTAACGATCTGAGCGCTGTCTCGACGGGAGACCCGGTGAAATTGTGGTCCTGGTAAAGACACCAGGTACCTGTGGTGGGACGGAAAGACCCCATGGAGCTTTACTGTAGCCTGGTACTGGATTTTGTCATGTCATGCACAGGATAGGTGGGAGACTTTGAAGCGTGTACTTTGGTATACGTGGAGTCGCTGTTGGGATACCACCCTTGGGATGACGGAATTCTAACCCCCGGCGTCTGAATCGACGGGGGGGACACTGCCAGGTGGGCAGTTTGACTGGGGCGGTCGCCTCCCAAAGAGTAACGGAGGCGCGCGAAGGTCACCTCGGGGCGAATGGAAACCGCCCTAAGAGAGCGCAAGCGTATAAGGTGGCCTGACTGAGAGACCGACGGGTCGATCAGGGACGAAAGTCGGTGCTAGTGATCCGGCGGTGCGGAATGGAACGGCCGTCGCTCAACGGATAAAAGCTACCCTGGGGATAACAGGCTGATCTTGCCCGAGAGTTCCCATCGACGGCAAGGTTTGGCACCTCGATGTCGGCTCGTCGCATCCTGGGGCTGAAGCAGGTCCCAAGGGTTGGTCTGTTCGCCCATTAAAGCGGTACGTGAGCTGGGTTTAGAACGTCGTGAGACAGTTCGGTCCCTATCCACCACGGGCGTAGGGTATTTGAGAAGATCTGCTTCTAGTACGAGAGGACCGAAGTGGACGAACCGCTGGTGTACCGGTTGTGACGCCAGTTGCATAAGCCGGGTAGCTATGTTCGGACCGGATAACCGCTGAAGGCATCTAAGCGGGAAGCCGACTTCAAGATGAGATACCCCGTTTCGTAAAGGAAGTAAGGCGTCCCGGAGACTACGGGATAGATAGGCCGGAGGTGTAAGCCCTGCGAGGGGTTGAGCTGACCGGTACTAATACGCCGAGGCCTTTTCCTCTCTTTTTCGGAGATTCTTTCTGATATGAAGCTGAAAAATCCGTCGGGTGCATAGATTGGATTTTCGGTGGTCAAAGCGGAGGTGTCATACCCGGTTCCATGCCGAACCCGGCAGTCAAGCCCTCCAGCGCCGATGGTACTGCGGAGGCTATCCGTGGGAGAGCAGGTCGCCGCCGGAAATCCTTTTGAAAAAACAACGAAGCCGTCCAGGGGAAATCCCCCGGACGGCTTCCTGTGTATATTGCGTAGACTCCTTGGCTGATTATCCGCGCGTACCGGGACATTCAACCGGGACAGTCACAACGAAGAGCCGCCCGGAGGATTTCCTCACTGGGCGGCTCTTCTCGCGTATGACGACGTCGGTACGAAAGGGGAACGCCGCGTGGCATGGGCTGCAAGCGTCCTTTCGCTTCTCTTTCCGGAACTGCTCCGCTTTAAGAATTCGCCTTCCTGCGTTTGACAATCTTCCTTTCGAGCAATAAAATTACTCTAAATACATCACGGAAAAGGACAAACTATGCTTGAATCTCTTGTGACATCCAAAACCCGCGCCAGGCTCCTTCTGAAGTTTTTTCTGAATCCAAATACCAGCGCATATCTCCGGGGGCTTGCCGAGGAGTTCGGTGAGTCGACGAACGGCGTGCGCGTCGAACTAAACCGTCTCTCGGAGGCGGGGCTGCTTGAATGTGCCGACGAGGGGCGAACCAAGGTCTACCGCGCGAATACGCGCCACCCTCTCTTCCCGGAGCTCCAGCGCATCGCGGCCAAGACGCTCGGGATCGACCAGGTGGTGGAGCACGTCGTCTCTCGCCTCGGCAATGTGGAACTCGCCCTCGTGACGGGCGACTACGCCAAGGGGATCGATTCGGGGCTCATCGACCTCGTGCTCGTTGGACGGATCGACAAGTCGTATTTCGAGAGCCTTGCGGAGAAGATCGAGGGGATCATGCAGCGGAAGATACGCCCCCTCTTCCTCACGAGGGAGGAGTTCCTTCGCCTCAAGGAGCGCATCGTTTCCGAGAACGCGCTGCTTCTGTGGGGAGACGAGAGCGAGATCGCGGCGAAGTAGGCCGATTTCCGATTTCGCGGATTTTCGGAAAAGATTGAAAAGAAGAGGGAGAGACGAGCATTTTCGCATCGTCTCTCCCTCTTCTGTATCCCGACTCTTTCTAGAATCCCAGCTCTTCGCCGACGATCAGCACGTGGAAGTTGGTCCCGAGCGGGCGTTTGCTGATGATGGTCAGGACGTTGCAGATCCTGGTCGGTCCCTGACAGTCCATGCAGACCCCGGTCCGCGAACAGGGGTTGGGCGTTCCCAGACGTTTGTTGTTGATAGGGGCGGCCTTCATCTGGATGCGCTCCTCCGCCGCGGCTACATCTTTGACGATCTTGTTGGTTCCCGCGACGACGATGACCTTGCCGGGGCCGAAGATCATAGCGGCGACTCTGTTCCCGGAGCCGTCCATGTTGACGAGCTTGCCGTCCATGGTGAGCGCGTTCGTGCCGGAGAGGAAGACGTCGCAGATCTGCTGCTTCCTGCGGATATCGGCTTTCTCCTCGTTGGTCAGGCCGGGAGCGCCGTGGTCGAGGATTGTGTTGCCGCGAACGGCAAGCTTTTCGGATATCCCGAGCGCCTTGAGGGTCCACGAACCGCCGAACCCAACGGATGCGGTCTCGGGGATTAGTTCGAGAAGGCGCCGTGCGGCGTCGGCTCCTGTAGCGCAGTACTCCGCCTCGAAGCCGTTTTTCTTCAGAGCTTCGACGACCGCTCCGCCGACTGTTTCGTTGTGCCAGGGTGTGAATTCGCTCATAGTTTTGCCTCCTTGTGTTGTTTTTCTGAAAGGAGCGGGAAGGGCGCCTCCAGCGGGGCCTTACGCTCCTTTTTCACTATACGCTTATTTGCCCTGTACGCCGGTAAGGTACCGGAGAATCCCCTCGCCCGGACGGAGCAGGACCGGCGTTCCGGGAAGGACTTCCTGGTAGAAATCCATCGTTTTGATAAAAAGGTACAGTTCCTTTGCGTCGCTGGTCGCTTTGGAGAGGGTCTCCTGCGCCGTACTGTCCCCCTGCCCCTTGATCTCTTCGGCTTTTCTGCGCGCTTCGGCGATCATCTCCACTTCTTTTCTGTCCGCGAGCGATCTTCGCGTGATGGCCTCGGCCTGTCCCTCCGCCCGGAGCTGTCCGGCGACCCGGTTGCGCTCCGCCTGCATCGAACGGTAGACGGCCTGCTCGTTGTCTTGCGGGAGGAAGACTCGTTTGTAGGCCAGCGAGTGGATATGCACGCCGTATTCCTTTCCCTGTTCCTGTGCGATGGCGAGCGATTGTTCCACCGCCTGCTGCCGCTTGTCCTTGACCAGCTCGTCAAGGGTAAGACGGCCCGAAATGACGCGAACTGCGGAGTACACCGCGTCGTCGAGGCGCTGTTGGACGGAGGCGATCGTCCGAACCCGCCTGTAGAAGAGTTCCGGGTTGGAAATTGTAAAGATGGCGAACGTGTCGAAGACTAGATTTTTCTTGTCGCTGGTGACGACGGCGACAAGCTCCGCGTCGTACTCGATGAGCTTTTTCGTATATCGTGTGAGCTGGTCGAGGAAAGGAAGTTTGAAGTAAAGCCCCGGCTCGGTGCGGGAGGCCACTACCTTTCCAAGGCGAAGCACCACGCCCTGCTCGTCGGCCCGCAGTAGGTAGAACGAGCCGCTGAAGAGAAGAAAGATAAACAGGACGCCTATGGCTATAAGGTATTTTTTCATCGTCTTCGGCCTCCTATCTCTTGGCGTCGGGAGCGGATGTTTCCGCGGATTTGAAGAACTCATCCAGCGGAAGGAGCTGCACTGAGTTCTCCCCCGTCTCCACTATGTAGACCTTCAGTTTCGGCCAGACCTTGACCATACTCTCAAGCCAGAGGTTGTTGAGCACCAGGTCGGGATTCTCCTTGTAGGCGGCGTTCAGCGAGCGGATGCGCGCCGCTTCGCCCTCTGCAAGCGAGATTCTGCGAAACTTGTACGCTTCAGCCTCGTTCAGGATACGATCCGATTCGCCCTGCGCTTTCGAGAGAATCTCGTTCGAGTACTTATCCGCCTCCAGGATCAGCCGCTCCCGCTCGGAGCGCGCCGTGTTGATCTCGCTGAACGCGGCCTGGACCGCCTTTGGCGGGTTCACGTCCTGAAACTGCACCGCGACGATGAAGACCCCCGTCTTCAGGGCGTTGAGCTTCTCCTGGATGAGCATCTTCGCCTCCGTCTGCGAGGCCTCCTTCTCGGTGGTGAGCACGTCGTCGAGCGCACGCGAAGCGATGACTTCCCGCAGGGTGGACTCCGCGATGTCGCGGATCATCTTTTCACGCGCCCACTGGTCTCCCGGAAGGTTCACCACGTACTCCTCCGGCGTTCCCGCCTGGTACTGGAGCACCCAGTCGATCTCGACGATCTTGTTGTCGCCGGTGAGCATCTTGGATTCCTCAGGTTTGTCGGCATATGTCGGGGGAGTTCCGGCGTTCACCGTCCGGTAGCCGTATTCGAAGCGCTGGATTTGCTCGGTGTTCACTATCGTTACCTGGTCGATGACGGGAAATTTGAAGTTCATCCCCTGGTTCGCTACGTGCGAGACCTTCCCGAGGCGAAAAACGACGCCCCGCGACCCTGCCGGAACGATATAAAACCCCTGCCAGGCGACGATAAGCAGCAGCAGAACGGGGATGAGGAGCTTCAGGAAGCCGAAACTGAAGGAGAACCGACGCCGCGGTTTCCCGTCGTCCCCCCCTCCTCCGTAGTCTTCGCCGTCGAAACTCCGCTCCTTGCGTCGAGTTTTTTCGTAGAGTTCCTCGATTTCATCAAAAATATTCCTCATCTGATACCTCCATTTTCTTCAAGTGTGCGGTCTTCTCCCGCTCCGGAAGATATGACGCCGTAGTGATTGCCCCGGAAACAACGCATCGACCAAGACGCGGGCGCCCGCCCCTTCCGCACAAGGTTGTCCTTGCACGGAAGCGCTGTTTTGCCCCGTACCGGCAGGGGCGGAAAGCGAGAAAGGGGCGTTATCGTTTTTTCCTCCTTTTCTCAAGATACCTCTATTTTACCGTATCTTGTCGCAGTAGAAGAGGAGTGGGAACGGGTTCAGCGCAGGACTTCCCATAAACGTCTTTTTCAAGTACCATATAGGAAACATAATGCATTCTAAGGGAGAGATAGAATATGAATACGGTACGAGGAATTTTCGCCCCCATCGCCACGGCGTTCGATGCGTCGGGAGAGGTGAACTACGACGTTTTTGCGGAGAACGTGCGCGCTTTCGGCGCGACGAAGCTCGCGGGGCTCGTGGTTCTGGGGAGCAACGGCGAGTTTACGCTGCTTTCGCACGACGAGAAGGTGAAGCTGGTGGAGACGGCCCGAAAGCACCTCCCCTCGGGCAAGAAGATCATCGCCGGTACCGGATGCGAATCACTGAAGGAGACAGTCGAGCTGATGAAACGATGTGCGGCCGTCGGCGCCGAGGTGGCGCTGGTTGTCACCCCGAACTACTATAAAAAGGACATGAACGATGCGGCTCTGGAGAAGTTCTACACGATGCTCGCCGACGCCTCGCCGATCCCCGTGATGATCTACAACATGCCCGGCAACTCCGGCGTGAACGTCCCCTCGGCGCTGACGCTGAAGCTCTCCGCCCATCCGAACATCACCGGCATCAAGGATAGCGGCGGCAACATCGTGCAGATCTCCGAGGTGCTGGCCAAAGCCCCGGAGGATTTTTCGGTCTTCGCCGGGTCGGGAAGCTATCTTCTTGCCACGCTCGTGCTCGGAGGTGTCGGCGGCACCCTCGCGGTGGCCAACGTGGTCCCCGACTACTGCGCCGAGATTCAGGAGCGCTTCGAGAAGGGCGACCTCGACGGCGCGCGGAAGATGCAGCTCTCCCTGCTGCCGTTGAACGCCGCCGTCACCAGCAGGTTCGGCATCGGAGGGATGAAGGCCGCGATGGACATGGTCGGCTACAAGGGGGGGCTCCCTCGCCTGCCGATTCAGCCCGCGGGCGAGGAGACGAAAAAGGAGATCGCCCGGATACTGAAGGAACTGGGCGTCCCGACGGTGTAACGAAACGGGCGCCTCCAGCCTGCGCATGCCCTGCGGACAATCTCGCGCGCGGGGTATGCGCGCGTTACTTTTTCTCCCTTTTCTCCCAAAACGGATTCCTCAGTGTAGAATAAGAACTGTGGAGGGGTCTGCTCACATCTCAAGGAAGGGAAGGGATAGTGTGGAAAAATTTCAGGTTATGATCGGCCTCGTGGGGGTGATCGCCCTTGTCGCCGTAGGTTTTGTGCTGAACTTCGCACAGGCGGTCTTCATCCCGCTCATTATCGCATGGCTTCTTTCGTATATTTTCGGTCCCATCGTTCGTTACCTTGCCAAACGCCGCGTTCCTGTGGGACTTGCGGTGGTTTTTGTCCTTGCCATATTTTTCGGTCTCTGCTTCCTCGGCGCAATCTTTCTGAATACCCGAATCGCCTCTTTCGCCGCCGCTTTTCCTAAGTACTACTCGCGCCTGATGGAGATAGGCAAGTCGCTCACGACGAATCTTGATATTCCCCCGGACTTCTGGACGTCCATCAACTGGGGGTTCACCGTCAGGGGATATCTCCTTGATCTCTCCGGCTCCTTCCTTACCATTATCTCGAAACTTGTCATGGTTATCGTTTTCCTCGTCTTTATGCTTCTCGGCTCTCCATATTTTGAATACAAGGTGAAGAAAGCGTTCGTTACGCCCCACGGTTCCGAGCGAGCCCGCAAGATTCTGAGTACAATATCATGGCAGATAGGGCGTTACCTCAGCGCCCTCGCGCTCATCAGCGCGGTGACCGGGTTGTGCGTGTGGATAGCTCTTGAATACCTGAAGGTGGACTTCGCGGTAACATGGGGAGTCCTGGCCTTCGTCCTCAACTTCATCCCCACGATCGGCTCCATCGTCGCCTCCATCCCCCCGATCCTGGTGGCGGTGGTCCAGTTCTACCCGAGCCTGACGGCCCCCCTGATCACGGCGCTTACGCTGCTTACAATCCAGATGGTCATCGGCAACTTCATCACGCCGAAGGTCATGGGCGACCGGCTGAACCTCAGTCCGGTGGTTGTGCTCATCTCGCTGCTTTTCTGGGGGCTCATCTGGGGCGTTGTAGGCGCGCTCATCTCGGTGATCATCGCGGCCATCATCAAGATCGTCTGCGAGAACTTCCCCATGCTCAACGTGATCAGCGTCATGATGGGCTCCGGAAGGGGCTACCAGAAGGAGTTCGAAGAGAATCCGTAGTTCTCTGCCCGACCCTCAACAGCGAATGGGGGAAGAGGAGCTCCCCGGGCGTTTCATCGCGCCTTGAGGAGCTCCTCTTCGTATGCGTTCCGCAGCGCGGCGAGCGTGACATCGTCCCGCAGTCGGCAGCGTTCGCCCGTGCGGGGAAGTACCAGACGGGGAGCGCCTCCGGAAAATTTTTTGTCCCGTGCCAGAAAGGGGGCGATCTCGTCCCACGGCATATCCGGACGGCATGGAATCCTGAACGCCTCCAGAAGTCGTTGCAGACGAGCCAGCTCCTCCTCCCGGAATTCGCCGAGGCGGAGCGCCAGCCTTCCAGCCACCATCATCCCCGCCGCGACGCCGTCCCCGTGCCGCCACCTGTAGCCGGATGCGGCTTCAAGCGCGTGCCCGACGGTGTGTCCGAGGTTCAGGCGCGCCCGCGCCCCGCTTCGTTCATGCTCGTCCTCCGCGACCACGGCGAGCTTCATCCGCGAACACTCCGCGACGAGCGTTCTCAGTGCGGGCAGAGAGCGGCGCAAGATGGCCCGCGCATGCTCC
Organism: Aminobacteriaceae bacterium; assembly: GCA_963668335.2. Lineage (GTDB taxonomy): Bacteria > Synergistota > Synergistia > Synergistales > Aminobacteriaceae > JAAYLU01. Next base: position 115,473 of record CAXXRY010000035.1, on the reverse strand, counting down.
TCAAGCCATCCGAAGAACGGCCACTCCTCCCCGACGCCGTACTTTACAGCCTCTCCCAGACCTTGCCGGAAATCTTCGTCTGCCTGGGAGCGGATGCACTCCACGTCCGAAAAGACCCACTCGGCGGGATGAAATGCGCCGACGAGATTTTTCCCCTCAGGAAGATTCACTCCCGTTTTTCCCCCGATCGCGCTGTCCACCTGCGCGAGAAGCGTGGTGGGGCAGTGAAGAAGCCGGATGCCGCGCATCCATGTGGCGGCGGCGAACCCTGCGGTGTCGCCCACCACGCCTCCGCCGAGGGCGAGCAGCGTTCCGGAGCGGTCGACACCTGCTGCGGCGAGCGCGGCGTAGATCGTCGAGAGGCTTTCGAGACTTTTTCCCTCCTCTCCTCGGGGGAGCGTGAAGAGTCCGCGCCGAGTGCCGAGGAACTCCGCGAAGAGCGGCCCGGTGATCCCGTCCGCGACGACGAACGGCGCCTCCTCGCTTCCTGTGAAGTCCCCCAGGCGCGAGAGCAGCCCTTCGCCGACCACCACGCTCGTGGGAAAATCTCCGTGCCCCGGGAGGAGCCTATCGTGCGTTTCTTTCGTCGGAAGAGTCCTCATCTGGCGATCGGTATGCGCCATGACGGCTCCTCCTCATTGAGCGCGCGGAACATTTTCGACGCCCGCGTCATCAGATGCGCGAAGTCGTCCAGGGTCAGCGACTGCGGCCCGTCGCACAAAGCTCCCGCAGGGTCGCAGTGTACCTCGACGACGAGACCGTCCGCTCCGGCGGCGAGCGCCGCGAGGCTCATCGGCGCGACGAGCTCCCGTCTGCCGGTGGCATGGCTGGGGTCCACGACGACGGGGAGGTGCGTCATGGATTTGAGCAGCGGGACGACGCTCAGGTCGAGGGTGTTGCGGGTATTCTTGTCGAAGCTGCGGATTCCGCGCTCGCAGAGGATCACGCGCTCGTTCCCTCCGGCGAGGATATACTCCGCCGCCTGGAGCCACTCCTCGACGGTGGCGCACATCCCGCGCTTCAGCATCACCGGCCTGTCCAGCCCGCCGAGCGTCCTGAGCAGGGAGAAGTTCTGCATGTTTCGGGCGCCCACCTGGAGAATGTCGATGTGCGGCGCAATCCACTCCGCCTCCTCGGAGGACATGACCTCGGTGACTACGGGGAGCCCTGTGGCCGCACGCGCCTCCTTCAGTAGCGCGATCCCCTCGCTCCCCAGCCCCTGGAAAGCGTAGGGGTGGGAGCGCGGCTTGAAGGCGCCGCCTCTCAGGACTCGCGCCCCTGCCTCTTGTATCCCCTCAGCCGTCTTCAGCAGCTGTTTCCTGCTCTCCACTGCGCAGGGGCCCGCCATGACGAGCGGTTCCCCGTCGCCGATCCAAAGACCTTTCGCGAGCTCCATCGGACGGGATTCTCCGCCGATCTCTCTGCTGGCAAGAGGGTGGCAGCAGGTCGTCACATTCACGCTTCGCACGCCGGGAAGCGACCGGAAGGGCGCGGATTCCTCCCCGCGCGCGGCGGCGTCGGCCGACATAACGTAGGCGCTCCCTCTTCCGGACGTTATCCTGAAACTCCGTCCGCCGTCCGCCATTGATTCGCATACCCTGTCTATATCCCGCCGCGTGCTGCCCTCCGCCATTTCGACCACCATCATGATCCCTTCCCCCTTTTCGCATTCGTTCAGCCCGGAAAAAAAAGCCGGAACCGGGTGTAGAAACCCGGTTCCGGCATATGTCCCTTTCTTTGTATCCATCTCTTCCTAGCGGTGCGCCGCTCCCGGAGAGGCCGGATATGAAGAAGCCGAAGACGGATCTCTACGCGAAGTCTGGCCGGTGGCGTAATAAAGCCACAGGCCGCGGGTAAACGCGAACGCGAACACTCCGTCCGTCAGGGGTTCTCTCATGCGTACAGCGTTTTTCGTCACGGCGACCGTCTCCTTCCTTCGATGTTTTTTTCCGCAGAGCGGTATTGATGAACTATTTTAGGGACGCATCGAGATTTGTCAAGGGGGAATTTTCTCCGGGGAGAGATGTCTGAGGAAAATCGCAGGAGAATGGTCCTATATGCGTAAAAAACGGTTCCCAGCGCCGAATTCCAGGCAAGCTGCAAAAAATTGACTGAATTGACAGTCTGATGTTATACTGTGCTCAAGACCTTCCGGCGCTGACGGGACAGGGGTTTGGATGCCCGAAACGGGCGTAAAGGAGGGGTTGAGAATGAAAAAAGTTGTGGTGCCGATCGACGGTAGCGATACCAGCAAAGGGGTCGTGGACTACGCCGTATATTACGCGAACAGGGAGCATGACGCGAACATGCTCTTCCTTCATGTGATCACCGTCATGGAACACGAGCCCGTCTTCTACGGCGAGGGGGAGGTTGTGCTTCCCCCGTCCGACGAGAAGGTAACGGCGGAATTCACGAAGTTCATCGAAGACCGGATGGAAGCGGCGGGGATGAGGATCCCGAGAATGTCCGTTTCAGTGCGCTCGGGCAAGGTCTATGATCAGATCGTCCGTTTTGCCGAGGAGCAGGACGCCGATATGATCATGATCGGCCACAGGGGGTTGAGTCCGATGCAGCGCTTCTTCCTCGGAAGCGTGGCCGCGAAGGTGGTGGCGCAGGCGCCGTGCAGCGTCTATGTCCATCGGCCGAAGGAGCGGCGGGAGAAAGCATGAAGCCCGACCGGCGGGCCGGAAGGGATGACTGTTCTTTCGACGGACAGTGTACGGAACGACGGGCGGAGGTGTCTCTCCGCCCGTCGTGTGGTATGGTAGGAGGATGGAGAAATGAGAGAAGAAGGGAGAGGATTGAATGGATATACTTGCCGGATATGCCGGAAAGGTGCTGCGCGTCGACCTCTCCTCCGGAGCTGTTTCGACGGAGCTGCTGACGGAGGAGAAGCTGCGCCCGTTCCTCGGAGGGACGGGGTACGCCGCCCGCATTCTGTACGATGAACTGGAGGCCGGAACCGATCCTTTGGGGCCGGACAACCTTTTTATCCTCGCGACGGGGCCGCTGACGGATAACCTCGTCCCGGGAGGGGGAAGCCTCTCCTTCTGCTGTAAGTCGCCGTTGACCGGAGGGTGGGCCGAGGCCAGGGTCGGGTGCGACATGGGGGGAACGCTGAAGAAGGCGGGCTACGACTTCGTCGTCCTCTCGGGGAGATCCAAGCATTCCGTCCACCTCGTCATCACGGACGACAGGGTCGGGCTCGAAAGCGCGGAACACCTGAAAGGCAGGACGGTGCTGGAGAAGGATGCACTGCTGAAAGAGGGCGGCTATTCGGAGTACGATTCGCTCGTCATCGGCCCGGGCGGCGAGCGCCTTGTGCTGTTCGCCTCCGTCATGGTGGGGCATCGGGCTGCGGGCCGTGTCGGATGCGGCGCCGTCCTCGGCTCGAAAAACCTGCTCGCCGTTTCGGTCAGAGGGAGCGGGAAGGTGGTTCCGGCGGACGCCGCCGGATATATGAAGGCCGTCCGCGAGGCGCATCGCATCGTGAAGGAGAGTCCCAACACCTACGGTTTTACCGAGCTCGGAACGATGGGCGGGTACGAGGCCTGCGACACGATGGGCGACCTCCCCACGAAGAACTGGCAGTCGAACTCCTGGGGGAAGGGAGCGCAGATCGCCTCGCATTTCGTCGAGGAGAACTTCACCGGCGGAACAGGGTGCTACAAGGGGTGCCCGATGAAGTGCGGCAGAAAGGTGCGCGTGAAGGACGGAAAGTGGAAGACTCCTGAGCACGACGGCGGCGAGTACGAGACCATAGGTTCTTTCACCGCGTACATGCTCAACGAAGACGTCGACTGTGCCGTCCACTGCGGTTACCTTTGCAACGAGCTGGGAATCGACACGATTTCCACGGGAGGGGCCATCGGCTTTTTGATGGAGTGCGCCGAGAAGGGACTCCTTTCGCCCGAGATGACGCGAGGGCTCGATCTTTCCTGGGGGAACGCCTCCGTGCTTCCGAAGCTTGTGCGGATGATCGCGCTCCGCGAGGGGGTGGGGGATATCCTGGCCGACGGCGTCCGCCGGGCTGCCGAGCGCATCGGCGGCGGATCGGAGGCGTTCGCCGTCCACGTCAAGGGGCTCGAAGGTCCGTGCCACGACCCAAGGGCGGCGAAGACGCTCGGTGTGAACTACGGGACCGGCAATCGCGGGATGTGCCATATCCATCCCTTGGAAACAGTGGCCTACGACGCGTCGAAGTTCGATTTCGGACTGCGTCCGTTCGGTCTCCAGGACCCCGAGGAGTTGCCCCGCTGGGAGGAGCGGGGAAAGGGAACGGCGATTCGGATCCTCCAGGATGCCGGGATGCTTCCTGAGATCCTGGGGACGTGCAAGTTCTACATGTACGTCGGTATCACCCCGCGGGAGTACGCGGAGATGCTTTCCGCGCTTACCGGATGGAACGTCACGGGAGAGGAGCTCATGGAGACGGCGGAACGCGCGACGAATCTCCAGCGCCTTTTCAACTGCCGGGAGGGTTTTTCCAGAGAGGACGACATGCTCCCCGGAGGGTGCGGTCCGCGCCGGCGTTCGGAACGTACGCAGGCAACACGGAATGCGCGGTGCGCGACTTCGACGGTATGCTCGACGACTACTACGAAGCCCGGGGATGGGACAGGGCGACCGGCGCGCCGACACGGGAGACGCTTGTTCGTCTCGGTCTGGCGTAGCAGGATGCTGCGCGCGCTCCTCGAAATATAGGGTACATCGTATATTTTTCCTCGGAACAAGGCGACAAAGAAGGCCAAGGATGGTACAATATGGTAACAATTTGAAGGACGGGGCGCTCGCAAGAGGCCCCGTACATTCCGAGAACGGGAGTTGATGTCCGATGACGACGGAAAATGCCGTGACGGTTTCAGGGACGCTCCATCTGATCAAAAGCGATCCGTCCAGCCCCGGCAAGCAGAAGAAATATCTTCATTTCTCAGTGCGTCAGGATACGCAAAAGACGGATGGAAGCGTCCGAAAGGATTTTCTTCTCGCCAGAGTCTATGACCCGAAGCTTCAGGAATCCTTCAAGGAGCTTGAGGAGGGCGCGAAAGTGCTGGTTCGCGGAGATGTGCGTTCCTCTCTCGGCAGCGGCGAGATGTATATCAACGTCCAGGAGATAGAAACGCTGGCGTAGAGTTTTTCGTACGAACGGAGGAACGTCTTCCCCTGACGTTTCCTCATGTGTTTTCTTCCGTTAGGGCTTGGTGTCGATTTTCCGACTGTCGATACCCAACGTCGGTTGCGTGCCGAAAAAAGTGGTGTTTCTCCCTTTCATCGCACGGAGTTTTCCGTGCTATGTCGTTCTTTTTCCCCAAGCCCGACCACTCTGCCGCCATGCGTACTACATAGACGATTCACGGGGGTGCTCTTGCGCACAGCGCAAGGGAAACCCCTTTCAGAGGTTTTTCCCCTCGAAATTAAGTATTCAGGAGGTCGATTCAATGGTAGGGAATACCGGCGGGACTATTGCCGTCCGGGTCCTGGAGCATATGAACATTTCCGTTCTCTTCGGCATACCGGGCATTCATAACCTGGCCGTCTACGACGGTCTCGCGCACAGCTCCATCCGGCATATCACAACGCGGCACGAACAAGGGGCCGGGTTCATGGCGTACGGATGGGGAAAGGCCACCGGCGACCCCGGAACGGCGCTCGTCATCACGGGGCCGGGGCTCACCAACATCCTCACGCCCATGGGACAGGCGTACCACGATTCTGTTCCTATGGTCGTCATCTCCACGCAGATTCCTTCACGTTTTCTCTCTTCCCGTTCGGGATATCTTCACGAATTGCGTGACTCCACGACAATGTCCTCTTCCGTGACGAAAGGCAGCTTTCGCGCCTCCTCTCCTTCGGAGATCGCGCCGCTCCTTGAGCGCGCGTACCAGTTGGCCGCGGCCGGCAGGCCGGGGCCCGTCCACGTGGAGATCCCGCTCGACTTCCTCGCCGATCCATGCGCGCCTCCGGGGGCGTTTTCTTCGAGCGAACAGCCGTTTTTCGTTCCCGACGAGTACTTTTCCGAGGCCCTCCGAACGCTCGGGCAAGCCAAGTGCCCCGTGATCCTCGCAGGAGGCGGGGCGTCCCGCTCCGGCGTTCCGCTCCGCGGACTGGCCGAGGCGCTGAACGCGCCGGTCCTGCTCACGTGCTCGGGAAAGGGGATTCTCTCCGAAGAGCATCCGCTCTGTCTTGGCGCGCGCCTTCACTTTCCCGCGGTCAGGGAGCTGCTTGCGAAGGCGGACTGCCTCCTCGCGCTCGGTACCGAAATCTCCCCGACCGACCTTTGGCTGGATGAGTTCAAGTTCTCCGGGACTATGGTTTCCGTGGATGTTGACGAGGGGCATCGCGCCTCCCGCAACGGCGTGTTTCTGCACGGAAGATGCGAGGATGTGACGCCGCTGTTGCTTGCCGGAGTCTCCAAAAAGAGCGCCGCGCAATGGGCGGGGAAGGACGCGCTTCTTGACCGTTGCTTGCAGGAGCTGGGTGCAACGCTTGGCGTCGCCGACGAGTTGCCGCTGCTTGCGAATACGGTGAAGGCGCTCAGGAAGTCGCTTGGCGACGACGGCGCCCTCTGGGCGGACATGACGGGCCCGGCCTACTACGCGATCAGCGAATATGCCGCCGCGCTCCCCGGACGCTTTCTGCACCCGGTTGGCTTCGGGACGCTCGGCGCGGCGCTGCCCGCCGCGTTGGCGACGAAGTGCGCCTTCCCTGAACGCCGTGTCGCCGCGCTCGCAGGCGACGGCGGTTTTCAGTTCACGCTCCCGGAGCTCGCGGTGGGCGTCCAGGAAAAACTGTCTCTCCCGGTAGTTTTGTGGAACGACGGCGGTTTCGGCGAGATCCGGCGTACCCAGGAAAGTAAAGGCGGCCCTCTCATCGCGGTTGATCACTGGAATCCCGACTTTCGCGCGCTGGCGGCATCCTATGGAATACCCTATTTCGCGCCTGAAGACGGGGCGATCGGCGGGGCGCTCGAAGAGGCGTTCGCCGCGCCGGTCCCGTCGCTGATCGAAATCCGCGCCCGAAAGGAGTGTTGCCGATGATTGCAGGAGTTCGCAAAGCCGTTGGAGCGGCGACCCCGTACGTTCCGGGGAAGACCGTCGAAGAGGTTCGCAGAGAGTTGGGCCTCCAGAAGATCGTGAAGCTCGGCTCGAACGAGAACCCGTACGGTCCCTTCCCCGCCGCCCGCAGGGCGATGACGGAGGAGATAGGACGACTTAACACCTATCCGGACGTCTCGTTCCGCGAAATCAAGAGCCTCATCGGCGAGCGCTACGGGCTCGGCCCGGAGTGGGTGGCGATCTCGCACGGCGCCGAGGGGATGCTCCAGACGCTGGGCAAGGTCTTTCTGGAACCGGGCGACGAGGCGATTCTCTCCCGCGCCACCTATGGGCTCTACAGGGAGATCTCGCTCGTCATGGGAGCGACGCTGAAGGAGATCATGCTCAAGGACGATCTCTCCGTCAATCTGCGGGAGATGGAGCGCGCGATCACCGGACGCACAAAACTGCTCTGGCTGAACAACCCGAACAATCCTACGGGAATGTTGCTCCCGAAAAAAAGCGTCGAGAACCTGGCGAAGCGCCTTCCACGAGGCGTCTGGCTCGTCCTCGACGAGGCGTACGCGGAGTTCGCCTCGCCGGAAGAGCTGCCTTCGGCGGCGAAGCTGCTCGAAGCCGAGTGCAGCCTCATCGTCGTGCGGACTTTCTCGAAGGCGTGGGGGCTTGCCGGGGCGCGTATCGGTTATGCGCTGGCGCGTCCCGAGATGGTGCGGATTATCGACACGGTGAGCGAGCCGTTCAACGCCAACAGGATCGCCATCGCCGGGGCCTCCGCGTCGCTGAAGGAGGACGAACCCGCGTTCAACGAGGCGCTCGCGGCGACGGTGCGGGAGCGGGAGCGTGTGACGGAGGCGCTTTGTAGCATGGGAGGCAAAACGCTCCCTTCGCACACCAACTTCATCTTCGTCACCTTCCAGGCGGATGCGGGCGAGATCTCGGGAAAGCTGCTCCGAAGAGGCGTCATCGTACGTCCCTGCGGCGGCTGGGGATTCGCCTGTTCGCTCCGCGTGACGATCGGCACGCCGGAACAGAACGACTTTTTCCTGGAGGCGCTTCGCGGCGTCCTTTCGGGAGACGGGGAGGGAGGAGCATGAGTGCGGAACGAATCGCCTCCGGAGACGGTGTCGTCTTCAAGGAGGTGTGCAAGATCTACCGCGACGGAACGAGAGCGGTCGACATGCTGAGCCTCGACATCCACAGGGGGGAGCTGGTCAGCCTCATCGGCCCGTCGGGGTGCGGCAAGACGACTACACTCAAGATGATCAACCGCCTCGAAGAACCGACGTCGGGGAGCATCGTCGTCGGCGGCGAGGATGTCCGGTCGAGCGACGCCGTGGCGCTCCGCCGCCGTATCGGGTACGTGGTCCAGGAGATCGCCCTTTTTCCGCACCTCACGGTGGCGGAGAACATCAACGTGGTTCCCGCGCTGCTCGGGTGGTCCGAGACGAAGATGCGGTCGCGGGCGGACGAACTGCTTGAGATGGCCGGACTTGCGCCCGACCGCTACCGCTACCGTCTCCCCGACCAGTTGAGCGGGGGGCAGAAGCAGCGCATCGGCGTGCTCCGCGCGCTGGCTGCCGATCCGCAGGTTATCCTGATGGACGAGCCGTTCGGGGCGCTCGATCCGATCAGCCGAGAGACGCTGCAGAACGAGCTCGTTTCATTGCAGAAAAATCTCCGGAAGACCATCGTCTTCGTCACCCACGACATGGACGAGGCCATCCGCATCTCCGACCGGATCGCCATCATGCGGAACGGCAGGGTGGCGCAGATAGGAACGCCCGAGGAGATTCAGACGGCGCCGAAGAACGACTTCATCCGGAACTTCATCGGCGAGGACAGGCTCTCCCAGATGTCGCCCGACGACTCCGTCGGCGTGCTGCTGGAGGATCCCTGGGCCAGGGCCCTTCCCTCCGAAAGCGCCGCGGCTGTGCTCGAACGGATGGAGGAGAACGACCGCGAGTTTATCCACGTCGTCGATCCGAAGAGCGGCGTCTGGCTCGGCGCCGCGTTGCTTGGTCGCGTGCGGCGCGCCGCGGTCGCGGGCAAGAGCGTTGTCGAAAGCCTCTCCCGCGACAGGAAACTCTACTTGGAGGAAGCGGTGCTGCGCGATGTTGCGGAGATGCTCGCCGACAGGGATATCTCCATTCCCGTACTCGATTCCGGCGACCGCCTCCTGGGCGTCATTACATCGGCCGGGCTTGCCCGGCTCGCCATGAACCGTCTTCGCGGAAACCACTTGCCCCGTGCAGCCGAAGAGAGGAAGGAGGGAGCGCGATGAGCCAGAGAAGCCTGATCGACCTGTTCATCACCTTCGTCGGAAGGAACTGGCAGCGGATACTCTGGCTGACCGGTGAACACCTGGTCATCTCCCTGATTGCCGTCGGCATTACGGTTGTCGTCTGTGTCCCGCTGGGGATCTACCTTACGCGGAACGAACGCGTCGCTCCGTACGTGATCGGGCTGGCGAACGTCTTTCAGACAGTGCCGAGCCTTGCCCTGCTGGGCTTCCTGATCTTCGTTTTGGGAATAGGAAATGACAACGCGATTTGCGCGCTCTTCCTCTACGCCATGCTTCCGGTGCTTCAGAACACCTACACCGGCATCAGAGGCGTTCCGAAGTCCTACGTCCAGGCCGCGCGCGGCATGGGAATGACCGACTTCCAGATTCTGATGAAGGTGCAGTTCCCGCTCGCCCTTCCCGTGCTCGTCGCGGGCATCCGGGTGGCCATGGTCTGGACGATCGGCACGGCGACGCTCGCCTCGGCGATCGGCGGCGGCGGACTCGGACGGCTCATCTTCTCCGGTCTCTCATCCATACGGAACGAGATCATCCTTGCCGGGGCCATCCCTGCGACGCTGCTCGCGCTCGCGGCCGACTGGTTGCTGAAGCGCGCGCAGGAGTATTTCAACCCCTCCGCGCGGGCGAAGCGGCTGGTGAAAAGACACGGTATGTCCACCGAGACGGAATCCAACTCCGCGGCGTGAGCTCCGCGCTCCGCGCCGTGAACGATACAAAAAATACACTGAAGGAGAGTGGTCCCATGAAGAAGTTTCTTGCACTATTCCTCGCGCTTGTACTGATGACAGGGTTTGTCGCCGCGGCCAACGCGGCCGATGATCCGATGCGCTACGAGGGGCGTCTGCGTATCGCCTCCCAGAACGTCAACGAGACGATCATTCTCGCCTGGATGGCGAAACTCATTGTCGATGAGCACACAGGGCTGCGCACGACGCTGAACACCGAATTCGCGGGGTCGGCCGTGCTCCACCAGGCCATGGCGGCCGAAGAGATCGACCTCTACCCGTCGTGGACGGGAACGCAGCTCACAGGCGTCCTGCGCTACGAGGGCGAATCGAAGTCCTCCGAAGAGACCTTCCGGATGGTGAAAGAGGGGTTCGAGAAGAACTTCGGCATGACGTGGACGCGCCCGGTCGGTTTTAATAACACGTATATCATGGCCGTGCGCCCCGAGACGGCGAAGAAGTACAATCTGAAGAAGGCGTCCGATCTGGCGGAGCACGCTCCCGACTGGAAGCTCGGCGGCGACGAGAACTTCGACACGCGCCTCGACGCGTACCCAGGGTGGTCCGAGCGCTACGGCATCACCTTCCGCGACGTGCTTCCGATGCAGTACGCGATGATGTACATGGCCCTGATGCAGGAAGAAGTCGACGTCATCGCCGCCTATTCGACCGACTCGCGGATAGGGAAGTTCAATCTCGTCCTTCTTGAGGACGACAAGCAGTTCTTCCCCGACTACAGCGCCGCGTTCGTCCTGCCGGTCGCCCTTGCGGAGAAGTACCCCGGGCTTGTCGGCGTTATCGAAAAGCTGAGCGGGAAGATCGACGAGAAGGCGATGGCCGCGATGAATCTGGCCTTCGACGAGGGGGAAAACCCCGAGGATATCGCACGCGCCTTCCTCCGTGAAAAAGGCCTCGTCGAGTAGAAAAAAATTTGCGGAAAAGGGTAAAAAGTGGTATCTTCTTCATCTACTCACAAGGGTAGGAAGATTGGTTTTTAAGGAGTTGGATTGTAGTTGAACTGTGAAAATTCCGTTGTAGTTTCCGGCGCGATTCATCTGCCCAAAGGCGACATGGTCGGGCGCAACAGGCACGGAACGTACCTCAAGTTCGCCCTCAAACAGATGACGACCGGGTATGACGGTGTGGAACGCCCAAGCTTTCTCCCGGTGCGCGTCTTCGATCAGGCGCTCCAGGAATGGTTCCGGGCCAAGGGGCACGGAGACTCTGTCCGGGTAGCCGGGACGCTGCGCTCTTCAACAGGGAGCGGCGAGATGTTTATTCTTGCGGAATCCATCGAAAATACGAAGGATTAGTTTTCCCTGGTGATTTTTTTCGATGTAATGACAACAAAAACAAAGACGCCTTCTTTCACGGAGGGCGTCTTTGTTGTATAGTATGAAAAGGTATCCTCCTTAGATTTTATTGCAGGTTGGTATGCCCCTCGCAGGGTGCGCCGAATACGCGGAAAGGAGCGTTGACGGATGACGGTACCGTCTGGGTCGAAAAACGGAAAATGTGCGGGTGGTTCCTCTGTTCGGGAGAGACGCCGGCGATCCGGGAGGCGGCTTCTGTTGGTTCTTGCGTTGTTTTGCGCGTGGAGCCTCCCGGCTTCTGCAGCCGAAGTGTTTTTGGTCTCCAGCTACCACGAGGGGGATATGTGCGGGCAGCCTCAGTACGAAGCGGCTGTGGAGGCGCTCAAGCAGAGCGGTATTCCGGAGCTCTCCTTCCGGGGGTACTATCTCGACTCCCGACGGCGCGAAGGGAAGGACATCGACGGGGATATCGAGCGAATCATCGCGGACATCAGGGAACGAAAACCCGCCCTGGTGTTCACTATCGACGACCTCGCGTTCGCCCGGCTGTACGGCGAAGTGCTGCGCCATCCGTCGACCTTTCTTGTGTTCACCGGACTGAACCGCGCGGTTGCCGAGTATGACAAGACCGCTCCCTTCCTCGACGGGAAGGGGTTGCCGGCGAAGAATATCACCGGCGTCTTCGAATACCTCTTCATGAAGGAGCAGTTCGAGATGTTGGAAGTGCTCCTCCGGCGGCCACTGCGCAAGGTGGCGCTCCTGCACTCGATCGATCCCGTGGGTATTATTCTGAAGGAACAGATTGCGGACGAGCTCTCCCGAACTCCATATGGCGGCATAGTTGAGTTTCACGCCGCTGAGGATGCGGAGAGCGCGCTTCGCCTTGCCGATGCCATCGGCGCCGACGACTCCGTCGACGCCTGGATACCGGTAACGATGTCGGTGAAGGACTCGAAAGGCGGATTTCTCACTATGGGAGATCTGGCGAAGGATTTGACGGCGCGTATCCGCAAGCCTGACCTGGCGCTCAACGTCTCGTTCACCAAGCTGGGGTTCTACGGCGGCGTCAGCGTGGACTTTTACCAGATGGGGTTCCAGACCGGCTCGATGGCCGCAAAGCTGCTGAAGGGACTTCCGATACGGGAAATTCCGGTGGAGAATGCAGGCGCTTCGATCATTGCTATCAACAGGAGTCGTTTGCGCGAGCTGGGGATCTCACTTCCCGGCGATTTCTCCGCTGTCGTCGATATTTTCCTGGAATGAGTCGTTTGTTCGGACTCCGAAGGAGGCGGGATGACGGATCCGGTTCTGGTATTTCTTCATCTTGTCGCAGCGGGGTACCTTCTTTTCCTCTGCGTCTTGGCGCTTCTTCCATCTACCGAGGAGACCGCCCTTAAGGGAGGGCCTCTTCCAAGTGCGCCTCTCTTCCTCTTCAATGCGGGGTGGGGCCTCGCGCTCAGTGCACGTGTCTTCCTGACCGCCAATTCCTTTGAGGGCACGCTCCATCTGCTGGGCGTCTCGCTTGCGGTGGGGGGGGAGTGTTTTTCTCATTAAGAAAAAGGGACGTACGGGACTCCTCCTTAAGGTACTGCTCGCCGGAGGATGCGCGTTTCTTTTTTTGCCGGGAACCCGGCTCCTCGGGGAGGTGCTTTTCCTTCTGGCGGGGGGATGGCTTTTCATCGGTCGCTTTCCGCTGTGCGCGCGCCTCGGCTTCTCCTCGCCCGGGGACCCTCTCGGAAGCGCGCGCGACAGGGTGTTCTCGATGTTCTTGCTCGCCGAGGGACTGGAACTCATCGGCGAAGGCAAATCGTTGCTTCCTGTTATCCTTTCCCTTTTCTTCATCTTTACAGGGATCTTCTTACTCGCCCGGCTGACCTTCCGCGACAGGAAGTTTCCCTCCAAGGTACGGAAGGCCCTGCTTGCGGGCTTTGTGCTGTACGGCGTCTTGTCGCTCGTCGGAGGGCGCCGGGATAGCGCGGATGGAGCGCTCGTTCCGGGAGTCGCTCCTTCGCGAGGGGTACAGCCGGCTTGAGATGGTGAGAAGCAAGTTTCTCTTCTTCGAGATGATGGGATCCGCTCTTGCGAAGACGGTTGCCTCCGACCCCACGCTGCTCAGGGAGGGGCACGCTCCGTCGTTCGCCTCGGATCTTCAGCTTCGTCTACTGAGCCGGAGGTTGGGCGCCACCCTTGTCTTCCTGCTTGATACGGAGGGAAAGGTCGTCTCCACCTCCGAAAAACTGGTTGAAGGAATGAACTTTGCCTTCCGTTCGTACTTTCAGGACGCGCTTCAGGAAGAAGCGGTCTGATGTACGCGGTCGGGAAGGCCACGAAATCCGCGGGAGCGTACTTCTCCCGCCCCCTTGTGGACCGGTTGGGGATGGTCCTCGGTATTGTCGTGGTCAAGATGGATCTGGAACCCGTCTTCGGCGAGCTTTTCCGCACCGACAGGGTTGTGATGCATCGTCAGGGGGAGATCCTTTCGGGACCGAAGAATTTGAGAGCGGCCGTCTCGAAATTCTTCAGGAAGACCTCTTGACGCTTTGGTGTATGTCCGGCGAATTTCAGGGGGGATGGGTGCGAGACGCGGATGGGCGTACGCTGCCGGTAGTTTCGCTGCCTCTCCCGGGAGGTGGCTGGGAGCTGACTAAACTGCTCGATCCAGGCTCTCTCATCCGATACCGAAGAGCTCTTTTCGCCTTTTATTCGCTTACCTCCGTTCTTGCTCTGCTGCTGTTGCTGCGCTACACGCAGAAGAACCACCTTATCGGCGAATTGAAACGGGAGATCCGCGAACGGGAGGCGGCGGAGCAGGCGGAGCGGGCGGCCAGGGCCTCCGCGGAAAAGACGAACGCCCTTCTTGCGGAGGAGCGCAACAGGGCGCAGATGCTTGCGGAACAGGCTGAAGCCGCCAGCACTGCAAAGAGCGGCTTCCTCGCCAACATGAGCCACGAGATACGCACTCCGCTGAACGCCGTACTTGGTATGATAGGCCTTCTGCTCGATACGAAACTCGACGAACGCCAGCGCCACTACGCCGAGGTCGTACAGACGAGCGGCGACGCGTTGCTTTCGCTGATCAACGACGTTCTCGACTTCTCGAAGATCGAGGCGGATCGTCTGGAGATGGAGCATATCGCTTTCAATCTCCAGAGTCTCCTTGAGGATACGGTCGAGATGCTCGCCCAGAGAGCCGAACAGAAAGGACTGCATTTCGACTTCTTCGTCGAGGACGACGTCCCGCGTTTCCTGAAAGGAGATCCCGGACGCCTCCGCCAGATACTGATCAATCTTATAGGCAACGCGATCAAGTTTACCCCGTCCGGCGAGGTGATCCTTGAGGTGACGCTCGCGTCGGAGGTTCGTGAAACGGTCTCGATACGCTTTACCATCCGCGACACTGGGATCGGTATCCCGGAGGATCGCCTTCCTGCGCTTTTCAGCGCCTTCGAGCAGGTGGACGCCTCCACCACCCGTACTTTCGGCGGTACGGGGCTGGGGCTGGCCATCAGCAAGCGTCTGACGGAGCTGATGGGCGGGCATATAGGTGTGGAAAGCCGCATCGGCGACGGCTCCAACTTCTGGTTTTCCATCCCGTTTCCGGTCGTCCCGGAGAGCGACGTTGCGCGGACGGCAGAAGCCGTGTCCTTGCATGAGGCCGGCGAAGGTGAAGCATCGAACGGTTCAAGGGGGAGAATTCTTCTCGTGGAGGATACTCCGGTGAATCAGCAGGTCGCCGTTGCCCCTCCTCGCCAAGATGGGGTACAGCGCCGACGTCGCGGGGGACGGCCGGGAGGCGCTGACGCTTCTTGACTCCATCTCCTACGATCTGGTCCTGATGGATATTCAAATGCCCGTCATGGACGGATTCGAGACGACTGCGCTCATCCGCGCCCGCGAGGCGTCCGAGAAGAAAGAGAGAATTCCGATTGTCGCCATGACCGCGCACGCGCTCTCAGGCTACCGTGAGAAGTGCATCGAGGCGGGAATGGACGACTACGTGAGCAAACCCATATTGCCGAAGGAGCTGGAGACAGCGCTCCGGCGGCATGTAAAAAAACGATCTGCGGAGCACGAAGAAGAAACTGCTGTAGAGGAGACTGCGGAAGAGATGAAGGCAGAAGACGGAACTGAAAAAGTCCTTGAGACGGCAGAGAGTTCACAATGGGAGGACATCCCGCTTTTCGACCAGGTCGACGGCGTTGTACGGACAGGAGGGAGCTTGAGTTTCTGGGAAAACTCCTTCTTCTCTTCGTAGACTCGAACGTCGGTGAAGACGGACGTCTTCGCGAATTTGCCGTACGCGGTGAGTGGGAGTCCGCAAAACGTACGGCGCACTCGCTCAAAGGTGCTTCAGGAAATCTCGGTCTTCGCCGTCTCGCCGAACAAGCACGCTGGACGGAACTGGCACTTGCCGATCATAGCGCAGGACGGTCCGAACAGGATGAGAACGCCCTGCGCTCCGCTGTTCTCTCGCTCGCCGATCTCGCCTCCGAGACAATGGAGCTGGCCCGGCGGCAGGGAACAATTCTGAGCAAGGAGGCGGAAGAAGAACCCTCCTGATCCTCTACGCGGCCGGGCCGAGTTGTGCTATCCTTTTCGACGAGGATCGACCGAATGATGGAGGGATGAATAATGACAACATCGCGCAAAGAGAGCATACCCGAAGGAGAGCCGAACGCCTGCCGTGCGATCAGCGGCCGGGAGGCGCTTCGCGCGCTTGCCTGCATAGCGCATCTGATCCGGGAGATCTTTCCCGGGGATATGAGTTTCGCGGTCATAGAGAACGACGAGTATCTTGTCTATGTGCCTGGCAGGACGATCGACATCAAAAAGAAGCCGGGGGACAAGCTTACCGAGGGGTCGGCGGGGCACCGCTGCATGATGGAAAAACGGAAGATCGTCAAGGAGTTCAAGAAAGAGGATTCGCCGTTCGGCTTCCCATACGTCGCGGCCTCCGTGCCGATCTTCGACGCTGCCGGGAAGGCGGTCGGTTGCGTCATCACGGCGGAGAACATTACCCGGCAGGAGACGATGCGGGAAACGGCGGAGCTGCTTCGCGCATCCACGGGACAGATCGCGGACTCTCTGCAGACGATGACCGGACTGATGGAGGAGATGCGCGCGGCGGGCGAGATGCTGAACTCCATCACATCGCAGGCCGTGAGCAAGGTGGAGGGGACTGAACAGGTTTTCGGCGTCATCGAGGGTGTGGCGAAGCAGACGAACATGCTCGGGCTGAACGCCTCGATCGAAGCCTCCCGCCTCGGAGACCAGGGTAAGGGGTTCGGCGTCGTGGCGGAGGAGGTGCGCAAACTCGCCGTCCGGTCGTCCGACTCCGCACGGCAGATCAAGGAAATCCTGGAGTACTTCAAGAACTCCACGATCGAGATCAACAACAGCACCGACACGCTGCTCCATATCATCAAGGAGCAGTCGAGGCTCATCGAGACCATTGCCGCGTCCAGCGAAGAGATGGCCTCTGTTTCGGCGATGCTGGAAAAACTCTCCTCTTCGCTCGGAAAGGGAAACTGAGCAGTGCCCGGCGGGATGGACGGTCTCCGTTGCCCCGCTTTTTTTGAAAAACACCGCAGGATCGCGAGACGTCGTTTTCTCCCGAATCCTGCGTTTTCTGTCAAGGAGGAATAGTAATGGAAACTCTTCGTACCCACGCGCTCTTTTTTCTCTGTCTCGCCCTCGCCGCGGCGCTGGCGCTCCTCCCTCCGACCGCGCCGTACGCGGTCGGTATGGCGCTCATCCTGGGCGCGGTCGTGAGCAATCTCGCCCCGGGCGCGATGCCTCCCGGACTGGGAAAGATGCGCAAGCTCGCGTTGAATACCGCCGTTGTCCTCTTCGGGTTCGGCCTGAACATCCGTCAGGTGATCTCCGTGGGAGGACAGGGGTTCTGGCAGACCGCGGCGAGCCTCGCTGTGATCATCTCTCTCGGCTTCTTCCTGCTCCGTTTTTTCAAGGTCGAGGCGGCGACGCTGAAGTTGGTGACCTTCGGCACGTGCATCTGCGGCGGAAGCGCCATCGCCGCCGTTTCCTCCGTGATGAAAGTGCGGGACGAGGATAATCGGCGTCGCCATGGGCGTCGTCTTTCTGCTGAACGCCGTGGCGCTCGTCGCCTTCCCGCTGCTCTCGTCTTTGCTCCCGCTCACACCGGAGCAGTACGGCGTTTGGTGCGCGCTGAGCATCCACGACACCAGCTCGGTGGTGGGCGCGGCGGCGGTGCTGGGGGACGCGTCGCTGCGGACCGCGACCATCATGAAGCTCACGCGGACCCTCTGGATCACCCCCATCGTCTTCCTGATCTCGCTGCGGCAGGGCGAGAAGGGCAAACTCTCCATCCCTCTCTTCATCGTTTTCTTCCTGCTGGCATCCCTGACGGCGTCCGTCCTCCCCTTCGCTCCGCTCTTCAAGACGCTCGCTTCCTCGGGGAAGGTGCTGATGGCGGTCGCGCTGTACATCGTCGGCTTCGGCCTGCATCGCAGCGTTCTGAAGAAGGTCGGCGCGCAGGGGATGCTCTTCGGCATGCTGCTCTGGGCTGTCTCCATCGTCATGGGGTACCTCCTCGCATCGATAAGCTGACATTCGACACAAAGGAGATGGGAAAAGATGAATCTCGCACGGTTCCCGAGAAGACGCTATACCGAGGGGCGGACGCCCCTGGAATTTCTTGAACGACTCACCGCAAAGCTCGGCGGTCCGGAGATCTGGATCAAACGGGATGACATGCTTGGTTTTCTCCCTGGAGGGAACAAGACCCGCAAGCTCGAATTCCTGATGGCCGACGCGCTGGCGCAGGGCGCCGACGCCGTGATCACCTGCGGCGCGGTGCAGTCGAACCACTGCCGCCTCACGCTCGCAGCAGCGAAGAAGGAAGGGCTCGAGTGCCACCTCGTCATAGAGGAGCGCGTTCCGGGAAGCTACTCCGAACAGGCCTCCGGAAACAACTTTCTCTTTCACTTGATGGGTGTGGACTCGATCCGCATCGTTCCCGCCAAATCGGATATGCTCGCGGAGATGGAGAAGACCGCGGACGAGCTCCGCCGCGCGGGAAAGAAACCGTACGTCATTCCAGGCGGAGGTTCCAACGCGCTCGGCGCGCTCGGTTATGTCGCCTGCGCCGAGGAGATACTGGCCCAGGCGTTCGACAAGGGGGTCTCGTTCGACGGGATCTTCACCACCAGCGGCAGCGCAGGAACGCATGCCGGGCTTGCCGTCGGGCTGTGGGCGAACCGGTCGGGCATCCCCCTCGTCGGGATCAACATCAGCCGCCCCAACGAGACGCAGGTCCCGATCGTCCGGAAACTCGCCGGCGAGACGGCGCGCCTTCTGGGCATCGGGGAGCCGTTGCCGGAGGAGCTTATCCAGTGCGCCGACGGTTACGTGGGGGAGGGGTACTCCTTGCCCACAAAAGAGATGGTCGAGACCGTGCTGCTGCTGGCGAGGACGGAGTCCATCCTGCTTGATCCGGTGTATACCGGAAAGGCGTTCGCCGGAATGCTCGATCTTCTGCGGCGGGGCTTTTGCGGAAAACCGGAGCGGGTGCTCTTCATCCACACGGGCGGCGTCCCGGCGCTTTTTCATTACCGGGAGTACTTCGGCGGTTGTAGCTGAAAAACGCCTTCTGTGCCCGGACTCGATTCCGGGCAGGAAATGAGGGGCGTGTTTTGATGTCCGATGTAAAGGGAAAGAAATACCGTCAGCGGCTCACGAACGTTTCCTGGCCTGGGATGGACGGATACCAGCTGCTCGAAACCAAACCTTTCAAGCCTGCCGTCTTCCGGAGCGCGTACGCTGCAAGCTGCAGCCGCAGGAGGTTCGAGACCGGCTCAGGAACTGAAATGAGTGGCTGGATGCGAAGGTGAAACGCCGCATGCGTGAGAATCGGATGACCCGGGACATGGTACGAGCGCTTTTTGCAGCCGTGAGACTCCTTCTTCAAGTGTCTCCGGCGGGAGGTGCGCGTACCCCAGAATGACGCGGCCAAGGTGTTTCCCCTTGATAATCGCATGTTCCTCGACCGGGACGACGGTAACGCGGGCTCTTCGAAGCCGTTCCAATGTCTCCGGCGAAAAGACGACTCCCTCGAACTCCGCGACGAGGTGCATTCCGGCGGTTTCGCCGAAGATATGGACGGACCCGGCGAAACCGCGTTCCAAGAGATCGATCAGCAGATCGCGCCGTTTTCGATAGACCTTTTTCATCCGAAGTATATGCCGCTCCAGCTCGCCGCTTTCGATAAAACGTGCCAGCGCGAGCTGGTAGAGGGAGTTCGAGTGGTGGTCTCCAAGCCGTTTCCACTCGCGACACCGATCGACCAGGGTATACGGTAGTACAAGGTAGCCGAGCCGGACCGAGGGAAAGAGGATTTTACTGAAGGTCCCGACATAGACGACTCTCTCGCGGTCGAGCTCGTGCAGCGAACGTACCGGATGGCCGGAGTACACGAATTCGCTGTCGTAGTCGTCTTCGACGATGTAGGAATCCCGTTGCTGCGCGTACTGGACCAGCGCAACTCTTCTCTGTATGGAAAGCGACCCCCCTAAAGGAAACTGATGCGACGGAGTAACGAAAATACACGCCGGACACATGCTCTCCGGAAGCAGATCGGTTCGGATGCCTTCGCTGTCGACCGGGATGGGAACGATGTGCTGAGAGTGGTACGAAAAAATCCGCCGGACGTTTTCATTCGAAGGATCTTCGATGAACACTTCGCTCCCCGGGGAGAGGAGCGTTTTCGCGAGCAGCGTCAACCCCTGTTTCGTCCCGGAAGTGACAAGCACCTGGTCGGGGTGGCAGTGAATTCCGCGCGTTCGTTGCAAGTAGCTCGCGAGAAGAGCGCGTAGCTCGCGCCTTCCCCGGGGATCGTCGTACCCGAACGCATCAAACGGCGCCTCCCGAAAAGCCGTGTTCGCCGCCCGGAGCCAACCGTTGCGGGGGATGAGATCAAGAGCCGGAACGCCGCTGTCGAAGCTGACGACGTCTTCGGGAGCGCCGCTTTCTTCCTTGTCGTCTCTCATCCGCGCGAAGCCCGCCGTTTCTTCGGAGAGGTCCGTCCGCGCCGCTCCCTCCTTCACATACACGCCCGATGCAGGGATGTTTGTAACACACCCCTCGGAGGCCAGCATTTCGTAGGCCGTGAGCACGGTATTCCTTGAGACGTTCAGCATGTGTGACAGTTCCCGCGTCGAGGGAAGTTTTTCGTTTGCCGTCATCTCGCCATCCAGAATCTTCAACCTGAACTGTTCAAAAATCTGTTGTGCAAGGGAGCCTTTTTTTTCTTTTTGAATTTCAAGGAAACGCATTGTCCGTTCACTCTCCTTATTTCACATACCGGCTCAATGAAAAAGAAAAAAAGCGGATCTTTAATGAACCGGTTTTCTGTGGTTTAGTATACCCGTACTGAACATAGAAAAAAAGGGAGTGGCGTTCTATGAAATTTAAGGATTCGTTCCACCCGTACGCGATGGCGACGATTTTTTTCTGGTCGCTGGCCTATGTGCTCACACGTCTGGCGCTGCGTCATTTTTCAGTGTTCTCCCTCGGTTTTTTGCGCTATTTTGTGGCTTCATGCGCCTTGTTGCCGCTGGGTATCGCCGCTGGAATCAAACCGCCGAAACGGGGAGACTTGAAATGGTTCGTCGCTGCGGGGGCAACCGGCTTTTTCCTGTATATGGTGTCGTTCAACTCCGGGTGTAAAACAGTGACAGCCTCTACCAGCAGCGTCGTGATCGCAACCGTTCCGGTCATGACGGTGCTCTTCGCACGGCTCTTTTTCGGGGAAAGGTTGTACGCGCTCCAATGGGCGGCAATTGCAGTTGAATTCGCAGGGATCCTCGTCCTTACATTGATGGGGGGAACGTTCACAGTGAACGGCGGCGTGCTCTGGCTTCTTCTCGCGGCGCTCTCGCTCAGTGCGTACAATTTGTTGCAGCGAAAGCTGACGAAGACCTACTCGGCGTTCCAGTCGTCCATGTACGGAATCTTCGCCGGAACGCTGATGCTCGCGGTGTTTCTGCCGGTTTCGGTCGAGGAGGTCAAAAACGCGTCGACGGCACATCTTTCCTACGTCCTGATGCTCGGCGTCTTTTCGAGTGCGCTGGCGTATGTTGCGTGGGCCAAGGCGTTCGCGAAGGCGGAGCGGACGTCGTACGTCAGCAACTACATGTTCCTCACGCCGTTCTTGACGACGCTGCTGGGTTTCCTTCTCACGAACGAACTCCCGGACGCGCCGACGCTGATCGGCGGAGCGATCATCCTTTCCGGAGTTGTGTTCTTTACCTTTGGCGGGGGGAAAAAAGAAGCCCTCTCCGCCGCCAAAAGCGACCCTGTTTCGTAACGAGCTCTTTTCGGCTACTCCGTGGTGGGCGGCGTCCATCGGACGAGGCTTTTCGACGGATCGAGGAGGTCGGGGAGCGAGACGATCCGCCCGTCCGGACGGCGGAAGTCGCCCTCTCCCGGAACGGGGGCGTCGCCCATCAGGATGGCGGTGACGCCCGCCCGGTGCGCTCCCAGAATATCCACCTCCGGCGTGTCGCCCGTCATCACAACGCGCTGCGGAGGGATGTTCACCGAGTGCAGCGCCTCTCGGAACATCGGCGCGAACGGCTTGCCCACAACCACGGGTTCCTGCTCGGAGCCGATGCGAAGCGCCTCGACAAGAGCGCCGACGGCCATCAGCGGCCCGTCGGGAGAGGGGAATGTCCTGTCGACGTTCGTGGCGACGAAGCGGGCCCCATTCCTGATGGCGCCCGCCGCTTTGCGGATCGTCGCAAGAGTTGCAGCGTCGTCCCAGCCGACGACGACCGCCTCGCAGTCGGTCTCGTCCGCGGAATGAATCCCGGCCATCTCCACTTCTTTGTGGAGCCCCGATTCGCCGATCACCCACGCCCGGTGGATTCCCTCCCCGGCGAGGTACTTCGCGGTGGCCGACCCGGAGGTGACGATCTCGTCCATCTCTGCCGCGACGCCGTGCCCGCGCAGCCGGTCGGCGATGCGCACCCTCGTGGTGGGGTTGTTGGTCAGAAAGCGGATTGTTTTCCCCATGCTCCGCAGGGCGTCGAGCGCCGCCACAGCTCCGGGCGTCGTCTCCCCGCCGATGTAGATCACTCCGTCGAGGTCGAAGAAAAAAACGTCGAACATATCGGCGATCATGAGTATCCTCCTTCGCAGTAATTACTGAGAAGAACCGAAAATCATTCTACCATTTTTCCGTACTTTTTTTGTAATGACGCGCGATTGTCCTCCGGTTTCCCCCTCTCTTCGTTTGGTTTATAATGCGTACGGGGCGGCGCTATCGAGAAACGGCTGTCGACTATGTACAACGAAAGGGAGGAATGAAGATGCGCAATGCGGTAGCGTCCATAGAGACCTACTACGAACGGGGAATGGACTTTCTCTTCCGGTTGATCGACGAGTGTCCCAACGAACTCTGGGGGAAGAAGGGAGGAGGTTTCTTCTATTGGCAGCAGCTGTACCATGCGTTCTACTGCGTGGACTACTTCCTGCTCCCCGCAGGGAGCGAATTGCCGGAGAAGCCCTATGGCAGCGCGGTGGCCATGTTTCGCGAGACGCTCGACGTTGTTCCGTCAAAAGACGAAATCCGCGAGTACGGTACGGCGATGAAGGCGAAGGCGGACGCGTGGCTCTCGGCGCTCGACGACGGCAAGCTCGGCGAGAAGCACGACGGCATGTCCGAACGACGGAAGACCGAGGTGACCAACGCGGGGGTTTTGACCTCGCTGTGCGGCCACAACATGTACCACGTCGGCTGTCTTGACTCGGTGCTGCGGGAGAACGGGCTGAAGGGCGTCTATTA
Organism: Aminobacteriaceae bacterium; assembly: GCA_963668335.2. GTDB lineage: Bacteria > Synergistota > Synergistia > Synergistales > Aminobacteriaceae > JAAYLU01. Next base: position 92,254 of record CAXXRY010000035.1, on the reverse strand, counting down.
AGAGAGCGGCGCGGGAAGTTGCGGCGTCGACTTGTGAGGTAGGCTTTTTTCTACGCGGAGGACCGAGCCTTCCCGGCTTCGTCCTCCGCGCCATCTTCTTGATTCGGGAGTGAACTACGGATGCGAAGGTCTTCATTTCGGAGGACGACAGGGTGCCTCGTCCTCTTGATCGCGGTGTTCGCCGCGGTTGCGGCGGGCGTTGGCATGTTTGGTTCGGGCGGCCCCGGGCCGTGGGAGCACGTTTCGGTCCGCGGCGAGACGGTGCGGATTTTCGGGCGCGGGATCTACCAACACATGTCGGAGGATGTCGCCCCTCAGGGGATCGCCCAGGACGTCGTGACGTTCTTCGTCGCCGTGCCGTTGCTTCTTTGGGCGTACTTGAGGGCGGGAGACGGTTCAGCGGGACGGAAGCTCTTTCTCGCCGGGACGCTGCTCTACTTTCTGGTGACCTACACGTTCTACCTGGCCATGGGAACGTACAGCGCGCTATTTCCGGTCTACGTCCTGCTTGCCGGAACGAGCGCGTTCGCTTTCGGACTCGCGCTCGCGAACCTCTCCTTCGAAGAAGTTCGCACGGCGTACTCGGGGGAGACGATCCACAAGTGGGGCGGCGGTTTTCTCTTGTTCTCGTCCTGCTCCGTGATCGCGTTGTGGCTCGGCGTGATCGTCCCGCCGCTTCTCGACGGTTCGGTGATTCCGAAGGCCGTGGAGCACTACACTACACTGATCGTGCAGGGGTTCGACCTGGCCTTTCTGCTGCCGCTTTCGCTGGTGGCGGGGGTGCAGCTCGTCAGGCGCGTCCCGTTCGGCCTGCTGCTCGGCGCGGTCTACCTCGTCTTTCTCTCGTTCATGATGACGGCGCTCACGGCCAAGGTGCTCGCCATGGCCTTCCTAGGACAGAACGTCGTCCCCGTGATCTTTCTGATTCCAAGCCAGGCGGCGGTCACGCTGCTCTGCGCGTACCTGCTGTTGCGGGCGTTCGGGGGGAAACGATAGGGAGCGGTGGTGGCAGGGAATTATGTTCGTAGGCGGAGAAAAAGTCGCTTTTCCCAGCCGATGTCCGTGTTTTAATAAGTCGGGGTCCGGGATCGTTCCCTTCCGGACCCCGATCTTTTTTTACATCGCGGCCTGTGAAACTCCCGCGGAGACATGCACCGGAAGGGGTTCCGGTTCTCTGTCCGCCGCGGCGCGCTCGCGGCAGTGCAGCGGGCGCGAAGGGGGAACCGACTCCAACAGACGCTTGATGGCGGGGTGTCCCGAAGCGGCCAGGGCGGCGACGCTCCTTTCCCGCGCGGCGATCACGCCGTCGGCCATCAGCGCGATCTCGTCGCACAGTCCGGCGACCACCCTGAGGTCGTGCGAGATGAAGATGCAGGCGAGCCCCCGTTCGTCGCGGATCTTCCGTATCAGGTCGAGCACGCGGGCCTGCACCAGCATATCGAGGCTGCTGACCGCCTCGTCGAAGACGATTGCCTTCGGCTCGGGCGCGAGCGCGCGGGCGATGCACACTCGCTGGAGTTCGCCGCCGCTGAAGTGCGCCGGGAACTTGTCGGCGTCGGAGCTTTTCAGCCCCACCTGTTCGAGGAGTGGGCGCGACCGCTCGACTGCCTCTTTCTTAGAGAGCCCGAGAAAGTTGCGCAGCGGCTCCGCCACGATCTCGCCGGCTGTCATGCGCGGGTTCACTGCCCCCTGGACGTTCTGAAAGACCACCTGCACGTTCCGTCGGTACTCCTTGAACCGTTCCCCGTCGGCGGCGAAGATGTCGTGTCCGTCGTAGAGGACGGTTCCTTCGTCCGGCCGCTCCAGCCCCAGCACGATGCGGCCGAGCGTGCTCTTGCCGCAGCCGCTCCGCCCGACCAGTCCGACGGCCTCTCCCTCGCGGATCTCCAGATCCACGCCCCGGAGCACATGAAGCGGCTCCGCCTTTCGAAAGAAGCCGCCTCGCCGGTACAGCCGGTGTACCCCTCTCGCGGAAATCAGACTCGTCATCCCGCGCGCTCCTCCTCTCTCATACGTGCGCACAGCTTCCCGTGAGCGGAGAGCAGCGCTTTTGTGCATTCATGGGACGGGGCCGTGAACAGATTCTCCACTTGTCCCCGTTCGACGACCGTTCCGCCGTCCATCACTATCAGTTGGTCCGCCATGCGGGCCGCCACGCCGAAGTCGTGCGTCACCAGCAGCACGCCCATCTTCCGGCGCCGGCGCGCCGCGTCGACCAGGTCGAGCACCCTTGCCTGCGCGACCGTATCCAGGTCGCTCGTCGCCTCGTCCGCGATCAGCAGCTCGGGGTTGAGCATCAGCGCGATGGCGAGCATCACCCGCTGCAACATGCCGCCGCTGAGCTGGAAGGGGTAGGCATGGCGTATCGCCGGATCGTCCTCGAAGCCAACCTCCGCGAGCGCCGCCGCGATCCTTTCGTTCACGGTTCGGCGCCCCTTCACGCCGTGCGCTGAAAGCGTCTCGCGGAAGTGGCTCTCTATCGAGAATATAGGGTCGAAACAACTCATCGGGTTCTGCATCACCATCGAGACGGCCGAACCTCGAAGCCGCTTCAGCGTCTCGGGAGCAGCGTGGTCGAGTCGCTCCCCCCGGAAGAAGATCTCTCCTCCGGTTCGCCGCACCCCCTGTGGCAGCAGTCCGGATACGGAGAGGCACGAGAGCGACTTCCCCGATCCGCTCGCGCCGACGATGCACGTCGTTTCTCCGGCCCGGACGTCGAACGACACGCCGCGTACAAGCTCCTTCGCAGGCGCGGCGACCGTTTCAATACGCAGGTCGCGAACATCCAGCAGCGCGTTCATTTTACCGCCTCCTCGAGCATGCCGGAGCGGTCGAGCGCGTCGCGCATCGCGTCTCCCAGCAGGTTGAAGGCCATCACAACGATGAAGATCGCCAGGCCGGGGTAGAGCAGAAGCTGCGGCTGCGTCCAGATGAACTGACGCGCGTCGCCGATCATCACGCCCCACTCGGGCAGCGGAGGCTGCACACCGAGCCCGAGGAAGGAGAGCCCCGCGACGTGCAGCATCATGTGCCCTATGTCGAGCGTGGCCAACACCAGCACCTGCGGCGCAAGGGAGGGGAGGATGTGCCGGACGACGAGCCGGAATCTGCTCGTCCCCGCGACGCGGGCCGCGAGCACGAACTCGCGCGACTTCAGCGAAAGCACGATGCCCCGCACGATACGCGCGTACCACGCCCAGTGCGTCAGGAAGATGGCGAGAATGACGTTGGTCAATCCCGTCCCGAGCACTCCGACGAAGAACATCGCCAGAATGAGCGTGGGAAAGGTGAGGAAGATGTCGCATATCCTCATGAGCGTGCCGTCGATCGCGCCTCCCGCGAATCCTGCCAGACTGCCCGCGAAGGTGCTGAAACCCACGATGAGCAGCAGAATGGCGAAGACCGAACCGATAGAGACGCGCGATCCGAAGATCAGCCGGGAGAGCACGTCGCGCCCCAGGTGATCCGTTCCCAGCAGATGCTGCGCGCTGGGGACCGCGAGCTTTTCCGCCAGGTTCACCTCCTCCGGATCGGGGAGGCCGAGCCACGGAGCTCCCAGGGCGAGGGCGCCCACTATCAGGAGAAGCGCCAGAGAGAGGCGGACGGTTCCTTTTCCGAGCATGCCGCGTATCATCGTTGTTCACCTGCCAGTCGAATGCGTGGGTCGATGAAGGCGTAGAGGATGTCGACGAAGAGATTGCACAGGACGAAGATCACCGTCATCATCAGGATGAAGCATTGGAGCACCGGGTAGTCGCGGTTGAAGACCGCCTGCACCGCGAAACGCCCCACTCCCGGCCACGAGAAGATGTTCTCGACGAGCACGGCTCCGCCGAGCATCTCTCCAAGATGCATGCCGATGGCCGTGACCACAGGTATCATGGAGTTCCGCATCACGTGGACCCATACGATACGCCGTTCGGAAACGCCTCGAGCGCGGGCGTAGAACACGGAGCGGGAGCGCATGTTCTCCAGCAGGTTGGCCCGCAGAAAGCGGATGTTGATCGCGATGGACATGAAGGAGAGCGTAACGACCGGCAGGATCATATGGAGCAATCCGCCCCTGCCCATTGTGGGCAGCCACCTCAGTTTTACCGCGAATGCGTACACGAGCAGAAAGCCGAGCCAGAAGCTTGGTAGCGAGACGCCGATATACGAGAGTGCCCGCAGGATGTGATCGGGCAGTTTATCTTTTTTGAGAGCGGCGACGACGCCGAGAGGAATGCTCGCAAGCAGCGTGAAAAGGAGACCGGCGCCGGCGAGCGTGAGAGTGGCCGGTAGATAGTGAAGAATCTCCTCCAGTACGGGTCTTCCCGTGACGTACGAGCGCCCGAAGTCGAGCCGGAGCGCTTTGCTCAGCCAGGTGACGTACTGCACGGGAATCGGTTTGTCGAGCCCGAGTTCCATCCGCGCCTCGACGAGCGCCTGCTCCGTGGGGGGGATGTTGGACATGCGCAGATACGCCATAGCCGGGTCTCCCTTGGCCAGGCGGAGAATAAGAAAGACGACTACGGAGACAAAAAGTAGAATCGGAAGCAGCACAAGAATTCGTTTGAGGATAAAGCGGATCATGAAACGCCCTCCATTACTTCCATGACATACGATCGAAGGGGACGAACTGTTTGATCGGCGTGAACTCCGCTCCCGTCAGTTTTTTCGAGTGCATCTTCACCAGCGTCTTGTAAGTAAGCGGCAGATAGACGGCCTCGTCGTGGAGCGTCGTCAGAATCTCGCGATAGAGAGTTTTTCTGTTCTCTTCGTCGGCGCTGATGAGGACTGCGCGGATCTTTTCGTCCAATTCCTTCTTCATAGGAAGACCGGACTGCGCCTGAAAGTCCGCGTGTGAAGGCACGAGCATCGAGCTGACCATGGCGTGCGGTTCGTAGGGCGCTCCCCACGTTTCGTTGTAGATCATACCAAACTCGCCGTCCTTCTGGCGTTTGTAGAAGGAATCGTTTTCCTCGCCTATGAGGACGAGACGGATTCCAGCCTTGCGCAATTCGCCCTGAAGGGCTTCGGCGACCGTTTTCTGTACCGAATCGATGCCTACGAAGCAGATATCGATGGAGAGTTCCACTCCGTCCTTGGAACGGAAGACGGCGCCGTCGCTTTTCTTCCATCCCGCTCCCTCCAGCAATGCTTCCGCTTTTGCGGGGTCGTAGGCATAAGGCTCAAGGCCGACGTTGCAGTACGGAATTCGAGGTTCGAAGAGAAAGTCCGCTTTTTTCTCCATGTCGAGGAAGACCGCACGAACGAGAAGATCTTTATCCACAAGGTGCTGGATGGCCTTGCGGACGGCCCGGTCCGCAGTCGGTCCCCGGCCGGAGTTCAAAGCCAGAGTATACGATGAAATAGGCCGCGAAATAGCGGACTCGAAGCGTCCGGTCGCCTCCAGACGCTTGAAGCTTTCGATGCCCACCTGAGCCACCGAGGAGCCCGCCGCCCCGTAGACAAGATCGATCTCGCCCGTCTCAAGTGCGAGCATTCTTGCCTCGCTGTCCGTGATCACCTTGACGAGCACTTTGGCGAAGGCGGGTTTCGCGCCCCAATACTTTTCATTGCGCGTGAAAAGGTCGAACTCGCCCTTCCTCGTCTCGGCCAACACCCAGGGGCCGGTTCCCGTCGCTTTTTTTATGCCCTCCGAGGTTTTGTTGTTCTCCGGAAAGGCGGCCGGGGAGAGGAAACGGAACGGTCGGATGGTCGCCAGATCGTGCAGCGTCGGGTAGTAGGCGTTTTTCAGTACTAACTTCAGCGTGTGCTCGTCCACAACCTCGGCGGCTTCGAACTGATTCGTCAAGCCTATCCACGCATGGCGCGGCGCGTTCGCCATGACGGCGTCGAAGTTCATTTTCGCGGCCTTCGCGTTCCATGGCTCGCCGTCGGAGAAAACAACGCCCTTCCGGAGGAAGAAAGTGTAGATCTTCCCGTCGTTCGAAATCTCCCACCGTTCAGCGAGACACGGCGCGATGACGCCGTCGTCGCCGTAGCTCACGAGAGGCTCGTACGACATGGCCTGGGCGAACATCTGATTCGGCGAGTACATGTGCGGATTGAGAAGCCCGACGTTGCTCGACCACGAATACACCAGCGTGTCCTTCTCGGCCGCCGCCCCGAGAGATACGGCGAAAAGAGCCAGAAATGTTGCGGTTATGAGCAAAAAGCGAATCCGTTTCATACCTTGTTGTTCCTCCTCGTTATCGTATTGCGAATCCCGGCGCAGCACGTCGGAGTGTTCGTAAACACAATAGTAACACGAAAATGAAAAAAAATAGCACTGCCCGCAATGTCTTTTTATACAACACGAAAAGACGATCAAGAAGGATTCTTATCGGGTCCCCGAAACGCCGCGCTCAGTGAAACAGCGTCTCCTCCATCCGGTCGATGATCTTCCGGGCGGCGAGCGTCGGCGCGAGCGTCTCCTGCGCGACCTCGCGTTCGATCTTCGCCGTCCACTCGGCGAGTTCGGCGTTTCGGGCGATCCTGTGCTGCAAGTATTCCGTCGTCATGCTTCGGACCCACGTCAGGGTCTGACTGCGACGGCGCTCCCGAAGAAATCCCGACGCCGTCACCGTTTTGCGGAACTCCTCGACGACGCGCCAGATGTCTCCTATTCCCTCGCCGGTGAGCGCGGAGCAGGCGTAGGCCCGCGTCCGCCACCCCTCGGTCGCCGGTCGGATATAGTGTAGTATCTGATCGTAGTCGGCCCGGACGCTCAGCGCCTTTTGTCGGTTCGCGCCGTCGGCCTTGTTCACCCAGATCGAATCCGCCAGCTCCAGAATGCCTTTCTTTATCCCCTGCAGGTCGTCGCCCGCGCCGGTGAGAACGAGCAGCAGGAAGAAGTCCACCATGGCGCGGACCGTAACCTCGCCCTGGCCGACGCCGACCGTCTCGACGACGACGACGTCGTATCCGGCCGCCTCGCAGAGCAACAGCGTCTCCCGGCTTTTGCGCGTAACGCCGCCGAGCGTCCCTCCGGAGGGGGAGGGGCGGATGTAGGCGTTACGCGTCCGCGAAAGATTCTCCATCCGCGTCTTGTCGCCCAGGATGCTCCCGCGCGAGATGCTGCTGCTGGGATCCACCGCGAGGACGGCGACCTTCTTCCCCATATCGCAGAGAAGGCAGCCGAGCGCCTCGATGGCGGTGCTCTTGCCCGCGCCGGGGACGCCCGTGATGCCGATCCGGATAGCTCCTCCCGTGTGCGGGAGAATCCTCTGCACGATCTCCTGTCCTGTTTCGAAATGCTTCGGGGCGTTGCTCTCGATCAGAGTGATTGCCTTGGAGAGAAGCATCCTGTTGCCCGAGAGGATTCCCTCCACGTAGTCGTCCACCGTCAGTTTGGCCGGACGAGGCGGCCCGACGGGCGGTCGTGCGCTCTCCCCGCCGGCGCTCTCGTCCACTCCCGGCAGTACGCGGCACGCGAACTCCGCTCCGGCGTCCTCCGGGGCCCACTCCGGTCTGAGGGGGCCGCTCTTCGCGGCCATGCTACTCCTCCTCCGCTTCGACCAGGCGCAGCCGCTCGTTCAGGATGTCCAGCATCTCCTTCGCGGCAGCGGGGATGACCGTGCCGGGGCCGAAGATGGCCGACGCGCCGTGGCGTCGCAGAAACTCGTAGTCCTGCGCCGGGATGACGCCGCCGACGATCACCATGATGTCCTCGCGCCCCCGCTTGCGCAGCTCTTCCACGAGCTGGGGGAGCAGCGTCTTATGCCCCGCGGCGAGCGAACTCATGCCGACGATGTGGACGTCGTTGTCCACGGCGTCCTGCGCGGTCTCCTCCGGCGTCTGGAAGAGCGGCCCGACGTCGACGTCGAACCCCATATCGGCGTACGCGGTGGCGACCACCTTCGCGCCTCTGTCGTGTCCATCCTGCCCCATCTTGGCGACCAGAATACGAGGACGACGGCCCTCCCGTTGCTCGAAGTCGTCGGTCATCCGCCGCACCTCTTCGATGATCTCTTCGTCGGCGAATTCGCTGCTGTAGACCCCCGAGATGGAGCGTATGACCGCCTTGTGGCGGCCACAGACCTTTTCCACGGCGTCGGAGATCTCGCCCAGGCTGGCGCGCGCGCGAGCCGCCTCGACGGCCAGCTCCAGAAGATTTCCTTCGCCGCTCTCCATGGAGCGGGTGATTGCTTCCAGCGCCGAGCATACCTTCGCGTCGTCCCTGTTCGCCCGCAGCTTCGCGAGCCTGTCGATCTGCGCCTGGCGGACGGCGGAGTTGTCCACCTCCAGAGTGTCCAGCGGATCTTCCTTGTCGAGACGGAAGGCGTTGACCCCGAGAATCTTCTCGCTCCCCGAGTCGATGCGGGCCTGTCTGCGCGCCGCCGCCTCTTCGATGCGCATCTTCGGCAGGCCGGTATCGATGGCCTTCGACATGCCTCCGAGTTCCTCGACCTCCTGGATATGCGCCCACCCCCGCCGGATGAGCCGGTCGGTGAGGTACTCCACGTAGAACGAGCCCCCCCACGGGTCGATTGTTTTGCAGACGCTCGTCTCGTCCTGGATGTAGAGCTGCGTGTTCCGCGCGATGCGGGCGGAGAAGTCCGTCGGCAGCGCGATGGCCTCGTCGAGCGCGTTGGTGTGGAGCGACTGGGTGTGCCCGAGCGCCGCCGCCATGGCCTCGACGCACGTTCTGGCGACGTTGTTGAAAGGGTCCTGCGCGGTGAGGCTCCACCCCGACGTCTGGCAGTGGGTGCGCAGCGCCATCGACTTGGCCTTCTTCGGGCCGAAGCCTTTGACGATCTTCGCCCAGAGCATCCGGGCCGCGCGCATCTTCGCCACCTCCATGAAGTAATTCTTGCCGATGGCCCAGAAGAAGGAGAGACGGGGAGCGAAGTCGTCGATCCCCAGCCCCGCCGCGCAGCCGGTGCGAAGGTACTCCAGCCCGTCCGCCAGAGTGTAGGCCAGTTCGATGTCGGCCGTGGCTCCCGCCTCCTGCATGTGGTAGCCGGAGATGCTGATGCTGTTGAACTTGGGCATGTACTTCGACGTGTAGGCGAAAATATCCCCGATGATCCGCATAGAGGGTTCGGGCGGATAGATATAGGTGTTGCGGACCATGAACTCCTTGAGGATATCGTTCTGGATGGTACCCGTGAGCACCGATTTGTCCACGCCCTGCTCCTCGGCTGCGAGGATGTAGAAAGCCATCACTGGAAGGACCGCGCCGTTCATCGTCATGGAGACCGACATCCGGTCCAGCGGTATGCCCGAGAAGAGAATCTCCATGTCCAGTATGGAGTCGACCGCGACGCCCGCTTTGCCTACATCGCCGACCACCCTTGGATGGTCCGAGTCGTACCCCCTGTGCGTGGCCAGATCGAACGCGATGGAGAGCCCCTTCTGGCCCGCCGCCAAGTTGCGCCGGTAGAAGGCGTTGCTCTCCTCGGCGGTCGAGAAACCGGCGTACTGCCGGACTGTCCACGGCCGTGTCACGTACATTGTGGGGTAGGGGCCGCGCAGAAAGGGCGGAAGACCAGCGGTGTACCGGATATGCGGCGTTTCGGCGTACACATCCTCGGTGTAGAGCGGGGCGACATCGATCTGTTCCATCGTCCGCCGGTGAAGCTTTTCGAACGACGATCCCGCCGTTTGCTCGAAACGCGCCGTCCACTCCTCGAAGGTCGGCGCGGGTGCGGAGGGGCTATCGGAAAAGGCTATACGTGTGAAATCCGGCGTAGGATTCATCGATACGCGCCTCTTTTCTTCTGGATGTCGGAGAGGACGCGGAGACAGTTCGCCTTGACGTGGATGAAGTCGTCCACTCCCGCCTCCCGATAGACGCTCTCCATCTCCGGGGCGGGGGCCCCTGCGAGCAGCACCGTTGTCTCGGGACATGCGCGCTTGATTCCTCGCGCGAGCGGGGGGACCAGCTCCGGATAGGTCTCGTCGGTGGAGCAGATCACAGCGACGTCCGCGCCCGATTCGGACGCGGCGGCGAGGGCCTCGTCGACCGAGGCGAAGCCGTCGTTTCTCAGCACCTCGAAGTTCCCCGCCTCCATGAATCCCGCAGTGAAGTCCGCGCGCGCCTTGTGCTGCGACACGGGACCCATCGAGGCCAGAAAGACGCGGATGCTCCTGCCGACGGAAGCTTTGTACTCGTCGCTGCGCCCGCGGAGCGCTTCGAACTGCTCGGTCCAGCGGCGCCTGCCGACGGGGGCGACGCTCGGTCCGCCCGTCGCGCCGTCGAGCAGCGTCTCTCTGACCTCCTGGATCGTAGCGCCGGCGAGGAATGCCTCGGCGACAGTGCCGACGAATTTTTCCGGTTCTCCTCCGACCGCTTCGGGAAGCGCGGCGAGCATAGCGTCCCGATGGATCTCGTCCACGTCTGCGACGAAGTGTTTGATATCCTCCAGATGCTTGCGGCGGAGCGATTCGCTCTCTTCCTCGAACTCCAGAGGAAGCTCCGTTGTATTTGCGTACATGTTCGTTCCCACTGCGCGGTCGGATCTGACGGCGAGCTTTTTGAACCGATCCCGCAGCACACCCTCGATCTCGCTCTGAATCCTGCCCGAGAGGAGGGCCGCCTCCATCCCTCCCTCGCTCTCGATCTTCTGCATCTCCGCCCACGCTTTTTCGGCGAGCTGCGCCGTCAGCGTCTCGACGTACCACGACCCGCCGGACGGATCGACCGGTTGCAGCAGGTCGAACTCGCTCTGCAGCATGAGCTGGATGTTCCGGGCCGTCCGGCGCGACTGTTCGTTCGACGGGCGTATCGCCTCGTCGAAGCAGGCGACGTGCAGCCCGCGTACCCCGCCGACGGCTGCGGCGAAGGCCTGCGAAGTGGACCGAAGCATATTGACGTACGGATCGCGGGCGCTCTGAGTGAACGCGGATGTCCGGGCGAAGAGGTCGAGCGCGCACGCCTTCTCCTCGCCGCCGAAGGCCTTGACGATGCGGGCCCAGACGGAGCGCAACGCACGGATCTTGGCGACTTCCATGAAGAAGTTCGCGCCTACGGAGGTGTAAAAGCGCATACGCGCCGCGACCTCCGCCAAGGGAACCCCTCTGCGCAGCATCGCCTTGAGATAGGCGATGCCTGTGGCGGCCATGCAGGCGATCTCGCGCGCCGCGTCCGCGCCACCGTTGTGATAGACGTCGCCGCGCACCAGCACGGTCTTCATTCTCGGAGCGTTTTCGGCGGCCCAGAAAAGGGAGAGCGCCATCTCGTCGTAGATTTCGTCCATCGGCGCCGGGAGCGAGCCCTCCTCGGCGAGCGAGCCCAGAGGATCCGCCCCGACGCAGCCGGAGAGCGACTTTACTTCATGGCGCCTCCCGTGCGCCCGCAGACGGGCCGCGAACATCCCCAGCAGCGGGGCGGCGGAGTAGCCCGCATGAATGTGCATTTCCCGTTGCGTCAAATCGATCTCCCTGAAGACGTCGTCGAAGTCCTGCAGTGTGCAGATCGAGATTCCCCGTCCCTCCTCCTGAAGATCCGGCGTCGCGCCGTTTCGCGACGCTCGGTCGAGCACGAGGTGAACGCAGGTCCCTCCTTTCTCCAGTTCCGTGCGGAGGATGCGGTTCGCCTCCTCCGGAAGCGGGGCGTCGACGGCCTGAGCGATCCGCCAGGGGGCGGCGATGTACCCCGAAGCGTCGGTTCCGCGAAGGAAGGGGAAGACGCCCGGAAGCGCGCCTTCCCACCCCTTCCCCTTTGCGTGGTCCGCCGTGTAGAGCGGTTCAAGCGTGATTCCCTCGTAGGTTTTCGTGTACATCTTCTTGTCGAACGGCGCTCCCTTGAGCGCCGTCTCCGCCTCCTTGCGCCACTCCTCGTAGGACGAGGGAGGGAACTCGTCGAACGCTACCGGCGGTGTTTCCTGAACGTGAGCCTGAATTTCGGTATCCATCTTCGGCATCCTCTCTTCGTGAATTTTCAAAGACAAAAAAAGACCGCCCCGGTGCGCGGGCGGCCTTTCATCGATGAACAAAAGTATATAGAGAGGGATACCCCCTCTCCTGGTCAAGCAGCCTCCGCCCGCGCAGACGCTTCCTGGCATCGTATCGCAGACCGGTCTCCTGACTCCCGTTCATCCTCAATCCGCGCCTTCCCGAAAAACTCCGGTGGCAGTGCGGTTTCGTCACGGTTACAGTGGCGGGGCCGTTCCGGTTTTTCACCGGATTCCCGAACATCTGCGACGTACATGGTGTTGTGTTACGATACAACAAACTTCTTCGTACTGAATAATACCCTTCGCGTTCATACGGTGTCAAGGTGGAAAAGGAGGCGTATGCGGGGGGCGGGTAGTTGGGGGGGCGAGGCGGGCGTCTTTGATCTTGTACTTGACGTAGAGCAGCTCCCGCAGAGTCTTCTAGACTTCGCGTTTTCCCTCTGTGATGTCCTGCCAGCCCGGGAAGCGGACCAACCGCACGATCTGGTTCATGTCGTTCACGATGCGCTCCACCATCACTTGAGAGTTTCTGTTCTCCTTTTTCCCGGTACAAATATGCATCTTCTTTCTTTGCTCGAATTTTCACTGCTCTATATATGTTTTTCGACCGTGCGGTATTCTTCGCTGTTGACGCGCGAAGTAAGAAGGCCTAGAATTCAAGACAACAAAATACGCGTTCTCCGCGGAGTAATCCGGTGTAAGTCCGGAGCGGCCCCGCCACTGTAACCGAAAAATTTTTCGGAAGCCAGAAAATCACGGAGAGCGCACGGGTGTTGTGCGCGGGCATGTATCACCCTGTAAGTCGGTATTTATTCGAGGAGGCCCGTGCGGTCTCCTCTTTTTTTTGGGGGAGGAATGCCGTGATGCGAGCGTGGTCAAGAGTTCGAACGGGAGGAGCGCTCCTTGCGCTGCTTTTCGTGTTCTTTTTCGCGACGTCCCTGTCGGGGGCGCCGCGCCGGATCGTGTCGCTTTCTCCGGTGGGGACGGAACTTCTTTTCGCCTTGGGACTGGGAGATCGGCTCGTCGGCGTCACCGATTTCTGCGACACGCCTCCGGAGGCGCGAACCAAGCCGCGGTTGGGGGGATTCGCAGCGCTCAATCTTGAAGCCCTTCTCGCCGCGGAAACGGATCTGGTCGTCTTTCAGGATCTTCATCTCCAGTTTCTTCCGCAGATCGAGCGGTTGGGGATTCCGTACGTGCTGCTGAAGCAGAATTCGGTGGAGGAGGTGCTTCTCTCGGTCGAGGCGCTGGGCCGCGCGTGCGGCGAAGAGGCGGCGGCCGCGGCGTTGATCGGGACGATGCGCGCGGAGATCGCCGCTCTCGCGGAGAAGGTCGCCGCGACGGCGAGCCGTCCCCGGGTGTTGCTCGCCGTCTCCAGGGAGCTTTCGGAACCGCGCATCTCCTCTTTTTACGCGGCCGGGAGAGCCACGTTCTACAACGAGCTGATCGAACTCGCGGGCGGCGCGAACGCGGTGGGGCCGGGCGGCGCGGACTATCCGCTGCTCTCCGTCGAAGGGTTGCTCTCGCTGAATCCGGAGGTGATCGTCGATTTGATCGGCGACAGGAACTTCTACCACTCGATGGAGCCGGTCGACGCCGGGTATGTTTTCGACCGAGAGCGTCTTGTGCGGCAGTGGACGGAGAGCGCGAAGGTTTCCGCGGTAACGGAGGGGCGGGTGCATATTCTGGAAGGAACGCTCTTTCTCCGTCCGGGGCCGAGAATAGGGCGGATTCTGCGCGCCTTCGCGGAAATACTTCATCCGGAGATCGAGTGGATTCCATGACGCCTCTTTTGGAGGCCCGCGCTCTCGGCCTCGTTCTTGGAGGAACGCGGATTCTCGACGGGATTTCGTTCTCGGTGCGGCGAGGCGAGTTCCTTGCGATCGTGGGTCCCAACGGGGCGGGGAAGACCAGTCTTCTCAAGTGTCTCGGCGGGTTGCGGCGTTCATCGTCGGGAACGGTGCTGCTCGAAGGGCGTCCGATGGAGGGGCTCTCCCGGCGCCGGATCGCCAGGCGCATCGCGTGGATCCCTCAGTCGGGGACCGATTCGCTTCCGTTCACGGTGCGGGAGTTTCTGCTTCTTTCGCGCTATCCGTGGAAGTCGGTGTTCTCCGGAGAGAGTGTCGACGACCGCGAAATCATCGCCAACGCCTTCCGTCTGACCGAGCTGGAGGGGCTGCAGGATCGCCCCGTGCATCTGCTGAGCGGCGGCGAACGACAAAAGGCGCTGCTTGCCGCGGCGCTCGTGCAGACGACGGATATGCTTTTTCTGGACGAGCCGACGTCGTTTCTGGACTACCGCTGTCAGGTGGAGATGACCGCTCTTGTGGAGCGCGTCAATCGCGAGCGGGGAATCACGGTGCTCATGGTGACGCACGATATCAACCTGGCGCTGCGGAGTGCGGACAGGGTGCTCGCGTTGAAAGGAGGCGGAGTCCTCCGAGATGGCGCGGCGCGCGACTTTTTGGACGCCGGACTGCTCCGCGAGATCTTCGACACCGAGTTTCACTCCTTCGTCGGAGACGGGGTACGCGTCCCGTACGTCGCCCCGCGAGGTCTGGTGTTATGAAGCGTTTCGCTTTGCCCGCCGTTCTGCTCTTCTCTCTGCTCTGCGTCGCCGTCGCTCCGTTCGTCGGGATGCACTCCGTCTCTTGGGAAGACATTTTACGGAGCGGTGGCAACGGAGGGCGCATATTCTGGGAGCTGCGCCTTCCGCGGGTGCTCCTGGGGTGGATCACCGGAGCGACGCTCTCTCTCTGCGGCATGGTGTTTCAGGCGCTCTTCCGCAACGCTCTGGCTTCTCCCGATATGCTGGGCGTGTCCACGGGGGCGGCGTTCGGCGCGGTGCTCTCCATACGCTTCGGCTTCTCCTTCACTTTCTTCGGACTGTTCTCGGCGCTTTCTACGTCCGCGTTTCTCGGGGCAATGCTCGCGACGGCCGTCATCTACGCCGCGGGCACGCTGCACAGAGGGGGGATGTCGGAGGGAATGCTGCTGCTGGCGGGAATCGCGATCAGCTTTCTCTTCGGCAGCCTGAACATGATCGTGCAGTACGGAGGCGGATATGTCGACACCTTCAGAATCATGCGGTGGTCGATGGGGGGTATCCAGACCGTGGGGTTCGACTCGGTGCGCGCGGCTCTGCCCGGACTGCTCCTGATATTCTGCACGGCGCGCCTGTGCTCGCGGGAGTTGAATCTCTTCGTCTGCGGCGAGGAACTCGCCATGAGCAGAGGCGTTCCCGCGGAGAGGCTGCGACGTTTGCTCTTTCTCGCGGTTTCGCTGGCCGTCGGCGTGAATGTGGCCTTGTGCGGTCCTATCGGATTCGTCGGGCTCATGGTTCCTCATATCAGCCGCTCTTTGGTGGGTTCGGAACACTCCAGGCTGTGCATCGCATCGCTGCTCTTCGGAGGAGGTTTTCTCGTGCTGTGCGACACCGCCGCCCGGACGCTGTGGGCGCCGGCGGAGATTCCGGTGGGCGCGCTCACGTCGTGCATCGGGTCGTTTTTCTTCCTCTGGCTGCTGCTGAGGAAAGGGAGGTAGAGAGCACAATGGAGGTGGGGACGATGCTGTCGTACTTCGAGGCTGGAGGTTTTTTGATGTGGGTGCTGGCCGCGCTTTCCGTGGCGGCGGTCGCCGTGATCGTGGAGCGGCTGCTCTTCTTCCGGAGAGCCTCCACGAACCCGGAGCGTCTGGAGGCGGAGTTCGCCGCGGCGTGCGCATCGGGGAGCGTCGAGGATGCCCGCGGAATTGTCTTTGCTTCGAACAGCTCGCTGCATCGGATCTTTCAGGCCGCGCTGATGCACTGGGATGTCGACCGCGAGGGGATGGGTGTGCTGGTGGAGCAGGAGGTTCGCCGGGAGGTCTACCGGTGGGAGAAGCGTCTGCTCTTTCTTGAGATGACGGGGAGGATCGCGCCGCTTCTGGGGCTGCTGGGCACGGTGCTCGGCATGATGGAGATGTTCTCCGGGCTGCATTCCGGGGGGCGGATCACCGCTACGGCGGTGACGGGCGGAATCTGGAAGGCGCTCTTCACGACCGTCGCGGGGCTCTCCGTCGCCATTCCCGCGCTTTTCCTCCACGGTTTTCTGTCCAGCCGCGTCGACTCCCAGGAGGAGTGTCTCAGGAGGGGCGCGGACTTTTTGATCAGGGAGCGTTTCCCGGCTCCGGCGAACGCCGGTCTCCGAGGGAAGGGCGCGCCATGAGACGTCGTCGTCGGCCGGAGCTCGATATTACGCCGCTGATCGACGTGCTCTTCATGCTGATCATCTTCTTCGTCCTGACCGCGAACTTTCTTCAGGGGCGCATCGAGGTGGATCTTCCGGTCGGCGAAGCCGTTGCAAAAACGGAGGAGAACGCCCTTCTGCTCACGGTGAGGAAGGACGGGAGCGTGCTCTGGGGCGACAGGGAGACGCGCATGGAAGAGCTCGCTCCTCTCGCGGCGGAAGCCGCCGCAGCGCGGCGGGATATTCTGTTGGCGGGAGATCGCGAAGCGCCGTACGGCGCGGTCGCGGAGGTGCTGGACGTGCTTCGACGCGAGGGGATCGTTTCGACGGGGCTCGCCCTGCAAGGAGACGGCGCTCGATGAGACGGTGGATCGCCGCTCTGAGCGTAAGTCTCGCGCTCCATTCGCTCCTCTTTCTGTTGCCGGGGGGCGACGTCACGCACGCGGACCCGCCGGGCGCGTTTCGCGTTGTGCTCCATGGAGCGCCGCGCATTTCGGGAGGTTCCGCGGAAGCGCTCCCGATCCCGAAGGCTGATCCCGAGTCCGAGAGCGCTCGTCCGGTGAAAAAAAAAGAGGAGAAGGCGACGCGGAAGGAGCAGCCGAAGATCGCTCGTCCATCGAAACCGGAGAAGAAGACCGCGCGAAGCTGCGGGGCGAAAAAAGCCGCCGCGCCGAAAGTGAAGAGCGAACCGGAGCAAGCTCCGTGCGCGCAGCCGAAGAAAACGCTTGACGAGACTCTCCCCGCCGCCCGTCCGGGAGCGGACGCGGCTCCGGTCGAATCGGAAGCTGGAACGAAGGCGGGCGCGCGGGGCGGAGCGGGGGCGCTCTCTCCGACGGCGGGAGGGCGAGGGGAGCCCGTGGATGTGGAGACGCTCCGGATTCTATCGAGAACCCCTCCGGAATACCCTCTCTTCTCGCGAAGGCGCAAAGAAGAGGGCGTTGTGCATCTGTTGCTGACCATACGTTCGGGGCGTACTGCGGATGTCGCGGTTTCGACGAGCAGCGGATTCTCCAGGCTGGACGAGGCGGCGGTGCACGCGGCGAAGCTCTGGACGTTCGATGCTCCGGGAGAGATACGCGCCCGGGCGAGCATTGTTTTCCGTCTGCACTGATCGTGCGATAACCGGGAGGAACGTATTTCGGTTGCTTGCCGCAAGCGGTTGCGGCGGGAAGAAAAAACAAGGAGTGGTTGCGTATGAACGCGATGAGAGTGTGTACGCGGATGGGGGCGCTTTTTTTCTGCCTTGCCGTGACAGGGTGTTTCCCGATCTCCGCGGCGGAGGTCGTCTTGCCGGAGCAGCATGTTGTTGCTTCGCCGCTGGAGGAGGAAGTTTTCTCTCCGGGAGCCGTGACGGTGGTGCGCCCGAAGGAGATGCAGGGGGAGCAGAAGAATTTGCCCGACCTTTTGAAGCGCGTTCCCGGCCTTCATGTCGTCGAGGCGCGAGGACGCGGCGCCTACACCGTGGCCTCCGTCAGAGGGAGCACGTCGGCGCAGGTGGCGGTCTACATCGACGGAACGCTGGCCAATCTGGGGAGCGAAGCCGCAGTGGATCTTTCCGCGATTCCCGTCGACGACGTCGAACGGATCGAGGTCTATCGCGGGTACGTTCCCTCTCGTTTCAACCGCGCGGCCATGGGCGGCGTCATCAATATCGTCACCAGGAAGCCGAAGGGCTCCGAAGCGAGTCTGACGCTCGGCGTCTCCTCCTACGGCGGCGCGCGGAGCGGTCTCTTCTGGAGCAGACCGCTCCGCGGGGGCGCGTTCTCCCTCGGCGTCGCCCATGAACGAAGCGACGGCGACTTCGCGTACTGGAACGACAACGACACTCCGTACACGCCGGAGGACGACTACGAGGCGAAGCGCCGGAACAACTCCTTTTCGCGCACGAACCTGCTGATGAAGTGGGAGGACGAGAGCTGGCACGCTCGGTTTTCATGGAGAGAGGACGATCGAGCCCTGCCGCTTCCCGCTCCGGGTTTCGACCGTCCCGGCGCGCAGGAGCCTCGCGGGGCGGAGCTGGACACACGGCAGTGGAGCCTCGCCGTAGGGCGCAGACGGAACGCCGGAGACGTCGAGTGGGGGTGGCGTGCGGAGTGGCTGGACCAGAAGAAAACGTACGACGATCCGGACGACGTGATCGGCGGTTGGGGGGAGCGGCATAACGAGTATCGCGCGCAGCGGGCGGGATTCGCCGTGGACGCTTCCCTTCCGATCGGAGAGTCTCACTTCGCGGAGCTGCTGATCGACTACTCCCGCGAGACGCTCGACGTGCGCGGGGATATCGTCCAAGGGCTCGGCGGACTGGATTCGTTCGCGCAGGAGAGCCTGAATATTCACCTGCAGGATACGATCGCGCTCGATGGAACCGGAAATTTCCTGCTGACGCCCGTGCTCCGCTGGAATGTGAACGACGGCGAGGGCAAGTTCTCGTGGGGCGCGGGAGTGATCCGGGAGCTGGAGAACGGCTGGAGCTGGCGCGCTTCTTTCGGTTCGTACAACCGTGCGCCGAATCTCTACGAGCGCTACGGAGACGGTGCGAGCATACGACCGGCTCCCGATCTCTCTTGGGAGGAGGGGACTCAGGCGGATGTCCGGCGTTCAGTGGCGCGGCGAGGTCGGCGATCTTCTCCTCGCCGCCGGCGCGACGTTCTTTGCCAGGCGTTCGAACGACCTGATCGAATTCGTGATGACGAGCCCCCGCTACGGTGTGTACCAGAATATCGGCGAGGCGCGCGTGCGGGGCGTCGAGCTGGAGTCGAGCGTCGAACGGGGAGCGTGGGGACTTTTCGCCTCGTGTACCTGGATGGACGCGGTGAACGAGACGCCCGGCGACTACAGGCAGGGGAAGCGACTTCCCAATCGTCCGGAATGGGAGGGCCTTCTCAGGCTTTCCAGAACTCTCTCCGGCGGAAGGGGCAGTCTCTTTACGGAGTTTCGCTATATCGGCGAGATGTACTTCGACAGCGCCGAAACGATCCGCTCGGGTAATCTTTTCACCGTAGGGCGTCGGAGGAAAGTACGACCTTGCCGACGGTCTCCGCGTCGTCGCGGGAGTGGACGATCTTTTCGACCAGGGGCCGGAAACGCTGCGTCTCGGAGGAGGCTCCGGAGACCGGTGACCGAACGCTTTACCTACCCGCTTCAGGGGAGGACGTTGTATCTCACGCTCCACTGGAACTTCTGACGGAGACAAGGAGGCGAACAACGAGGAAAAACAATGCGGAAAAGGGCGATGGAGATGAACGTATCTTGAAACGGAGGGGTTGGAAAATGCTGAAAAGAAGATGGTGCGCAATCTTTGCGCTGGCCGCGATGCTGCTCGTTCCGATGAGCGCATGGGGAGGCGTCGTCTACACCGTGGTGGACGATACGTACTCGTCGGGGAGCATGGGAAAAGTGCCGATGTCGGCATCGGGCGTTCCGGGAACGCCGGTGAAGAACGTCGTGACGAATCTCGGAGGGGACCATCATGTCTACGGTTTCCGGAACGAGGCGAACAGCCTGCGCGTGCTGCTCGCCCAGTACACGAACGGGAAAGCCGATACCGTCTGGATTTACGACGCCCTCGGAGAATACCGCGCGCCGCTGAAGGAAGCGCTGTGGAGTACGTTTTCGAACAACCGTGGAGCGGCGGCGCTGGGGCGGTATCTGTACGTCGTGGATTACGACAATGCGAAGGTCTCTAAGATCGATATGCGTGACGACGCGTACGGCGAGGTTTCCTCGTTCGCATTCAGCGGAACCGCGGGGTACGAGGTTCACGGCGAGGGGATCGTGCGCGTCGGCGACTATCTATACGCGCTTTTCAACGAGGTGAAGGGCGATTGGACTTCGCTGGAATACAACAACGGGAAGGTAGTGAAGCTGGACGCGGACTTGAACGTGGTGGCTACGGCGGACGTCGGCAAAAACGCCCTCTCGATCAAGGCGTACAACGGCATGCTCTACGTCGTCTGCAACGGCGGCATGCAGAAGGGCGGGGACTTCAATCCGGATTCCATGATACAGAGGGTGCACCCGAACACGCTCGCCGTCGAAACGCTCCTGAAGGCCGGCGGCGCTTCCGCGACGGCTCTGCCCGACGGCTGGGCGTACGACTTCCGCGATCTGGCCTTCGCCGCGAACGGCGACGTCTATGTCTTTGCCGGAGCCTACGATGCGACCTGGGGGCAGTTCGACAGCCGGATTTTCAAAACGACGCTCCAGGGACTCGCCGCGGGAAACGTCGGCGAAGTGTACAGAGATCCAAGCGGTCCCGGTTTTACATGGCGCATGGAGTACGACAATGTGGACGACATTCTCTGGTTCGCTGCGGGGACTCGCCTGATGGCCTACAAGGGAGCGGAGTCCTGGGAGTTCGGCCCCGCCGCGCTCGGAGGCAACTTCTACTCGTTCGTGGTCGTGGACGCGCCGGTCAACCCGGCTCCCGGCGGTTCGGGAGGCGGCTGCAACAGTGCGGGCTTCCCGGCGTTCTTCCTGTTGGCACTTCTTCCGCTTCTTCCGATGCTGAAGAAAAGAGGGTGCGCCTGAACGACGTTTTTCGGCTCGTTAAGGCGACCCGAGCACACAAGTGAAACGTAACAGAGAGAAACCCCGAAAACAGACGACGAGGAGAGCTATGTTCTCCTCGTCGTCTGTTTTCGGGTGGTGCGTGTCGTGAAGCTTCCCCTGCGCTTTAGTGGATGATCTTCATCTTGTAGAAGATTCTGGAGATCGCGATGGTGCCGAAGACCGCCGCCAGGATGACGAGCCAGATGGGCATCTTGAAGTAGAGCAGCGCCATCGGGATGGCGAGTGCGAACGGAGCCAGCTTCGGCTGCCGCATGGCGAACTGGCCGAAGACCGCGCCGAAGATCGCCGGAGCGGTGTACTGCCTGAAGGCGTCGGCTACGAACTGCGGAAAGAGGCCGATGAGCCACGTGCCGACGAGGGGCCGCGAGGGTGACGCCGACGAGATTGATCACCACCGAGCCGATAATACCCATGGTGCCGATGATTTCGGCCTGCTTGGTTCCCTCTTCGACGCCCACGACCTCCTGCGCCATGGCGGAACAGGGGAGGCGGAGATTCGAGATGTTGCCGCTGAGGAAGGAGATGTACGTTCCTGCAAGCCCCAGGATGGGGTAATAGGATATCGGCTCGACGACGTAGAAAGCGCCGAAGACCGACGCGACCAGCACCCACGCCGTCATCGCCTGAGCGAAGGGCGGGCAGGACGCCGTGGACCATGTACAGGTAGATCAGGGGGAGGAAACTCAGCGCGGAGGCCAGGAGCATTGTGATCATACCCATTCGTATGACCGGCTTCGTCCATACCTCGTGGTATTTCTGTTCGTTGATCTGCTCTGCTGCCATTTCAGTCACCTCTCCCTCTCTAGTAGAGCATCGCGGCGAACATGCCGACGAGCATGGCTATGCCGAGAGTGTACTCCTTGATCTTGGGCATTTTCTTAGCGACCTGGAGCAGGACGATCATGGAGACGGCGCCGACGACCGCCGCTACGAAAGGACCGTTGATTTTGGTCAGATTCCTGCTGTTCAGGTAGCCGAATACGCCGATCATGGCCGCGACCGAGAGAATTCCCAGCCACTTCGTATCGCCGCCGCCGACCTTCTCGCGCACGTCCTCCAGCTTATGGGCGAAGAGGCCGACGAGGAGCAGCCAGCCCACGCCGTTGATAGCCATTGTCCACCAGGAGACGGCCATGACTTGAAGATTGTACCCCTCGCCTCCGAACTTCACTCCCATTGCGTCGGCGCCGAGCGTGGCCGCAGTCAATTCCGTGGGCGCCGCGCCGATGACCGCCAGGCGCATCCACGCCATAGGCGCGCCTATGACGGACATTAACCCGACCATGATGATGAAGATCGCCACCACGGGACCGATGGACGTGACCATTCCGGTGTGGAACGCCTTGCTGAGCTGTTCGGGCTTCAGGTTGACCGCGTCCGCCGCGTGGTAGATCTGACGGTAGTACAGGAGTACCTGCACAAGAGCGATGATGACGATGGGAGCGGCCGTAAGCCATGCCCCCATGGAGTTTGCTACCTTCAACACTTCATCCAAGACAGACACCTCTCTTTCCTCTCCGTTGCTTTTTGCAGAACGGCATTACCGCGATATGTTCTTCGAATCGCTTTTGCCGTTCACTAGTGGAGTCTCTACAGCGATCGACGATTAGAATATCGGTTATGCATCACCGCCTTTCATCGTGCAAGTTCGAGCAGCGCTTCGGCAAGGAGCGAAACGCCCTTCGCGATATCCTCCGGATCCGTGTGCTCCTCCGGAACATGGCTTCGGCCCCCTCTGCTGGGAACGAAGATCATCCCCGCGGGAACGAGGGGGGCGAACATGCATGCGTCGTGCACAGCCCCGCTGTTCATTCTGTGATACGGCGTCCCCTGTTTTTTCGCGCATGCCTCGATGACCGAGAGCACGCCCGGATCCAGCGCCACCGGCGCCGATTCCGAGACGGGGACGATTTCCAGGACGAGCCCTCTGGAGATGGCCGTTGCGGGCGCGAGCACGGCCATTCCGTCCACAACGGATTCGATTCCGGACTGGACAACGTCGCGGATATCGATGGAGAACCGAACCTCGCCCGGAATGATGTTCGAGACGTCGGGGAAGCACTGGATTCTGCCGACGGTGGCCACTGTGGAGCCCGTCCCGGTCCCTTTCGCCAGCGTTTCGACCTGCGCGATCAGATGCGCCGCCGCGACCATGGGATCCTGACGGAGGTTCATCGGGGTTGCTCCCGCATGGTTGGAAATTCCTTTCAGACGGATTTCGATAGCCCTGATACCCGCGACGGCCTCGACGATGCCCACCGGGATTTCCTTCGATTCCAACACCACGCTCTGTTCGATATGCAGCTCGATCATGGCCTTCACCGTCTCCGGCCGCAGGCGGTACGACGGCATGGAGGCAGGGTCGTACCCCGCGTCCTTGGCCATGTCGTACATCGACTTTCCTTCGGGATTCTTCAGCTTCTTCATCTCGTCGACGCCGTACTTTCCGACGAGGGCCTTGCTCCCCGACAGGGGTGGAACCGAAGTTGGAGCCCTCCTCCTCGGCGAAGACGATCACCTCCAGAGGATGACTGTGCGGCGCGCCGCTCTCCGCGACGGTCTGCACCGCCTCCAGCGCGCCGAGCGTTCCCACCGCGCCGTCGTATTTTCCGCCGTGGAGCACCGTGTCGATATGCGATCCCGAGAGGACGGCTGGAGCATCCTGGCGGGAGCCCTCCAGACGGGCGCGGATGTTGCCGACCCCGTCCACCGAAACGCCGAGCCCCGCGGTCTTGAAGAGCGACAGAAGATAATCTCTGGCTTTTCCGTCCTCCGAGGAGTAGGAAAAACGGGTGACCCCCTCTCCGGGAGTGCGGTTGAAGCGGCTCAATTCTTCCAAGCGGGTCATCAGGCGACGAGCGTTGATCTCAAGCGCCATTGCCTCACCTCCTCGATGGCGGAGTACGGGATGCGTCCCGTTGAATGTGCTAGATGAAGCTCAGGGAGACCGATCCGTTCTTCAGGACGACCTCTTTGAGCACGTTGACCACACAGACCGGGTCGTTCATGTGCAGCAGCTCCACCGGAGAGTGGGAGTACCTGCGGGGCGTCAGCAGCAGACCCACGGGAATCCCGTTGCCTTCAAGCGAAATGTTGGCCGCGTCGGTGGTGTAGACCTCGCCGCCCAGCGTTACCATCTGGAGCGGAACGTCCGCCCGCGCAGCTGCCTCCTCCAGGATTTGCTGCACCTTGGGGTGCACCACGTTGGAGATGAACGCCGAGTCGTAGCCGTCGAGAAGCGCGACGGCCGGTCCTCCGCCGAGGCGCACCGGGAGCTGACGCTCGTAGCTGACGTCGGGGGTGTCGCCGCTGGGTATCGTGTCGAGAGCGATGGCATAGTCCGGCGCAACCTTCCCGCTGATCATCGCGGCCCCTCTAAGGCCGATTTCCTCCTGGACCGTGATGACGCCGCAGAGCGTTCCGGGGAAGCTTTTCCCCCGCAGCTCTTCGAAGAGAGCCACGAGAATGGAGCAGCCTATGCGGTCGTCGACTGCCTTGGAACAGACCAGATCGGGGTTGTGCATCTCCATGAACTCCCCTTCGAAGGAGATGCGGTCGCCGATGCGGATCCCCATGGAGAAAACCTCTTCCTTCGAAAACGCGCCGACGTCTATGTAGCACTCGCTCATCGGCTTCACTTTTGTACGCTCTTCCGGACTCATCAGATGTCCCGCCTTGATTCCCAGGATTCCGGGGACGGTCCCGTTGACGCGCACCCTTCGCCCTTGGAGCAAAAGGTCGCTGACGACCCCTATGCGGCTCATCAGAATGAAGCCGTTCGGAAGAATGCTCTTCACGCACAGGCCGATTTCGTCGGCGTGTGCCGCCACCATCACCTTCGGTCCCGGCTGCCCGCCGTTCCGGACGGCTACGATGTTTCCCCAGTTGTCCACCGACATCTCGTCCGCAAGCGGTTCCAGTTTCTCCGCGAGCACGGCGATGATCTTTTGCTCCCGTCCGGAGACGCCGTGAATGGACGTCAGCTCCTTCAGCAGTTCCTTCAAGTGCTTCTTGAGCATGTCTCTTCCCCCCTTCATCGGAAAAGGGAGCCCGCAGGGGACTCCCTTTTCATGCACGTTACGCCTGTTTTTTAAGCCAGTCGACGGCCATCGTGGCCATGACGGCCGGTCCGATCCAGAGGACGTCCTCGTCGATGTCGAAGCGGCTGTTGTGGTGCGGCCACGTCTGCCCCTTCGCTTCGTTGCATCCGGGCAGGAAGAAGAACGTGCCGGGGGCCTTTTCGAGGAAGAAAGCGATGTCTTCGCCGCCCATGGAGGGGCGCGAAATTTCACGGACCTTCTCGGGGCCGACGATCTTTTCCGCGGCCAGGCGAAGCTCCTCCGTCATGACGGGATCGTTCACCACGGGCGCGGGGCCGTGCCAGCCGTACGAGAACTCGACGCTCCCCCGCATTCCGGAGGCCACCGCGGAGACTACCTCTTCGATGCGCCGGGCCAGGAACTCCCGCATCTCCTGGTTGAAGGCCCGAACCGTGCCGGTGATGCGGCACTCTCCGGGGATGATGTTGAACGCGCTTCCCGCGTGGATCTCGCCGAGGCTGATCACGCACGGCTCCTGCGGGTCGACCTCGCGACTCACGATCGTCTGCAGCTCGCAGATCATCTGCCCCGCGATGGAGATCGTGTCCACGGAGCCTTGGGGGTACGCCCCGTGAGAGCCTTTCCCTTTGACGAGGATTTCGAAGCGGTCCATGCAGGCCATGATGCTGCCTGGCCGGTAGCCTATCTCGCCGGGGGCGAAGTCCTTCCAGATGGAGCCCGTGTGCAGCCCCCACCATCGCGTCCGGCTTCGGGTCGTCGAAGGCGCCGTCGTCGAGCATCTGCTTCGCTCCGCCGGGGCCGTCCGGACACCCTTCTTCTCCGGGCTGGAAGACGACGAGCACCGAGCCGTCGATTTCGTCTCGGATGTCGCTCAGCAGCTTCACCGAGGCAAGCCCCATCGCCGCGTGCGCGTCGTGGCCGCAGGCGTGCATGCAGCCGTTCTCGGAGGCGAAGGGAAGCCCCGTCTCCTCCTTGATCGGAAGACCGTCGATATCCGCTCGGATGGCGAAGACCTTGTTCTTGTGCTTTCCCTCGATGAGCGCCGCGATGCCGTGTTTCCCGAGGCTCCTGCGGTAGGAGACCCCCATCTTGTCCAGCTCGGAGCAGATGTACGCCTCCGTTTGCGGGGTGTCCACACCTGTCTCGGGAATCTTGTGCAGATCCCGCCGCCACGACGTTATCTGCTGCTGAAGCTTCTGCGCGGATGCGCGAAAGTCCGCCACATCAACCCCTCCTTCTTGAAATATACCCGGAGAGCGCGTTCGAAGGCGATAAGGACGCCCTCCGTTACGTTCTCTCTTTGTGTGCGCTGTCGTACCGACACGCTGCACGAAGCAAAAAACATCATAGGCGATGTCTTGCAGGAGAACAATGTCCTTGGAAGACAAAAAGTGTCTTTTATTTTGTTTTTATGGAACAGGATGTGGAAATTCCGAGCGAGAGGATCTTCAGGGCGAGGGCCATGCGGAGGCGGTCCTCCGAGGAATCCGGATTGAAGTCGAGCAGCTCGCGGACTCTCTTGTAGCGGTACTTTACGGTATTCTCGTGAACGGAAAGGAGACGTGCGCTCTCCTTTACGGACCAGTTGCACTCGGCGAGCGCCGACAGCGTCTTCAGCAGCGTCTCCCGATGGGTCTCGTCGAGATCGAGCAGCGGTGAGAGCATTTCGCGGCAGAAGTCCTCGGCGGCGCTGTCGTTGGAGAGGCTGAAGAGGAGTTTGTTCACGCCGAGCCTGTTCCAGAAGGCGATTCTGCCGGGGCCCTGGGCGGAACGGATCATTTCCAGCGCCCTGCGCGCCTCGTCGTAGCTTTCGGAGGACTGAAGTACGGAAGGTTTAACCCGGCCGACGCCGATGGTCACACTCTTGCCGGTCGCGCCGAGCACCTCCTCCTGGAGAGTTTTCAGCACGGGCTGAAGATCGAGCACGGCGGCGCTCTCTCCGAGCGGCGCAGGAAGGATGTACGCCACGGAATCGCTCATCTCGGTGAAGGGAACCCTCGGAAAAGCCGAGCGGATGATGGTGTTTGCGATCGTGTAGATGCGCCGCTTGGTTTCTTCTATGCTGCGCAGGGCATCCCGACCGGCGACGTTCTCGAACTGACGTTTGTAGTTGTCGATGTCGACGACAGCGACGTATCTGGGGCCTTCGATGTCCCAGTCGAGCAGAGCTGCCCGATTCCACAACTCCTTCTCGAACCGGAGGTTTTTGTTCAGAATGTCGAGTACGAATTCGTTCCTGTAGCGCCGCTCCGTTTCCGCGTGGGCGAGCCGTTTTTGCAGGCGGAGCAGCAGTGCCGTCCGGGCGTGGCTTACGGGTATGAACCAGTCGTCGTCTGAGGCAACCGAAGGAGGACGATGGAAGACGAGATACCCGTACACTCGTTCGCCTATTGCGATCTTCACCGAGAGGAACTGACGGAAGAGGTCGGAGAGGGGCGTGTTCCGGACGATATGGGAGAACTCTTCGGCCGCGGCGAAGCAGAACGTGCCGAACGTGGTGTCGCAGAATGCGAGGTCGCATTTGGCGAACTTGCGCAGACTGGCGCAGATCTCTTCTTCGCTCGCGCCCCTGGTGACCATTGTCGAGAACGACGAGAGCACCTGCTCGGAAAACTTGATCTGACGCGCCTGTCGGTTGACGATGGAGGTAAGCACCGGGTCGATTACGTCGCGGAAAGCGAAGGCGAAAGGGATGTCGAGCAGCGGAAATTCGAGGTCGTCGGCCAAGGCGATCGCATCGGGGGGTACTGCCTGAAGGTAGCGCCGCACCTTGATCCCGAAACCGGAAGACTCCCTTTCATTGAGTTTTTCGACGGCGTGGAGAATGGAAAGAGGCTCGTCGCGGAAGATGTAGCCTGAGGTGACGACGAGTTCCCCGCCTTGGATCCACTGATACGGATCGGGGGCGTCCATCACGGTTACCGAGGAAACCCGGCGCCTGTCGAGGCCGCGTTCCCCTCCGATAATCCTGATTCCTTTCAGCGCCGGCATCGCCAGCAGTTCCCGCAGGGAAATGTCCATGATTCACCCGCCTCGGAGTTGTCTTCAGCGATTCGAGCATAGCACAGACGAGGAAGCGTGTGAAGAACCGCGCCGCAGGAAATGGTATTTCTTCTCCTTGCTGGAACTCGCAAGATAGCGTACAATCGGGAAAAAAGATGCTGTGGGCGCCATTCGAAAGGCGGCTGTCGCGTATGAACTCCTTCCAAAGACTCCTTCTCTCCCGTTTCGGCCCTGCAATCACCGGTGCAGCAGCCGGATCACTCGGTGCGTTATTGGTCTTCTTCGGAATCCGGGCTTCTGCTTTGCATGCTTCACCCGCGGTTTGTCAAACGTTGTGACGGGGTTTTGCGGACTCGAAGCGATGCTTCACCTTCGTCCGGAGATACCGGCTTTCGTTTTAGGCGCGTCTCTTTCGGCTTTTTCCGCAAAAGAGTTCAGGCCTAGGTGGGGCTCCTCTCCACTGCTTCGCCTTCTGCTCGGATTCTTTACAATGGTTGGGGCCAAGATATTTCTTGGCTGTACGTGGAGGGCGTATGCCCGTCTCGCTGAAGGAGACTGGAATGCGCTGGCCGGTATCGGAGGGGTGATTGCCGGAGTTGGAGCAGGCGTCTACTTTTTGAGGCAGGGCTTCACGCTCGGGCGGGCCGGAAAAACCTCCGTTCGGACAGGAGCGCTCCTTCCTCTTTCATCGTGCGTTCTGTTGGCGGTTCTACTCTTTCGACCGGTTTTTTTCCCCGCCTCCGGGCCGGACATGCCGCTGCCTGCGGTGGCGCTCTCCGCCGGCGTCGGATTCCTGGTCGGGTGGATGGCGCAAAAGAGCCGGTACTGCACCGTGGCAGCCGTCCGTAACCTGATAATGGTCAGGGGATGCCAATCTCTTTTACGGCATCATAGCCTTCCTGATCGCCTCGTTCACAATGAATATTCTCCTCGACCAGTTCATGCCCGGATTCGACAACCAGCCTCTGGAGCACACCAATCACCTTTGGAATTTCCTGGGTATGTTGCTTCTGGGGCTGGCCTCCACATTCGCCGGAGGTTGCCCCGGACGTCAGTTCGTACTCTCGGGCCAAGGCGACGGCGATGCGGCGGTCTTCCTGCTCGGGATGCTGGTCGGCGCACTCGTCTCGTGCATCTTCCCGCTCACCGGCCTTTTCGGAGGGAGTGACAGTATTCGGCATGGCGGCCGTCGTGCTGGGCATCCTCTTTTGTCTCGCCGTGGGCTTTCTTTGTCGTATCAGGATGGAGTGAAGAAGAAAACGGCGAAAGAGTCCGTACAACACCATACTATCTCTTGAGCGTCGTCTCTCAAGGCTATGTGCGCTGCTTTCAGCAATTTAAAAATATCACTTCTGACGTTCGCCTGGAGTGCTTCAGGAATCCTGCGTCACCAGCGAGACGCCGTTGAGTTTCTCGAAGTACTTGGCGACGCCGCCGTGGTCGGTGTCGGGGCCCGCGTCGCGCACGACGTCCTCCATCATCGCCAGAACACTTTCGGTCAGGGGCATGGCGACATCGTACTCGCGGCACGCGGTCATGACGTTCTTCAGGTCCTTGACGTGGAGCCACATTTTGCCGCCGGGAGTGTAGTCTCCGCTGAACATGCGCGGCGCTTTGTCCGTCATGCACTGGCTTCCGGCAAGTCCTCCCCGTATGGCCTCGAAGATCTTCCGCGGGTCCACGCCCGCCTTCTTTCCAAGGCACATGGCCTCGCCGACGATCGCCATGTTCACGGCGACGATGCACTGATTCACCAGCTTGGCGATCTGCCCCGCCCCGGAGCCTCCCACGAGGGACGACGTCCTTGCCCATCGCCTGCAGGATATCGCGGCAGCGCTCGAAGACCACGTTGTCGCCTCCGGCCATAATCGAAAGCGTGCCGGATTTCGCCTTCTCCTGTCCGCCGCTGACCGGGGCGTCGAGCATGGAGACGCCTTTCTTCCGGAGTTCCGAGGCGATGCGTACCGACGTCACCCGGATCGATCGAACTCGTGTCGATGCAGACGCTCCCCGTCCGGACGGTCCGGATGATGCCGTGCTCGCCCCATGACTGTCTCTTCCACCTCGGGAGATCCCGGAAGCATGGTGATGATCACGTCGCTCTCCGCGGCCACCTCGGCGGGCGTACACACCACCTGCGCGCACCCTCGCGGCGAACTCGCTCCGGGTTTCTTCGTTGCCGCTGCGGATGGTCATGGAGTATCCGGCCTTGAGCAGGTTGAGCGCCATCCGCTTTCCCATGATGCCGAGGCCGATGAATCCGATATGTTCTTTCGTCATGCCGTACCGTCCCTTCGGTTGAAGTGCGCGTTGCGCTTCATCATTGTATCATCTGAGAACGGCCGGGGAGAGCCGTCGCTCGGGTATAATGGGAAAAAAGAGCGGGTACGTTTCATCGAAAAGGAGGAGTGAAGATGGCGAAGAGTGTGCTCACTGTGCTTGCCGAGGGGTTCGAGGAGATCGAGGCGATCACGCCGGTCGACGTGCTGCGGCGGCTTGATGTCGACGTGACGGTCGCGTCGCTGGATGGGCTCGTGGTGAAGGGGGCCCGCGGGATTTCGATTCAGGCCGATACGACGCTCGCGGAGGTCGCCGGACGGACCTTCGAAGTGATCGTTTTACCCGGCGGGATGCCGGGGGCGGCGAACCTCGCCGCCTCCGCGCTGCTCGGAGATATGCTGAAAAAGCAGCATACGGAGGGGCGGATGATCGCCGCAATCTGCGCGGCTCCTGCGGTGGTGCTGCATCCGCTGGGACTGCTCGGCGACGAGAAGGTCTCCTGCTATCCTGCCTTCCAGCGTCGCCTCGACGAGGTCAACCGTACCGAGGAGCGCCTGTGTGTAGGCGAGAAGCTGATCACCGCTGCGGGGCCGGGCGTCGCCATGGACTTCGCGCTGGTCCTCGCGGAGCGTTTGAAGGGCAAGGAGAAGGCGAACGAACTGGCGAAGGCCATGCTGGTGGAGGGGCGCTGCTGCAATGAATGACCGTCCGTTTGTCGGGGGAATCGAGGCGGGAGGGACGAAGATCGTCTGCGCGACGGGGACCGGTCCGGGTGATCTGAGTCGGGCCGTCTTCCCTTCCGGGAACGACCCGGAAGCCGCACTCTCCGCCGTGACGGACTGGTTCCGCGAGGAGGAGACGCGCCGGGGTCCGCTGCATGCCATCGGCATCGGCTCGTTCGGTCCGGTGGACCTTGACCCAGCGTCGCCGTCCTACGGGTTCATCACCTCGACGCCGAAGGCTGGCTGGCGGAATACCGATATCCTCGGAACGGTGCGACGCGCTTTCCCCGCCATTCCCGTCGCCTTCGACACCGACGTGAACGCCGCGGCGCTCGGCGAGCAGCGCTGGGGGGCCGCCGCCGGGCTGGACGACTTCGTCTACATCACCATAGGTACCGGCATCGGCGCGGGGGTGATGACGGGCGGACGGCTCGTCCACGGGCTTGTTCACCCCGAGATGGGGCACATGCGCATCCCGAGGATTCCGGGCGACTCCTTCGAGGGGGTCTGCCCTTTCCACGGCGACTGCTGGGAGGGACTCTGCTCCGGCCCCGCCATGAAGGGGCGGACCGGAACGCCCGCCGAGGAGATCTCCCCGGATTCCTCCGCATGGCGCTTCGAAACCCGCTACGTCGCACTGGCCCTCGCCAACATCGTCTGTGCGCTCTCCCCCCGCAGGATCATCCTCGGTGGGAGCGTCCCGAACGGCGGCCTTCTGGGGATAGAACGCTTCTTCGGGATGGTCCGCGCCGAGGTCCGTGACGTTCTCGACGGCTACATCGTCTCCCCCGCGCTCGAAGAGGGCATCGACGGCTACATCCTTCCCCCTCTCCTCGGGGCTGACGCCGGAGTCTGCGGCGCCCTCGCCCTCGCGCTCGACGAGGTCGAAAAGTAGTATGCGCAACAAGCACGTCGTGCTGAAGGAGTACTTCGGCTTCGGGGGCTTCCGCTCCGGGCAGGAGGAGGTTATCGACGCGCTGCTCGATGGGCGCGACGCGGTGGGGATCATGCCGACGGGGGCGGGGAAGTCGCTCTGCTTCCAGATACCGTCGCTCCTTTTCGAGGGGGTTCGCTGGTCGTCTCCCCGCTGATCTCCCTGATGAAGGATCAGGTGAGCGCGCTCCGTCAGTCGGGAGTCGCCGCCGCGTTTCTCAACAGCACGCTCACTTTCCCCCAGATGAAGACCGTCCTTCGCAATGCCCGCGCGGGGAAGTACACGCTGCTCTACGTCGCGCCGGAACGCCTTGCCACGGAGGACTTCCTGGAGTTTGCGCGCGACGCCTCCATTCCGTTCGTCGCCGTCGACGAGGCGCACTGCGTCTCGCAGTGGGGGCAGGACTTTCGCCCCAGCTACCTGAAGATCGGCGAATTCGTCCGCTCCCTCCCGCTCCGCCCCGTGCTCGGGGCTTTCACCGCCACGGCGACGCCGCAGGTCCGCGACGACATCGTCCAGTTGCTGAACCTCCGCGCGCCGCACGTCGTCACCACTGGCTTCGACCGCAAGAATCTCTACTTCGAGGTGCAGTCGCCGAAGAGCAAACCGGCGGCTCTGAAGAAATTCCTGCGCACCCGCAGGGAGAAGAGCGGCATCGTTTACTGTCTCACGCGCAAGACTGTCGACGAAGTCTGCGAGACGCTCCGCGACGCAGGGTACTCGGCGACGCGCTACCACGCCGGGCTGACGCAGGAGGAGCGGAGGGAGAACCAGGACCGTTTCCAGGCCGACGACGCGCGGATCATGGTGGCGACGAACGCTTTCGGAATGGGGATCGACAAGTCGAACGTCGCGTACGTGCTCCACTACAACATGCCGAAGAACATGGAGAGCTACTACCAGGAGGCGGGTCGCGCAGGACGGGACGGCTCCCCAGCGGAGTGCGTGCTCTTCTACGGAGGGCAGGACGTGCTCACGAACCAATTCTTCATAGAAAAAGAGCGTGAAAACGAAGAGCTGGACGAGGAAACGCTGCGGAAGGTGCGCGAGTCCGAGCGGAACAGGCTGCGGAAGATGGTGGCCTACTGCCACACGACGGACTGCCTCCGCGCCGCCATCCTGAACTACTTCGGGGACGAATCCCCCGCGGCCTGCGGCCACTGTTCCAACTGCCTCCGCGACTTCGAACAGGAGGATATCACCATCCCCGCGCAGAAGATCCTCTCCTGCGTGCTCAGGATGAAGGAGCGCTACGGGGTTTCGCTGCTCGTGAGCACGTTGCGTGGCAGCAAAAGCGAACGCGTGCTCAAGTTGGGGTTTGGCGAGCTTTCAACCTACGGCATCATGAAGGACGAGAGCGAACGTTCATTGCGCGCAAAGATTGATTTTTTGCTCTCAAGAGAGTTTCTCGTGCTCACGGACGACGAGTTCCCCGTGGTGAAGACCACCCCGTCGGCTAAAGGCGTGCTCTTCAGGGGAGAAAATCTGTTGATGCCTGTGGCGAAGCAGGAACCGAAGCCGCTTGCCGCCGAGTCGAAGGACGCGAGCATGCTCATGGAGCCGAACGATCTCGAACTCTTCGATAAACTGCGCGCCCTCCGGAAAGAGATCGCCGGCGCGCAGGGCGTCCCCGCATTCGTTGTCTTCGCCGACGCGACGCTTCGCGACATGTGCGAGAAGCTGCCGCAGAGCCCGGACGAATTGCTCCAGGTGAGCGGCGTAGGGTACTCGAAACGGGAAAAGTACGGCGCGGCCTTTCTGGAGCTGCTCCGGGAACACACGGCCGCATCGGCTTCGATGAAGTGATTGCCGTCGGCTGAGAAGCGGTTTGAAAAGAGCGCGTCCGGAATTTTAGGATGCGCTCTTTTTGTTGTAACAAAAAGAGTATAATAGACAAACATATTGTTCGAATGGAGTGGTGGGTATGCGAGGATTGTTCAGGTTCAATGAAGAGTACGTCTACAAGATGCCTGTGCATTTCGGAGGCGACCCGTTCTATCCGGTGCGGACGGTCTACGGCGACATGACGTGCATCGGCGTTTCGTTCCGGACGGAGGAGGACGCGTTGCTGCACTTCATCCCCGAAGATTTCGAGATGCTCGAACCGGTGGTGAATGTCCAGTATGCGAACTGCCGCGATGTCGACTGGATGGCCGGGGGCGAGTACCGGCTGATTCAGGCGAGCGTCCCTGTCAGGTACGAAGGAAATTCCGAAGGACTCGTCGGCGAGTACGTGCTGGTCATCTGGGAGAACAAGGCGTGCCCGATCGTCGGCGGACGCGAGGAGGACGGCATGCCGAAGATCTTCGCGGACATCGCCTCGGAACGCCGCGTAGGCGAGCGCTGGTTCACCTCCGCAAGCTACGAGAGCAATACCTTTCTCTCCCTCGAAGTCACACGCCGGGGCGAACTGGACGAAGAGCAGATCGCCGAGGTCAACAAGAACCCGAAGGTGAATTTCTTCGGTTGGCGATACCTGCCCAACCTCGGCAAGGGGGGCGCGACACTGAGCCATGCGACGCTCTATCCGCAGGAGATGGTCGTCCGGCAGGTGTGGACGGGCGAGGGATCGCTCCGCTGGACGCCGCTCTCTTACGAACAACACCCGCTCCAGTGCAGGATCATCGGAGAGCTGGCCGGACTGCCGATCCTACAGTATACGGGCGCGAAGATGGTGAAAGGAACTGCACGACTCAACGTGGGCGATTCGAAAATGTTGCCGTGAAGAAAGGAGTGTCTGTGATGGCCGGATATTATGAAAACAAAGTCTCGTCGGTAACAGGGGCCGCCTCGGGAATAGGGCTGGGGCTCGTCGAACATCTGCTGGCGAAGGGCGCCGCCGCCGTCTTCATGGGCGACGTCAAGGAAGAGAATCTGACGCGGGAGTCGAAACGCCTGAACGAGAAATATCCGGGGAAGGTCTTCCCCGTGCTCGCCGACGTCACGAAGCAGGAACAGGTTGCGGAGCTCATCGCCAAGGCGAAAGCGTTCGACGGGCATCTCGACTTCGTCTTTAACAATGCCGGAATGGGCATGACGCTTCCTACCGAGCAGATCACCTTCGAGATATGGAAGTTCGTCGTCGACCTCAACCTGATGGGCGTCGTCTATGGAACGTACGGCGCAATCCCCGTCATGCGCGAGCAGGGCTTCGGACATATTGTCAATACCGGCTCCATCACTGGGCGGGTTCCCATTCCATACCAAGCGGTCTACGCCGCCACGAAAGCTGCCGTGATCTCGATGACGGAGAGCTTGCAGTACGAGCTGGAAACGGAGGGGCTGCACTTCAGCGTCTTCTGCCCCGGCAACGTCGCCACCGCGATCTTCGGGGACGTCCCCCCGCCTCCCGACGCCGTCGGTGTGGACGAAGCGGTGGAGTACATCCTCGCGGAGGTGGAGAAGAAGTCGCTCCTTATAATCTTCCCCCAGATGATGCGCGATTTCGACGCGAGCTACAGGGAACACAGGGAGGAGTACGACGTATTCGCCCGGAAGATGGCCGCCGAGCGGCGGGAGAACTACAGGACGAAGGGAACGTACTATTAGGGGGCGTCCCCTTCATTGAAGAA
Source organism: Aminobacteriaceae bacterium (assembly GCA_963668335.2). GTDB lineage: Bacteria > Synergistota > Synergistia > Synergistales > Aminobacteriaceae > JAAYLU01. The sequence continues at coordinate 56,999 of CAXXRY010000035.1, read as the reverse complement.
AGGAGGCTCGATTCGATGCGTCGCGGACTCTTTGACGAAGCGTGTCTTCCGCTGGAAACCGTCCTGCTGTTCATCGCCGGGATGACGGTGTTCATCGCCGGAATCCTGCTCTTCCCCGTGTACGCCGGGCTGCTGGCCTACTATGAGAACGGCCTGTACGGCCTTCTGCTCTTTTTCTTCGCCCTGCAGACCGTTATGCTCGGGAAGACGCCGTTCGGCGAACTTCCCGTATCGAAACCGCTGCTCGCGGTCGGCGTGGCGGTTGCTTCCATCGGGATCGCGACCTGCTTCATCCCCGGCATACCGAACAGGCTCGCCCGGTGGATGCTTGCCCTCTGCCTTGCTCCCGGAGGGGGGTTCCTGCTGCTCCAGATGCTCTCCTCCAAAACCAAACTCCGCTTGTGGTTACGCGTCGGAGGCGTGCTCCGGCCGCTGCCCTTCGCGTGCGGAGCGGTCTACGCGCTCTCCATGCTCGCCGGGCTGCTCGTGCTCAGGCCGGAGCTGCTGTCCGGCTACGGCACGGCGACGGCGGTCCTCCTCTACGGCGCGGCGATACTGAACCTCTCGCGCATCCTTGCCAGCGTCTACAAGGAGTATCCGGAAGCTACCTCCGATGCGGGAGAGACGGGCGGCCTCCCCTTCGACAAGGCGATGCTCATGCTGACCGGCGTTTTCATGGTGCTGCTCGGAGCCTTGCTCCTGCCCGTGAACCTCGGCCTGCTCCCCTTCTCGGGAAGCGCGCAGCTCGGTCTGCTGATGATCATCTTCTCGGTGCAGATGCTCGCGGCGGGGAATACCCCGATCGGCGTCTTCCCGCGTTCATGGCTGATGGTGTACCTCGGGGCGCTGTTCGCGGGACTCGGCATCGTCTCCTGCATCGTGCCGGACATCCTGGTCAAGCCGCTGACGCTCCTCGTCGGCGTGCTTAACATCCTCAACGGAGGTTTGACGCTGGCGAAGGCGCTTCCCTCGCTGCTGAAGACGCGGAAGATGCTGCCTTCCACACCGGTTCCGTCGCTCCTCGTCAAACTGTACTCCACCCAGATTGCTCTCGGTGGACTCTCGGTGATGTTCGGCTCGTCGATGCTCGCGCCCGGCATCATCCCGGGGTTGCTCATCGGCATCATCCTCGCAGCGAACGGCGGCGTGCTGCTCTATTTGATGCGCGTGCTCTTCCTGCTCGACGCTCTCGCGGAATCCGCGGGTGCGACGCAGCAGGAGAGCGGTTGTTCCTAAAATTGTGGATACCAAAAAGGAGGTTTGACAAATGAAAAGCGTACACATTCTGTTTCTGTGTTTCTTCCTGCTCGTCTTCTTTTCCGCCCTGCCTGCACTCGGGGCGGAGGTGGTTTCGAGCACGGAAGCCGATCAGACGGGGGTGGAGGTCACGGTGTACAACACGGATCTCGCCTTGGTGAAGGACGTCAGGAGTATTCTGCTGGAAGAGGGTCAGGGGGAGCTGCGTTTCATGGACGTGGCTTCCGCCATCAGGCCGGAGACGGTGCATGTGAAGTCGCTCAACGCCCCTCGCTCGCTGGCGATTCTCGAACAGAACTACGAATACGACCTCATCAGCCCGGAGAAGCTGCTTGAGAAATTTGTCGGGCGCACTGTGAAAATCGAGGTGTGGAACGACTACCAGGGAAAGAAGGAGATCGTCGAGGGTACGCTGCTGAGCACGAACAACGGGCTTGTCTTCGACATCGGCGGCCAGATTTACCTGAACTACCCCGGACTGAAGATCGTCCCCTCCATCCCGGACAACCTCTACGCGCGTCCCACGTTGGCGTGGCTCTATGCCAACTCGGCGAAGGAGAAGCACAGCGTCGAGGTCTCCTACCTGACGAAGGGGATGACCTGGAAGGCGGACTACATTTTCGTCCTCGACGACGCCGATACGGCAGCCGACCTCACCGGATGGGTCACGTTGAACAACAGGAGCGGCGCGGCATACCGGGACGCGACGCTCAAACTGATCGCCGGCGAAGTGCAGACGGTCGCCGACGTCATTCCTCCACCCATGTTCCGGGCGGCGATGGGCGGAGCCATCCCGGAGTCCGCGCCCGCCTTCGAGGAGGAATCCTTCTTCGAGTACCACATCTACAACCTGGCGCGGAAGACGACGATAGGGAACAACCAGACCAAGCAGATCAGCCTGCTCGAGGCCTTCGGGACGAAGATCGGCAAGGAGTACATCACCCGCGGCGAGCGGCGGTACTTCACCTCCTCGCTCCAGAGGGGGCTGCTGAAACAGAAGGTGGACGTCGTCATCTCCTTCAAAAATTCCGAGGAAAACAACCTAGGTATGCCGCTCCCCAAGGGGATCATCAGGCTGTACAAGAAAGACTCCAAAGGCAGTCTCCAGTTCATCGGCGAGGACCGTATCGAGCACACGCCGCGCAACGAGGAGGTCCGTCTGAAGGTGGGCGAGGCCTTCGACGTGGTCGCGGAACGCCGCCAGACGCGCTACAAGAAGCTGGCCGACAACCTCTACGAGACGTCGTGGGAACTGGTGGTCAGAAACCGTAAAAAAGAGGAATCCGTCGTCGTCTCCTTCATGGAACCCGTCTGGGGCGACTGGGAAGTGATCGCATCGACCCATCCGTACGAACAGAGGGACGCCTTCACACTCCGCTTCGACGTCCCCGCGAAACCGGACGAAGAGGTCGTCGTCAAGTTCAGCCTGCGAATCCGCAGTTAACAACAATTCTGTCGGTGCAAAGGAGGCGGTGTGAGTGGGCGAGTGGTGGAGCAGCATGCTCATGTTTGAAAAAGTCTTCTGGTACATCGCAATTCCCTTCACCGTGCTCTTCTTCATCCAGCTCGTGCTCACCTTCACGGGCATGGGAGGGGAGGATGCGGACGGAGGAATGGAAGGCGACGCCGGAGGAGAGGACTTCGACGTCGAGGGAGACGGCGACGGAGATATCGGCGAGGCCGGAGGTTTCCACATCTTCACCGTGAAGAACTTCATCACCTTCTTCACGGTCTTCGGCTGGAGCGGCATCACGCTTCTCAACGCCGGAGCGAACGAATTTCTCGTTCTCCTCGGCTCTCTGCTTATCGCAAGCGCGGTCATGCTGCTCGTCGCGCTGCTCTTCGTCTCCATCACGCGGCTGGCCCAGAGCGGTACGATGGATTTCAACAATGCGGTCGGTGGAACGGGCGAAGTCTACATTCCCATCCCCGCCGAACGCTCGGGCAGGGGGAAGATCTCCATCACGCTGCAGGGCGCGCTCCGCGAAGTCGACGCCGTGACGGCGGGGGAGGCTCTTCCCAGGGGAGCCGCAGTGCGTGTTGTTGAAGCCATGGGCAACGGCGTGCTGCTGGTCGAAAGGGCGTAGTATATCCGACATCTGAAAGGAGAGGATTCGCATGACGTTCGGTCTGATTCTGATCACCCTGATAGTCATCATCATCTTCACCACCGTGGCGGCGCTCTTCGCGCGCTACAAGAAGTGCCCCTCCGACAAGATCCTCGTGGTCTACGGAAAGGTCGCCAAGGTCGACGGGCAGCACCAGTCCTCCAAGTGCATCCACGGGGGCGCGGCGTTCATCTGGCCCGTCATTCAGGCCTACCAGTTCCTTGACCTGACGCCGCTCTCCATCGAGGTCAACCTCAGAAACGCGCTCAGCAAGCAGAACATCCGCGTCGACGTCCCCTCGCGCTTCACGGTCGGCATCTCCACCGAACCCGGTATCATGCAGAACGCCGCCGAGCGTCTTCTGGGGCTCCAGCTCGCTGAGATACAGGAGCTGTCCAAGGACATCATTTTTGGCCAGCTTCGCCTCGTCATCGCCACCATGGATATCGAGGAGATCAACACCGACCGCGACAAGTTCCTCGCCAACGTCACCGCCAACGTGGAGGCCGAGTTGAAGAAGATCGGCCTTCGCCTGATCAACGTCAACGTCACCGACATCAACGACGAATCCGGCTACATCCAGGCGCTCGGCAAGGAGGCGGCGGCCAAGGCCGTCAACGACGCGAAGAAGAGCGTCGCCGAGCAGGATCGCGACGGCTCCATCGGCGAGGCCAACGCGCAGAGAGACCAGCGGATTCAGGTTGCCCAGGCGAACGCAGCAGCAGTCGAAGGAGAAAACCGGTCGAAGATCACCATCGCGCAGTCGGAGGCCGAGCGTCGAGAGAAGCAGGCCGAGGCCAACAGACTCGCGGAGGCGGCGGAGAAGGTGCAGGCGGCCAAGGCGCTGGAGGAGTCGTACAAGGCGGAGGAGGAGGCCGAGCTTGCGCGCGCCAAGCGCGAGAAGGCCACTCAGGAGGCCGACGTGCTGGTGCACGCCGAAATCGAGAAGGAGACGATCCAAATCCGCGCCGACGCCGACGCCGAGGAGATGCGCCGAAAGGCCGCAGGCGAGGCCGACGCCATCTTCGCGAAGATGAGCGCCGAGGCCAAGGGACTCCGCGAGATTCTCGTCAAGCAGGCGGAGGGCTTCGATCGGCTGGTCAAGGCAGCGGGCGGAAACACCGACAAGGCCATCATGATGATGATCGCGGACAAACTCCCCGAACTGGTGAAGACGCAGGTCGAGGCCGTCAAGGGAATCAAGATCGACAAGGTGACGGTCTGGGACAGCGCAGGAGGAACCAGCGACAAGACCTCCACGGCGAACTTCCTCTCCGGCCTGATGAAGTCGATTCCGCCGCTGCAGGACATGTTCAGAATGGCGGGGATGGAGCTGCCTGCCTACATGGCGGGCGGACAGAAGAACGAAACGTCCTGGCCCGTTCCGCGCGAGGCAGGGCCGGAACGCTGGATGGCCGACGCGGGCGAACCCGTCGAGACCGATCCGCACAGAGAAATGCCCCCGGAGGAAGAAACGGAGCACGCGTAGCGTACGGACGCAACGACGCGCCGGGGAAGAGTTGATGGCGTGTATCGCGCAGTTGTACGCTTTCCGTCGAAAAGGGAGGTGTTTCGAGTGAAAAGAAGGGTTTTGCGTGTGTGCATATGTATCGCACTGTCTCTGTTCTTCGTGGAGGTCTTGGGAACGTGGGGCGTCGGGGGCGCGTTCGCGGAAGAGCTGACGCTTATCGAGCAGCAGAAGCTTGCGAGGACGCTCTTCAACCGAATAGCCGCCAAGGACGAACAGGATGTACAAGGAATCGAACCTCTCTTCCTGGAGGTTATCGAAAAGGCCCCCCGCGTGCGGCGCGCCGAGGAGGCCTACTGGATGCTGTGCAACATGTACATGCAGGCGTTCGATCCTCCCAGAAACAAGGACGCCGCTGCGCTGCTGGAACAGTATCTGGCGCGGTATCCCGACTCCCGCGTGCTGGACGACAAGTTCTCCATGTTCTCTACTCCGGGACTCCCTCTTGTGAAAGAACGCCTGCTCTTTCTGTACGAGCAGGAGGAAATGTGGGAGAAGGCCGCGGTACTCTACGACGAAGTCATTCCCGACCCGAAGACGGCCGGCGAGGCGCTGCTGAGCCATTTCATCGGATACGGCGGCGCTATGGAGCAGACCGGCCAAAAAGAGAAGGCGATAGCGGCGTATACGGTATATCTTGAGCGCAGCGGAAATACGGGGGACTTCCTTGAGGAGATCGTGAAGGAACGCCTCAAGGAGCTGGGGGTCGAAATCTCCTCGGACAAATCCGTTGCGGACGGGATGGTGCAGGACGACCCCGGAAATCTGGAATCCTTCCGCGGACGAAACGGCGAGGTGTTCCGTTTCCGCGTGCGGGGGACGGCGCTTGGCGAAATCTGGGGCGACGGCGTCTACACGGACGATTCGAGCCTGGCGGCGGCGGCCGTGCATGCCGGAGTGCTCCGCCAGGAAGAAGAGGGAGTAGTCTCCGTCAGAATTCTGCCGGGGCGGAAAGAGTATGCCGGCGTCGAGAAGAACGGCGTTGTCTCCGAAAGCTACGGCGAGTGGCACGGAAGCTACGAGTTCGTCGAAGCGGCGGGGGATTGAGGTCGAAGAACATCGGAGAAAAGTCGGAGCGATGAGGAAGAAGTGAGCGGATAACCATCCTGAAAAGGTGAAGATGAGCAGAGAGCCTACGCGGGACAGGTCTTCAGAGGATCTGTCCCGCTGGTTTTGTGAATACGGTTTCCTCTTGCGGAAGCTGTTCATCAAGCGATGGGGCGAGAAAAGCACTTTTTCTTCAGAAAAATAAAAATCACCTCTTGACAGGTATAAATATACCCTATATACTCTTTCCGGAATTCGTTGAGGCGCCGGGTGGGGATACTTCTAGATTGCCTTGTATGCGCGGGTTTCCCGCCCTGCAAAGCTTCCTCGCCCAATATTCCTCGCGGATTCCTTTTTTCTTCGGATACCTTTTCAAAAATTCACGGCAAGAGGTGATCGCGATGGGTCATGCGCTGGAAGTCCTGAAAGGGAGAACCGCGGCCGTTCCGCTGAACTGCGAGAGATTTCCCGCGTTCGAGCGCGACTGGCGGGAGGAATACCTCCGGATGCTGCTCGTCAACACCATCTCCGGCGTTTTCTACGCGTCCGAAGAGATGCTGGGCGAGCACGCGCTTGCTCTGCACCGTTTCGCCGCCGACGAAAATCCCGACTTCATGGCCCGCGCCCTTGTCTATACCCGCAACGAGGGGTTCATGCGCCTGCAGCCCCTGATCGGCCTCGCCGTGCTCTCCCTCGCCGCTCCCCGCCGTTTCGCCCTCGTTTTCGACCGCGTCGTCATCACCGTCGCCGACCTTGTCGAGTTCACCCTCGCCCTGCAATCCCTGGGAAGAGGGCAGGGCGGCAGGCTGGTCAAGAAGCTCGCCTGCGCGCGTCTGGAGCGGCTCGACGAATACGAGGCGCTCAAATACAGCGGGGAAGGACGGGGATACTCTCTGAAAGATCTGCTCCGCGTCTATCACCCGAAACCGGGGAACGAAACCGTGCAGGCCCTCTTTCGGTACATCGCCGGGAAAACAGGTCCGGACGGCCCCGACCCGCGTCTGCTTCCGCGCATTGCCGCATTCGAGAAGCTCAAGAGGCTCGATGTCCGCGAGAATCCCACCGAGGCCGTCGAACTTATCCGCGCAGGGCAGATTCCGTGGAACGCGCTCACCGGTTCGGTGGGCAGCATGTCGCCCGAACTCTGGAGGGCGCTTCTGCCGGACATGACCTTGTTCTCCCTGCTGCGCCACCTCGCCACTCTCGTCCGCAACGGCGTCTTCACCGAAGCGGAGCCTCAGCCCGGGATCGAGGAGCGCTTCTCCAACCCGGAAATCATCCGCAAGGCGAAGATTCTCCCGTTCCGTTTCGCCTCCGCATGGTCAAGGGTAGGCGTTCCCTGGCTTCGCCGCGCCCTCGAAAAGGCCGTCGAACTCTCCGCGGACACTCTGCCCGAAATTCCCGGGAGGACAGCCGTTCTGCTCGACATCTCCTGCTCCATGAGCGGGCAGATGCTGCAAGCCGGGGCGCTGCTCGCGCTCTCCATACTGCGGAAGTCGGAAGGCGACGCGTTCGTCCGCCTCTTCAACACCGAATCCATCCCCTTCGCAACGCGGCCCGGAGAGTCCATCCTCGCCGCCGCATCGCGGATCGAATCCTACGGAGGCACCGATACCGGCGTTTCAGTACGCGAGATGATCGCTTCCCGCGTTTTCTGCGATACCATCGTTATCGTCACCGACGAGCAGCAGAACACGGGCTCCCCGTTTTTCAACGTCCTTAAAAAGTACCGCAGGAAGGTCAACCCCGAGGCCCGGGTTTTCGTGGTCAACGTCTCTCCGTACCAGTTCGCCATGGTTCCGCCCGAAGATGCAAACACTTTTTACTGTTACGGCTGGTCGGACCGGATCGTCTCGTTCATCGCCGACTCGATCCGAGGGTACGGAGACCTCGTGGAGATTGTCCGCGCCCTCGAATAGAGGGGGGAAGCGCCATGCCGAATCAGTACGCCAAGGACAGCACCACTCTTTTGATTCGTCTTCCCGAGAAGATGAAACGCGACCTGTACAGGGCGGTGGAGACTTTGAACGAGGAGCGTCCGGGCGCGATGTATTCGGCGAACTCCGTTGTGCGCGCACTGATAGAGAAGTTCATCGAGGAGGGGCGGATCGACTGATTCGCTCCTCCTTTCGTAGAAGGCGGAATACGCCTTGAAGCGAGGAGGGAAGACCGTGTCCCGTTTGGCGGCTCTTGAAGATGTGCTGTTTCCCGTGAAAAAAGTTCCCTTGTTCGCGGATATCGGGGGGAAAGGGGCGACGAAGCCCCTTGCGGTGCCCGATAAGAAGGCCATCGTCAACACGCGGACGAACCGCGTGGTCGGCGTGGTCGGGCGCGACTATCGCCTGGTGGACAACCGGCAGGCCCTTGACTGGGCATACAGGTGCGCCGCCACAGTCTTTCCCCATACGAAGCCCGACGAGTGGGAATTGCACAAAGTGGACGCTCCGGAGAGCGGAGGTCACTGCTACATCGACCTCAAACACGCGCGCACCGCATTGGATTTCTCCTTTTTTCCCAAGGGGGGCGCCAAGGACGTGTTCGGCCCCTTCGTTCGCGTTGCCAACAGCTACAACGGGCAACGGGCCCTCTCCTTCAACGTCGGCTACTTCCGCAAGGTGTGCAGCAACGGCCTGATCCTCCCCCGTTCGGTCATCCGCTTCAGCTACCCCCACTCCCGCAAGGAGATAAAGGAAGAGGTCACATTCCTCGTGGCGGGGGATTCGCTTAAAGAACTCAAAAACAGCCTCCTCGAATCCTTGGAGACTCTGCGCGCGTGCGGGGTTCCCCGCGCCGATATCCTTCCGCTCTTCCAGAAAGTCCTGCTGCTCCGCGCACCCGAAGCGAAGGAGGGGAACGCGCCGCTGCTCGCGGAGTGGGAGGCGCTGAAACAGCACGCCGAAGAGCTTTGTGATCGCGCGTGCCGAGAGTTCGGCGAGAACGCCTACGCCCTCTTCAACGCCGTCACCGAGTTCGCCTCCCACCCCCTGCAGAACCGCTGCGTCCGCAGAGAACGCCACGCCCTCCAGCGCCTCGCGGGCGACTGGACGACCCGCTTCGTCCAGGAGTGCCGGAAGGCGGACTTCACGGTGAAGGAGTACCTGGGCGGCGGGGTTGGGGGCGGTGTTGAAGAGAAGAAAGAAGCGGCGTTTCTCAGAAGTACATGATAAGCAATGAAGATACCATTCTTAAAGTCCCTGATTTTTTCTCGAAGCTGTTTCGAAATTCCTCCTGCTGGTGTAGTATATGAAATGTACGGGATCGAGAAAAGCAAGCACTTCGCCCCTCGTGTACGGTCCTTGGCGCAGAACAAGCGCCTGTCGCCGTCTTCAGCATATGTGCCGCAGGGAGGTAAAAAGAATGGGAATACTGAACGGATGCGTACCGAGAAAAGACCTTCTCTCGGGAAATATCAATCTGAATGTCTTCACGGCGTCTCTCGGAGAGGTTCGCGACTCCTACCGCGCCGAAGGCGGCTCTTCCAGGACGGTCTACACCGACGCCGAAACCTTCTTCAACGAGGGAACCTACGCCACTGAGAACATGAAGCTGGTTCTTCGGGACGTCTTCTCCCGTCTGCGTGGCGACACCACGGCGCCTCTTCTGAAAAGGCTTGAGACCGGATTCGGCGGAGGCAAGACGCACACCATGATAGCCTGTCTGCATATCGCCCAAAGAGGTCGACAGATCGCCGCGGCAGTTGCCGACTTTCTCCCCGTGGAATTGCTCCCCGAACCCGGAGAGATCTCGGTGGTTGCCATCGCCGGTGAGCAGATACCTGTTCAGGTTGCCGCCGGAGCGGAGTTGAAGCCGTACCCGCTGTGGGCGGAATTCGCCCGTCAGATCGGAGGAGCCTCTTTGGAGGCCGACGTGTCCCGTTATCTGGAGCGCCTCGACTCCCCCGACGAAGAGTACTTTCAGAAGGTCTTCGAAGGACGCAAAACGCTGATTCTCATCGACGAACTTGCGCACTACGCAGCCCGCTGGGCCGTCGCCTACCCGAACGCCCGCGAGATGCTGGGATCTTTCTTCATGTCGCTTTTCGACCACGCGCGAAGAAATCCGCGTATCGCCATTGTCGTTTCGCTCGCGAGCGTAAAGGACGCTTTCTCGGCGGAAACCTCCAAACTCGCGGAGATTCTGACCACCATCTCCGGACGAGCGATACAGGGCGAGGACGCCGTCCTCGTTCAGGAGGGGGCCATGCAGGGCATCTCCGCGGTGCTCGCCCGCGACGAGACTGTGGTGATCCCCGTGCAGGCCAAAGACCTCTCCGCGGTGCTCGCGAAGCGTCTTTTCGAATCCATCGATCGCTCCGAGGCGCGCGGAAGCGCCGAAGAGTACAGAATGCTCTACCAGCGGAACGCCTCTCTCCTTCCGCCGGGATTCAGGCTTGAGGAATACGTCGAGGAGATGACAGTCTCGTACCCGTTCCACCCGACGCTTGTCGAGCTGCTGAACAAAAAACTCTCCACCGCGCCGACCTTCCAGAAGACGAGAGGCGTCCTTCGCATTCTGGCGCTCGCCGTCCGTACGCTCTGGCTCAAGAAGAGAGACCCGTCCACGATTCATGCGTGCCATCTGGACTTTCAGGATTCGCGCACGGTGGACGAACTTTTCGGCAGGACGGACAACGGCGCTCTGCTCTCCGTCGTCAACGCCGACATAGGCACTGCGGACACGGCCGCGCTCGCAGGCGGACGCTCCAATGCCGAAACGGCCGATAGGGACAATCCCCACCCGGAGGGCGTCCCCTACCATGCGGACACGTGGAAGACCGTGCTGCTGCACAGCCTGGCAGGACAGGCGGAAGGGCTGGCGAGTCTCGTCTTCGGCATCGCCGAGACGGACGCCATACTCGCCGTCGCGCGCCCCGGAACTCACTCCCGCGCAGGTGCAGGAGGCGCTCAAAAGTATCTCGGAAAAGGCCTACTACCTTCACTTCGACCGCGGGCGCTACTTCGCCAACACCTCGCCTTCGATCAACGTCCCGCTCTCCAGAATTCGGCAGTCTCTCACGACGGAGCAACTGTACACCGAACTCGAAGTGAAGCTGCGCAAGGTGGTCTCCGAACTCCGCCAGGGGTTCGCCGTCAGGACCGATATCGCCGAGCCGCAGCACCTACCCGACGCGGAAGACCGTCCGATGCTGGGAGTCGTCTCTTTGAGGCAGGAAAGAATCGATCCCGCGAAGTTCATCACGGAACTGCAGCACAACGTGCCGCGTATCTACCAGAACAGAGTCTTTCTGCTGGTCCCCGAGACCGTCGCCATCGCAACGCCTTCCAAAGAACCCCTGCTCTTCGACGCTCGGGAACAGAGCAGGCAGGCGCTCCTCCAGGATCTTTTCGATGCCGCGCGCTCCGTCCTCGCAATGAAAAAACTCATGGACGCTCCCCAGGACCATGCCATCACCCATGCGCACCTCAAGGAACACGATTTCGGCGCCAAGTTGAAGGAGCGCGAAAAAGCTCTTGAAACCCGCGTCAGCCGTCTGTGCAAATACCTTGTCTACCCTTGGGGGGACCCGGTCTTCGCCGTCGGAGAGGTCCGCACCGCCGGAGGCGAGGGCGGCGAGGCGATGCGGACGCAGATACGGGTGGCGCTTCGGGATGCGGGCAAGCTGATCACGGAGGAAAACATCACGCGCGAGACCCTCTCCGGCCTTCGCGGACTCTTTTTCGACACTACTGATTACCTCTCGATGGAGCGGGTGCGGACAGGCTTTCTCGCCCGGCGTCAATGGCCCGCGCTGGAATCCTTGGACTTGTTGCCGCGCATTGTCTCCGAAGGAGTCAAACAGGGCGTATGGTGCGTTGCAGCGGATATGGACGAGCAGAGCGGACGGCCCGACCGCTTCTTCGACAAGAAGAACACCATTCCTTTGGATGCGTCGCTCGACGACAGGTGGACTCTGGTGACCCCCGAAGGAGCGAAGAAGCGGGGGTGGGGAGGCGGTTCCCGCCTGACCCCGAAAGAGCTGCGCGATCTTGTGAGCGAGACGCTCCAAACCTTTCCGGCGGCCCGCGTCGCCTCCGTGCTGCACGAAGTCGGGCAAACAAACGGCGACGCCGAGCGCGAACACGCGAAAGAAACTCTGGTGGACCTTGTTCGTCAGGACAAAGCATTCTTCTACGAAGGCGAACCCGAGCAGGAGCAGCGGCCCGAAAAGCTCGTCTCGGGAAGCGTCGCAGTTGGAACGGGCGCGCTGGACAACGTTGTGGTGATCACCAAAGGCGAAGCTGTGCGAAGAGGATGGTTCCGTGAGGGTGCGAAAAAACTGGAGCTGAGCGGATCGGAAGGAATCTCCGTGGTTCCGGGGCTGCTCGGTAAGCTGGGTTCGCTCTACCGGAAAGGGGCCTCCACAGTGATCGGACGACTCGATCTTTTCGGGTTCGAACTCCCCGGAGGCGCTCGGACGGATATTACGCTTCAGAATATCGGCCCCGCGTCGATCGGGCACATGACCGAGATGCTGGAGATTCTGGCAGACAAACTCGCCCCCTCATCCGAGAGCGAGGTACTGCTTGAAATAGACGCGCCCGATGAAAGCTGCCCCCTGATACGGGAGATCAACGAGAGAAGAAAGCAGGCCCGATATCAATGACGAAAAGAGTGCGATCGACCGGGTTCGATCTTGAAACGCACCACAAGGAGATTGTGGCGCCCTACGCTCGCAGGTCCGCGTGGATTCTGCGCGTCACCGAACACAAGGGCAAGCCTGCGCCGCTCTTCATCGTAAAAGAGCGGCGCGGCGCGGATGCATCTCCGGGGGATGCGAAGAGCTTTGTGCTCGTCGAAAGAGGGGCGTTGTACGGAGAGTCGCTTCGGCGCGTTGTTCCGGTTCTGCGGAGCATTGTTGAAGCGGTGCGCAACGAAGATGGCATACCGCTTGAGCTGCAGCGGCGCTTCGAAGGGGCGACGGTCGCGTACCGGGGGAACCTCCCGCTCGACGACGAGGCAGGGAGCAAGCTCGCGCTGCTCTTTGCCCTCGCGCAGCGCGTGAAGCAGCTCGACAGGGTGGAGTTGATGGCGCGCAGAATAGAGCGCTTCACCCGCGAGGAGGCCGCCTACTGGCACTCGCGCATCGCCGACTTCGGTCCGGACGAGGGGCGATGGGCCAAGGCGGGCTTTCGCGTGCTGCTCGCGGGGGAGTCGGGCGACCGAGCGATTCTCCCGATGCTCGAAAAACTTCGCCGCAACTGAGAGGAGCCCCAATGACGAACGCAAACGACGACAAAAGACTGATAGAGGCGGGGTTCCCCTGCCATCAGGTGGGCGCGGAGACGCAGCGCGAGCGGGGAGCCAGTTCTTGCGCTTCCGCCGCTCTATTATCTCCACGTCTGGTGGGCGCGGCGTCCTCTCACCCCCAGCCGCGCCGCCGTGCTCGGCTCCATTCTCCCCGCCGGCACAGATACGGACTGGTTTTTGAAGGAGCTGGGGATTGAAAAGCGCGTCGTGCGATTCCAAGAGGGAGAATGGGTGCTTGCCGGAACGAATCTCTCGCTGATACGGAACGAAGATGGAGTCGATGGAAGAGAGACGATCATCTTCGACGCGCGGGCGGAACGGGCCTTCGACAAGGAGAACGAGCGGAGAGAGCGATGCCGCGCGCAGATAGAAAAACTGAAAGCCGACCCTGCTCTTGAATCCGATCCGGTGCTTCTGCGATGGGAGCGGGAGACCGCTCCGCTCTCGAAACCCAGGATGCATGACGAGTTGGAAGTTGTGCTGACTCCTGCCGACCCTGCGCATGTGAAGGAGCGCATCGCGTTTGCAAAAAGCCCGAAAGTGGGGGAGATGCTTGGTGATCCTATAAAATGGGATGCCGAAGACCTCTACGGGTATGCGAGAGCGTTCACTGGCGTTCCTCGCTCGTTCTTTGAGCAGAAAAGAGTGCTTGATGTGACAGCCGGAGGAGGCTCGATACCTTTTGAATCCCTACGTTTGGGCTGCGCTACCGTAGCGAATGAACTTAATCCGGTTGCCTCTGTGATTCTCGAGGCTACTTTACGTTACCCTGCGCAATACGGCTCTCGACTAATAGATGATATTGAATTTTGGGGAGAAAAGCTTATTGAAAAAGTCGCGTTATCTATGTCGCCGATAACGCTCTTTTCTCCACTACCTCCAGAAGAAATCGCACATCTTGAAATGCATTGCAAAGCGTGTCCGGAAATCGTTTCTCGGTTTATGGGGCCGGAGTTCGATCAGATCGGATTGCTCTACGCCCGGCAGGTGACATGCCCTCACTGCGGGGGCGAGGCGCCGCTGTTGAATACCTGCTGGCTGTCGAAGGGAGACGGCGATCCGTGGGGTGCGGCGGTGATCCCGGACGGAAAGAAGCGCAACGGCACGGTCTCCTTCCGGACCTACAGGGTCAAGAAGGGCAAGGGGCCGTTCGGCGAGGATCCCGACCGCTCCACCGTGAGCGGCGGCAAAGGAACATGTGTTCACTGCGGTCAGGGGAATCGAGGCCGAGGAGATCAAGCGGCAGGCGAGGGGCGAGTCCGAACACGGGCGTTGGCGCGACCGCCTCTACGCCGTGGCGGCGGTGCGCTTTCAGCCGAAGCTGGACAGGGAGGGGCGCGTGCAGTACTACAAGAGCGGGGAGCGCGCCGGAGAGATCAAGACGGAGAAGATCCGTTTCTTCCGCCCGCCCAACGAGCAGGACCTCGCCGCGCTCGACGCGGCGGAGCAGATGCTCGCCGAAAACTGGGACCGCTGGGAGGACATGCGCCTGATCCCGACCGAAAACTTTCCGCAGGGGAATGATATGCGCCCGGTCATCTACGGTATGCCGCGCTGGTGCGATCTATTCACGCCTCGTCAGCTCCTCGGGCATCTCTTCCTCGTCGAGGAGCTGAACCGCCTGAAGCCGGAGATTCTGCAGAAGCTGGGGCAGGAGAAGGGGAGGGCGGTGGTCACCTACCTCCAGTTCGCCATCGACAAGGGAGTGGATTACAACAGCCGCCAGGACACGGTGGGAGTATACAAGGGGCATTGTCAAGGGTACCTTCGGCCGGCACGACTTCTCGCTGAAGTGGACCTTCGGCGAGATGATCTTTTGCGGCCCGAACTCGGGCGCGGCGTGGGGGCTCTCGCAGATTCTGGACGCCTACAAGGGGATCGCCGAACTGCTCGAACCGGTGCGCAAGGCGACCGGCGGGAATCCGCCGCTGACGCTGCTGCACGGCACGGCGGCGTCCATGCCGTCGGTGGCCGACCGGAGCGTGGACGTGATCTGCTTCGATCCGCCCTACTACAACAACGTGCAGTATGCGGAACTCTCCGACTACTTCTACGTCTGGCAGAAGCGGACGCTCGGCGATCTCTACCCCGATCCGTTCGTCCGCAGGCTGACGAACAAGGTGGATGAGGCGGTGGCCAACCCGGACCGCGACGGAAGCGTGAGCGAGGCAAAGATGGCTTACGAACGGATGATGGCGGAGATCTTCGCCGAAGCCAGGAGGGTGCTGAAGGACGACGGCATTCTGACGATGATGTTCACGCACAAGAGTCAGGACGCATGGGAAACGTTGACGCAGGCGCTTATCGAAAAGGGGTGGCTCATTACTTCAACAGTCCCTGTGGAATCGGAGACTGAGCAGGGGTTTCACACAAAAGGAAACGCTTCGGCGATCAGCTCCATCTTCATCTCATGCCGCAAAGGACCCGAGGAAGAAAACCGGCTCCCCTCCTCCTGGACCGGTTTCGGCGGCTCCGGCGTGCAGCACGCCGTCCGCTCCGCAGTGGAGGAGGGGCTTCGCGATTTTGTCCGCCTGAAGCTCAATCCGGTGGACGAGATGGTCTCATGCTACGGGCGCGCGTTGCAGGTGCTCTCAAGCCGCTGGCCCGTTCTCGACGGCGACGAGCCGGTCGGGCCGCGCAGGGCGATGCTGGAGGCCTCGCGCGTTGTTGCGGAGGCGCAGATGCAGCGCATCGCGGGAAGCGGCTCGCTCCTTTCGGAGCTTGCACCCGAGGCGGCGATGGCCGCGCTCCTCTTCGCCGTCTTCGGCCTGAACAAGTTCTCCTACGACGAGGGGCTGAACCTCTCCCGCTCGCTGAACATCTCGCTGGAGAGCAAAACGGGAGGCTACCTGGCCAACGGACGGTTCGTCGGAGTGAACACGCTTCGAAGCGCCCGCGCGGCAGGCGCCCGCGCCGAGGATGAAGGTTTCGACGCGCCGCTGCTCCGCTCGGGGAGCATGCTGCGCCTCGCGCTTCCTGAAGAGCGCGCCCCCCGGCGCATGGAGGCCCCGCAGACGGAGTGGGATCTGCTGCACGGTCTTCTCCGGGCCTTCCGGGAAGGCGGCGAGGTGGCCGCCCGCGGCTTCGCCGAGCGGCACGCGCGCGAGAAACGTTCGTCGCTGCTCGCGCTCCTGCGGATATGGGCCGCGGAGGTTGCGGAGGACGGGCTGAAAAAAGAAGCGGAGGCGCTGCTCTTCGCGTTCGTCGAAAGGTAGGGGACGCGCCGTGCCGGAGGGAAAAAGCGGGCTGAAAGGTTATCCGTGGGAGTTCGAGTACCGCACCTCGGCGCAGACGCAGGACGGCCGCGCGGTGGACATCCTCCGCGACTTCTACGTTCCCGCTCTGGAGCGCTCCGTGGAGTATCGCCGGGTGGCGGGGTACTTCACCTCCTCCTCGCTGGCGGCCGCCTCGCAAGGCTTTTCCGCCTTCACCGCGTCGGGCGGACGGATGCGTCTGATCGCGGGGGCGGACATTGCCCCGGAGGACGTCGCCGCCGTACTCGCCGGAGAGGAAGAACGTCTTTCACGTCTTTTGGAGGAACGCCTCGAAGAACACGCCTGGCCCGCGGAGGTCCGGCGCGGCGTGGAGCTTCTTGGCTGGATGGTCGCGCGGGGCGTGCTGGAGGTGCGCGTCGCGGTCCGGGTGCACGCCGGAACGGGAAAAGGGCTCCCCTTCGATTCCATGGCCGACGGCTACGTCCACGAAAAATGGGCGATCTTCGAGGACGCCTTTGGCGACGCGCTGCTGGCTTCGGGGTCCTTGAACGAGTCGCGGACGGCGCTTGTGCTGAATGCGGAGAATATCTCGGTGGACGCAGGATGGTGGGAGGGGCCCTCTCCGAAGCGCGTCGCGCGGGCGAAGAGCGATTTCGATCTTCTGTGGGAGGACAAGAATCCGCATCTGCGCATTTTCACACTCCCGGAAGCGGTACGCCTGAAACTGGTGCGCTTCGGCGAGTCGTCGCAGCTTCGCACGCAGCAGGTCCCGGCGCACGCTGCGCAAAAGGCGCCTTCCTTTCGGGAGTGGCTGGCTTTCAAAACGCTTCAGCTCGCTCCCCGCATGCCGGGAGGCTTGTGGCTCGGGAT
The DNA here is from genome assembly GCA_963668335.2 of Aminobacteriaceae bacterium. GTDB lineage: Bacteria > Synergistota > Synergistia > Synergistales > Aminobacteriaceae > JAAYLU01. Next base: position 39,726 of record CAXXRY010000035.1, on the reverse strand, counting down.
GGAGTCCGCCCCCGTGGAGCCGTGGCCGCATCAAAGAGTTGTGGCCCGTCGGCTTGTTGAGAGCTACCCTTCGGGCTTTTTGCTCTGCGACGAGGTCGGCTTGGGGAAGACGATCGAGGCGGGGTTGGCGTTCCGCTCGCTGCTGCTCTCCGGCGCGGTCAAGCGGATTCTGATCGCTCCTCCCGCAGGGCTGGGGCGTCAGTGGCTCCGCGAGATGGCGGAGAAGTTTTTTCTTCCTTTCAAGCTGGTTGCCTCGGCGACGCCGGTGATCAGGCACGAAGCGCTGTACCCCGAATTCTCGAACGTTCGCTCCGCAAGCCTTTTCGAGCCGGATCTGTGCATCGTTTCCACGGGGCTGCTGGTGCGTCCGGAGCGTCGGCGCGACATCGAACGGACGCTCCCCTTCGACGTCGTCCTGATGGACGAGGCGCATGCCGCGCGCAGAAGCAACCCCTCCGCCGAGGACGGATGCAGAACGACTCCCGAGTACAACACGCTCTACAATACACTTCGCGACCTGCTCCTGAAAAAGACACGCTCGCTCTGGCTGGCCACGGCGACTCCCGTGCAGCTCGACTGGATCGAAGCGTACGACCTCTTCCGGCTCTTCGGCAGAACAGGGGCCTTCGACGCGTCCCCTTCGCTGGTGCGGGGGTACTACGATCTGTTGGGGGCGTTCTGCGGCGACTACACGCCGAACGAGAGTGAGTGGAGTTTCTTGCAGGGCGTTCTGAAGCGCGTGCAGGTCGAAGATCCGATGTACTGGAGAACGCTTGAGGAGGGGATGCTCTCCGGACGGCTGAAACGGTGCGTCGAGGATTGGCTTTCCAGAAACAGAGCCCCCCGCACCAACGATTTTGACTATCTTCGCCGTCTCCTCTTCGCCATGGCCCCGCTCTCAAGGGTGATGCTGCGCCACACGCGAAAACTGCTGGCGCACTACCGTGAGAAGGGAGAATTGAAGGCGAATCTTGCGCGGCGTGTTCTGCTGCCGCCTCCGGAGATCGCGTTCTCGGAGCGCGAAAAAGAAGTGTACGACGATCTTCAGCGCTACTGCGCCGACCTGAAACGCCTTCTGGACGGCAAAAAAAAGGGAAGCGACAGAGTCAGCCTGGGCTTCTATCTGAGCTTTCTGCGGCAGCGTTTCGCCTCTTCGTTTTTCGCCCTGGCGGAGTCTTTGCGGCGGCGCCTGGAAAAAGTCGAGGCGACGCTGGCGCAAAGCGCCGCGAGTACGCCGCCGGATGAGTACGATTCGGAGGAGCAGGACGACGATGTGGAGAGCTTCTCCGACCAGGATGCGCTGGAGCGTTTCTTGAAAAACAGAAGCGCGGACGATCTGGAGTGGGAGCGCGGGAGGCTGCTGGAGATGCTCGGCCGTCTGAAGAAGCTGACGGAGACGCCGTCGAAAATCCTGATCCTTCTGCGTACTCTTGAAAAGCGGCGGGAAGGTGACCGCCTTCGGCAGACTGTGCTCTTCACGCGCTATATGGATACTTTGACCGATATCCTCCGGCATCTTCGTTCCCGCGAGGCCGCGCTGCGCATAGGCGTCTACAGCGGCAAGCGATGCGAGTACTTCGACTCCGGAAGCGGACGGATGAAGGGGACGGACAGAGAGGGCGTGAAGCGACGCTTTGTGCGCGGCGAGATCGACCTTCTGCTGTGTACCGACGCGGCCGCGGAGGGGCTGAATCTCCAGACGGCGGATCTGCTGATCAACTTCGATCTTCCGTGGAATCCCATGAAGGTGGAGCAGCGGATAGGAAGGATCGACCGGATCGGCCAGAAGCACGATGAAATCCATGTGTTGAACATGTGCGTTCTGGGGTCGGTGGAGGAGGCGATCTATGAGCGGCTTCTGCAGCGCCTGCATGGAGCCATGAACCTATCATGGGATCGCTCGACTTTTCACTGCTGCCTGTGCAGCCGGACGAGTTCGAGAGGTTTGCGTCCGGCGAGCTGACCGAGGCCGAGCTGGAGCGAGAGGCCCGCGATCGGCTTGAACGGCAGAAGCGCCGCATCGCCGGAATGGAGATGTCCCCGGACGAACAGTACGACGTCTATACCCGTCTCTCCGAAAGAGCGAAGAGCGAAGTGCGCCCCGCGACGCTGGAAAGGGGGTGGAAAACGCTTCTGACGTCCGAGTATCTTCGGGCGCTGGGGTGTGCGACGATTGCCGAATACGGAGATTCCGTTCTCAAACTTTCCGGTGTTCCCGGGATACCGGACGGAACGTCTCTTACCGCCGACAGGGAACTCTACGACCGGGGCGTCGAGAGCGCGGAGGGGACGTTGCACTTCGCCTCGTGGGGGGACGGAGTGTTCGACGCGCTTTTGGAGCATGTCGTTGCAGCCAGGCCCGATACAGGATGCGTACGCACAGTGTCCTGCGCCCTGCCTCATAGAACGGTGTGCGCGCTCGCGGTGCGCGGGGCGGAGAACGGCGTTCTGGTGGCGGGGCTTGACGATGTGTGCGAGGATATCGGCGAGAGTGTCGCTTCCGAACCTTTTTCTTCCGAGGAGTCCGCGGCGTTCGAGGAAGAGCTGGCGAGACAGGCCAAGGCCGCGGAGGAGAGCGTTCTTTTCGCCCGGACCGATGTTGTGCAAAGAACGGAACGAATCAACAGAAACGCGGCATGGGCGGAGAATTTGTTGGAGCTGCAGCTCTCGCTCTCGATGCTTGATTCCGTGCGCACTCTGGATTTCGACGACGACGCACCGTTCCGTTCCGTGATCGAGTATCTGGAGGCATGTTGCGAGGAGAAGGAGAGTATGTACGTGATGAATATTCCCGTCGAGATGCTACGGTCGACTCTGGAAGAGTCTCTCTGGAATTTTCCCGTTCCATCTTCCGGTTCTAAGGCGACTTTGCAGGTCCCGCCGACGCTCTGTCGAGCGCTTCTGGATGTATGCTGCCGCGAAGCCGACGCACTGAAAAAGAAGAAGAGCGCGACAACGCTCGTGATGGTCAAGAATCGTTTGAGCAGAAGGATTGCAGAAGCGTCCGGTTAGTCGTTTGGGCGGTAATGCCGCCCAGATGAGCGTATAAAGTTCTTCGCATGGGGTATCATGTTATAATAATCAAAAATTTTCCTTTGTTTGTATGAGGGGCCCTCATGTAGAATAATATGTCCCAAGAAATGAATGGAGACAAGGAGCTGTTTGGGGCGAAGTTCCTCTGTAACGAAATTTTTTCCCGAAAGCCGATGGAATAAGGGGAGATTGGAAGATGGGGAGGTGTTTTCAATGCATGAGAGCGTTGATGTCGATGAAAGACTGTTGGATACAGCGTTGCGCGCGGGAGGAATGAAGACGAAAAAAGAGACGGTCGACCTTGCGCTTCGTGAGTTTGTGCGGAAACGCCGAGCTGAAGAGTTGATTTCCCTGTTCGGGACCATTGACTACGATGTGTCGTACGATTACAAAAAAGAAAGAAATCGCGCATGAAGGTTCTCGTTGATACGTCGATATGGTCTGTCGCTTTTAGAAGAAAGGCTCTCTCGGAGAATGAATCTGTGATACTGAACGAGTTGCGTCGACTCGTCGCGGATTTGCAGGTTGTGATGATAGGCCCGATTCGGCAAGAGCTGTTATCGGGAATTTCCGATCCGGCGAAATACGAGCGTCTGAAAGATGCATTGACCGCCTTCCCGGACGAAAGCATTGAGACTGCGGATTATGAATTGGCTGCAAAATTTTCGAATGATTGTCGGCGAAACGGTGTTCAGGGCTCTCATATCGACTTTTTAATATGTTCGGTTGCGTTTAAAAGCGCTTGGAAGATTTTTACCTCCGACCAAGACTTTTTAAGATACCAACAATATCTTCCTCTCGAGTTGTATAGCATAGGCGAGTAGCGTGAGAGTCTTAACTCTCATGGACTCGCAAGCCCTCGGTTGCTCCGACGATAACGCCGAACGTTTCTCGCGCGCGTACGACGGAGCGGACGTGTCGCAACTGCATGCGCTTCTCCGGCGGGCGCTTCCCGTTCCGGGGGAGGGGGCTCGAAATCGGCTGCGGCAGCGGCAGGGATTCGCTCTTCATGGCGTCGCTCGCCTGTTCCGTCGTCGCCGCGGACGGCAGAGAACGGATGCTTGAGGAGGCCCGGAGGCACTTTGCCGGGGAGAACGCCGAAGGAATCACGCTGCGCCTTGCGCATACCCCCTCCCTGCAGGACATCCGCCGAAGTCGCCGTTCGATGAGCATGCTATAATAATCAAAAATCTTTGGCTCGGAAGGGGAATCCGATGGCGGAAAAGGACAACGCGTTCCGGAGGATGCTCGGCGACAAGGAGCTTTTTCTTCGCTTTCTTCGTCGCTTTTTGAGGCGGGACATGCCGTTCATTGTCGACGCTCTGATCGAATCCAAGGGATTTTCACCCGAAGATGTTGTGCTGGAGAACATCTCTTTTATTCCGCCGGATCTGAGGGAGAAGCGCTCCGACGTGGTGTACAGGATACGTAAGGGCTCTCTTGAGGCGTATGTCTACATCCTGATCGAGCATCAGTCGAGAGTGGATTTTCTGATGCCGTATCGCTTGCTGTCGTATATGGTGCAGTTGTGGGCGCGCTGTATCGAAGACGCGGGCGAGTTGGCGAGACGAAAAAGTTTTCTCTTGCCGCCGATCGTTCCTGTGGTTTTCTACGAGGGCGAGGATGCATGGACGGCTGCGAAGCGCTTCAAAGAAAAGGTGCGGGGAGCGGACTCTTTCCGGGGGTATGTTCCGGAGTTCGAGTATCGCCTGATTTCATTGCGGGACGAGGATTCGGAGGAGCTTTTGGCGAAGCCCGATGCTTTGAGCAGCTTGATGTATTTGGCGCAGCCGTTCAAGAGCGAGGACTTTTTCGAGGTTTCCGAACGAATCCGAAATCTCTTGCTCGTCTTTCCGGAAGAGGAAAAAATTCTGTTGGCGAAGCATCTTGGGGGGTATTTAAGGATATTGGCGAAAAAAGAGGGCGTGGAAATCGAAAGCGCTCCGGAGGAATACTTTGAACAGAAGGGGGCCGAGGGAATGCTGACCTATCTGGAGAAGGAGATACGAAGATACAAAAAACAAGGGCGCGAGGAAGGCCGGGAGGAAGGGCAGTTGGAGAAAGGCATTTCGGTAGCCTTGGCTATGCTCGGGAACGGAGAGCCCGAGGATAAAATTCTTCTGTACACCGGTTTTACTCCGGAACAGCTCGCCGAAATTCGCGAGGGAAGACTGCGCCGGGAATGAATGCCTTCCTGCACGAAAAAAGCGAGGAGCCCGGATCTCTCCGGGCTCCTCGTGCTTCCTACATAAGCTCTTTCAGCGCGGCCAGGGCGGCTTCGTAGTCCGGCTCCGCGGTCTGTTCGGGAACGATCTGGACGTAGCGGACGACGTCCTCCTTGTCCACGATGAAGATGGAGCGGGCGAGGAGACGAAGCTCCTTCATCAGGACGCCCCAGTTGGTTCCGAAGGAGGCGTCTCTGTGGTCCGAGAGGGCGACTGCGTTCTCTATGCCGCCGGTGGCGCAGAAGCGCTTGATGGCGAATGGAAGGTCCATCGAAATGTTGAGCATCGCCACGTCCTGCGGTTGCTTCGATGCGTCCTCGTTGAACCAGTGAATCTGGAGGTCGCACACGGGGGTATCCAGCGAGGGGGTCACCGAGATGACCTTGAATTTCCCCGCGAAGTCCTTCAGCGTCTTCGGGGCCATCGTCTGGTCGAGCACAAGGAAATTCGGCGCTTTGTCTCCCGGTTGCAGGCCGGGGCCGACGAGCGTCATCGGGTTCCCTTTCATTGTGGTTATTCCTCTTCTTTCCATAGCGTATTCACCTCCGAAATGGTTTCTGCTGTTATTCTATCACAAGAACAGGGTGGAAGGGAATATACCCCCCCACCCTGTATGTTGCGCATGGGTGAAACTGAATTTCGACTCTCTACAACTCTTTTCCCCACTTTCCGGAGCGCAGGACGCCGATAAGCAGCACCGGGACGATGAGCAGCGGGAAGGAGAGGACTCCGAGGTAGCCGTACCCCTTGGCGATCAGCGGGATGAGGCCGAAGAGCGCGATGGCCCACGTGATGAGGACGTAGATCAGAGAGGCTGCGACGTTCACCTTTCTGTCTCCGGCCACTGTCGAGCCCTTCATTTTCCCCCACAGACCCACGATGCGCCGCGCGCCCCCGAAGATGAGGCTAACGCCGGTGGAGACCACGGCGAGGAAGATGAGCAGCGAGACGATGGCGGTGCCGACCGCGCCGCCGCCGCCGTGCGCAGCCACGTAGAGCACGGGGACTTTCTCGGTAAGGATGGCGGGGTAGTGGAGCAGGATGCCTGCGGTGGCAAGCCAGAGCACTCCAGCGTTGAGCACGAAGCCCCAGAAGGAGGCCTTCTTCGCGTCCTCGCGGGTTTTAAGAGCGTCGGCTACGGCGATATAGGCTCCCATCGCGCATGCCTGGAAGCCCGCGTATTTGAGCGACGCCCAGAGCGCGTCGAGGAAGCTCGCCGGCGCGGGCGCTTCCCGGATGACGGCGAGCAGTTTCGGGAAGTTGACGATCAGGTTCCCTACGTAGATGAGCAGCATTCCGGCGATGATGATCATCGCCATCGTGGAGGCGGCCTTTCTGACGAGATCCGCGCCGAAGATGGTGAGGAAGAAGATGCAGACCGCCACGATGACGGTATTGACGACGTACGGCGTGCCCAGAATCTGTTGCATCACGGTGCCGCCGGTGGCGAAGGCCACCGCCGAGGCGATGAGCAGGATGAGTATGTACATGGCCTCGTAGGCGTTGGAAAAGAGCGCTTCGAAAGGTTTGAAGTACTTGTTTCCCCACTCGCGGTAGTCGAAGGTGCAGTAAATCGCGGCGAAGGTCCACGCGTAGTAGAGTACGGCGGTGACGATGGCGATGGAGAGGACGGGCAGGAAGAGCGCGTACCATCCGTAGGAGACGAAGAACTGTACCACCTGGACGCCGCTGGCGAAGCCGCCGCCGAAGTGGGTGGTGAACCAGACGAAGGCTACTGCGAGAATAGCGAACCTGTTCTTGTCGATCATGATCTCTTCTCCTCTCGTGCTTACAAAAAGTATAAGTGCGCAGGGGACGTCCTGTGCGGACCGCCCCCGCTGTTACCGTCAGTTTCCCAACAGTTTGCCCGGGTTCAGGATGCCCTGCGGGTCGAAGGATCGCTTGATTCCGCGCATGATCTCCAGCTCCTCCTCGGACTTGGAGTGGAGGAAGATGGGCATCTTCACGTAGCCGATGCCGTGCTCGCCGCTTCCCACGCCGCCGAGCCGGAGGGCGACGCTGGTCAGGTCGTCGTAGAAGGTTTCCGCGTACTCCGCCCACTCCATCGGCTCCATCGACTCCGGTTTGAAGATGATCGGGTGGAGGTTGCCGTCGGCGATGTGCCCCAGGATGCCGACCGCGATGCCGCGTTCCTTCGCCGCCTTGCGTATCTCCTCCACCATCTCGGGGACGGCGGAGAGGGGAACCACCATGTCGCCGCTGAGCGAGCAGTACGGGTCGTAGGCGCGCATAGCCTCGGCCAGATTCTGGCGGATATTCCATATCGCCGTGGATTCGGTCCGGCTCTCCGCCACGAAGACCTCCAGCGCGCCGTTCTGAAGGCAGAGATTTCCCACCTTCTCGTAACCGTCCTCAAGGCGCTCCTCCGAGTCGCCTTCTATCTGGATGAGCAAAAAAGCGTCTGCTTTGTCCTGGTAGGGGAGCGGTGTGTTGACGTGCTTCGTGGTGATGTTTACCGAGAGTTTGTCCAGCAGCTCGCAGGAGATGACCGGGATGCCGGTACGGATGACCTTCGCCACGCTGTCCACGGCGGAGTCGAGGTCGGGGAATGCGGCGAGGAGGTTCACCGTCTTGCCCGGCTTTGGCTCCAGGTTGACGATGACTTTGGTGACGACGCCGAGCGTCCCCTCCGAGCCGATGATGAGCTGCATCAGGCTGTACCCCCACGTGTCCTTGCGGATGCGGCCGCCGAGGTTGAGGACGGTGCCGGATGGAACGACGACCTCGAGGCCAAGAATGTGGCGGCGCGTGTTGCCGTAGCGGATGACCTTGCCGCCGCCCGCGTTGGTGGCCACGTTTCCCGCGATGAAGCTGGTCTCGGTGCTCATCGGGTAGCCGGCGTAGAGAAATCCGTGCTCGGCGACGGCCTTGCAGAGTTCGTTGGTGACCACGCCCGGTTCGACCACGGCCACGCGATTGATCGGGTCGATTTCGAGGATGCGGTTCATCTTCTCCATCGAGAGGACGATGCCGCCGCACAGCGGTACCGCAGCTCCGGCGAGTCCGCTTCCCGCGCCCCTCGGCGTGACGGGGATCGTGTACTTGGAGGCCAACTTCATCACGGCGGAGACGTGTTCAGTGTTCTCTGCCTTCACGACAACGTCCGGCATGGAGGTGAACATGATGCCCGCTTCGTCGGAGGCGTAGCTCTCCAGCGCCTCCGGGTCGCCGGCGACGACATTCTTCGCGCCCACCGCCGCCTTCAGTTCCTCGATCATCTCGGGGGTGATTTTTTTGTAGCGCTCGCGCAGAGCGTCCGTGCTGCCGAAGAATGCGCCGCTCATGATTTCAGCCTCCCTATCAGGGCGGGGACGACTTCGAGGACGTCCCCCACGATGGCGAGGTCCGCCACGCGGAAGATGGGGGCCTCGGGGTCGGTGTTGATGGCGATAACCGTGTCCGACGCGGACATCCCCGCGAGGTGCTGCACCGCGCCGGAAATGCCACAGGCGATGTAGAGCTTCGGCGTGACGGACTTTCCGGAAAGGCCCACCTGCGAGGAGTAGGGGGCCCAGTTCAGGTCGACCGCGGTGCGCGACGCGCCGACGGAGCCGCCGAGGAGCCTCGCCAGCTCTTCGAGCATCGCGAAGTTCTTCGCGTTTTTCATCCCCTTGCCGCCGGAGACGATCACCTCGGCGTCCTGCAGCGGCGCGCCGACGTTCTTCTCCGGGATGAATTCGAGCAGCTTCATCGCGGAGGAAAGGTCTCTCTTGTCCACGCTCTCGCGGAAAACCTTCCCGGTCCGCGAACGGTCCACGGGAAGCGGTTTCTTCGAGCGGGGGCGGACGGTGCACATTTGCGGCCGGCCGAGCGGAGTCCTGATGTCCGCCATGACGTTGCCCCCTATGGCGGGGCGCGTCTGGAGCAGCAGGCGCTCCGCCTTCTCGATGGTCAGCTCCGTGCAGTCGGCGGTGAGCCCCGTCTCCGCGTCCACGTAGAGCAGGGGCATCACGGTACGCCCCGTCGACGTGGCGGAGGCGATGAAGATCTCCGGCTTGTGCCGTTGCACCAGCGCGGCGAGCGTCTTCGTGTAGCTGTCCGGCAGGAAGGACGCCAGCTCAGGCGTGTCGACGACGTAGACCTGGTCCGCGCCGCGTGAGATCAGCTCATCCGCCTGATCCGCCACGTTGTGTCCCAGCAGCGTCGCCGAGAGAGGGACTTCCAGCGCGTCGGCAAGATCGCGCCCCCACGCCAGCAGTTCGAACGATACCGGATGCACTTTTCCTTCGCGGACTTCCGCGAGCGTCCAGACGCCTTTGTATTCGTTCATGGCCTACACCGCCCCTCTGTCCGCGAGCAGTCCGCGGATCGCGTCCAGCGCCGCATCCAGGTCGTCGCTCGCCGAGAGTTTCTTCCCCTTGCGGGTGATTTGCGGGTACGACACCCTGACCACCTTCGTGGGCGATCCCGCGAGGCCGAGGTGTTCCTGCGGAATGTTCAGTTCGTCCGCTCCGACGACGGGGATCTCCGCCTTTTTCGCGCGGATCTTCCCGCCGAGGGTGCAAAGCCTCGGGACGTTGATCTCTTTCACCACGGAGAGCATCGCGGGGAGAGGCGCCTCCACCCGTTCGTGCCCCCCCTCGACCGCCCGCCGAACGACGATCTTTGCCGCGCCGACCGATTCCACTTCGCTGACGAAGGTGAGCGCGGACATGTCCAGAATGCGCCCGACCGCCGGGCCCACCTGCCCGGTCTCGCCGTCCGTCGCCCGTTCGCCCGAGAGTGTCAGGTCGAAACCACCCTCATGGACGAGCCCCGCGGCGAGGGTCCGCGCCGTGGCCAGCGTGTCCGAGCCGGCGAACTTTCTGTCGGAGAGCAGTACGCCCCTGTCGCACCCCATGGCGATGGCGGCCTTCACCGCTTTTTTCGCTCCTAGCGGCCCCATGGAGATCACGACGACCTCCGTCCCTTCGAAACGTTCCTTGAGCCGGACCGCCTCCTCCACGGCGTGCAGATCGAGCGGGTTCAGCTCGGCCTCCACGCCTTCGCGTATCATGGTTCCCGTCGTCTCGTCGATCTTGACGTTTTCCGTCGCGGGGACCTGTTTTACAAGAACAGCAACGCGCACTCGACGCACCTCCCGAAAAAGTAAACATGAAATAAGAAGATATCCTACCACTAAATTTTCAAAAAGCAAGACGATTCTATTATTTATATAATTATAAAAAAGATATATAAAATAAGACTTATTTATTAAAAACGCTTTTTTCGTAAGGGTTTTGAAGGCGCAAATGCTTCCGGATACCTGTTGTTCATGGGAGTTTTCGTGATGAGAAAAGGGTACGACGCTTCGCGGAAATGAAGCGCAAGGAGCACTGTTTCTGTTGCCTGCTGCGCGGGGAGAGCAGTCGCACCATGGTATACTCGAAAGACTCTCTCTATGCATCGTGCATGGGGTATAACCATCTTCTTTTGATACGCATCTTACGTTCACAGGAGGGCAAGGTCATGGTGGACAGCTGTATACACCGGATTCCGGCAGTGGATCTCATAACCTTTTGCGGCGTTGTTGCCGAAGATGTGCTCTCTCCGCACGGCGCGCTGCTTCTCTCAAGGGACGCCGACTTCGCCGCGCTTTCTCCTTCCAAACGAAGAGGATTCGCTTTTTCCCTCCTGAACGCCGGCGTTTCTTCGGTTGCGGTACGTGAACGGCCGGAGCTCTCGCTGAACGAGATTCTCGAGGTCATGGCCCGCGGGAAGCGCCCCCCGGAGCAACGCTTCCGTAATCTTTACGAGGATGCTATGTACTATTTGACTTCCTTTTGCGAAAAGGTGTTTTCCGGCGCCCCGGGCACGCTGCAAAATTTCACGCTTCTCCGCGCAGGAAGGATGCTCGCCGAAGCCGTCGCCGCGGATCCCGATATTCCGCTGCACCTGGGATTCGTGCTCAGGAAGGACAATCTGCTGCTCTCGCATTCGATCAACGTGGGGCTGCTCTCTGCGTTTCTGGCGCACAGGATGTTCCCCGACAGGGAGATGACGGCTGTTTCCGTCGCCGCGGGCGGATTGTTGCACGACCTTGGCAAGACGTATATCTCCGAGGAAATTCTGAACAAGCCGGGGGCTCTTTCGGAAAAAGAGTACGAGATAATACGCAGACACCCGCTCGTCGGGGAGGCTGCGCTGCGGAAATCGGGCGTGACGGACAGCGTCGTGCTGAAAATGGTGCGGAACCATCATGAACGGATGGACGGAACAGGGTATCCGGACGGGCTTTCAGGGGAGTCCATCCCCATAGCGGCGAGGATTGCAGCCGTGGCCGACGTCTTCGATGCGGTGACGTCGGAGCGCGCCTACAAGAGACGCATGTCCGGAAGGAAGGGCGTCTCGCTGCTGATGGACAGCATAGGAACGCACCTCGACAGCGAGGTGGTGAGGGTGTTTGTCGGCGCTTTCGGGATGTATCCGCCTGGTACCGGGGTTGTCCTTTCCGACGGACGCTCCGGAGTCGTCGTCGCCCCTGGAGAGCGAGGCGTGCTGCGCCCCAGGGTGCTTTTGCATCGCGACGAGCGCGGAGACGAGCTCTCTCCCGCCGTCTTTCTCGACCTTGCGGCCGTGCCCGCGCTCTTTATACGCAGATGCGTCGGAGAGGATGTTCCCGAAGCCGTCTGATAAGCCGCCTCGGTGGTCGCCGTCTCCATGTTCGTCGGCTCGGAGCACGGTCATCGGACTATCCTGAACTTCACCGACATGATCTCCGGAGGCCGCGGAGTTCGATTCTTGTTGTGCGTCTACCGGAATTGCTCGTCCAGCCAGTCGAGCGCAACCGCCCACGAGAGGGGCATATTGTCGAGCTGGCAGTGGATGTTCGCGCCGCTCTCCTCCGTGAAGATATGGAGGGCGGCCTTCGGGGCAAGCTCCGCGAAGCGTTTTGCCTGCGACAGAGAGACGGCGCCTTCCGCCTCGCTCACAAGCCCCAGTGCGGGCATATTCAGCGAGCGGAGCTGGTCCTCGCGCAGCCGGAAGTCCCGCATGACGTCGAGCGTCTTCTTCACCGACGGTTTGCCGTAGCGCACGCAGAGGCTCATCAGGGAGAACTTGTATTCTGCGGGCAGCTCCTCCTCCGGCATGGCGCGTATCTCCTCCACCGTAAGATCCTGATTCTGAAACAGGGAAACAAAGTGCGGCCCCATGCCTGCGAAGAAGTGCTCCTGCGCGTCGATGAGCGGCGAGTTCGCGATCACCGCGCCCAGCCGTTCTTCGCCGACCGCGCCGGAGAGGGCGAAGTAACCGCCGAAGCTGGCCCCGTAGAGCGCGATCTTTCCCGGATGCACTTCGGGGCGGGCAAGCGCGAAGTCCACAACCGCTCTCAATGCGGGGGCGCAATCGGGGACGAAGGATGAGTCGGGGTGGAACCGCCGCTTTCCCGTCTGCCCCGGTCCCTCGAAGAGCAGCACGTTGTACCCCCGTTCAAGCGCGGCCTTCCCGATGGCGAAGTACATCTCCTCCGCCGTGCCGTCGAAGCCGCTCTGCGCGATCAGCGTCTTCCGCTTCCCGCTTCCCTTCGCCGGGGTGAGGAAGTAGCCGGGTAAAAAGTCGTCTTCCTTGCCGAACGGAATGAGCACGCCCTCCGTCTTCCATGACGCGAGCGCCATCCCCTTGAGGAAAACGTCGCGGCACTTCATTCCCGTCTGCGCGGTCTCTGAAGCCGACGGGTCTCCGTAGTATTCCGCGGCCCTGTAGTACGACGCGGAGCGCAGCAGGCTCTCCATTGCGCTGACCTTGTGTCCTCGCTCAAGGCGGGCGTTTCCGTCCGCTTCCAGCCGTTCTCCCAGCGCGAGAAAGGCCGCCGACCATGAGGCCGGATTACCGTCCGTTATCCCCTTCGCGGTCACGAGGATTTCTCCCGCCGCTCCGCCTCCCGCCGCGTCGGCGCCAAGGCTGCGGAGAAGCTGAAAGTCCATCTCCGTATCCTTGAACCATGAGAGCAGGACGCTGCCGCGCGACAGCCCCTTTTCGATCTCCTTCGCTTCGGCTTCCGCGTTCGGATGCAACGCGAGGGTGAAGGCAAGGAATATCAGTATTCCGAGCGCTCGTATCATCCGTTGTTCCACCTCCCTGATTGTGTTACGAAATACCTCCGGAGAGCCAGTGGTCAATGAGTTTTCGCGAAATGCTGATGGATGGAGGGATCTCCGGCATATTCTCGGGCGTGAACCAGTCGGCGTCTCCTATCTCGACTCCGTCCGGGACGATCTCCCCGTCTGCCCAGCGCGCGGTGAAGCCGAGCATCAGCGAATGGGGGAACGGCCACGGCTGACTGCCGAAATAGGCGATGTCCTTCACCTTGATGCCGACTTCCTCGAAGATCTCCCGTTCGACCGTCTCTTCGAGACTCTCCCCCGGCTCGACGAACCCCGCGAGCACGCTGTAGCGCCCCGAAGGAAAACGGGTTCCGTGCGCGAGCAGGAGCTTGCCGTCGCGCACGACCGCCACGATGACCGCCGGGCTGAGCGTCGGGTAGGAGACGTACGCGCACTGCGGACAGGCGTAGGCCCGCCCCTCCTCGGCCGGTTCCATGAGCGCGGCGCAGCGGGGGCAGTAGCGGCAGTTCCGCCGCCAGTCCATCATCTGAAACGCGGCGCCCGCCGAGTGAAAGAGCGAATCTCCGCCGAGGGCCCACAACTCGCGCAGGCCGACTGGCTCGAAGCCTGAAGGCGCCGGTTCGTCGGCAGGATACTCTCCCCATAAAAAAGCGCCCCGAGCAGGGGAGAGAACTCCCCGGTGGAGCAGCCTGTCCGTAAACGACGCGTCCTCATCCTCGGATGGAAGCGCCAAGGGTGATTTTGACTTCACCAGAACCATGTCGTTGTGAAAGAGCAGCCAGGCGCCCTGTGTACTGCGTAAATCCATGCGATCGTTATCCTCCTTTGCGGCCGCCTTATACGAAGGAAGTCCGCCCGAAAATTCTATCATACGCGCCTTTCGAATCCAATGTTTTTCTCCCATAGAGAGGGTGCGGAGTGTGGAACAGGCTCTCCGTGTTTTGAGGCGCACGCCCATTGTACTCCTCTGTGAAGAGGGGTATAATTCAGAAAACATAAGATTCGGCAGTTGAAAATACACTTTTTGTATGGAACGGAAGAGAGAATATGACGAAAATGAGATTCCCGCGCTTCCTGCCCATTGTTCTGCTCCTGCTCTTCCTACCGGGGGCGCCAGGTCCTCTTCTCGCCTCGCCGGAAACGCCTCCGACCGCATTGCGGGGCGCGCAACATCTTTCGCGTCTTGAAACGGCCTCGCTTCTCCGGGGGCGCGGCCTTGCGCATGAAGAAGCCGGCAGGCTGGAGAACGCGGTCCGGAATTATGAAGAAAGCCTGCTCTTTTTCCTCGACGCCGAGGTTTCGCAACGGATCGCTCTCTTGAAGAAAACGCTCGCCGAGCGTACCGCTCCGCTCTCCCCGCCCGCGCCACTGCTTCCCGAGGCGCGGATTTCTCGTCTTGAAAAAGCGCGCGCACTGCGGGAGGAGGGCAAGAAGGCGTTTGTCAGGGGCGAGCTTCGCGATGCGGCGCGTTTCTTCGAAGAAAGCCTCTCGCTCTTCGAGGACCCTGAGCTCTCCCGCTTCGTCGGCGCCGTGAAGAAGGAGACGGAACTCTCGTCATCTCTTGAAGGACTGGAAGAGCTGTTCGATTGACCGGGAGATTCTATTCGCTATGGAGGTGCGTGCCATGAGATTCTTTCCTGTTCGCCGTTTCTGTGTCTTCATGATCGCCTGGGCTGTCGCGGGAGGTTGCTCCGGGGCGACGTTCGCTCTTGAAAATACCTGGACGTACCAGCATATCGATTCGCTGTACATCGAAATTCCGGATTCATGGTCCCCCTATTCAAAAAAAGGTTCTTCCGGATTTTATACCGGCAAATCTCCAAGCGGAGGCGCCTCGGTAGGTTCCCTGGTGCTGCTCGCCGGGAGGGAGAAAAAGAACCGCTACGAGGACGTCCTCGCTCCGCTGAAACGATCTCCCGGGGGGAGCATCGAAGTGCTCTTCCACGAGGAAGAAAAGGTTGTCGGAGGAAAGGATGCCATCCTCTTCACGAACGAGATCGGCCGCAGGGAAAAGGATAAGGAGACGCGCCCCTTCATTCGTATGCGGAGCGTTGTCTGGAAGGAAGCGTCGGAGAACGGGGTGCTGCTCCTCGCGGTCGGGGGAGATGCGGCCCTCTTCGACGAGTATGCAGCGGACATTGATCGGATGATCGCCTCCGTGCGCTTCGACGAGCCTCCCCAGCCGCAGCCCGGCAGGAAGCTTGAGGGAATCGGGGGACACGCCGACGTCGGGGAGCCGATTCTGCCGCCGATCGACTTGCCGCCTATCGAGCTGGAGAGCGGGGAGACAGTTGGGAACGAAGAAAGAGAAGGAATAGAGGGAGTTCCGGAAGCGGTGCAGATGCCAAGGGAGCGCCCTGTCTTCGCTTCGGACGCGCTTCTTGAAGAGGAGATTCGGAAGGTACGAACGGCTCTGTCGCTCAGGGACGAAGGAGCGCTCCTGCTGGCGAAGGGCGACCGCGAAGGCGCGATGGACCGTTTCCGTAAAAGCCTCGCGAACGTGCCGGACGAGGAGCTTTCCGCCTTCGTGGAGGCTTTGGGGCGTCGGGCGTCGGAAGAGCACAAGGCCGAGGAAGGCCGCGCTTCCCTGTTGCGCCGCGAGGGAATGGAGTTGCAGCGGGAGGGAAAACTGCGCGAGGCGCTGGCGAAGTACCGTGAGAGCCTCGCGGTGAACGACGACGAAACAGTGAGGGAAATCGTCCTCGGACTCGAAAAACTCCTGCGGGAGAGGGCATCGGCTCTTGTTGCACAGGGGGAGGCGCACGAGGCCGGGGGGCGGCTGGAAGAGGCTCGCGAAGCGTATGCGGAGAGTCTTTCCCGGGTCGACGAGGAGTTCGTCCGGCGTAGAATCGCCGCAGTGGAGCGCCTGATCCGGGAGAGGCAGGAGGCCGCTTCCCCGGAGAGGGTGCTCGCGGCGGCGCTTCGGAGCGAAGGCAAGGCGCTGGAAGAAGAGGGGCGTCTCTACGAGGCGCTCGTGAAGTACCGTGAAAGCCTGAAATCGTACGAGGAAAAAGAGTTGCTTTCTCGCGCCGACGCGCTGGAGACGGAGCTGAAGGAGCGCGCCCGCGAGCTTGTCCGCGAGGGAGGAACGCTGCAGCGGGCCGGGAAGTACGCGGAGGCCCTCGAGAAGTTCCGTGAAAGCAGGAAGTACTACCCGCGCAGCGAGGTTGAAGAGCATATCGGCAAGCTGGAGGAGTTCTTGACAAAATAGCGTGTACCGGGGAAGCGGACGTCGTCCCTCCGATCTCAAGATGTTCCGGCGCGAAGAGGCAGGTTCGGAAAGAGCGTGCGCGGGTACCGTACGCAGATGATGTAAAGGAGAGTGAGCCGCGATGCAGTGTGCGAACAGAATCCGCACTATCTTTCGCAGCTTCCCGACGCTTCTGTCGGTTTGCTGTCTTCTCTTTTTCGCCGCGCTCCCGTACGCCGGGGCGCAGGAGAGAAAAGCTCCCGGTGCTGTGCAGGTCGAGGTCAAAGCGCAGGACGGAACGCTCCTCTCCGGAGTAACGGTCTTTCTCGGGGGCAGGTACGCCCCGTCCGGCGCGGACGGAAGGGCCGTCTTCGACGGCGTCCCCGAGGGAAAACAGCGTCTCTCCGTTGAACACCGCGATTACGATGCCTTCCGGGGGAACGTCGACCTGGCGGCGGGGGTGCGGCGTCCTCTCGGCGTCCGGCTCAATCCTGTCGTCTGGAGCCAGGTCTCGGGGAAGGTGCTTCTTGAGGGCGCGGAGCAGCCCTTGCCGGGCGTGTGCGTCTCCTTCGCTCCGAAGGGCGTGAAGTCCACGCTTCAGGGGCCGGTACAGTTCATGACCGGCTGGAACGGCGGCTTCACCGTGCCCGGGCTTCCGCCCGGCGTTTACAAAGTCGAGCTGACCCATTCCGGATGCGCGCCGAAAACCTTCGACCTCCAGGTCGCGCCGAACATGCCGGAGGTCTCATGGTCGCTTGCCCCGCTCTTCGATACGGCTTCGCTGACCGTGACCGTCAGGAACGGAGACGGAGGCAAGGAGATTGCGGGCGCGCGGGTCGTCCTCGCAGAGGCGTGGCCCCGGGGAGAGATTTCCCAAAAGGCGACGGACGCGAGCGGATCGGCGCTTTTCGAGGGGCTCAAGATCGGGCGGCTCAACCGGGCGGGCGCCGACGGCGGAATGACGATAAGCAGGAGCGCAGTGACAGTACGGGCCGAGGCCGAGGGGTACGAACCGATGATCGTTCCCGTCCTTCTCGGACGGACGGCGTCCGTTGAGGTGAAGCTCAACTCGGCGGAGAAGATCGCGGAACAGCCGGGCAATCTTGACTTTTCTTCGGCGCAGCGGATACGGACCGGCGCTCCTGTCGAGTTCGTCATCGAAAACGCGGGGGAGAACAAGTTTTTCCGCTTCCATCTGCCGTACCCCGCATGGGTCGGACTGGACGCGAACAGAGGGCAGAATCCGTGGATACGCTTTCATCTGTATGCGGCGGACGGCACGGAGATCGGCAACTGGGGGCTCTCCGGCGAGAGCGCGCTCTTCGACGCCGGTCCGCTTGCGGCAGGTGAGTACGTGCTCCGCGCGCGGGAGTGGAACAACAACAAGGCGGCGACGTTGCCCATGACCTTCACGATCCAGTGCCGCTGGGCCTCCGACCCGCATTCCCCGAACGCGGACCTCTCCTCGGCGCGAGCTTTCCGGACGGGCGAGGAGGTTCGAGGGTATATTCTCCCGCGAGGAGACCGGAATCACTTCAGGTTCGAGATCAAGCGGCCCGGCCAGATCCGCGTCTGGCTTCAACGGCCGGAGAGCATCTGGATACGCGCCTTTCTCTCCCTCGCCGACGGAACGCAGATTGCGAACCTCGGGTGCTCGGGGGCGACGGCGGAGGCCGTCTACAGGCTCGATCCCGGCGCGTACCTCGTCGACGTCCGCGAATGGAACAACAACGCCGCCAGCCTTGACGCCTATACGCTCCGCATCGAGGAGATCGAAGACGACGGTATGGACGATGCGAAGCAGGATGAGGCCTCGGTCCGCATCTTCAGGCCGCTTCCGCTCGCCTCCCTTCGGGGAGGGACGATCTTCCCCCAGGGGGACAGGGACTGGTATCAGGCGACGCTGCCGAGCGCGGGCGTCTTCAAGGCCTTCTTGTTGCGATCTCCCTCGATATGGCAGCGCATAACGCTCTTCGACACGAAAGGCGGACGGCTGACCGACGCCGGAGCGAGCGGCCCACGAGGCGAGCTTTCGTGGCACGCTTCCGGCCCCACGACGCTCTTCCTCCAGGTAAGGGAGTGGAACGACAACGTCGCCGACCCGTCGCCCTATATTCTGGGGACGTTCTTCGAGCCGTGCGATCAGCTCGACGCCCAGGGGCGGAACGATTCGCCGGAGACGGCGTCGCCGCTCGAACTGAACGAGTGGATACGCGGCAACCTGCTCCCGAACGGGGACAACGACTGGTTCCGTATCGATGTCGACCATCCGGGTATCCTGCGCTTGGAGGGAACGACGCCTCCGGGGATCTGGACGAGGCTCGCCCTTCACGGCGCGAACGCCGAGCAGCTCGCCGACGTCGGATATTCACGTCCCTCCTCCGAATTCACATGGGAGAACCCCGTTCTCCCCGGAGCCTACTTCATCCGCCTCCGGGAGTGGAACAACAACGCCTCCAACCCCGGCATCTACTCTCTCCGGGGCGTGCTGCTTCGGTCCGAGCCGGAAGAGAGCGTACCCTTGGCGACCGACGCGGTTCGCACGCTCACGCCGGGGGAAGCGCGCCCGTTTTTCATCGACCACGCAGGCGACAGGGACGTCTTCATCTTCGATATCGCGCAACAGGGGCCGTTCTGGGTAAAAATTTGGAAACCAGGGAAGATCTGGATCCGCGCGTTTCTCTACGACGACAGGACGGGAGCGGAGATCAAGAACATCGGGCTTTCGGGGGCTTCCTACAACGGAAAGTTCGAAGCGGACGGACCCACTCGCTACCGGCTTGAACTGCGGGAGTGGAACGACAACGCCTACTCCGTCCAGCCCGGCTTAGTCCAGGTCCGTCCGGACGACGTGCAGATAACGGGCGACGAGATCAAGGCGGTTCCCGACGCAGTGACGCCGACGCTTGTGACCTTCACCCGGAGCGCATGGGCGCACATGCAGATACCGCGCGCGCGCAGCATCGAGGTCGACGCGACTGGCGACGGAAAGACCGATTTCTCCTTCCGTCCGGGCGACTCCACAACATGGCGCTACCCCGCGGAGGGGCTCTACAAGGCCGTCGCGCTGATGCGCGGCGAGGGCGGCGCGACGACGCGGCTTCCCTTCTGGGTCGACGTCTCCGGCCCCCGGGAGCGGACGGGCATTCACCTGACAGTCGATTCTCCGGGAGAGGGGCAGCGTGTGGAGGAGGAGGCTCCGGCACGCGCCAGGGCGATGAGCTACAGCGGCTCGCCCATAGCGCGTATCGACGCTTCGGTCGACGGAACGCAGCTCCCGACCGCGTATGCGCCCCCATATACGTTCGAGGTTCCGTGGAAGAGTCTTCCCCGCGCCGCGAAGGAGCATCTCTTCACATTCACGGCCGTCGACGGGCGCGGCGAGTCCGCAACCGCTGAGCGCCGCGTTTCGATCTCCGAGTATTTCGGCTTGCGCCCGGCGGACGGAGCGGTGCTCTCTGGCAACCAGGTCCGCGTAAGCTGGTCGAGCGGTGAGTTCTCGCCGACGAAGGTCCGCTACAGGGCGAAGGGGACGGAAGAGTGGACGGAGATCGTGGGGGAGAGCGGCCGCGAGCACGCCGTCTTCCTGGCGGATCTGGAGTCCGGAACTGCGTACGAGTTCCAGCCGCTCGGCGGCAGCGAGGAGGGGCCGGTACGGACCCTCACGCGGGTCAAGGGGCTTGCGTTCGGGAAAAGCCGCTACGGCGCGTCCATCGAGCGCACCTACGACCAACGGTTCCCCATCTCGGTCAGAAACCACGCCGAGGAGGCGATGAAGGTCGTGCTCACCTCCGGCAAGCTTGAGGAGGAGGGGCTCTTCATCGGTTTCGTCGGCGAGGGGTCGGAGGGGGAGCCGTTCGACCTCGCGCCGGGCGAAGAGCGGGAGTTTCTGCTCGTGCTCAACGCGCAGAATGCCGTAAAGCCGAAACACGTCTTTCCCGTCAAGATCAACTCCGCGAACGGATTCGCCGACGAGGCGGAGGTGGAGGTCGAGGTGCGCCTCCCCGTCGTGAAGCTGGAGTGGGAGGACCTCGGCGAAGCGCCGAAAGGGCCGGGACGCCGTCTGCGCCTTGTGAACAAGGGGGACAGCCTTACCGATCTGTCGGTCTTCACGGACACGGGAGAGCTGAAGGTCTCCCCGGCTATCAACCATGGTTTTCTCCCCTCGGGGCAGTCGGTGGAGCTCACAGTGACGCCGAGGCTGTACGAAGGGTTCCGCGAAGTGCGGGGTGCGGTGACGGCGAAGGCCATCGCCACGGAGTCGTCGTTCCCAGTGCACCTTGCGCTTCCGGAAGGGAAGGAGATTTTCGGCGTCAACCTTATGCCGAAGATGCCGGAGGAGACGGTGGACGAGGATGAACGGGATCTCTTGGAGGCCAGGGCGCTCTCCGCGGCCTTCCTGACGCCCGACTATATCGACGCCTCCATGTGGGGGAACGGGATCGATTCCAACGGTGACGGCAGGATAGACCGCTGGAGCTATATCGACCAGGAGGAGCGCATCCTCTGGTCGGGAGAGGACGCGAGCGGCGACGGGGAGATCGACTTCGTCCGCGCCGACGTCGGCTTCGACGGCCGTTTCGACTACTCGGCGCTCAAGGGCGCGAAGGGGTGGGAGGAGACCAACCTGCTGGACGCCTGGCTCGAAATGACCTTCACCCTCCCATGGAACCGCGGAAGTTACGAGCCGCACGACCTCGACATCGTGATGAACGGCCAGGTGATCGGGACGGTGAAGAACGCCATCCCGGAGGGGAACTACCGCTTCCCGGTACCCGCGTCGGCGATCCGCTTCGGAGCCGGCGGCGAGCCTGAAGGGAACAGCGTCGAGATTGTCTCGCGACACCTGAGGGGAGGGCACTACGTCGTGAATAGCGACTTCCGGCTGGTGACGCGCCTTAACGCGGCGCGGGCATGGACCGTCGCGGAGTCGCGCGAGGAGGCGGAGACGGCGGCGCGCTCCATGGAGGGCGTGATCGCCGACAGGGCGAAGATCAGCATCTCCTCGCAGGGGCTCTCGCTTCCCGAGGGTGGCTCGCTCAAGGCCGGGGCAGAAACCACCCTGACCGCGACGCTGAGGAACCTGGGCGCGATGCCGGGGTACAACGTCGGCGTCGTCCTGAGCATCGCCGATCCGAACGGTACGGAACGGGAGCTTCGGAGAAGCTACTTCCCCTTCGTTCCGGTAACGGGAGAAGTGCCGATCCGCTTTACCTTCGCACTGCCTCCGGGCAAACACCGCCTGAAGCTCTCGCTGAACCCGGACAACCGGCCCGAGAACTCGGCGTACATCTGGGCGGAGGTGGGCGGCGACGATCAACGGCCGACGCTCGACCTGCTGGAGCCGGCCGACGGCGCGAAGCTCGACGGGACGATTCTGAAGATCAAGGCGCATGCGATGGACGACGTTCGCGTGGCGCGCGTCGAGGCGAAAATCGACCAGGGACTCTGGTCGCGGCTTCAGCGCGAAGCGGACGGTATGTTTACGGCGAAGGGAGTGATCCAGCCGGGCGAGCGCGTGATCAGCATTCGCGCACTCGACGGCAGCGGGAACGTTACCGAGGCGTCGGCGAAGATCGTCGTCGACGCGCCGCTCCCCGACGGCGAGATTCTGGAGCCGGTATCCGGAAGCGCGACTGATCAGCGGCACACGATGCTGAAGGTACGTTGCGAAGCGAACGTGGCCGCGACGGCGTACAGAGTGAATCAGGGGCCGTGGACCGCGATGCGCGTGGCGCAGGGGGCGGTCGAGGAGCGCATTCCGCTTCGATTCGGGAAAAACGACATCGAGGTCAGACTGCTCGACGCGAAGAGAGCCGAACGGGTGCTCACCGCCGATGTGACTTCTACCGGGCAGCGCGTTGCGGATGAGGAGAAGAAAGAACCGGAAACGCCTCCTGAAGCGCCGAAGGAGCCCGAGGAGCCTCAAAAGCCGGAAGAGAAAGAGCCCGTTGGCGAAACGCCTCCGCAAATGCCGGAGATTCCCGGAGGCGACGAGGAGGTCGACACTCTCCTTGACCTGATACAAGAGCTCATGGGAATGCCCCCCGAGGGCGGGACGTCTCCGGATCATGAGGGGCCGGAGGTTGCGGAAGACGCTCCTCTGCCCGGAGGGGATGAGAAGGAGCCGGAGACGGCGCAGGATCCTGGTACGATCGATATTCCCGATGTGGGAACCGTCGATGTGACGGGACCCTTCGACTTCCTGACGCCTCCGGAAGATAGCGAGGAGGACGATTCCTGGCTCGATCTCGAAGATGAGATGGAAGAGGAAGTACCTCTGGAGGCCGAGGAGCTCGAAACCGTCGACGAAGAAACTGGCGGAGGAGCTCGACACTATGGAGGATTCTGCGGGCGATGAGGAGCTCTTTACCGAAACTGATCTTTTCGACGGCGTTGATGGACTTGAAGAGGGGAACGATCCGCTGGACCTCGAAGGCTGGGTAGAGCCGAAGGACAATCCGGGACGCTCCGGAGCAGGATCCGATGTACGAGAGTGTCTTTTGGAGCCCTTCGACGCCGCCGACACCGACCCGACTTCGCCCTTTACGCCCCCGTCGGGGCTGCAAAGCGATCCGGGCGGCTGCGTGGCCGTCGAAACCGTCCAGAAAGACTGGTACTGCACCAACAGGCCGAATATCAATGTGAAGTTCCAACTTCCCGATTGGCTGAAGAAGCTCAACTTGCCCAAACCGGGGACAAAAGAGTACGACGAGATGGTGAAGAAACTTCTGCAGCAACTGCGCGACAGGGGGATCGATACCGGCCCGTTCGAGCGCTTCCAGGCGGCTTTGATCAAAAGGGCGGGGCGGCTGGAGCACCCCGACGAATTGCCGACATTCCTGCAGTCGCTGGGGCTGGCCTCAATGCCCAAGCCGTCCCCGGACGACGTCGAAGCCAACAAACGCTGGCGGGAAGCCATGGAGAACGGAGCCCGCGCATGGTATCTTCGCCTGCTGGCCTCCGGCGATCCGCAGATGATCTATCAGGGACTGAAAGCGCGCGGCGAAGCGTTGGGGAAGTTCGACGAGGCGCTCGGCCTTGCCGCCGACGCCATGATGACGGAGATCAAGGCGAATCAGCAGTTGACGGAGCAGGCGCTCTGGTCGCTGCCCTACGTCGGTCCGGCGATGGACGTGCTCTCCATTGTCACGGGAGAGACGCTCTCCGGCGAAGCGATGACCCCCGAACGCGCAGCCATGATGCTCGGCCTGCGCGGCGCGATCCACGGGATGGTGAAGCTCGGACCCAAGGGCGTCGCCTACCTGATGAACACCGAGACCGGGAAGGACGATGCTTTCGAAGTTCGCTCAGAGGACGGCCTGGATGGGGCCGGCGGCGATGAACCGCCTCTCGAAGCTCACTGGAATGGAGGAGCGGCAGATCCGCGACCTCGCCTCCTGGACGTGGAAGGAGCTGACGAAAGAGCGACATCTCTGGGGGAATCGAGCGGCGACACAGGCCGGAGCGGCGGGCGGCAACTTCGCCGGATCGCAGGCGGGACAGGCCGCGAAACGAAACGCGGAGAAACGCATCGCGGACGGGAAGAAGCTCATCGACAAACTGCAATCGACAACCGACCGTCATGAATTCCGCAAGCTCGCGCTCCAGATGCAGCAGAACAAGACGGCCATCGCGCTCATCAACGACCCGGCTGTTCCAGCGGCGGTCCGTATGAAGCTGAACAAGACGCTCCAGGCGATGAACCGCCTGACGGACAAGAGGGCGGCGCAGGGAATCCTTGCCTCCGCGGAGGGGAGCAAGGCCATCGACAGTCTTCTGAAAAAGAACCCCGGCCTGTAAGAAGGGGGATGTCGTCGTGCGATCTCGGACGGTTACGGGCGTCGACCCCACGAAAACGGGACGCGACCGGGACGTCTGGTTCCAGTTCGTTACGAAGGACGGCAAGGTGCTGAGGCGACGTGCACCACAACATCGCCGCGCCGATCTACGGAAGGGAGCTCCAGGCCGTAACCGGCCTCACGCCGAAGCAGCTCGACCATACGGTTACCAGCGTCTGGCACCCCCCGATTCGTACAATCCGGGGAGGATGACTTCCGACGCGGCGCGGGAGCAGATGGTCGACGACATCGTGAAGGGCAGAGCGGCGGGGAAACTGGCCCGCCCGCAGGACATACGCGACACGGTCATCGGGAAGGCCAAGGAGAGATTCGAGGACGCCAGACGCCTTGAAGCCGCGGGGAACCCGAGCGCGGCGGCGGATGCCTACGCCGAAGGCATGCGCCAGTTGGGCAAGGACTACGAGCGCCATGTTTGCCCCTTACCTGCGAAGCCAAAATCTCGATCCGACGGCGGCGCTGCCCCCCAGGCTAAAGGCCGCGCTCGACATCTTCAAAAAGGTGGAGCAGGGAACCACGTCGGGAGCCTACACACCGGAACAGGGACTCCGCGCCCTTCAGTCGCTGTCGTGCAAAACACCCGGAGGAGGGAATATCCCGATGTCGCCCGACAAGGCGGCGGAGGATATGGGCCTGTTCATCGAGATGATGAACAAGTGGATGATCCAGGGCAGGTAAGGGAGCGTTCGCAAAAACATGAGCGGATGAAGAGAGAGGGAAGGAACGGGCGGAGCGCCTGCGCCTTCCCTCTCTCCACCCTGGACGAAAGGCACGGAAAGGAGACGCCGATATGAAGATTCGCTACAAGATCGCCGTAGGATGCTTTCAGCTTTTTGTCGCAGCGTTGATCTTCGCGACGGCAAGAGGATTCTCGTTCGCAGGGGCGGTGTTTATTCTGGCGGGCGCGTTGATGCTCACCAGACCGTACGCCGTGTTCGACGAAAGCCGGAGCACGCTGACGTTCACGGCGCTCCTGGGGCCGCACTCGACGGAGAACGAGGCCTT
The DNA here is from genome assembly GCA_963668335.2 of Aminobacteriaceae bacterium. GTDB lineage: Bacteria > Synergistota > Synergistia > Synergistales > Aminobacteriaceae > JAAYLU01. The sequence continues at coordinate 14,348 of CAXXRY010000035.1, read as the reverse complement.
TATGGAGAGCGGGGAGATCATGCTGCTCCGAAAGGGGAAGAAACGAAAGTTGCCGCGCGCGTTCGCATGGTTCGCCAATACCCGGGACTTCGAGGAGATGCGCGGAAAGGTGCGCAGGGAATCTCCGAAGGAGCAGGCGCCGGAAAAAACGTAGGAAAACCTGACCCGCAACGCAGTACTTTGTCGTCCTCATGCTCTTGTATCGGGAGAGTGTTTTCCTTCCGCGGGGATATGCTCGAAGGAGTTTTCATGGCATAAGAGGAGGAAGAGAAAAATGTCGGAACTGCATCCGGAGCACGCTCGTCGGAGGATAAGTGAAGCCTTCGGGAGACCGCCGCCGGAGAGGAGGGAGAATGCGGTTCGCCGGAGTCTTCGCCCTGTTGCTCTGCCTGTGCGCGCTGCTGCTTGTCGCCGCGCCGGCCCCGTGCCAAGAGAGCGAAGCGGAGATAGTGAACGCGGTACTGGACTTGCACAACCCTCGTAATCAGGCCATTGTTTTGAAACAGATCAACGAAGTCCACCTGTTGCGCGGAATGGGTCGGATCACAGACGCCCAGTACCAGAACGCGATGGCGTGGCATCAAGGAGAGAACCTGCTCATCGCCCGCAAGGCGATCACCAACCTCGGAGACTACGATCTCGTTGTTCAGAAAACCGCTCCCGATGCCGGAGCGTGGCGCGTCGGCTCCGACACGGACTTCCTCGTTTCCCGCAAGGACGGAAGGCCGCTGACGCTCGAGGATATTCAGAGGATCGAGCGCGCTTACAGAGTCCAGACCAACGACGTCATCCGAACACGGGGAGGCGGCGCCGTCAAGCCCATGCACGAGCGTTTCGACACCAGCACCGATTTCATGGTGGGGCACGACGCCACCACGCCGGAGGAGTTCGCCCGCATCGCCCAGCACTTTATCCGCAAGAACGCGGATACGTACCAGCGAATAGAGGCCGCCCGCGTCGAGGCGTTGATGCGCACCCCCGGAGCGAAGGTCGATTTTCTGGACGGAGGAATCTACGTCCGTGAGATGGTCGATCAGGCGACGCGCAAGCAGCGGCATATCGACGAACTGCTCGTGCGTCGCGCGGTCGCCCCTTTAGCCGAACAGGAGCGTATCGACGCCAGATTAAATCAACTCACGTACGAGCGGGACAAGTACGTCAAGAGAATCAACGCCATCAACGAACATCTGGCATTGCAGGCGAGGGAGGAGTTCGGCCGCGGAGTAGAGCGAGCCGCACCCGTTAAGGGCATGCAAAATCTGTCGGCGCTTGCTCAAAGAAACTACGCGCAGACGCTCGGAAACATCCTGAAGATCACGCCGGAAGGATCGGTGCAGGCCAGGCAGGTGACGTTCGTTCTGGCGCTCCAGTTCCTCGACCTTGTTGCGGCCCGGCGTACCGCCGCGATCGCCGCTCTCCCTCCCGAAGCGCAGCTCGCCGTGCGGGATCAGTTCGAACAGTTCAGAGTCTGGAAGCGCGCGGAGGAGAAGCGCATTACACCCGAGGAAGTCCTTACCCTTCGGGAATACCTCGGGCAGACCGCCTTCGGACAGAAGCTGGCGAGCGTCTTTACCACCGAAATCGAGGCGCTTACGACCCGGCCTACGGCGTCGTCGCAGTTCTTCGCCGATATGTACCGTGACCTTTCTGCGATCGACCGGACGATCCAGAATCGCGCACAGATACTGGCGATGTGGCTGGACGTCCTGATCCAGATGCGGGACGCGAACGACGCAGAGCTGGCCATCGCCATAGGCAAATCATTCGCTACCAAGAACCGCTACGCCATGATCGCCTCCTACGCCTACACCGGTCTGGTGGAGCAGGACCCGACCGCTCTCGTCAAATCGCTGATCCTCATGCTCTGCCCGAAGGCAGCGCTCCCGCAGATCGTCCAGTGGATAGGCAGCTCCGTCATCGATCTCACATCCACCCTCCTCTTCGACCATCAGCTCATGGTGCTGTACGTCGGCAGCCGCTTCGAAGACGGAAAATTTGCCGGAATCGACGGCTACCACGACGGAGCGGACGCCGTCTGCGCCTTCTTCCACGATGTTTTACAGCCGGGCGGCGAGTATTGGGTCGAAGGTGTCTTCACGCGGGCGCTCGAACTGGCGAAGGAGAAGAACCTGAGCCAGGAAGTGCTGAGCGGCTTGGATGTTTTCAGCACCCGCGCCTTCGTCCGCGCCCTTGAAAGCACCGTCTACGGAGGAAGCGCCGTTTTCATGGGAAAACACCCGGCAGTCCAGCAGGCGCGCGCGGAAGTCGCCAGGATCACCGGCCTTATCGACGACTTCGGCGAAGGGCTCGGAATCGAAATCCCCCTGCGGGGCGACGAATCATGGCCCGGTCTTTCCGGGGTGGAGCCTGCCGCGCGGCACGCGCTGAACGGCCTGTTCGAGCTGAGGGTTGCCGCCTGGGAAAAAGTCGAGGCGACTCTGTGCGCCGCCGTCACCGAAAGCCTCGAAAAGCGTCATGCCGCCGAGGAAGGTCTCGCCGGGGGAGACGAAGCGGCGAGCAAGCTGTTGGCCGAAGTCGAAAGGCTCTTTCACGAACTGGATATCCACGAAGTCGGCATGGCTTGGCTGCACTACGAAAAAACGAGCAACGTCGTCATACGCTGGCTGAGTTCCGCCAAGGAGCAGCGGATCAAGGCGATGGAGACGCTTCAGCGCTACTATGCAGCCTACTCCGCCGTCCGGGATATGCGCGACACCCTCGAAAGCCTCTTCGCCTCCGTGAGCGGCGGAGGATGGAGCCTTCCGTCCCGCCCGCTGACAGGTTTTCCTCCGCTCACCGGAGACCCCGGATTCGACCACGCTCTCGCCGGAAAGACTCTGCGGAGCGTCGCCCAGGATCTCGCTCATTACGAGAGCGCGATGCTCCTGATAAAACAAAGAGGACTCAACGACAGAAAAGCCCTCCTCGACACGGAATTCGACAGGGGGATTCTGCTTGAAATCACCGGGGCGCTGATCGCCTATCACAATACCTTCGCGGTCATGGAGGGAGCGTCGCACGTCAAAACGCGGACCTATCGAATCCAGTTCGGCAAACAAACGCTTATGACGCTGAAGCACGCCGAAGCTTCAAGAGAGAACAACCGCCTGCTTCGCCTCGTTCAGGATCTGATGAAGCGTTTCGAGGAGCACTACGCGGAGCGCGAGCCCGCCGTGAGGATTCTGCCGCCTGCGGCCGTGGTCGAAGGCCGCGCGATAACCGGCACGTTGTACACCTTCGGCCTGGAAAAGAAATACCTCCCCTCCGAGTCGCTCGTCGTTTGGTTCGAGGACGGGAAGGAGATCGGTCGCGGGGACGAGCTGTACCACGTCTTCGAGAGTCCCGGCGAGCGAACGATACGAGTCGTCGCGGAGTGGAAACGATCGGAGCGTCTTTTTCAGGGCGGCAAAGTTCAGTCGAGTCTGAAGATCAAGGCGTCGGAGACGGCGCAGTGCGCGGAGCTGACGATCCTCGCCCCCCGGGAGCTGCTAACCGGCGGGGAGACCGGAAAGAGCTACGCCGTGAGGGCCGAGGCCTTGAAGGTCCCGTCGTCCGCGGAATTCACATGGTGGGTGGAGGGGATGGAAGCCGGAAAGGGACGGAGCGTGCGCCTGAGTTTCAAAGAAACGGGGAGCGTCAGCCTTGCCCTGTCCGCGTCCTGGTCCGTTCCGGGAAGCTTGAACGAACGGGAGACGGTGTGGGCCGCCCTCCTGACGCTCTTCCTTCGAGAGCCGAAAGAAAAAACCGAGGAGGAAAAGGAAAAACCCGAAGAGGAAAAGGAGAAGCCCGAGAAGAAGCCCGAGAAAAAAACCGAAGACAAACCTGAAGACAAACCTGAAAACAAACCTGAGTTAACTACCGGAAAGTGGTCGGGACAGTACACAAGGACGATACAGTACTTTAATAACTCGTTGCGCATACACGTAGAAAATGCCGCTTTCCGGACACAGGACGTGGGACGGGATGAAAACGGAGCCCGGCGGGTAAAACTGCTTTTCCACATTCGATACGGAGACGTCGCCCGAATAGTATTGACCGGATCGGGGCGATACACAGCGCCCGATTCTCAAGGGCGTGAAAACCTCCCTTCGGCGCGTTTCCATATGAACATGTATCCGGGAGTGAACCTGAGAGCGCAAAAAAAGAAGGAGCAGTCGTTCCCGGGCAAAACAAACGCCAACTGGTCGGACTCCATTACGATGGCGCATGCGGTGACACTGCAGGATATGACCGGCTTCAGCTACAACGGGTACTTCTACGGACATTACGGCGATCACTCCAGCGCGGTGAAAATGAACCAAATCAATTTCTATATTGATTTCGTCGTAGTTGAAAAGTTGCAGTATGGCCAACCTCCTCTTCCCACCCCTCCTCCCGTCGAGGAGGAGACTCAGGTCTCCGTGCGTCTCGAACGCGACGGGGGCGCGTCCGGTCCGGTGTATCTCGGAGCGCCGACGCCGCTGCGCGTCGTTCTTTCTTCCGAGGCGGAGAAGAAGGGGGCGCAGCTCGTCTTCCGCTTCGAGCCCCACCCCGAGGTGATCTTCCGCCCGTATGAAGGTTCGTCGAAGTCGACGACGGCTCTTTTCACCCGTCCGGGAATCGTGCACGTGTGGGTCGATGCGCTCATGCGGGAGGGGGAGGCGCTGAAGACCGTCGCGGAGTCCGAGCAGTTGGAGATCGACGCGTTGCCGCCCGACCTTTCGCTTGAAGTCTCTCCTGAGAGCCCCCTTGTCGGGGAACCGGTGCGGGTAACCGTCCGCAAGCTTCCGGAGCCTGCGGAAAGGGTCGCCTCCTTCTGGTGGGAGACTACAGGGAGCGTCAGGAATGCGGGAACAGAAGCGGACGATCGGGTGTACATCTACAGCCACGGTGATGCGAAGCCCGTCAAAGTGACGGCGCAAGCCAAGTCGATCGACGGAGGAGACTCGCTGGGCGAGGTCTCGGTGACCGTGGAGCCTCGAATGTACGACGTCACGGTCAGCGTGCTCGGCCCCATAGGTCCCAAGCCGAGGGTATGGAAGCCGGGCGTCGGGTTGGTGGAACTGGAGGGCGCCATCGCGGTCTTCCAGAACGTGCGGCTCGCCGCGGGGATTGACCCCCGGCCCGATGGAGAAGTGCGGTACGAATGGAAGGTGAACGACGGATCGCACGTCGTCGGAAACACGATCACGAGAGAGACGACGGTCAACCGTTCGGAGACGGGTTCATGCGAAGCCGAAGTGATCGTGCGGAATGCCGAGGGGGTCATCCTCGGGAGAGGGAGCGCGAGCTTCGCGGTAACGGTGGGAGAGGACATGATGAAGGCGCCGACACCAACGCCGACGCCAACACCGACGCCAACACCGACGCCGACGCCAACACCGAGTCCGACACCGACTCCAACACCGACACCGACACCAACTCCTACACCGACACCAACACCGACGCCAACTCCAACGCCAACGCCTCAACCGACGGAAGATCCAAAGAAGGACCGCGCGGAGCGTCTTGCGCTCGAAGGAGCGGAGCTGCAGAAGGCTGGGAAATATGTCGAAGCGATCGGGAAGTACCGGGAGAGCCTGAAAGTCCGTCCGGACAAGCGCATCGAGGCGCACGTGAAGAAACTCGAAGAATACGTGAAGAAACTGGAGAAACAGCGAACACATACGAAAGCTCCCGAGGGGAAGAAATTGGAAACACCGGAAAGTTCTTCAGGAGCTCTGAAGTCGCTTGAAAAGGCCCGTGACGGCAGTGAATTGCTTCTGATCCCCGCCGGGATGTTCGAGATGGGGAATGGAGAAGACGCGAACAATCCGAAACACAGAGTTTATCTCGACGCCTACTACATCGGAAAGTACGCCGTGACGAACGCACAGTACGCGCGATTCGTCAAAGAAACAAGGCATCGCCCTCCGGACAACGATTTTTGGAAGATTCCAGAGAAATCGAATCATCCTGTTACCAATGTTTCCTGGGACGATGCGATGGCCTATGCGAAATGGGCGGGGTGTACGCTTCCGACTGAGGCGCAGTGGGAGAAAGCCTCGCGCGGACCGAAGGGATACGTCTACCCCTGGGGGAACCAGTGGGATGCCTCGAAATGCCGTCACGCCTTGAACAGAGGAAACGAGACCACGGCGCCTGTGGATGCATATCCCCAGGGGGTCAGCGGCTATGGAACGTACCAGCAGAGCGGAAATGTGTGGGAATGGTGTCGCGACTGGTTCAGCGAGGATTACTACAAAAAACCCGAAGCAGTCCGTAATCCGGAGGGGCCGTCAAGCGGCTCGCCTGTGTCGGGTTCGTACCGCCGGGTTGCTCGAGGCGGCGCTTGGAAGGAGGAGGACGATCCTGAGTGGAGCTCCCGGGGAGCAAGCCGCGGCAGGGGCGATCCTTCTGTTTGCCGCGATGACGCGGGGTTCCGTCTTGCGAGAATGCCCTAGCTCTGTCTCCGGTTGTAGTGGTATGGAGAAGAACGAAGGCTTGCTTTTGCTCTGGATATCATTGTTGATGTCGGGGCGGACGTTTATTGAGAAAGAGAGGAACTCGATTCCAATGAAAATGGAGGCGTTTCCCATGAGTAGGCTGCGAGTATTCCGTCGTTTACGACTGTTGATGTCGGTTGTGCTCTTCGTACTCTTGATGGGTGTTCCTGTCCACGCTATCAACTTGCCGCCGATTCCGGAGCTGCCCGGAGAGCCGGTCGAGGAAAATGAATTGGGGCTCTCGACGGGGGAATTTTTAGAGTTATGTAAAACCGGTTCTCCCGAGGAGATTCGGTTGGCTATCGAAAGAGGGAGCGACGTAAACGCAGGGGATGATAAGGGGATGACTCCTCTGATGTGTGCATCCCGGCACAATAAGAATCCGGATGTCTTGAACGTTCTTCTGAGGGCTGGAGCCGACCTTGAACTGAAGGAGAGCGAGTATGGCAAAACCGCCTTGTATTTTGCAAGCTGGAATGAGAACCCGGAGGTGCTGAGCGCTCTTTTAAAGGCCGGAGCCGACTTCGAAGCGAGAGACAAGGATGGAGTAACCGTTTTAATGCATACCGTAAGTGTGAATGAGAATCCGGTTGTTTTAGCTTTGCTTCTGACCGCAGGAGCAGATTTAAAGGCGAAAGACACAAATTCAAATGATACCTTGATGTATGCAGCAGGTTTAAATAAGAATCCGGACATTGTTGTCGCTCTTCTGAAGGCCGGTGCGGACCTAAAAGCCAAAGGTGATAATGGGTGGAACGCCTTGATTTATGCCGCAGCTTTGAATAAGAATCCGAAGATGATAGTTGCTCTTCTGAAGGCCGGTGCGGACATCAAGGAGAAGGATAACTTTGGCAATACAGCTTTGATGAATGCCGCAAAACGGAATCAGAATCCGGAAATGATCGGTGCTCTTCTGAAGGCCGGTGCGGACATCAAGGAGAAGGATAACTTTGGCAAAACAGTTTTGATGAATGCCGCACAATTTAATGAGAATCCGGACATGATTGTCGCTCTTTTGAAGGCCGGTGCGGACATCAAGGCGAAGGATGAATATGGCAATACAGCTTTGATGGATGCCGCATTCTTGAATAAGAATCCGGATGTGGTGCTCGCTCTTCTGAAGGCCGGTGCGGACATCAAGGAGAAGAATAACTTTGGCGAAACAGCTTTGATGAATGCCGCACGGTGGAATAGGAATCCGGATGTGGTGCTCGCTCTTCTGAAGGGCGGTGCGGATCCCAAGGTAAAGGATAATAATGGAAAGCGGGCCATAGACTTCGCTCAGGAGAACGAGAAACTGAAAGCAAGCCCTGTGTTCACAATCCTGCGCGATGCGAGCAAGTGAAAAGGTCGCGTTACGGCGAATACACGGTGTACATTTGGTAGCGGTGAAGCTGTGGAATACTCCGCGGGGGGAGCGGAACTGTTTTTTGCTCTCCGTGCGTTACCGGCGGGAAGGAGGCTGAAGTGAATGCGCGATAATGAAACGAACGCGGCGGAAGAGAGCGTGCGGAAGGAAACTGTTCCGCAGGAGGAGCCCTACGTGTACGCGCCGAAGGGAGTGGGAGGATTTCTGTTGTTGCTGGCGGTAGTCTTGTTGCTGACTCCCCTGAAAACAATTCTTGTCGACATACCGTTTGCCGATGCGAATGAATCCATGCAGCTGCTGATCGCCCGAATCCCCGCAATGAAAGTGTCTCTTCGGGTGCATCAGGCCGCGTTGTTGGGGTTGAGCATCTTGAGTATCGTCGCGGGCTACAAGCTGTTGAAAGTTGTGCCTGGCGCGGTGAAATTCACGAAGCACTACCTGATCATCGCCGCGATCTATCCGTTTGTTTTTCCGCTCCTTGCATTGGCGCTCGTAGGGGTTCCCGAGGGAGCATACGGGTCCGCCTTGAGGTTCTACTTCACGGATGCGCTTTCGCCGAGCGATCTGTCAGGGACGCTGCTGTTCACTGTTGTCTGGTACGCCTACCTCTGTCGTTCGAAGAGGGTGCGTAACACATTCGTCACCGGATGAGGGAGGTGCAGCAAAAGAGGTTCTCTCTTTGAACGCTGTCGGCCGGGAGGGATGGGATGACGACGAACCGAAATACACAGTCTATCTCGATGCCTACTACATCGGAAAGTACTGCGAAACGAACGCGCAGTATGTCTGCTTCGTGAAAGAGACAGGACATCGTCCTCCGGGCAACTCTTTCTGGGAAAAAACGGAAAAGGCGAATTATCCGGTGACCGATGTTTCCTGGGACGACGCGATGGCCTATGCGAAATGGGCGGGGTGTACGCTTCCGACTGAGGCGCAGTGGGAGAAAGCCTCGCGCGGACCGAAGGGATACGTCTACCCCTGGGGGAACCAGTGGGATGCCTCGAAATGCCGTCACGCCTTGAGCAGAGGAAACGAGACCACGGCGCCTGTGGATGCATATCCGCAGGGGGTCAGCGGCTATGGAACGTACCAGCAGAGCGGAAATGTGTGGGAATGGTGTCGTGACTGGTTCAGCGAGTATTACTACAAAAACCCGAAGCAGTCCGTAATCCGGAGGGGCCGTCAAGCGGCTCGCCTGTGTCGGGTTCGTACCGCCGGGTTGCTCGAGGCGGCGCTTGGAAGGAGGAGGACGATCCTGAGTGGAGCTCCCGGGGAGCGAGCCGCGGCAGGGGCGATCCTTCTGTTTGCCGCGATGACGCGGGGTTCCGTCTTGCGAGAATGCCCTAGCTCCGTCTCCGGTTGTAGTGGTATGGAGAGGAACGAAGGCTTGCTTTTGCTCTGGATATCATTGTTGATGTCGGGGCGGACGTTTATTGAGCAAGAGAGGAACTCGATTCCAATGAAAACGGAGGCGTTTCCCATGAGGATACTGCGAGTGTTCCGTTGTTTTCTACTGTTGATGTCGGTTGTGCTCTTCGTACTCTTGACGGGTGTTCCGGTCCACGCTATCGACTTGCCGCCGATTCCGGAGCTGCCCGGAGAGCCGGTCGAGGAAAATGAATTGGGGCTCTCGACGGGGGAATTTTTAGAGTTATGTAAATCAGGTTCTCCCGAGGAGATTCGGTCGGCTATCGAAAGAGGAAGCGACGTAAACGCAGGGGATGATAAGGGGATGACTGCTCTGATGTGGGCATCCCGGCACAATCAGAATCCGGATGTGGTGCTCGCTCTTCTGGATGCGGGGGCCGATCTTAAGGCGACGGATGTGAATGGTTGGACGGTTTTGATGACTGCTGCAAGCTGGAATCAGAATTCGGATGTGGTGCTCGCTCTTCTGAAAGCTGATGCGGACCTAAAACCCAAATGTAAAAATGGGATGAATGCCTTGACGCATGCCGCAAGCTGGAATCAGAATCCGGATGTGGTGCTCGCTCTTCTGAAGGCAGGTGCGGACCTAAAAGCCAAAGGTAAGAATGGGTGGAGCGCCTTGATGCATGCCGCAAGGTACAATCAGAATTCGGATGTGGTGCTCGCTCTTTTGAAGACCGGTGCGGACCTGGAAGCCAAAGATGAAGATGGGTGGAGCGCCTTGATGCATGCCGCACAATGGAATGGGAATTCGGATGTGGTGCTCGCTCTTCTAAGGGCCGGTGCGGACTTCAAGGTAAAAGATAAAAATGCTCAAACCGCCTTGATGCATGCCGCACGGTGGAACGAGAATCCGGATGTGGTGCTCGCTCTTCTGAAGGCCGGCGCGGATCCCAAGGTAAAGGACAAAAAGGGAAAGCGGGCCATAGACTTCGCTCAGGAGAACGAAGAACTGAAAGCAAGCCCTGTGTTCACAATCCTGCGCGATGCGAGCAAGTGAAAAGGTCGCGTTACGGCGAATACACGGCGTACATTTGGGAGCGGTGAAGCTGTGGGATACTCCGCGATGGAAGCGAGCTGGTTTTTGTCCCCGCCGGGGAGTTCGAAATGGGGGAGGGATGGGATGACGACGAACCAAAACACACAGTCTATCTCGATGCCTACTACATCGGAAAGTACTGCGTAACGAACGCGCAGTATGTCCGCTTCGTGAAAGAGACAGGACATCGTCCTCCGGGCAACTCTTTCTGGGAAAAACCGGAAAAGGCGAATTATCCGGTGACCGATGTTTCCTGGGACGACGCGGCAGCGTACGCGAAATGGGCCGAATGCGAGCTTCCGACGGAGGCGTAGTGGGAGAAGGCCGCGCTCGGCCCGAACGGCTATGTTTATCCATGGGGGAACGAGTGGGACGGGGGAAAGTGCAATAACTCGGTGGGGGATTGGCGCCCCGCTTCACTGGAACGGAACTCGGTTGTCGATTTCGTCTGGATGATTGAACTGCTGGAATTTGGATTCGACAGGCGCAGGGAAGAGCGTTGCGGATGCTGTTCCCTCCTGTTCAACGACACGAAATGGGAGGTACTGATGATGACTGTTATGAATACACGCGGTTCTTCCCCGATTCTCGCAGCGGTGTTTGTGTGGATGGTGGCGATGTGGTGCGTCCCGCTCTCTGCGGAGCCAACGGAAACAATCGTTCTGTTTTCGGCGAAAGGTGCGATTCAGCAAGACGCCTCGCTCGAAATCCGCGAGGATATCGTGGTGACCGTCGCAGGCGATACGATACAGAACACCTTTTGCCGCGAGTTGCCCACGGCCCGTTCTCACTATACCGGTGTGACCATCCACCCGTCTTACTCCGTAAGAAAAGCGCTGCTCGACGGCCGCGAGATCCCGTATACTGTCGAGGAAGAAGAGAGAGCTCTGCGAGTCTGTCTTGGCGACCCCGCCGTGACGCTATCGCATGGAGAACACACATTCACTCTCGTCTATATCACGAACGGCTGGGTGGATGTTTCCAATAGAGAGGGACGTATTGTATGGGAAGTGACGGGGAGAGACGCATGGCCGATTCCTGTCGAGAAGGCGGTCTTTTCTCTCACGCTTCCCGGCGAGGCCTCGTTTTCATCGGTGGATTTCAGCACGGGAAGATGGAGCGCAGCGCGTGCTTGGAGGGGCGAACGAAACGCCGAACTGCTTCCTGACGGCAGCGTCGCGACTACCCTGACTTTGCCGGTGGGGGAAGGACTTTCAGTGGCATATACATGGCCGCCCGAGGTTGTCTCGCATCCCGACTGGAGAAAGTTCGGACGAAGCGTTCGAGATGCCGTGTTCATCGAATTGTGCAGGCGCGCAGTGCCCGATCATATCGAGTTCCTGATAATGAGCGGAGCGAATATCAACGCCTTTAACTCGCTGGGAAGTCCTTTAGAAAACGCGTCATCGGAAAATCCGCATCCGGGGGCGCTCGGTGTTCTCATCGAAGCGGGGGCGGATATTCATGCGATGGACAGACATGGCCGAAATGCACTGATGTACGCTGCGGGAAAGAATACTCCCGAAGTGGTCTCCTTCTTGCTCGAAAAGGGGGCGGGTGCACGTATTAAAAATGAAGAGGGGATTTCTCCCGTGCGCCTAGCCGCGATGTACAATCGAAATCCCGCTGTTCTCAAGACGTTGATCGCAGCGGGAGCGTCCGTCTTTGAACTCGCTCCCGACGGGAGCACCCTGCTTTTCGACGCTTCGCGCAGTAATACCAATCCGGACATCGTCGATTTTCTTCTTGATGCCGGGCTCGATGTCAACGCTAGGAATGAGCACGACATCGTTTCGTTGCATCTCGCGGCAGGATTTAACGGGAATCCCGATGTGCTTAAGCGCCTCCTTCTGGCGAGACCGGAGCTGGAAGTCCGGGACAAGGAGTTCGGCATGACGCCGCTCATTGTGGCTTCGCAGTTCTCCGGCAGCCCTGAAATACTCGCCCTTCTTCTTGAATCCGGCGCGGATGTCAACGCTGTTGATAAAGCCGGAATGCGTGCTGTCGACTACGCCAAGGAAAACAGGTATTTGAACGGGAGCGAGGTGTACGAGAGACTGCTTGAAGCAAGCCGTTAAGACGCATCTTCTAAAAAAATCTGGAACGTTTTTTATTCCGCGTTTTTTTGACGGAAAGAGAGTTTTTGAGTTCCATAGAAAATTGGCCGGACGTTCCAGTGTGTCGAATGAAGTCCCGGGCAGGAAGAGTTTGAGGGGGAGAAGATAGGCTCACAACGTTTTTCCGGCAATCGTCGGGAGCGTGTCCAGATCTTCGAGTCGCACTCCCGAGTGCCTGTCCTTGCGGGGGCGCCACTCCTTCTCCCCCATCAGCGCCGCAGGCGCCAGCAGCCTGCGCCCGGTCTGTTCGTTCAGCCTGTCCGCTGCGCGGGAAAGGGCCGAGCCTCTGTTCGTTTTTTCTCCGAAGAGGCCGAGCTGCACCGCTCCAGCTGAGGAGAGACGCCCCAGGCAGACGGCCGCTTTCTCGTAGTCGCGCCCCTCCTTGTAGATGGACGCGAGCGCTCCTGTCGCGGCTTTGATGAGGGTGATGTCGCTGTCGGTGGGCGTCTCCAGGGGGACTTCCGCGCTTGCTCCGTAGAAGGGCGTCCGGAATCTGCTGGTGGAGATGCTCACCGCGAGGCTCCCCGCGAGAGAGGCCTGCGAGCGGAGGCGTTTTCCGGCGACGAGTGCGAACTCCGTCACCGCCTCGGCGAGAGATTCCCGGCTCCGGACGGGAGAGGCGAACGAGCGGGAGGACTGAATGGACTTCTGCGGTTTTTCATATTCTTCTATGGGAAAACAGCGTATCCCCCGCAGCTCCCACGCAGTCCGCAGCCCCCGGACCCCGAGATGCTTGTCCAGCCAGTCGTCGGGCGCATCCCGAAGGCGAAGGGCCGTGGACACGCCCCGTCTGCGGAGGAAGTCGGCCCACTGCCGTCCGATCCCCCACACATCCTCCACGGGAACCTCCCGGAGAAGGTCGTCCCATGATGCTCCCGGCAGAAGAGCGAAGACACCGCCCGTCTCCGGTCGCTTCTTGCCCCGTTCGGCGGCCAGCTTCGCCGCAGTCTTTGCTGGAGCGACGCCTATGGAGACGGGAATCCCGGTCTCCTTCAGCACGGCGGCCCGGAGTTCTCGCCCCCATTCGACCGGGCGTTCCCTCCCCGCGGGCGGAACCTCCAGAAAGGCCTCGTCCACCGAATAGACCTCGATGGACGGCGTGCTCCGCCGGAGGACCCCCATGACTCTGGCCGATATCTCCTCGTAGAGCTGGAAATTGCTGGAGAACACCGCGCCCCCGCGCCGTTCCAGAAAGGCGCGGACACGGAAGTAGGGCTCCCCCATTTTGATTCCGAGGGCCTTCGCCTCGTTGGAGCGTGAGATGATCACACCGTCGTTGCTGGAGAGCACCACCACGGGGCGCCCCTCCAGGTCCGGGCGGAAGAGCCGTTCGCACGAGACGAAGAAGTTGTTGCAGTCGCAGAGAGCGAGCAGCTCCTCGCAGGGATTCAGGACGGCTCCCGGATGACCCACGTCACCACCCCCCACACCTTGGACGAATCGAAACCGGAGCTCAGGGTCGCGAGCCTGAGCCCTCTCTTCGTGGCAAGGACGGCCTTCTTCCCCTCCGAGGGGGGGAGCGAGCGGTCCACCACGAGGATGGAACCCGGCGTGTCGGCGCACCGCAGAAGAAATGTGGAGGACGGCCGGGGAAGCAGCATTTCCAGCAGACGACCAGCCGCGCTGCCCTGCACCTCGTTGCTTCGCGTCATGTGAACGGCCATGGTGTGCACTCTCCTTCAGGCTGTTTTTGTGTATAATAGTTACAGTGAGTCTTTGCGTGTAGTATAGTGGCGTGCAAGGAGAAAGTCAATAAGATGAAAAGTTCACATATTGTATTTGTTTTAGTGCATCACGGGCAGCGAAGAACTGTTCAGGACCGCCTTGAGAGGCTGCTTCCCGACGAGAGCGAAGGGAAGGGGACCCCGTCGGCGCGTATCAATCGGCGCGGATAGAGGAAAGGAAGCGCCTAAAAATGTCGGGAGGACGGC
>CAXXRY010000034.1:0-52984 GCA_963668335.2 Aminobacteriaceae bacterium | reverse complement strand
CTCCGAGCGAGATTGGCTTCCGCGCCCCACGCGAAGATCGCCTTTGCCTCCCCGTTGATCAGGCTCGTCTTGGGGCTGTCGCTGTCGTAGGATTTCACGTTGGCTGCAAGGCTTTCAGCGCCTCGCGTGCCTTCTCCAACGCCTCCGGGGAGGTTTCGTTCAGCGAGTAGCCCAACGTCTTCAAGGTGATTCCGATGATGGCCCGCTGGTCTTCGAGTATCGTCAGGAGTGTTTCAGCTCGGGTTTCCACAGATCCGCGTACCCTTCGATCATCCCCTCGGAATTTTCGATGCGTCGTACGCGATGATTCCGGCCAGCCACATGTACGGAAGGCTGTACTCGTTCTCCGGATCGAAGGGGAGTCCCATATACTGGGCCCCGATGTTCGACAAATTGGGGATGTTCTCCTTGCGTACCGGGAGGAGAAGACCCTGCTTTTTCAGTATTTCGACCATGAAGTCGCTGGCAACGGCGAGGTCGTACACCCCGCCACCCGCCATGAGCTTGGCGAGCATCTCCTCGTTCGACGAGAATGTGTTGTAGTGCACCTGGATGTTATAGGCGCGTTCGAACTGCTCGACGACCGAGTGCGGCAAATACTCGACCAGTTGAAGATGCTCAGCGTCTCCCGAGGCGTTTGCGGCCCCTTCGCGAAGGCCCACACGCCGTACCCTGTCCCGCCCGTCAGGACAGCTATCGCCGCGAGGCCGCCGATCTTCCCGAGACTCAGATTCACCTTTCGCAAAACCGACGAGAGCCCGACGGCGGAGAGCGTGACGAGCATGATGATGGTGGAGAGCGCGTTGATCTCCGGAGTCACGCCGAACTTCACCATCGAGAAGACCTTGAGCGGCAACGTCGTGCTCTGCGGTCCGGCGACGAAGAAGCTGATGACGACGTCGTCCAGAGAGAGGGTGAACGCCAGAACGCTCCTGCGATCACGCCCGGCATGATGACGGGCAGCGTGACGTTGAAGAAGACCTTCAGCGGCGTCGCCCCGAGGTCCGCCGCGGCCTCCTCGACAGATTTGTCGTATCCGTCCAGACGCGCTTTCACCACCGCGACGACGTAGGCGACGCTGAAGGTGACATGGGCGACGATCAGCGAGAGCCGCCCCAACGGAAGGCGCATGATCGAGAAGAAGGCGAGCAGCGATATTCCCATGACGATCTCCGGGATGATGATGGGGATGGTGAGCACGGCGTCCAGAAGCCCCTTGCCCCTGAACTTGTACCTGTAGAGGCCCAGGGCTGTCAGGGTTCCGATGATTACCGATACGACGGTGCTGACGAGGGCGACGGAGAAGGAATTTCTCGCCGCTTCGAGGACGCCTTCGTTCTGCAGCAGGCTTTCGTACCACTTGAAGGTGAACCCCGTCCATACCGCGTTCAGCTTCGATTCGTTGAACGAGAAGGCCATGAGGGTCACGATGGGAGGTAGAGCAGCGCGAAAACCAGGATCAGGTAGAGCGGGCGGGCGAAGCTGTTCGGCTTCTTCATGCGCTACATCGCCTCCTTTCCGTCGACCTTGCCGCCGTGACGGAGATAGAGCGCGATCGTCGCGATCATCACGAGGATCAGGACAACCGAGACTGCGGAGCCGAAGGGCCAGTCTCTGGCCGTGAGAAACTGGTTCTTGATGAGGTTGCTCATCAGTACGACTTTGCTTCCCCCCATGAGGTCGGTGACGAAGAAGAGCGCGAGCGAGGGACAAAGACCAACAGGCAGCCGGAGAGGATTCCGGCCTTCGTCAGCGGGAGCGCGACGTGCAGAAACGTGCGCAGCGGCTTGGCGCCGAGATCGTCCGCCGCTTCCAACAGCCGCATGTCCAGCTTTTCGATGAGGCGTACAGCGGAAGCGCCATGAAGGGGAACATCATGTAGACCATCCCGATCATCACGGAGGTGTTGTTGTACATCAGCGCAGCGGCTCGTCGATCAGTCCCGCCCATCGGAGCAGCGTGTTCAGTATCCCCTCCGTGCGCAGCAGGATGATCATCGCGTAGGTCCTGACCAGCGAGTTGGTCCAGAAGGGGAGCATCAGCAGCGTCAGCAGCAGCGGCCTTAGGCGTTTTCCCGCGGTGGCCACGATGAAGGCGAACGGGTAGCCGAAGAGCAGGCAGAGGAGCGTGGTGAAGAAGGAGATGATCAGCGATTTCACGAAGATGCTCCCGTACAGCGGGTGGAGGAGCTTCGCGTAGTTGTGCGCCGTAAATGTGTAAACGATGTCGCCGACCTCGCCTCTGGTGCAGAAGCTGACGACGACGATCAGCAGCAGGGGGACGACGAAGAAGGTCAGCATCCAGAGCGCCGCGGGGAGTATGGTGACGAGCATGCCGGGAAGACGCGCCCCGGCGGTCCGTTCTCTCATGCCGCCACCCCCTAAACCCTGATTGGAACTGCGTGTTCCGGCTTCCATGCGGCAAAGATCTCGCAGCCGTCGTGGAGCGGCTTCGTTGTTCGAGCGATTCGTCGACGAGGATATCCTTGCCGGCAACGGTCGTCGCGATCGTCCTGACGAGCGACCCGGAGTAGATCCGCTCCCTCACGGTGCAGCGCAGCCAGGACTCTCCGTCGTCCGGGGACGACGTAAGCCTGATTCGTTCGGGCCGCACCGAGAGCGAGCATGCCTCGCCGGGGGCGTACCCGGGATTCGGAATCCGAAGCTCCGCTCCTCCTGTTCGAGGACGAGCACCGCCTCCGTCTCCTCGACGGCGCGAATTCTCCCCTCGATGATATTGGTTTCACCCAGAAATCCGGCGACGAACGCGTTCTTCGGCCGTTCGTACAGCTCTTCGGGCGCGCCCGTCTGCTCGACGGACCCGTTCCGCATCACCACGATGGTGTCGGACATGCTCAGAGCCTCCTCCTGATCGTGCGTCACGAAGAGGAAGGTGATCCCCAGTTTCCGCTGAAGGCGTTTCAGTTCGAGCTGCATCTGCTTGCGGAGCTTCAAATCGAGCGCCCCCAAAGGTTCGTCCAGAAGGAGCACTTTGGGGTTGTTGATCACCGCCCGCGCTATGGCCACGCGCTGCATCTGTCCGCCGCTTAACTGCGACGGCATTCTGCTCTCGAATTCCTCCAAACGACCATGCGGAGCATCTCGGAGACCCGGCTCCGGATTTCGTCCTTCCGGATGCCCTTCATCTTCAGCCCGAAGGCGATGTTGTCGTACACGTTCATGTGCGGGAAGAGCGCGTAGCTCTGGAAGACGGTGTTGACGCACCGTTCGTGTGGCGGTTTCCGAGTCACGTCCTCTCCGTCGATGAGGATCCTGCCCTCGGTGGGCGTTTCGAATCCGGCGATCAGCCGCAGCGTCGTCGTCTTCCGCAGCCGCTCGGCCCTAGAAGAGTGACGAACTTTCCCTGCTCGATTTCAAGACTCAGGTCGTTGATGACCGTCGTCTCGCGGTCGAAACGCTTCGATACATTCGACAACCGGACAAAAACATCTCCTGCCACACGGAACCAGCTCCTTCTTTTGCATCTTCTTGCGCAGCGAAAGCTTCCAGCGATAAACCGAGCGGGGGCGCTCTTTCTGCCGGTTGGCCGGACCATGGGAGGCTACCTTCGGGAAATTCTGAAAGTGCGGCGAGATCACATGATAGCAAAAATACGGAGCGCGGCAAAGTGCTTTCCTGAAAAAAAGTCTGAGGAAGAAAAAAAAGTGAACTGAAATTCTCGTAGGCCGCCTCATCCATAAACGGAAGGTTTTTTTCAGTGTCAAGACCTGCGCCATATCGCCGTTTGCACGACTTCAAAGCTCGGTCATTGACACACCACCTCTTTATGAGATAAAAGGACTCGGTTAATCGTTTACGCAATCGTTTACCGCAGGTCCCTTATTAGGGGAACCCCATTTTTCGGGAGGCGTGTGGTATGAACCGGACGGCGACAATGAAGGACGTAGCTCGCAAGGCGGGTGTTTCCACCGCGACGGTTTCTCACGTGCTCAACGGAACCAGGCCTGTGGGAAGCGTACTCCGCGACCGTGTACGGCAGGCGGTCGAGGAGCTGGGCTACCGTCCGAACTTCATCGCCCGTAGCCTCCGCCGCAAAGGCTCCGGCGCCGTCGGCGTCATCCTCATCGACGATACCAACCCTTTTTTCTCCGAATCCACCCGAGGCGTCAAGGACGCCGCCCTCGAAAATGGCTACAGCGTCCTCGTCTGCAACTCGGAGGGAGACCCCGACCGGGAGAATGAATTTCTTGAGCTCCTCGCCGAGAAACAGGTGGAGGGGGTCATTCTCTTCAATGTCCGCGACTCCCGCTTGCGCGAAGCGGCGGGCCGGCGGCTCGTCGTTCCCGTCGTACTTGTAGATCGCGACGGCGCCTCCCGAGGGATGGATTCGGTCGTCGTGGATCACTACGCCGGGGGCATGGACGCGATGGAGCACCTTCTCTCGCTCGGCCACAGGCGGATCGCCTGCATCGCAGGCCCCTCGAACTCCACGCCCGCGCTGCTGCGTCTTCGCGCATACGCGAACGCCCTGCGCCGCGCCGGAATACCCTACGACAACTCTCTCGTCTACCGGGGCGACTTCCGCTCCGAAAGCGGCTACGCCGCCGTACCGTTCCTCTTCTCCGGCGGCGAGCTCCCTACAGCACTTTTCGCCTTCAACGACCTGATGGCTTTCGGCGCGATCACCGCCCTCGCGGAGAGGGGGGTTCGCATTCCGGAGGACGTCTCCGTCGTCGGCTACGACGACATACTGCTCTCCTCCTTCTTCAATCCGCCGCTGACGACTGTGGCGCAGCCGAAGAAGGAGATGGGAAGGGCCGCTTTCGGTCTCCTCCTCGACAGGATCAACGACGAGTCGCTGTCCGCGCGTTCGCTGCGGATGAACGCGCGGCTCGTGGTGCGAAAATCCACCGCTTCGCCGGGTGCGTCGAAAGGAGGGGATGGGTCGGGCTGTATGCGATGAACCGCTCCGTGGGGAGATCTTCTTTCCCGCGGTGCGCGATGCGGCACGGTGCGCTCCTGGTTTTCCGGACGAATTCCGTCCGGCCGGTCCGTCCTTCGAGGGACGGAAACATACTATCTACATTCAGGGAGGGAAACGCATGAAAGGTTTGAGAAAGGTTCTTCTGCTGGTCATGGTTCTGGTTGTTGCGATCTCCGCGTTCGGCGTCGCCGGCGCGGCGGAGTCGAAAGTCAAGGTGGCCCTGGTCCTCTCCGGATTCCTGGGCGACAAGTCCTTCAACGATTCCGCGTACGAGGGACTCGAGCGCTCGATCAAGGAATTCGGCATCGAACTGAAAGTCCTTGAGTCCAAGGTTCCCTCCGACTGGGAGTCCAACCTCGTCGCAATGGCGGCCGAGGGGTACGACCTGGTTCTCGGCTGCAGCACGCAGCTTCAGGAGATCATCGCCAACCACGCCCCCGACTTCCCCGATGTGAAGTTCGGTATCATCGACGGCGTGGTGAAGGCTCCCAACGTCATGTCCGCCATCTTCGCGCAGAACGAGGGATCCTTCCTCGCCGGAGCCGCCGCCGCCATGTTCACCAAGAAGACGGACATTCCCGGCGTGAACTCCGAAAAGATCATCGGTTGGGTCGGCGGCATGGATATTCCTGTGCTTCACGACTTCCTCGTGGGTTACAAACAGGGCGCTGCCTACGTCGATCCCGAGACCCGCGTGCTCGTCTCCTTCGCCGGAACGTTCAACGATCCCCTGAAGGGCAAGGAGCTGACGCTGGCCCAGTTCGAGCAGGGCGCGGACATCGTCATGAACGTCGCGTCGAACACCGGCAACGGCATCCTCGAGGCCGCCTACGAAGCGAAGAAGTACGCGATCGGCGTCGACCTGAACCAGGACGAGACCTACCCCGGACACATCCTCACCTCCATGCTCAAGAGAGTGGACATGGGCAGCTACCTGATCGTGAAAGCGGTCGTCGAGGGCAACTTCGAGGGCGGCAAGATCCTCGACATGACCATCGCCAACGGCGGCGTGGGACTCACCGACATGTCCACGATGAAGAAGGCGTTGGGCGACAAGTTCCCGCAGGACATCCTGGAGGACATCGCGAAACTGACCGAAGAAGTCAAGGGCGGCAAGATCAAGGTCGACTCCTACGAGGGATTCCAGAGAAATTAGATATCATTTTCCGGAGACGAGCGGGGAGACTTCTCCGCTCGTCTCCATTGCGAGGTGGGGTTCGTGTCGCGCATCCTGATCGAAATGAAAGGCATCTGCAAGGAATTCCCCGGAGTGAAGGCGGTCCAGGACGGACTGTTCACGCTCGAGGAGGGAGAGATCCACTCTCTCATAGGAGAGAACGGAGCGGGGAAGTCGACGCTCATGAAGATTCTCTACGGCATGTACGTCCCCGAGGAGGGGAGCATCGCCGTCAAGGGAGAAACGTATCCGTCGCTGACGCCGAAACAGGCGATCGGACTCGGGATCGGTATGGTGCACCAGGAGTTCATGCTCGTCCGCGAGATGACGGTGCTGGAGAACATCATCCTCGGCTTCGAACCGAGGCTGGGAGGGCGCATCGACCGGAAGGCGGCGCTCGAAAAAATCGAATACTATGCGGACGCCTACGGACTCCGCGTGCATCCGGATAAAAAAGTGGAGGAGATCTCCGTTGGGGAGGCGCAGCGCGTCGAGATCATCAAGACGCTCTACAGGGGTGCGGAGATCCTCGTCCTCGACGAGCCGACCGCCGTGCTCACGCCGCAGGAGGCCGAACAGCTCTTCTGCATTCTTCGCTCCATGAAGGAGGGGGGTAAGTCGATCGTCTTCATCTCCCACAAGTTGCAGGAGGTGCTCGCGATCAGCGACCGGATCACCGTGATGCGGGGAGGAAAGCACATCGCGACGGTGGCGGGATCGTCCACCTCGGCCCCCGAGCTGGCGCGCCTGATGGTGGGGCGCGAGGTCTTCCTCGGCGGTTCGCCCGTCCCGGCGGCGAAGGGGGAGGTCGCCCTCTCGGTGGAGAACATCTTTGTCCCCGGCGAGAAGGAGCTGTCCAAGCTGCGCGGCGTCTCGTTCTCCGTACGAAAGGGAGAGATCCTCGGCATCGCCGGGGTCAACGGGAACGGTCAGAGCGAACTTGCCGAGGCCATCGCCGGGCTTCGTCCGGTGCAGCGGGGGCGCGTCGTGCTGGGCGGCGCCGAGGTGCAGAACATGCCGCCGCGGCGTATCAGGGAGCATGGCCTGTCGCATATTCCGGAGGACCGGAACCAGCGCGGACTCGACCGCCTCTCCGACGTGAAGGAGAACCTGGCCGCCTGTTCTATCTCGGAGCCTCCGCTCTCGAACTTCGGCGTGATCCGCTGGGGAAAGGTGCGCGAATTCGCCGAGGGGCTGATCCGTTCGTACGACATCCGTCCGGCGGGCGCCGACATCGAGGCCTCGGGGCTCTCCGGAGGGAACGCCCAGAAGGTCGTCGTAGCGCGGGAGGTTTCGCGGGGGGCTGATGTTTTGCTTGCGTCGCAGCCCACGCGGGGCGTTGATATCGGCTCAATCGAAACTATACGGAACGAGCTGAACCGCGCCAAGGAAGCCGGGGCCGCGGTTGTGCTGATCTCTTCCGATCTCGAGGAGATCCTCTCCCTCTCCGACAGGATCGCCGTCATGTTCGAGGGGCGCATCACAGGAGAGGTTGATTCCTCGGAGGCCGACGAGGAGAAGCTCGGCCTGCTGATGACTGGAGGCGGGACGCATGTATAAGACATCCTGGGGCAGCACGCTGATGACCATCATCCTCTCCCTTGCCTTGGGAGCGGGGGCCATCCTGCTGCTGGGCTACGACCCTATCGAAGCCTACTATCAGCTCTTCCGCGGGGCCTTCGTGGGAAAATTCAACATCGGCGGCGTCATGGAGCGCTTCGTCCCGCTGATGCTCACCGCCCCTCGCCTTCGCGGTCTCCGCCAAGGTTGCCGTCTTCAACGTCGGTGTCGAGGGAGAGCTCTACCTGGGCGCCATCGCCGCGGCGTGGGCGGGGTACGCCTTCACCGGGCTTCATCCTCTTGTCCATATTCCTCTCTGCTTCGCCGTCGCCATGGTCGCCTCCGGCGCATGGGGCGCCATCCCCGGCGCGCTCAAGGCGTACTGGAAGGTGAACGAGGTCTGCGTCACCATCCTGATGAACTACGTCGCCATCTACTTCACATCCTACCTGGTGGGGAATCCCTTCTCCGCGCGCGCAAGCATCCCCAGGACACCCACCATCGAGGAGTCGGCGCGTCTGCTCCGTATCCTCCGTCCCAGCCGGGCGAACATCGGCCTCTTCGTCGCGCTCGGCGTGCTCGTACTGGTCTGGTGGATGCTCTACCACACGAGCTGGGGGTACAAGCTGCGCCACGTCGGGCAGAACCCCTCTTTCTCGGAGTACGTCGGCATCCCTCCGAAGAAGGCGATGATCTGGGGGATGATCCTCTCCGGAGCCATCGGCGGCCTCGCGGGAGCCATCGAGGTGATGGGCATCCACGGGCACTTCCTCGACAACTTCTCGCCGGGAATCGCCTTCGACGGAATGCTCGCCTCGCTGATCGCGAAGAACGACATCCGCATGGTTCCGGTACTCTCGCTTTTTCTGGCTGTCCTCAAGACAGGGGCGCTGGGAATGGAGCGCTTCACAGGAGTCCCCAAGACCCTGATCGACACGATCATCGCGGTCTTCATCCTGCTTGCGGCGATGGAGGGGCTCTTCGCCTATTCGCGGCGCAGAACCGCCCGGAGTTCCGGAGAGGAGGCTGCGTGATGGACGGCCTGAACGAGATACTCTCCCTCGTCTTCAACGCGACCCTCGTCCGCTCGACTATCCGCTCCGCCACGCCGATACTGTACGCCACGCTGGCGTGCGTTCTGACGCAACAGGCGAACATCCTGAACATCGGAGTCGAAGGTATCATGATCTTCGCCGCGTTCGCCGCCGTGACCACGAGCTACTTCACTGGAAGCTGGGTGCTGGGCCTTCTTGCCGCCATTATCACCGGCGTCGTGGTCGCAGCCTTCATGGCCTTCGCGCACCTGAAGGCGAAGGCGGACATCTTCGTTGTCGGCATGGGAGTGAACATGCTCGCCATCGCTATGACGCGCTTTCTGCTCCAGCGTACTTTCGGCGTCTCCGGCAGCTTCCACCATAACGACATCGTCCCGATGCCGCGGCTGAACTTCGATTTCGGCGGCAACGCGCTGCTCGATACCCTCTTCAACGACTATTCTCTCTTCGAGCCGGTCGGGATTGTCCTCGTCTTCGTGCTCGCGTTTATTCTCTACAAGACGGTGTGGGGACTCCGCCTCCGCAGCGTGGGGCTCAACCCGCTGGCGGCGGAGACGGCGGGGATCAACGTCACGTTCCGCAAGTTCGAGGTGATGCTGTACTCCGGCGTTCTCGGCGGCATCGCAGGGGCGCACCTCTCGTTGGGATACTCCCGCATGTTCGTGGAGAACATGACCAATGGCCGCGGTTTCATGGGCGTGGCGGCGATGTTCTTCGGCGGCGCGAATCCCTTCTGGGGGTGGATCGGCTGCCTGATCTTCGGCTTCGCCGACTCCCTCGGCTCGCGGCTGCAATCTTTGGGATTGCCGTCGCAGTTTATCTTGATGATCCCGTACGTTGTCACCGTGGTGGTGCTCACCCTCGCGATGATGCGCAAGAAGCGCGCGGAGACGGCGCGGAAGAGCGCGATATAACGTTTTTTTCGGAAACGGATTTTTACCGCGCCCCCGCGCGGAAGTTTGAGAAAAGGCGGTGCTGCAATGGCTACAACTGCGAAGAAACCTGTAAAGATCATTCACGACTGCGACCCGGGACACGACGACGCCGTCGCCATCCTGATGGCGGCCGTCCACCCGATGATCGACCTCAAGGCCGTGACCGTGGTGGCGGGCAACCAGACGCTCGAAAAAACCGTCCGGAACGCCCTCAACGTCTGCAGCGCGTCCAAACGCTGCGCGGACATCCCCATCGCGGCGGGCATGTCCCGGCCGATGGTTCGCGAACAGGTAGTCGCGGGCGACATCCACGGCGAGTCGGGGCTCGACGGTCCCGTCTTCGACGAGCCGGAGCTGGGGCTCGACACGCGCCACGCCGTGGACCTGATCATCGACCTGCTGCTGGACTCCAACGACCCGATCACGCTGGTCCCCACGGGGCCCCTGACGAACATCGCCATGGCCATCCGCAAGGAACCGGAGATCGTGGAGAAGATAGAGCGCATCGTCCTCATGGGCGGGGCCTACCAGCACGGCAACGTCACCCCCTCCGCCGAATTCAATATCTACGCCGACCCCGAGGCGGCGCACGTCGTCTTCACCTGCGGACGCCCGATCGTCATGATGGGGCTCGACGTCACGCGCAAGGCGAACGCGACCGCCGAGATGGTGGCGAAAGTTCGCTCGCTCGGCAACCCGCAGGCGATCCTCTTCGCCGAGATGATGGAGTTCTTTGCCAAGTCGCAGAAGGAAGTCTTCGGATGGGATGCGCCCCCTCTGCACGATCCCACGTGCATGGCGTGGCTGATCGACCCGACGTGCTTCACGACGAAGCCGATGCGCGTGGAGATCGAGCTTCGCGGCTCGCTGACCTACGGGCGGACGTCGTGCGACTACTTCGGCCTCGAACAGCAGGAAGGACCGGGGAAGGAGCTGTACGCCGGGGGAGGCGTCCTCGCGCGGCCGACCGGTCCCAACGCGGAGGTCGCCGTGGACGTGGACTTCGAGAAGTTCTGGAAAATCATCTACGACTGCTTCGCGCTTTACTCTCGTTAAGGGGGAAGTTTTGTGGCGGATACGCTGAAAGAGACGCTGCGTCTGCATCGGGACGAGTACGTCGCGCGCCTGCTGGAGCTGGCCTCGCTGGATACTGCGGTGGTCGGTCACGGTATCGGGGGCGGCGGCGAGGAGCGGGGCCAGCTCCGGATGGAGGCGCTGCTGCGGGAGATGGGCGCCGAGACCGTCCGGGAGCCCCTGACCGAGGAGATCATTCAGGACGGGCTCGCCCGCTTCGGCGAGGGGAACCCCGGCCACGTCTATTCCGGGGACGGCTTCTCCCGGTGGAACCTGATCGGGCATTTCAAGGGCGAGGAGGGGCGGTCGCTCCTCTTCGACGGCCATATCGACACCATGCCGTCGGGCCCGAGGGAGCTATGGAGCTTCGATCCGCTCGACGCGCAGGTACGCGACGGAAAGATCCGGGGGCTCGGGACGTGCGACATGAAGGGCGGTTTGCTGGCTTCCGTGCTCGGGGTGAAGCTGCTGCAGGACGCGGAGATTTCACTCCCCGGAGATATAACCATCCTCTCCGTGGTGGACGAGGAGGGCGGGGGGAACGGCTCCCTCGCCGCGATGCTCTCCGGCCACAGGGCGGACGCGGCGGTGGTCTGCGAACCGTCGGACGGCTCCGTCACCGTGGCGCACATGGGGTTCGTCTTCTTCAAGGTGGAGGTGCGCGGCGTCGCGCTGCACTCGGGGAGCAAGTGGAAGGGCGTCAACGCCATCGAGAAGGCGGTTCTATTGATGGGCGCACTCAACGACCTCGAACACGAGTGGCTGATGCGCTACAAGCACCCCATGCTCCCGCCCCCCAATCTCAACGTCGGCGTTATCGAAGGGGGAACGGCGGGCTCCACCGTGCCGGACCGCTGCGTCTTCAAGCTCTGCCTCCACTATCATCCGGAGACGATGAGCCACGACTCCGTAGTCAAGGAAGTGACGGAGCGCCTGCTCCTCCGTTCCGCGGGCGACCCGTGGCTGCGCGACAACCCTCCCGAAATATCGGTGTATCAAGCGGGAGGCGCCTTCGAGATGGAGCGGGAACACCCCTTCGTTCAGAGCGTGGAGCGAAGTATCACTGTGGTGCGGGGAGGGGAACGTCCACCGGTAGTCGGCTCCCCTGCGGGGAACGACGCCCGGCTGCTGCGGAACATCGGGAAGATGCCCGTGGTGATCACGGGGCCCGGGCGATTGGAGCAGTGCCACTCGCCCGACGAATATGTTGAAGTGAAGGACTATCTGGACTACATCGAAATCTACGCCCGCCTGATCCTCGACTGGTGCGGGCGTCACAAGGAGGAGCGTTCATGAACAAGCGCGTGCTGATCGCGGGAGAGTCGTGGGTGAAGCACATCTCCCACATCAAGGGGTTCGACATCTTCACGAGCTGCGAGTACGAAACGGGTATCACATGGCTGAAGGAAGCGCTGGAGAAGAACGGCTTCGAAGTCGTCCATCTTCCGGGGCACGAGGTCGCGGACGGCTTTCCCTTCACGACGAAGGAGCTTGCCGCGTACGGCGCGGTCGCCCTCTCCGACATAGGGGCCAACTCGCTGCTGCTCTCGGGCGACACGTTCAACAGAAGCAAAGTGATGCCGAACAGGCTGGAGGTCGTCCGGGAGTACGTGGAGCAGGGAGGCGGCTTCGCTATGATCGGCGGCTACCTCTCCTTCGCGGGGATCGACGGCAAGGCGCGCTACGCCGACACGGCCGTCGACGAGATACTGCCGGTCAAGATCGCGAACGTCGACGACAGAGTGGAGAAACCCGAGGGAATCACTCCGGTCACGACGGAGGAGGGGCACCCGATGATGCAGGGGATCGGCGCGTGGCCGCATTTCCTGGGGTACAACCGGACGACGCTCCGCCCCGAAGGGCGCCTCCTTGCCTCGGTCGGCAAGGACCCGTTCGTGTCGGTCCGTCTCGTCGGTAAGGGGCGCACGGCCGCCTTCGCCTCCGACTGCGCCCCGCACTGGGGCCCGCAGGAGTTCGTCGAGTGGGCGAACTACCCGCTCTTCTGGAGTCGCTTTTTCGGCTGGCTCTGCGGCGAGTAAAAATGGAAGAACAGAGGGCGGCGAAAGCCGCCCTCTGTTCTTAAAAAAGAGAAGAGGGCGGAGTCTTTTAAAGATGTCGAGAAAACACCAAAGATGATCGAGAAACAAGAGAGTCTTCTGTACCACGCTTTCAGCGAAGCTGCGGCCGAGGGGGAAGTCGAGTTCGCTTCCGAGGCACAGAACGAGATTCTCGGCGATGATTAGTCCGCAGCGGGGAGAGATATGCCTTGTAGAGGTATTTTCGTCGAACTGGTGAGAGCAGGCCAAGAGAATCTTCTTGCCTAAATCCCGAAATGGGACTAGAATATCTCTATGAGGATCATTGCGCTTTCAACATTGAAGGCTTTCTATGAACAAAGCGAATTTCATGACGCCAGAACGCCATTGGCTCAATGGTACTCTTTTGTTAAAAGCGTACGCTGGGCATCTCCGGCGGATGTGAAGAGAGACTTTGGAAGCGCAAGTATCTTGAAATCCGGTCGGGCAGTTTTCAACATAGCAGGAAATAAATACCGTTTAGTGGTAAAGATAAACTATGGATACGGAGTAGTCTACATTCGCTTCATCGGGACGCATGAGGCCTACGACCGTATCGACGCTTCAGAAGTATAGGGGGTGTGGAGAAATGATCGCGACGCGGGAGATTCGACCGATTAAAACAACCGATGATTATGAGGAGGCGCTTCGAGAGATCGACGGCCTTATGGATGCGGAGCCCGATACGCCGGAGGGGGATCGACTCGATGTGCTGACGACTCTTGTCGAAGTCTACGAGGCGCGCACTTTCCCTATGCCCCCGGTCGATCCTGTGGAAGCGGTCCGATTTGCGATGGAGCGGAAGGGGTTGACTCCCGTCGATCTTGTCCCCTGCATCGGGAGGCTGAACAGAGTCTACGAAGTGCTGAACCGGAAGCGGGGGCTTTCCTTGCGTATGGTGCGCAATTTGCACAAAGAGCTGGGGATTCCTTTGGAGTTTCTGATCCGTTGAAATGAGCGCTGCTCGGGTATCCAAACATGCTCTGAGGGCATTTATAATCAACTTGAAAAATTTCTTCTCTCTTTCGGAAGTTATCCGCAAAATTTCTGAAACGCGCAGTTTTCATCTTCTGTAGATCCGAAAGAGCTGTTCGCCGTGCATGGTTTGATTGATGGCATCGGCTAAGAAAAATCACTTGCATTCATAGGGAAGGAGTTTTTCAAGAATGAAAAAGATCAACGTCGAAACCGTACTCGGCGGTGTCTTCGGCCTTTTGGCAGTTCTTGCCTCACTGAGTGAGATGGCCTTGGGCGGTTTCTCAATATCGGCTATCGTCGGCGGGGTGAAAGATATCTCCGGGACAATGGTTGTGGTTATGGTATTTCTGCTTGCGATTCGCGGGCTTATGCTCAACTCTCCGAAGAATCTTACGCAGGAATTGGACGCGCAGATGCTTGCGTTTGAAAAAAAGAACAAACCTCTCATTTTCCGGGTATCCGATTTCCAGCCGGTAAATGAGTTCCGACAGGGCTTTTCCATTCTGGCGGAACCCTCGGATTTTCTCTCTTTGAGCGGAAGCGCGCTCCCTGAGGTCGTCGAGAAGAGCTATTCATCCCGTAATTCCAAGAAGACGGGAAAATTCGTTGATCTTCCAGAGAATATGGTGATGCTGAGTGGAAAATTTGAGCTTCGCTTTAATTTTACTTTATCCACAAACTATGGTGATGGCAGCATTGATTTTGTCGACAATTCAGTTCGATGCGTCAACAGTCGTTTCACGGAATCTGGATATGCTGCAAGAAGAATAGATAAAACTCATTTTGCTGTGGAGGTTCCGCAGATCGCAACGAAACAAGATATCTCCAGTTTGTTCAATCTTCTGGAGTTCATCCTTACTCTCTACAAAATACAGTCTTGATCGAACAGGACGCAAAAAATGCTTTTTTCCAGAGAGCAACTTCTCAAGAGGATCGTCGAAGTCTCCGAAGACATGCCCGTCTTCTATCGACGGAATTTTGTTAATTATCGTGGAAAAACCTTGGATACAGCCGAGTATTACAGCGAAGTGACGGCAGAGTATTTGTACCACCATATCGATCTTTTCTTGAAGATTCCTCGAATCACACGAAGACGCTCTTATCGATCAGTATCCCGCACCGGAATCCACGAGAGAGAAAGCAACAGAGAGGAAGAGAAAATCGCGATGACTCTCTTTCAGCAGTCACAGAAGAATGGAATTTCTTTTCAAGGAGTGGGCAAAGTCCTTGATTATCAAACGCCTCTCAAGAACAAGCGCAACGACAGGGTAGGCAAGATAGATCTGCTCTCGTACGAACCCCGATCCAACATTTTAAGGGTTATGGAGCTGAAAAGACCGGAGAGTTTGGAAACTCTGCTGAGATGCGTTCTGGAAGCGACCATATATCTGAAAACGTTGGATACGAAAAAACTGATTGCCGATTTTCAAGGTAGAATTCCAGAAACCGCGATCTTTAAGGCATCTCCTCTTGTGTTTGAACAAAGTGCACAAACACTGGAATATCGAGAGAATCGACCGTGGCTTTCCGCTTTGATGAAGCGATTGGATTGTGAGCCGTTCTTTTTGAGAAAGATACCTGATCAGGAATATGAGGTAGTTTAGAAAAGGGTAAATATCCAGACGTCCCTGTTGAGTCATTACATTACAAAGAAAAACTTCGAGGTCGTGCATCTACCGGGGGCATGAAGTTGCGGCGGTTTCGCCTTCACGGCGAATAAGCTTGTCGCGTACGCGCGGGCGTCCTCTCCGCAAACTTCGACGACAGGGTGGAGAAGCCCGAGGGAATCACCCTCGTCACGACGGGGGAGGGGTACCCGATGATGCAGGGGATCGGCGCGTGGCCGCATTTCCTGGGGTACAACCGGACGACGCTCCGCCCCGAAGGGCGCCTTCTGGCCTCGGTCGGCAAGGACCCGTTCGTGTCGGTCCGTCTCGTCGGTAAGGGGCGCACGGCCGCCTTCGCCTCCGACTGCGCCCCGCACTGGGGCCCGCAGGAGTTCGTCGAGTGGGCGAACTACCCGCTCTTCTGGAGTCGCTTTTTCGGCTGGCTCTGCGGCGAGTAGAACGGAACAACGAAAGAGGGCGGCGAAAGCCGCCCTCTTTCGTTGAGAGAGAATGAAGGGGCTCCGAGTCTTGGGAACGCTCTGAAAAAGCGGTCGATTTTTTTCAGTGATCCTCACCTCTTTTCATCTGTTTGTGCTATCATAAAACGCACAGAAAATGATGTAAAAAATGCATGCAGAGGAGGATGCTTCATGCAGAAGACCGTCACTGTACGAATATCGGAAGAAATGCATCGAGAGTGTCAGCGGCTCTCCCGCCGCAGGAAAGTCAGTATGAACTCCTTTCTCGTCGAGGGCGCGAGAAAAATGATTGAAGAGGAAAAACGGCGTCTTCTGTACGATGCTTTCAGCGAGGCAGCGGACGAAGGTGATGTTGAATTCGCCTCCGCAGCGCAGAGGGAAATTCTCAACGATGAATAGTCCTCGTCGCGGAGAGATATGGCTTGTGGATTGGTCTCCGTCGAGAGGATCGGAGCAGGCTGGAAGTCGCCCGGCACTTGTTCTCCAGACGGACGCAGCGAATAGCAATCCGAGATACCCCAACACCATCGTATGTGCTCTCAGCACCAAGGGAAGAGACATCCCGTTCCATATTCCGCTTGAACCGCATCCCCGTACAGGCCTTTCGTCTCCGTCGTATTGCAAGTGCGAACAGATATTGACTATCTCCAAGGAGCGGCTTGTCCGAAGACTTGGAACCGTAGAAGAGGAAGTCATGAAGCGGATAGAGGAAGGCGTGCGCCTTGTGCTTGATTGCTGAAACAAACGTACGTCTCATCGACTGATTGGCAACGGCTGGAAACGGTGCGCCGGAGGGGGACCGGCTCGATGTACCGGCGACTCTTGTCGAGGTCTACGAGGCGCGCACTTTCCCTATACTCTCCGTCAATCCTGTGGAAGCGGTTCGCTTTGCGATGGAGAGGAAGGGGTTGACTCCCGTCGATCTCGTCACCTGCATCGGGAGGCTGAACAGAGTCTACGAAGTATTGAATCGGAAGCGGGGGCTTTCCTTGCGTATGGTGTGCAATTTACACAAGGAGCTGGGGATTTCTTTGGAGATTCTTGTTCATTAACTTTCGGGCTACGACGGCGTTATGTTATTTTCAAACAGAGTATAAGGCGAGGGAGAGGGCGGCGAAAGCCGCCTTTTCTTCGTTGTCTTTCCGATCGATCTCGTGCCATGAACGGAACGTCGTGTGCGGAATGCAATTGTACGCCCATGGATTTATTTGACAGGACGCATTTCGAGTAATAAAATTACTCGAAATGCGTCCTTGTTAATGTGTCACAGCATTGAACGACATCAGGATAAGTAGATCACGAAGGAGGCTTTCGAATGAAAATTGCCGTCTGCCAGTTCAGCCACGAGACCAACACTTTTTCTCCCCTGAGGTCCGATTTTGAATCGATGGCCCGAAGCGGCTGGAGCGAGCCTGAGGAGCTTGTTCGGAAGCATCGCGGGACCCCCGACTATCTCGGCGGCGCGATCAGAGCCGCCGAAGAAGAGGGCGTCGGGATTGTTCCTCTGCCCAGCCTGAACGGCAGTGCCGGACCTCTGATCCTGAAGAGCTGCGTCGACCGGGTACTGGACGCTGTCGCCACAGCATTGCACGCGCATGCCGACGAAGTGGACGGCGTGTTTCTCGCGTTGCACGGCGCGGGGTGCGCGGAGGGGATCGACGACCTCGAGTCTTATACGCTGAGAGCGGTGCGCGAAGTCGTCGGCACGAAGCCCATCATGGTCTCGCTGGACCTGCACGGCAATATCTCCGACGAGATGGTGGAACTCTCCGACGGCCTTTTCGGGATCAAGGAGTACCCTCATGTCGATATGGCCGAGGCGGGATACCTCGCCGCTCGATGTCTCATAGGAAAAATCCGCGGTGTAACGAACCCGAAGACGACGCTTGTAAAGCTACCCGTCCTGTTGGCCCCCTCAATGAACAGCACCTTTTTGGAGCCCATGAAAAGCGTGAAGGAGCATTTCTCAGCGTACTGTGAAGCGCACGGGCTCCTTGACGCCACCTTCTTTCACGGCTTTCCCTACAGCGACCAGCCCGACGCCGGGGCGTCGGTCGTCGTGGTCGCCGACCGACGAGATGCGACGCGAGAGGCGACGGAGCTGGCGAACTGGTTCTGGAATCGCCGGTTCGAGTTCATGCCTGTTTCCCTGACGCCCGATCAGGCGATCGACCAGGCGCTGGAGAAGATCAAGGACGGTTTCGCGGTGATCAACGAAACCTCCGACAACCCCGGCGGCGGAACTCCCTGCGACGGAACGCATCTTCTCCGGGCTTTTCTCGCGCGGAATCTTCCCGGAACGATTCTGGGGCATATCGTCGACCCGGAATCGGTGGAAGTCTGCCATCGGGCGGGAGTCGGCGCGACAGTCGATCTGACGGTGGGGGGCAAGACGGATACGTTTCATGGAGCCCCCCTCGATGTAAAAGGCGCGGAGGTGATGAACCTCTCGAACGGCCAGGTTGTCTTCGCTTCGCCCATGCGAAAGGGGAAGCCTTTCAGCTTCGGAAGAGCGGCGCGCGTGCGGGCGGGGAATGTGGAATTCGTTCTTGTAACCCATCGTCATCAGACTCTGGACGACCGCGCGTTCCTGATGACAGGGGCCGACATCGACGAGTACAAAATTATCGGCATAAAGTCGTCGAATCACTTCAGAGGTTTTTTCCAGCCAAGAGCCGATGTCATCGTTACCGCCGATCCGCCGGGGCTGCATACGAACAACTTCTACAGCCTGCCGTTCTCGCGGATTCGACGTCCTCTCTTTCCTCTCGACAAAGAGACTACGTTCGCTCCTTAAAGGCCGTATTCAAGTCCGTACCCTCACGGCGAGCGGCTGCGCGTACGGTTCGGTTGCGGATAGAACGCATTCCTCAGGCAAAAAATGAAGAGCGCGCCCAGACCCGGACGGGAAGTCCGGTTATGGGTGCGCTCTTTACAGCGGGCTTTGATACCTTGATACCTTGCTCCTGCTCTGTGCCGGGAAGTCGTTGAGCTGCTACCGGCGCGTCAGGAACGCCGGCGGCAGGAGGAGCAGCAGAGTCCAGGGGGAGAATCCGACGCTGCACCCGCCGCCGCTGCCGGACGGGCCGGGGACGGGAACCGGAGTTGCGCCGCCCTGTTCAAAGGCGCCGATGTCCACCCCCGCGCCCTGAGGGCGTGCGTCCGTGTCGGGCCGCCGTTGTCCGCGAGAGCCCCGAGCGGAGGATCGTCCGTAATGTTCTCCGCAAAGGTGCAGTTCATCAGCTCCGGATTGCTCCAGTTCGTATTGAACATCCCTCCGCCTCTTTTCTGATCGTTGGCGGCCCCGTTCGCGTTGCCTCCTGTGATGGTGAACCCGTCGAGGACGGCGGTGCTGTCCGTACCGCCGGCGACCACCACGTGAAAACTGTTGTCCGTAGCCGACCCGGGAACGCCGATGTTCCCCGACAGCACGGTTTCATTGAGCCGCCACTTCCGCTGCTTTTCCAAGGTCTCCGTTCCCGCGAAACCTCCGTAGAGCGCGACACCGTTTTTCAGCACGAATGATATGGAACGGTCGATTCCTGTCGCCGGTCTGTATATCCCGGCGGCCACCCAGATCTCGTCGCCGGAGGCCGCCGCGTTCAGCGCATCCTGTAGGCTTCTGAAGGCGTCGGTCCAGGACGTACCATCGTTTGCTCCTGCGGCGCCTGTGTTGACATAGAGGATGGCCCCCTCTGACGCCGATACCACGAGGAAGAGTACGAAAAACAGCACAAAAAAGCGCAAACATCGTCTGTTCATTGAAAGCAGAGCAGTACGCATACAATCATCTCCTTTGACATCGCCGAATTGCGGGAGCGACCCTCCCGGCACGTCCTCAAACCGCCTTCGCCTTGCACGCCAACAACCGGAGTGTCCAAGCGCTCCTCCAGTATGTGCATTGTAAAACTACGCCGCAGAAAAAAGGGAGGTGGTTTTTCCCACCCCTCTTTCCTGATGCTGTAATAGCAAGGCTTTGCAAGGCGAGGTCGAATCGGCCCTGAAAAGATGAGCCGCACGGAGTGCGTGGGAAGGGACCGGCGGAGGAAGGCAAAAGTCCGAACGAGCTGAGATACTCTGTTTCGCAGCTCGCAGTTGATAGCACCTGGTGCTATTATTACTCCATGACGAGGCGAATATTCAAAATAAAGACCTTTATTCGCTGGTTCAAATCGACGTTCCTGGACGATATCGCATTGAGCGCCGCTATGGAGGAGATGGAACGGGGGCTTATTGATGCGCGGCTCGCCGATGGTTTTTACAAAAACGCCTTCCCCTTCCCGGCAGAGGAAAACGTGGAGGTGATCGACGAGAAGAGGATGGAGGAGTATGACGCCCAGTCTCTCCCTCGCGTGCCGGAGTATTCGGCGCGCGATATCAAGAAGATACGGTCGCTGTACTCGCTGAATCAGAAACAGCTTGCCGCCATCATGAATATCAGCGATTCGACGGTGCAGAAGTGGGAGCGCGGAGCGAAAAAACCGGCGGGATCATCTCGGAAGCTCTTGTATATCCTGGAAAAGAAGGGTATTTCCGCGTTCCTTTAAGCCGTTGTTTTGAGAAACGAAAACCGCCGGGGGAGAGGGCTCCTCCGGCGGTTTGGCTTTGCGGCAGGGAGTGTCGCGGATGGCTCCTCGTTTTTTCCGCGAACGTAAGCGTTCTGCCACAGCGGCGCTACATGATTTCAATGGAGCCGGGGTTTGCCCCGGTTGTTACGAAAAAGTACCAAGACATGGTAAACGAAACACTGCTTCAATGGAGCCGGGGTTGGTACCCCGGTTGTTACTTCGCCCCGAGCATGAAAATACTGGCATCAAGGTCGCTTCAATGGAGCCGGGGTTGGTACCCCGGTTGTTACCCGGTCGCTGAGTATCGATGATGTAGTCCAGCGTGCTTCAATGGAGCCGGGGTTGGTACCCCGGTTGTTACCCAGCGAGGAAACCCGTTGACGCTGGAACAGTTGAGCTTCAATGGAGCCGGGGTTGGTACCCCGGTTGTTACGAATACACGCGATGTATATTTCCTCGGTTCTGGTGCTTCAATGGAGCCGGGGTTGGTACCCCGGTTGTTACCCGAATATCCGTTTCCGAGACCGCAACATACCGTGCTTCAATGGAGCCGGGGTTGGTACCCCGGTTGTTACTCTTAAACAACACCGCAACATCCGCCATTGCCATGCTTCAATGGAGCCGGGGTTGGTACCCCGGTTGTTACAAAAGCTTGTCGCGGACATGATGGACACCTTCAAGCTTCAATGGAGCCGGGGTTGCTACCCCGGTTGTTACTGTATGCTCTTCCCGCTCTGTTTCTATCGAGTTTTCAAGGTTCTTTTGCGCGAACCTCTTTTTTTCAGTGTTTTTTCGACTCTATCAAACCGCCGGAAAAAACGAAATCGCTTGCAGCGACAATGTCGCGAATCTACCGGGGTTTTCACGAGAGCTTGGGGTTCGCGCGCCGCCGTCCCTATGCTTCATGCCCCCGTTCCGGAACGAAGAGGCCGAGGCCGAAATGACAGAGCGCGCCCAACGAAAAATAACCCTCCCTGGGCTCGTCGAATCGGACGCGAAAGCCGTATCCGGGAAGGACCTTCCCTCCCTTCCGGTTGCGTGAAAAGGACCACCACCCTCTTCCCGGCCTGTTGCCGGGGACATCTCCAGAGAGTTCCACCGAGATTGGCCGCGGGATTTCGTGCGCGTCGAACTCGCGGAGCAGCTCTGTGACGATCCACTCCTCTCTGGTTCCTCTCCCTTTGCGATGGTGGCGCGTCGTCACGAAGGGGGTGGCGCTTCGCCAGTATTCCGAGCGGATCCCCGGAACGCAGTCGACCAGATTCATCAGGACGAACTCCAGATCGGGTCGGCCTCCGGTCTGCCACACTTCGCGCAATCCGTCCAGAGCGGCGATCTCGAGTTCGTCGAAAGGCTCTCTTCCATGGACGAGAAGGTGGTCGATGCGTCCGTCGCCGTCGATATCGAGCGGCTGAAAGAAAGCGTGCCGATGCCCGTGCAACGGCGCGCCCGTCGAATTCTTCCCGCTGAAGCGCGGAGAGACGGAAGCGGGATCGCCGCCCGCGAGCCTCTTGTGAATTCCCATGAGGTGCGAGCGGACTCGTTCGGCCAGAGGGAGCGTTTCTTCCACGAGCGGCATCACTTTTGAAGAGAGCGCGTAGAGAGCGGACCGGACTTTCTTTCGAGTCCTGTCCTTTCCAAGAAAGAGCGTTTCTTCCGAGTTCTCGGGAAGGGAATATTGCACCCACCGGAAGCAATCCGGCCGGTCCCGCCCTTTCGACAGCAGCTCTTCGGTGGTCGTGGTGAGCGAAGAAAGGCAATCCGGTCCGTTCTTGTCTTCGGGAAAATCGAAGCACGCCACCCGCGCCGTGTTCCCGGGTCCGGCCTCATCGAAAGGAAGGCAGTTCCATTCGCTCTCCTCTGAACAGTCGACGACGCGCGCCTGAACCCACGATTCGGAGCGTCCGAAGAAGGCGAGCATCGAGAGGAGTTGTTGCAGGTCGTCCGCCGCCTCCGTCGTCGCTTCGGCTTCGAAGCCCATCAGCACGCGCCCCTCGCCGCACGTTGTGAACGGGTCGAAAATCAACTGGCGTTTGGAAGTTTTTTTGTCGTTGCTCGACTGCCAGAACCGAATATGGTGGAAACGGACTGGAGGCAGCGCGTAGAGAGGCGGACGCCCAAGAAGGCGGAGCGCCTGCAGAAAGCGCTCCTCCGGAAGATCGCGCGCTTTCCTCGACCAGACGTCCACAAGAGCCCTGGCGAGCCTGTACGAAGACGGGGGCCATTCCGGAACGCCCTCGTTGACGTTTCGTCCCCATGGGGTAGCGTGAAATCTTCCGGTCGGAAAAGAGAGTTCGATGCCGATCATACCGCGCGCCTCCGCATCAGAGTTCGTCTTCGTCGTTTTCGTGCGCTTCGTCCGCTTCTTCGTTTTTCTGCTTGTCCCCCTTGTCGATCGCCTTGGTCTTCAGCTCCGTCACGGGAGGATCGGCGAAGAGTCCGGCTTCCGCGCATTCGGCCGTCTTCTCTTCGATGAGGCCGAGAAGCTTGTTCGCCAAGGGCAGTTCGAAGTGTTCCGGGGTTCGCATAACGGGGACTCCTACGGGTACGAGGTCGCACGCGGTGCGCAGCCTTCCGCCGTTCTCAAGAAAGTGGCGCACTTTGTACAGGGCCAGCGCGACGAGCAGATCGAAAGCGCACTGTTCGAAGGCGAATCCGCGGAGCAGGCTCAGGTCGAGGCTGAAGTACGCCGTGATTCGTTCTGCCGGGTACTCCATCCGATGAAACGGGACGTTGACGTAGACATCCTTGGAGTTAAAGTGTTCGGCTCGCAGTTTCCCGGTCGGGTCAATGGGGTTGAACTTCACGCCGCCGGAGAGAGCTTCGCGCGGGTTGTCTGCCTCGATGAAGGCTGCGAGAGCTCTTTGGAGTTTTATTCTGCCGTCCATGTTCGCCAGGAAGCAGCCATGGAGGAGAGAATTCACGTCATAGTAGAAAATCGCCGCGCCGATCTTTCTCCAATCGAGCGGGCTGGTTTTGGAGCATTTCGCTCTTTCCGAAAACTCGTCCGCAAACTTTCGGTCGCCGATGAACCACGGCGAATTTATTCGATGCGGCTCGGTCAGGGATGTTACATATGTGTCGGCGGCTCCGGAGATGAGCGTCCTCATATAGGAGAGGCCGTGAAACTCCGGGAGCAGCTCTCCGTCATGGCCTGTAATGGCGTGTTCGAAGCGGTTCGCCATGGACTGAGCCGATTCCACGAGCAGCTTTCTTCTGCCGTTCGGCAGTTCGTAGACGGCGGCTCCCAGATCGGCGAAGCCCGTCGGTTGAAAGCGGTCCCCTTGCGCGGGGCGCATCTCCTGTTCGAAAAGCAGACGGTGGACGTTTTCCAGTGATTCGAACATGCGTGCAGCACCTCCATCAGTGTGCGATATCTTGGAAAAAATCTTTTATCAGAACGAGTTCGGCGATTCTACGAAGGGAACCCGTCGGGAAGAGCATCCCGGCCAGCAGCCTTCTCGGCTCCGCCTCGCTCGTGAACGCTACGGGGCGCGGCGGAAAGCCGGAGATGCGAAGGCGGTTCCGCGCCGCCCGCGTCGCCTCGTCCGTTCGCTGCGCGAAGAGAAGCGCCGCGATGCGGGGGTCGAAGGGGAGGTCCTCTCCACGCAGCGTGTACGGAGTGTGGCAGAGCTTGAGCAGAGCCCATGTCCTTGGCAGCGGACGCGCTCTTCCAAGGCCGCCGCGGTCTTTAGGCGTTTCAGTCCCTTTCTTCTTCCAGTCTATCCACAAAAATCCCCAGAGAAGCTCTTCCAGCAATACGTCGTCCGTCTCCTTTTCCAGAAAAGGGACGACCTCTTCCGGTTCGAGCACGAGGAAGGATTCGAGAGGGAATTTTTCCGAGCGCGAGCGTCCTGCGTCCATCTGACGTCGCATGAGCAGACGGCAGAGTCTCTCTTCGAGGGTGACTCCCTGCCAGAACGAACCGCCGCTCTTCCCCCATTCGCGAGGGTTCGCCGGATCGACGCCGGAGAGAGAGCTCCGTAAAGGGCCGACTTCTCCGGACGAGCGTACGGAGGCGAGAGATGCCGCAAGACGGACTTCGGGTATCGGGCCGTCTTCGTCGCAGAGGGAGACCCATCGTGTCGAAAGTCCGAAGAACGGTTTGGAGCGCGTTTTTGCCTTGTCGCCCGCCAGCCGAGCTACGAGACGCTCCATTCCGCCGAAGGAGCGCACGAGTTTTCGAAAAGCGGCGGGGGATGGCGAGGTTGCGCACGCGAAGAGGCAGTCCTCTATTCTTCGCCGAGCAGTTGCGAACGATGCGGGAATGTTTGCGCCGAACTCTCTTAAGGATTTGTCGATGTTGCGTACAATGGGATCGACCTCGTTCAGAATCTCGATCTCCGGACGTTGGCTCACCGAGACCGCGCCCGCGGGGAGCGCGACGTAGCTCTTTCCTCTTCGTTCCAGATAGATATACCTCTGGAAGAAGCGTATTCCTCTGTCCACACCGAGGCTCCTGGCGGCTCTTGCGAAGTCGAGACCTGTCCTCGACGCGCGCCGCTTGAGCGCGCTTCTCCCTTCGCGGAAGAGAAAGCGGACCTCTTCGAAGAGGGCGGGGTTCTCCCAGACGGGGAGCCATGTTTCGCTGCGATCCTTTTCGTTCCCTGCGGAGGCGTACCCGGCGCGGGTGTGGCGGACGGTGAAGGGAGCGGCGATAAAAGCCCCGGAGCGTCCGGCTCTTCGGCTGACGGAAGCGGCAAGTACGGGAAGGCCTTCGAAAAGAAGAACGTAATCCCAGGGGTTGATGGAGAAGTCTTTTTGTTCGACGCCGTTTCCCTGATTGAACCCGCCTGCTCGTCCGGGATCGTAAAAAACCGATTTTCCCCCGCATCAGCCCTTCGGCAGGGGTATCGAAGAGCGAGGATTCGAGAAGAAGGGCGCTCCTTTCGCGGGGAAAGTCCAGCAGGACGTCGACTGTTCGCTTCATGAAAGTGCTGCTGAATTCGAGGTGTCCGTCGTTCCCCCCGGTAGCGAGAATAGGCGCGAAGGACGTTTTTTTGTTCCCGGCGAGAGCGTAGACCGTGTCGAACCAGTCGAGAAGGTTATCTGACAGACGATTTCTGCAGGCGAGCCTAATGGCATCCTTGTCGAGCGTGTTCTCGTATTGAGTGAGCGCGTCGTTGAGCCTATTTCTCCAGGCCGCGCTCTTCTTGAAATACTCTTCCCCGTATTTGGAGAGGATGTACTCTTCCAGTGCCGTTTTCTCCAAAGAGAAGGCTCCGTCTTTCATTCTCTCGGGGAGAGAACGTATGTCGTTCAGGAGTTTCAGCGTACTCTCCGCCGCCTTGCCGCTTTCCCGGCGATCTGGTTCGCGAGGAAGGCGGCGAGTTCTCCCACAGATTTGGGAAACGATGGAATCTCCGGCCAATCACGTATTTCTCGAATCGTTTCTGCGTACCGCACGAAACGGGGGTCTTCGCACTTCAGTATTCTGTCGATGGCGGCCGTATTGCCCTTGGGGAAAAATTCGCCGCCTCTGTTCCAAGGAGCGACAAGAGGCGTTGGAGAATATCGCTCCAGAAAGAAGGAGGTCAGCTCCTCTCGAGAAAGCGCTCCTTGCAGGGCGAAGCGTCCGTTCCGCCACATCCCGCGTATTTCCGGATCGCTCTGCAACGAGAGGACGCGCAGCACGCCGAGCGCTTTCAGGTAGCCGGCGAGCGGTGTGCTGCGGCATCCGGCGAGCGCGAGAGTGTTCATGAGCGTTCACTCTCCTTTTTGCTTGCGCGCCAGTCGGCTATCCGGAGCAGCGCTTCGAGATAGGCCATGCGGAAGGGGCCTATCCCCGGATGGGAGAGAAGGCGAAGCATCGTCTCAGTCCAGCTCGGACCGCTCGTTCCCATTCCGAAGTCCATCGGAGAGAGGTCGAGCCGGGTTGGTTTCATTGTTATTCCTCCTCCGAGAGAGGCTTCGGGAAGCACATCTCCGTCGTGGACGCCTCTCGCGAAGCGCCTGTTTTTTTCCGTGGGAGGCTCTTCGTTGGGCATGGAACGTATGGAGAGGCGCACCTTACCGTGATGGGCGGCGATAAGAAAAGCGGCAAGAGAGGTCGTTACAGTGTCGGACGCGCATCCTTTTGAATTTTGCAGAAAGGCGAGCGCGGAGGCGAGTTCGTGACGGAATCCCTTGCGTTCGTATTTGGCCGCTACCTTTTTCCCTTTAGCGAGTATTTCGTCCGGGGAAGGAGCATCCGGCGTTCCAAGAAGGGCGCGGAAGACGGCGTGCGCCTTTCCCGAGTCGTGCCACCGAGCGCCGTCGCGAAGCGCCTTTTTCATAAGATCGCCGATAAACGACGACGCAGGATCGAGCGCGTTCAGAAGCCGTTCAAGCTCGTCCATTACGTTGTCGGTGTGTTCGGCAAGCGTCTTGTTCTCGGGTTCTTCCACAAGAACGTCGTCGCCGTCCCCTTCGGGAAACGACTGATCCGTTGTGTCGACCTGCGAAGGGACGTTTTCCGTCTTGCCCGTCCAGCCGAAATCGGCGTCGTACCCTCCCTCCGCAAGAGACAGTAAAACGACCGAGCCCGGAATGAGCGTGTTCGGCCGCCGCCACTCCTTGTCGAGGTGATCCCACTGCCATACGGAGCGTTTTTCCTTTACTAGGGAGAGTACTGCGTCGTAGGGAACCGAACACAGCTCCTCCGGCGCAGGGAGCGCCGTCTTGGGATCGGGTCTCTCTCCTGCGGGAATCGCTCTCCAGAAGACGGAGACGGAGAGGCCGTCGCTGTGACGGATGAAGCGGGAAACGTCGACGTCGAATCCGGAGAGGTCCGGAGTGGTGTCGAAAAGTTCGTAGAGGTCTTTTTTGCGCAGTACGGCGTCTTTGTCGCGGATGTCTTCACGCGGCGTCGAGGCGGCGAGCGAAGCTGGTCCCGCGTCGCCCCCTTCGAGAGTTCTCAGAAACTCTCTGGCCTTACGGAGAGCCTCTTCATCGTAAGGTGCGGCCCAGCCGCGCTTCCGCTCGGAAGGTTTCAGCCAAAAGATGCGCGCGTTCCGCTCCTCGCCGTAGCGGTTGACCCTGCCGAAGCGTTGAATGAGCGAGGAGAAGGGGGACAGATCGGTGACCAGGAGTTTCGAGGTAATATCGACGCCCGCCTCCAGCACTTGTGTTGCGATGCAGACGATCCCTTCTTCGGGGATCGGCCCTAAAAGGGTATTCAGGATGCGCTGCCGATCCGGCGGCCGGAAACGGGAGTGGAGGAGACGGACGAGAGGCATGCTTTTCTTTGATTTTGTTGTTACTTTCAGAATGTGTCTGTAGATATCTTGAGCCCGCTCGACGGTGTTCACGAGAACGAGGCTTCTTGAAGCGGGGGAGTGTTCCCGAAGGACAAACTCGGCGATAGCTTTGCCGTTGTCGGCGCACGAGGCTTCCGCGACGGTTTTTGAAGCCGAAAGACGTCGGGCGACGATCTCGAAAGCGGCGTCTTCGTCGGAGATCGAGAGCGAAACAAGGTCTTTCAGTCGACTTCGGAAATCCACGCTGTCGAGCCTGCGTTTATCAAGCGTTGCGCTCATCCAGAGCGATCGGCACGGAAAAAACGGCGCCCGCCGCGGTGCGAAAAGCGTCGAGCTGCGTCGTCGTCGCCAACCCGGCTCCCATGAGCTGGACTTCGTCCATCACCCAGAGGCAGTCGTTGTTCAAAAGCCCGAAGTGAACGGGCCATCTGAATCGGCTCATGGAATAGCCCCGATTGAGAGCGCGGGAGAGAAGCTGGTCTTGCGTACCGATGATGACAGTTTCCGCCTCGGGGCGAGAATCCCACTCCTGATCGATGTCTCCGCCCAGAAGTTTGCATATTCTCATACGGTTCTTTTCAAGCATCCCCACATCTTCGAGGCGTTGGATCCATTCTGCGGCGTTCGAAAAAACCTGCTCCACAAGAGCGCGCATCGGGAGGACATAGATCAGCCGTCTCGGAGTGTGTGCGTCGTTGCGCAGTCTTTTGAGCACCCACGCCAAAATCACCGCCGCCGTTTTGCCAAGTCCCGTGGGTATTTCGAGGATATCCGGCCATTCTTCGAGGGCAAGCCGTTTCTGGTATGGGAAAGGCTCCCTGTCCAAAGCGGCGCGATAACACCGCAACATATCCTCTCTGTTGGCGGGCATCCCTCGTCCTCCCTTTCAAAAAACTGCTATTAACAATTTATATTGAGTTGTGTGGCTAGTCTATCTCCATGCCGCCCGTTGGTCAAGGAGTTTGCAAGACTCTTTTGAGGATGGACAAAAGAACCCCTGCAACGAATCGGAGTCGCAGGGGAATCATTATTTCTTCTTGAATAGATCGGAATGGGAAAAAGTTCTCAAGTCTTTTTTGAATTGGGAAGTTTGTTTAATCTTGTACATCGGCAAAGATGGATTTCATCATCTCGTCAACACTCTTGTAGCCTTTCGTCAAGGGGTCGTGCGCGATACGGTCCGCCTCCTGAAGAGTGGCAAGCATTTCCTCGTTGGGGCGTTTCTCCTCAATGGCGTCGATGTAGCCGAGTACCCTCATTGCATCCAGCTCCGAGAGCTTGCGGAAGCGGAGGTACAGTTCTTTTCTGCCGGAAATTGCAAGCGTAGCCCGAGACATTAGTATCCTCTCTTCAACTTCGAAATGGCTGTACAGTGAACGAAAGCGGTTTCCAACAGCGACGCACCGCTCTATACTCCCGGTTGAGATACGGGGGCACGTGTCTCCGCTCCGTCGCTGTACATAAAAACGTCGTC
This sequence comes from Aminobacteriaceae bacterium, assembly GCA_963668335.2. Taxonomy (GTDB): domain Bacteria; phylum Synergistota; class Synergistia; order Synergistales; family Aminobacteriaceae; genus JAAYLU01. The sequence continues at coordinate 23,820 of CAXXRY010000034.1, read as the reverse complement.
CCACAGCTCGTCGAGCTTGATCAGTGTTTCATCGATCGACGGGACTCGGTAGCGGTCGCCGTCCTTTACGAGGAGCTTCTTCTCCTCCAGCTTGCGGAGGGCGTCGTCCACCTCGAAGTCGAGCGTCATGCCGAAGCGTTCCTCCATCCACTGCTCGATGCGGCGGTCCAGCTCCTCTTCCGTGAACGGCTCGCCGTCCGCGTTCCGTTCGGTCAAAAGGAAGTAATAGGCCAACAGCGCCTCCTTGCACTCCTCTTCCTCGGCCTCCTGCACGAGGAAGTCGAAGACCCCGGCGTTGTTGTCCAGGTTGTGGAAGTAGAGTGTCTTCATCAGCTTCGCCTGGTGCTTCTCCTTCGTGATCCTGTACTTGGAGAAGATCTTGAAGGTGATGACGCCGACGATGGAAAACGCGGTAAGAATCGGGAAGAGGTGATCCCGGAACTCGCTCCAGTCGATCGCGCGCCCGGCGATCACCGCGGCGATGATCGTGCCGATCAGGAGCAGCGCGGGAACGACGCGGTTCACCACGCTGAGAATGCCGCCTATCAAGGGAAGGAGGATCAGTCCTTTGTCGAGCAGCGTCATCCGGACGGTTACGTCCGGGAAGAGCGTCTCCAGCGCGGAGACGGGGACGTTCTTGAAGACCTTCAGGAAGATGGAGGGCGTTCCCGAGGAAGCGTCGTGCCGTTTGGGCTCCTTCTTGCCGAAGAGGGCCTTCCCCGCCATGCGGCTCGCGCGTTCCTGCCCGGTTTCGCCGGCGGTTTCGATGAAGGAGTCGTAGAACTGCTCCATATCCTCGCTGTTTTTCAGCTTGATCAGGATCAGAAGGCGCTGGATGATCTCCTCCTGGTCATGCGTCGGAGGCGAGACCTCGGTTTGCGGCTCCATTGGCTCGTCTTTCTTCCGGAAGAATTTCGTCCGCGCCAGCAAATTTTTTGCCTTCGGGGCAGTTTTCGACCCCCTGCGGTAGATCAGGATCTTATCGTACCTGCCGAGGTCCACCTGCACATCCAGCCCCTCGGGCGCGGCCTGCGTCATCAGCGCGTTCAGTTCGTCGAGGGGGAACTCTCTGTAGTTCGCGGCGACGAGGATTTTTTCCAGTGCCGCTGCCATCGTGTCGAACTTCTTTTCGGGGTCGGTATCCGGTCCGTAGCGTTTCAGCGTGTCGGCGTCGGGGTTGAAGAAGTGATAGGCTCCCCGCGCCTTCTCCAGCGTGTCGTGAAAGTCGTAGTGGTAGAGGGCCTCGATAAGCGCCGCTGTCTTTTTGAACTTCTCCCGGTTTTCTCCGGAGAGCGCCGGTTCCATGCAGAGGGCCTCGACAAGATCCTCTGTCCGCACGGGGATGAACGAGCCCCGCTCTTTCTGTTCCGCCATCCTCACTCCTCCTATGTATATGAAAAAGCGCGTTGTCGGAATGAGTATAGCACGAGGGGAGTTCAGTTGCCTTTCCAGCATGGGGCAAGGAAAGAGGACAGGGCACAGCGTATAATGGAAACGTTGCGCGAGGAAAAGGGGAGGCGGCCTTCATGGCCGTCGGGGGGAAAAATCGGAGGTGCGGTATGCAGAAACAGTTCAAAGGTTTGACCTCGCAAGAGGTTCTGGAGAGCAGGAGAACATATGGCGAGAACGTGCTCACGCCGCCGGTGCGGGAGTTCTGGTGGAAACTGTACCTGGAGAAGTACGACGATCCGGTGATCCGGATTTTGCTCATCGCGGCGTGTATCGCCTTCCTGGTGGGGCTTGCCCATAACGAGTACGTGGAGGCCATCGGTATTGTCGTCGCAGTGTTCCTCGCCACGACGATGGGCTTCGTGAACGAGTACAAGGCGGGCAGGGAGTTCGACATACTCAATCAGGTGAACGACGACGTCGAGTTCAAGGTGATCCGGGACGGCGAGTACCGGAGCGTGGCGAAGAAAGAACTCGTGGTGGGCGACATCATGCTGCTGGAGACGGGAGAGGAGGTCCCGGCGGACGCCCTTGTCGAGGAGGCCGTCGCGCTGCAGGTCGACGAGTCCACGCTGACGGGGGAGTCGAATGCGGTCTCCAAGTTCGTCGAGGACGACCCGAGGGGCGCGGAAAAACGGGAGGAGGGCGCCTATCCGCCGCACCGCGTGTACAGGGGAACGATGGTGCAGGACGGGCACGGGGTCTTTCGCGTAGAGAGCGTCGGCGACGCAACCGAGATCGGGAAGACGGCCAGGGAGGCTGCTGTGGTCTCCGAGGAGCGGACGCCGCTGAGCCGTCAGCTCGACGGCCTGAGCAAAGTGATCGGCGTCGTCGGCTTCGGCGTCGCTGCAGTGCTCTTCGCCGTGTTGAGCGTCCACGCCGCGCTCTCGGGAGAGATCGTTATGGAGCGCGGGCAGTGGATCTTTGCACTCATCATGATTCTCTCGGTGCTCGTCGCGCTGGTTCGTGTCTGGCTGCCGATAGTCTACGACTTCTTCGACGTAATCAGGCGGCCTAAGACGCGCCCGGGGTGGCTGCAACAGGAAGGGCTTACGGCGTGGCTGAAGCCGTTGCTCTACGGCGGCATCTTTTTTGTGCTCGCTTCGGGAGCGGCGTGGGGGCTCGGCGCGCTCCCCTCGTCTCCTGCCGATTTTCTGAACGCCGACGCCGGAAGGCGCTTCCTTCAGTTCTTCATGATCTCCATCACGCTGATAGTGGTCGCCGTCCCGGAGGGGTTGGCGATGAGCGTCACCCTCTCGCTCGCCTACAGTATGCGGAAGATGACCGCCTCCAACAACCTGGTGCGCAAGATGCACGCCTGCGAGACGATAGGGGCCGCAACGGTGATTTGCACCGACAAGACCGGGACGCTGACGAAGAACAAGATGCACGTGCACGAGGTGCGCGTTCCCTCCATGGAGACCTCTCCCGGGCTGCTGTACGAGGCTATGGCTGTGAACTCGACGGCGAATCTCTCGAAGTCGGGCGGGGAGACGGAAGCGTTGGGGAACCCGACGGAGGGGGCGCTGCTGCTCTGGCTCGACGGGCGCGGCGAGGACTACAAGGCGCTGCGCGACTCGTTCGAAGTCCTGGACCAGCTCACCTTCTCCACCGAGCGGAAGTACATGGCGACCTTTGGACGCGGGCGCGACGGCGGGACCGTGCTCCACGCGAAGGGCGCGCCCGAGATACTGCTCGAAAAGTGCTCCTCGATCCTCTCCGAATCCGGCGAAGAGCCGATGACTGATGGGGTGAAGGAGGAGATACTGGCCTCCATACGCTCCTTCCAGTCCCGCGGGATGCGCGCTCTTGGCTTCGGCGGACGCCGGGAGCTTCCCGAGGCCGGAGAAGTTTCAGCGGAGAGCCTTATGGACGGGTTGACCTGGCTCGGATTCACGGCCATAGCCGACCCCGTGCGCGACGATGTGCCCGGCGCCATCCGTGCCTGCACGGGAGCGGGTATCGGCGTGAAGATCGTCACCGGCGACAACCGCGAGACGGCGCGCGAGATCGGCCGTCAGATAGGGCTGGTCGGCGACGGGACGGAGGCGGAGTTCGCGCTGCTGACGGGGGATGAGTTCGAGACGATGGTCGATGCTCCGGAGACGCGGCTGCGACTGCTCGACGAGGTGAAAGTCCTCTCGCGGGCGCGACCCTCGCATAAGCTGAAGCTGGTGAAGGCGCTCCAGGAGAAGGGGGAAGTCGTCGCGGTCACCGGCGACGGGACGAACGACGCCCCGGCGTTGAACCACGCGAACGTCGGACTCTCCATGGGGAAGCGTGGCACCGCCGTGGCCAAGGAAGCCAGCGACATCGTGCTGCTCGACGACTCGTTCACGAGCATCGTCAACGCGATTCTGTGGGGGAGGGCGCTCTACCAGAACATCCAGCGCTTCCTGCTCTTCCAGCTCACGGTGAACGTCACGGCGATGCTGATCGTGCTGCTCGGCCCCGTGGTGGGGATAGAGCTGCCCCTGACGGTGATCCAGATGCTCTGGGTCAACCTGATCATGGACACCTTCGCGGCGCTCGCCCTGGCGACGGAGCCGCCGCACGACGAGGTAATGAAGAGCAAACCCCGGAATCCGGAGGCCTTCATCGTGACGCCGGGGATGGCGAAGGGGATCTTCAGCTACGGCGTCTTTTTCGTGCTCATCCTCGCCTCCATGCTGCTGCTGATCCGCGGCGGCGGCGTGTCTCCCTACGAGCTGACGGTCTTCTTCTGCGTCTTCGTGATGCTCCAGATATGGAATCTCTTCAACGCACGCTGCCTCGGCCTGAAAACCTCGGCGTTCAGCGACCTGATGGAGAACCGGTGGTTCGCGGCCATCGTCCTGCTCGTCCTCGCGGGGCAGATTCTGATGGTGCAGTTCGGCGGGCAAGTCTTCAGAACAGTGCCGCTGAGCTTCGCCGACTGGCTGCTGATCATTGTCGGCACGTCGCCGGTGCTGCTGATCGGAGAGCTGCTTCGCTTCAGGGCGCGGCGGCGGAGAACGGCGGCCTGATCTTTCGAGGTAGGGGAAAGGGATCCCTGCGCGTGACGGTCGGGAGTTCTGCGGGGTAGCCGGAGGGCTTCACGCAACGAAAACTCAGCATCGTGCGCAAGCATGAGCGAAAAAACAGCCGGAGGGCGGCGAACCGCTCTCCGGCTGTGCTTACTGTGCAGGCTGTCCAATGCTTCGTTACGCCTTCCCCTCCGCCTCGTTGCTGTAGGTGAAGATGGTGTCCCATAGCTCGTCGAGCTTCACCAGTGTATCGTCGATCGACGGGACGAGGTAGCGGTCCCCCTCCTTCATAAGCAGCTTCTTGTCCTCCAGCTTGCGGAGCGCGTCGTCCACCTCGAAGTCCAGCGTCACGCCGAACTTTTCTTTCATCCACTGCTCGATCCGGTCGTCCAGTTCCTCCTGCGAGTACGCCTTTCCCTCGGAGTCTCTTTCTGTCAGCAGGAAGTAGTAGGCCAGCAGCGCCTCCTTGCACTCCTCCTCCTCCGCCTCGTGGACGAGGAAGTCGAAGACGCCGGCGTTGTTGTCCAGGTTGTGGAAGTAGAGCGTCTTCATCAGCTTCGCCTGGTGCTTCTCCTTCGTGAGCTTGTACTTCGTGAACACCTTGAAGGCGATCGTCCCCACGATGGAGAATGCCGCAAGGATCGGGAAGAGCTGCTCTTTGAATTGCGCCCAGTCGATGTTCCGTCCCGCGACGATCGCGGCGATCAGCGTGCCGACGACGAGCAGCGCGGGGATGACGCGGTTCACCACGCTCAAAAAGCCCGCGATGATCGGCAGGGCGATCTTTCCCTTGTCGATCAGGGTCATCTGGATGGTGACGTCGGGGAAGAGCGTCTGCAGCGTCGAGGCCGGAACGTTCTTGAAGACCTTCAGGAAGATCGTGGGCACCTTCGGCCCGCCGTTGCTCTTCTTCGCGGGGGCTTCCGGCTCCTTCTCTTTCTTTCCGAGCACCGCCTCGCGGGTCATGCGGCGCTCACGTTCGTTTTCGGTCTCCGCGGCGGTCTTGATGAAGGTGTCGTAGAACTGCTCCATATCCTCCTGGCTCTTCAGCTTGATCAGGATGAGCAGGCGTTGGATCATCTCCTCCATCTCCGGCTCGGCGGGAGCGTCCTTCTTCCGGAGCGACTTCCACCAGGAGAGCGGCTCTTTCGGTTTTGGAACCTGCTTCGTTCCCCGCCGATAGATCATGATCTTCTCGTAGTTTTCAAGGTTGACCCGAACGTTCAGCCCCTTGGGGGCCGCCTTCGTCATCAGTTCGTTCAGCTCGGCGATGGGGAACTCGCGGTAGTTCGCAGCCACAAGGATTTCTTCGAGCGCCTTCACCATGCTGTTGAAACGGCCGTCCATGCTTTCGCCCGGCGGACAGATCTTCAACGTGTCGGCGTCGGGGTTGAAGATGTGGTAGGCCCCCCGCGCTTCCTTCAGCGTGCTGTGAAAATCGTAGTGGTACGTCGCCTCGACCAGTTCGGCGACGCGGCGGAACTTCTCCCTGTCCTCCGCCGAAAGGGTCTCCTCCTCGCAGAGTACGTCCACGAGGTCCTCGGTGCGCACGGGGATGAACTTGCCCAGATCCGGAGTAACCGCCATCGCAACCCCTCCTGTATTAAAAAGTTCGACGCGTTCCCTGCGGGAAAGAGCCCGCCCGAAGAATCCGCCGTCGGAAACAAACCGTCTCTCCATAGTACATTCATCCGGCCTCTTTATCAATAGATTGAAAAGCTTGCCGAATTGGTATTTTGCATTTGGAGAAAATCCCGTAAACTCTATTTTGGAACAGACATCGTATATGCAATCACTGTATAACGGAATGGCAGTGAATGTAAAATTCTTCCTGGCTGGGTTCGTACTTTTTCTCCCAGGGCTCCAAACCCTCGTCGAAGCGTGCGGCTTCTTGTTCGTCTATCTCGAACACGGGGCTTTGATGGTACGTCCACTTTCTTCCGTCCAGGACGCCCGGTTTCAGTTCTTTTACCATCATCGCCGCAGGGAATGTCCCGTTCTCAAGGCAGACGTCGAACTTTTTGCAGCTTTTGAAACCCCGGCTGACGTAATTGTTGGGGTTGCCAAAAATGACGATTACGTCATATCCAAGCGCAACCGCGCGTTCAAAGGAGTGCTCCATAAGTCTTTTTCCGTACCCTTTCCTCTGGTATTCTGGCACAATGCACACCGGCCCGAAGGTAAGGATGTTTTTTCCTTCTCCGGACTCGTCGATGAGTTTTGTTTTCGTGTACATGATATTCCCTATAATTTCCCCGTCGACTTCGATTACAAAATCCAGCTCCGGCAGAAAGTCTTTGTGGGGCCGTTGAACATGAACTAAATAGTGCTCCGTACACCCCGGAACATATAAATTCCAGAAAGATTTCCTGGTGATCTCTTCGACTCTCTTATAATCAGCCTCTTTTTCGTTTCTGATGACGATCGTTGCGTTCATAAAGAAACCTCCAATATTTTCCTGAAACAGTAGCGCAAGAATATGTGATGTGCATCTTTTTTCTTCCAAGAGAAGCTTGCTTGAGGGACGCTTGAAGCCGTGGGAAGCGACAAGATTTCATTATACTTCCGTTCACGCTTCGTTCATCGATTTCTCGAAAGGCGTATCCGGTCATGCTGCGTGCGGAGTGTTTCCTCCCCCTGCCGGTGTAAAAAAACGATCTCCGATCTCTCCGGAACAATCGCGCTCTTCGGCGGGTTCAGCTCCACCTTGGGAGCGACGCGGCGCATCGTTGTCTCCTTGGCTGTTTCCTCAGCGGGGAGTTTGACCCACCCCAGAGGAATGCAGCTGTTGCGCGAGCCTGCGAGCAGATCGGCGAAGGTGGTTTCGCCCGGCTTCCAGCCGGGAACGGAGTCGAGCGCCGGGCGGCAGGCGATGTCGATCTCTCCGTACTGGATGATCGTTCGGAAGAGCGCCTCGAATTCCGGCTGGAGGGTGAAGGTGGTCAGCAGGCGGCCGATGGTCAGAGGGCCGATGACGTTGGAGCAGTTCCTGATGTTGCGCACCACCACCTCGGAATCCACGGTGAGCGTCTCGACGATCAGATGGATGCTCTCCCGCCCCTGCTCTTCGATCAGTTGGCCGAGCACCAGCAGTTTCGAGATGGTTTCCGCGTCGATCTGATCGGGGGTGGCCGCGTCGAGCAGATGTCCGTCCGCCAGAAGGATGATCCTGTCGGCCGAGAGCAGGTCGATGGCGGCGCAGATCTCCTCCTCGGAGCGGAAGAGGCACTCGCGGAAGACGACGGTCTTAGGGAGCGGCGTCCTGGAGTACTCGGCGTACCATTCGAAGAACTCCTCCTTCGTCTGGTTGTCGACGATATGCACCGTCATGCCGAGCGAGCATGTCTCCTCGACGATGAACGGAAGCTGCGGATTGACGCCGACGATGACGAGCATTCCCGAGGGGAGGATATTCGAGCAGCGGGGCGACGGAGCGCGTGTATCCTCACGCCTTCCGGGAGGCGGCGGTGTGAAAATCGACGCGTCGCAGGCGTTCTCGCTGAGCACGACGACTTCGCCGGATTCGGGAACCTCTTCGTCGGGGCGGGGGACCATCCGCAGTTTGCCCGACGCATCCCGGTATCCAACAGGAATCGATTTCGGAAAGGCGTTCATCATGTCGCGCCAGAGCATCTTCTCTCCCGGGGGCAGGCGGACGAAGTGGAACTCGTTCCCCTCGGGTGTGAGCAGTTCGTTGAAGATGTCCTCCGCGTAGGGATTGATGCACATGGACGCGATCAGCTTGCCGGTGAAGAAGAGCGGGTTGAAGAAGACCTTCGTGCTCCTGTTGCCGAACGGTCGCAGGAACTCGGTCACATGGCAGCTTCTGCTCAGGTCCAGGTAGTTCAGCACCATCACCGGAGAATGTCTCTCGTTCGGCTTGCTGTCGAGCAGCGTTTCCAACGCGACGAGCGTTCTCGTGACGATAGGGTCGTTCAGCTTTTCCGAGAGCTTCCTGTCGGCCGCCTGTCCGCCAAGGACGACCACTGCCGACGCCTTGTGCGCGGAGATGCGTTCGAGCGCCTGCGCGTTCTGGAAGCTGCCTGTTCGCGAGATCACCTCGACGTGCGGTTTCGACTCCACGATCTGTTCGGGGGACTCCGGAGGGTGTTCCCGCATCACGACTACCCTGATCAGCCGCTTCCGCTCCGTGACGCAGTATGACTCCAGTTCGTCGATGATGTGCGGAATGCACTCGCTCCAGCCGAGCAGGATGATGTGCCCTCGTTCGCGCACGTCGCCGCGTCCTTTCTTCAGGTCATCCAGGTGCTCCATCAGTTTGCCGATGATGATGGCTATGAGGACGCCGTTGAAGAGGACGATCCCTATGAACGAGAGGATCAGTATGAGCAACCTTGACAATCGTCTCCTGGTTGTGGACCTCGAAGATGCTGTCAGAGCTGATCATCGTGATGATGGAGAACCAGAAGTTGTCGCCTTGTTCCGACTGAACGCCCAGTCTGTCGAGGACTGTTGTGAACACCCAGACGAAGACGAGTGAAACAAGAAGCATCGTCAGAATCTGCCGGAAGATGGAGACCTCCATCAGACGGCGGAAACGGTAGGAGAGCCAGCGCGCGGCGTCGGAGTTCTTGAGATGACGGAAGCGGAGCAGCCGGAAGATCCTTGGGAGCCGGAGCAGGCGGAGCATCGAGGCTCCTCCCCCGGGGAAGAGGAAGAAGAGGAAAACGTCCCACGGAACGGTGGCGATCCAGTCCATCCACCAGTCAGCGAAGTATTCGCGCTTGTTCGACGCGTAGGTGAAGTAGCGCGCCGTCAGTTCCACCGTGAAGAGGAGCGAGAAGTACAGGTTCAAATGCTCAAGGATTGTCTGGTCGAAGAGCAACGAGAGTACCGCGACAAGAACAGAGGCGGAGATGAGAACAAGCATCGTCGCATCGACAGTCTGGTGTTTGAAGAACGCGTCCAGTCGTCGTGAATAGCCGGTTTCCGCGGAAAGTGTGCGCATGTCGTCTCCTCCTCTGGTATACCGCCGGAGCCTAACCCGGTAGGTTCTAGTTGAAGCAAGCGGCCTTTTACGAGCGCGAAGCCCCGCAGATCGGACTGCGCGTTATGAGACCACGTCGCCGGGTGCGAGTCGAAGACGGTGTACGTCCCGGCTTTCAGCGTCGCCTGCGGAGTCGCCTCCCCATATTGCGTTCTGTACGCCTCCCTGTCCGGGCCTTCCCGTCGCGGACCCACGGACCGTAGAGCGTGCCGTCCTGGTGGACGAGCGTGATGCTTCCGGCCGGAGTTTCGTTGTTGAAGTAGTGATACGTGTTGATGTAGGTGATCACGTGCGGCCGGGAGATCGTGAAGCGCGTCGGCGAGGGCGGCCCGGCGGGGTTGTTCACCACGGCGGTCTTATTCCAGTTGTTGAAGATTTCGAACTCCACAGCTTCCGGACGGACTGCGGCGATTTCCGGAAGGGTGCTCAGGTGTAGCAGGCATGTCTCCATCGCGTCGGCATGGTGTGCGACCGCGGAGTCGTCGGCGAGAGCGAGCCCTTCCCTGTACTTCGCCAGCGCTTCTTCATACCGTTTCTGCTGCTGGAGCGAGACGGCTTGCCGCCAGAGCGACTCCGCCGCACGCCGGTTCCCCGCGCTTTCGGGCGGTTCGTGGCCGGGAGCGGGCTTTATGGTCGCGCTGTAGGTGTAGGCGTTGGCGGCGCCCTGCGGCGATCCCCAGTTCCCCTCGAAGCAGAGGCGGAAGATCTGCCCTTTCCGGAAAACATGCGTTATGCGCCGGTTCGAGTTCGGAGGCAGATCCCATGCGCTTGCAAGGGCTTGCGGTACTCCCGAGGTTGCGAGGGGTTGACCGTCCCCGTATAGGTCGACCGACGCCCAGCTTTGTCCCGCGCCGATGCGGACGTCGACGATCAACGTGCCTCCGTTGAGGAAGCGCCTGGCGTCCAGCTCGTGGATGCGATAGTTATGGACGCCGTGGCCGGGAGCGAAGAGCGTTCCCTGTCCGGACCCGGACCAGGCTTCCTCTACGGGTTCCGGGGCGGGGGAGGGGCGGAGCGCCGGACGAGGAGTTGGACGAGGCTCCGGAGGAATTTCGACCAAAACCGGACCGGACTGCTCCGAAACAGCTTCCTGGACAAAGACGGCGGCGCGTTCCTGTACAACGTACCCGCCCGTCGGCCAGTCATGGTATACTCTCGCCTCGTAGACTCCTGCGGGCAGTCCGCCGAAGACATGGCTGCCGGACCTCATGCCTCCGGTGTAGAACCACTCGCCGTACCTGTCGTCGGCGTTCTCTCGGGGCGCAAGCGTAATCCAGTCGGTCTGGGTTCCGGGAAGGTTGTCGTAAACGATCTCGATGGGTTCGTCCGGCGCGTAGGACTGTTTGAGCGGGCGGACGGCGGCCTCGGAAGGCATTGGCGACAGAATGAATACGGTCAGCATGAAAACAGAGAGAAAAAGAGATTTTCGCCGCACGGTACGCATATGGTGGACTCCCCCTCGCTCGTTTGAATAGTGAACCCATGATACCAGAAGCAGGGCTTTTTTCGTAAAAAGAGGAGCGTTTCCTTTTTTGGCGAAAATTGCTCGGACGGGGGCGGGCATCGGAACAGTCTTCGAGCAATCTTCAGCGAACGGAGAGAGGGGGACGCGGCGTGCCCCCCTCTCTCCGTTCTTTTCGGCGCCTACGCCGGTTCTATTTCGAGGAGGACGTCCTTTCCCGCGCGCACCGCGCCCGTCGCGGCCTTGAAGGATTTTACCCGGTCGCCGGAGGTGATGATGACCGGTGTGAGGATGGAAGGGGCCTTCGCTGCCACGATTGCCTTGTCGAAGCGGACGATCGGGTCGCCCGCCTTCACTTTGCTCCCCGCTTTTGCGATCAGCGTGAACCCCTCGCCCTCGAGCGCCACTGTTTCGATTCCGATATGCACGAGCACTTCTATCCCCTTGCGTCCCCTGATGCCGAAAGCGTGTCCGGTCGGAAAGAGGGCGACCAGCTCTCCGTCGCAGGGGGCGACGACCAGCCCGTCGTCGTCCGGGTCGACGGCGACGCCGTCGCCGAGCATCTTCCCGGCGAAGACTTTGTCCGGAACCTCCTCCAGCGGAACCACCCGTCCGGAGAGGGGAGCCAGCAGTTCAAAACGTTTTTTGCCGAACCAGAACATGCGCGTCACCTCGCTATGGATGCCGCCATCCTGCGCCATGCGTGACGGCGGCCCCGGATGACGATGGAGTAGGCCAGGATGTTCTCCGGCACGGCGATGCCGGGGTAGCCCGAGTCGCCTATGTGGTGCAGGTCCGCGCCGCAGCTCTTCGCCCAAAGCGCGATCTGCCGGATGGTCGCCTCGTCCGAGCCCTCCTGCGAGGTACCGATGGCGGTCATTGCGAGCGCCCCCTTGGCGTGGACGACGCCGATGAAGTCGCGTACCCGCTCAGGGGAGATTCCCGGAACGGTGCCCGGGGCCGGAAGCAGTACAATGTCGGCGCCCGCGTCGATCCACCGCCCGATGATCGCTTCGTCGACGATGTCGCTCCCCGCGTCTGTGGCGGAGCCTGCGGCGTGCATCTTCCCCGCGGCGAGGACCGGGTCGGGCCCGACGGCCTCGCGGATTCCCCGTAGCGACGCGGCGATGGAGGCCGTGGTGACGCCCGTCGCGGGGTTGCCCGTGACGACGAGCATGTCCGCTCCCTGCTCCACGGCGAGGCGTGCGTTCTCCGGAGTGGCGCGCCGTCCCTCGGGGAGCTTCGCCTGCGGGCCGAGCACGCGCTCCCCTTCGTCGACCGGTTCGAGGTTGATCGCTACGGGACGGCCGATAAGGTGTTTCAGCGTCGCGATGGTTCCGATGTGCGCGCGGGTCGCGTCGGTCGTTCGGAGCGTATGTCCCTGGCCGTATGTACGCAGGAAAAACTCATCGTCGTCCGGTATCTCCAAGCCTTCGATGTGCGGGGCGCGGACGTCGAACATATTCAGCAGGATGATGTCGGCGCCGAAAGCGCGGGCCAGCTCGGCGTTCGTCACGTCGCCCAGCAGCGGTGAGGAGGGGGCGATGGTCTCGGCGACGAGCGTGCGTCCCTCCGCTGCGCGGATGCTCGTCAGCAGCTCCCGCCCCGTCATTTTCGCGAGATCGGAGGCGTTGGCGTCCAGAATTCGTCGTACCATGATGCTGCTCCTTTCCAGATTACAGTAATCGCGCTCAGCAGACGGCCGGCAAATGCGAGTGAAGCGAGCTGTGAGCCGCGCCGGTCACTGAATGCGCATGATTTCGGCGCTCGCCGCTTCGTCCACTATCAGCGTCGCGTTGGGGTGCAGCTGAAGCACAGAGGCGGGCAGGTCGGGAGTTACCGCCCCCATGACGGCGCCGCGGATGGCTTCCGCCTTCTCCGGTCCCGAGGCGAGCAGGAGGATGCGCCGCGCGCTCATGATCGTCTTGATCCCCATGCTGATGGCGCTCTTGGGCACCTCGTCGCGGGTGGCGAAGAAACGGGCGTTCGCCTCGATGGTGCTCTGTGTGAGGCGGACGTGGTGCGTTCCCTTCTCGAACTTGATGTCCGGCTCGTTGAAGCCGATATGTCCGTCCCGTCCGAGTCCCAGTATTTGCAGGTCGACGCCGTGCGCCTGTTCGATGAGTTCCTCGTAGCGGCGGCACTCCGCGCCGATGTTCTGCGCCGCCCCGTTGGGAATATGTCTGCGTTCCGGCGGAATATTGATATGCCGGAAAAGATGCTCCTCCATATAGCTGTGGTAGCTCTGCGGATTGTCCGGCGAGAGGCCGACGTACTCGTCCAGGTTGAACGTGGTGACGCCGGAGAAATCGACGTCCCCGGCCCGGAAGAGACGGACCAGTTCGTTATAGAGCCCCTTGGGGGTGTCCCCCGTGGCGAGCCCGAGCACGCACTTAGGGTTCAGGATAACCCTGCTGGCGACGATGTACGACGCCTTCCGGCTCATCTGGTCATAATCCTTTGCAGTCACGATTCTCATGGCGGTCGAAGACCTCCTTTCCTTCCACGAATGTTTTGATGACGCGCCATCCCTCGTCGAGGAGGACGAAGTCGGCCCTGTATCCCGGCTCGATGCGTCCCCGCTCGCGCTCCCCCAGTAATCGGGCGGGGTTTTCCGAGACGAGGCGCGTCGCCTCCCAGAGGGGGAGGCCGGTTGCGGCGCCGTAGTTCCGCAGCGCGAGGTCGAGAGTGAGAACACTTCCGGCGAGCGTTCCGTCGGCGAGCTTCGCCTCCGGGCCGTGGACCGTGACCGTCTGGCCGCCCAGGTCCCACTCACCCTCGCCGAGGCAGGCGCCGCGCATGGCGTCGGAGACGAGGATGATGCGCTCGACGCCCTTCATCCTCAGCAGCAGCCGGAAGACGGCTGTGTGCGAGTGGACGCCGTCGGCGATCAGCTCGCAGAAGACGTCCGCGTCGAGCGCGGCGCCCGCGAGACCGGGGGTCCTGTGGTGGAAGGGCGGCATGCCGTTGAAGAGGTGCGTGACGCTCTTCGCTCCGTTGCGGAACGCCTTCATCGCCTGCTCGTAGGTAGCCTGCGAATGGCCGAGCGAGGCGACGATTCCCTCCTCCCGGAGCGCCTCCAGAAAGCGGCCGTCGGTATCCTCCTCCGGGGCGAACGTGACCAGGCGCAGGGCGCTCTTTCTGCGGCGGACGAACTCCGGGTCGGGACGGCGCAGGTGCGTTCCGTCCTGCGCACCGAGGCGGGACGGGCTGATGTAGGGGCCTTCGAGGTGCGCGCCCAGCACCCTCGCTCCGTCCGGAGGCGCGTTTTTCGCCGCTTCCACTGTGTCGAGCGCCGTCTCGATGTGTGTTTCGTCCATCGTCATGGTGGTCGGGCAGAAGCCTGTGACGCCGTGTGCGGCAAGGCCTCCGGCGATGGTCGAGAGCGATTCCGCCGTCCCGTCCATCGTGTCTACGCCGCAGACACCGTGTACGTGAATGTCCACAAATCCGGGGACGATCCACGCCCCCTCCGCGTCGAGCGTTTCGATACCCGCGGGAAGCGCGCTCTCGGGGAGGATATCGAGAATCCGTCCCTCGAAGAGAAGCGCCATCCCGCCGAGCCATGTGCGCCCCGCAACTATTTTACCGCCTGTGATCGCTTTCATCGCCGTACCTCCGTTGTTGCCGATTACGAACGCCCTCCCGTAAAGCCGGCGAAGGGAGGGCGTCTTCTGAATATCCGGGAAAAGCCGCGTCCGCGGCCCCAAGCCGCGCGAATATCCTTTCGCGGGGCGTCTCGCGGGAGGATACGCCCTGCGAAACGCTTATTTCTTCATGTGCTGTTTCATGACGTCGGCCAGCAGCTCGGCCTTCGTGCCGATCACGATCTGGAGCGTCGTCGCGTTGGGGCGGATGAGTCCGGTAGCGCCGAGGGCCTTGATCTGCGCCTCTTCAACCACCTTGCCGTCCTTCAGGACGAGGCGGAGGCGGGTGATGCACGCGCCGATCTCCTCGATGTTGTGCGCGCCGCCCAGGCGGGCGATGTACTCCTTCGCCAGGCTTTCAAGATCCGCGGCGGAGACTGCGGAGGCGGTGGCGCCGGTCGCCTCTTCCTCGCGTCCCGGAGTGAGCAGGTTCATCCCCTTGATGACCGCGACGAAGAGGAAGTAGTAGACCGCCGCGAAGACAAGTCCAATAGGGATGATCATCCACCCTTTCGTGGAGAGTCCGTAGTTCAGCACGTAGTCGATCGCGCCCGCCGAGAAGCCGAATCCGTGGAGGACGCCGAGCATGGAGCAGACCGCCAGCGCAACGCCCGTCAGCAGGGAGTGCGCGATGTAGAGGACTGGGGCGAGGAACATGAAGGCGAACTCGATGGGTTCGGTGATACCTGTCAAGAAGGAGGTCAGCGCCACGCTGAGCAGAATTCCGGAGACCGCTTTCTTATTCTCCGAACGGGCTGTGGTGTACATCGCCAATGCAGCCGCCGGAAGAGCGAACATCATAATGGGGAAGAAGCCCGTCATGAAGACGCCCGCTGTTGGGTCGCCCGCGAAGAAGCGGTGAAGGTCGCCCGTGACCACCTGTCCGGCCGCGTTGGTGAATTCGCCGAAGACGAACCAGACCATGCTGTTGAGCACGTGGTGCAACCCGAGCGGAAGAAGCAGCCGGTTCAGCGTGCCGAAGGTGAACGCACCGAGCAATCCCGCGCCCAGAAGCCATTCTCCCACGCCGTGTATGGCCTCCTGAACCGGCGGCCATACGTATCCGAAGACGAGCGCGAGAACGATGCTGGCTATCGAGGCCGCAATGGGAACGAAGCGTTTGCCGCCGAAGAAGCCGAGGAAGTCGGGGAGCTTGATGTTATGGTACTTGTTGTAGAGCATTCCCGCCACGATGCCGGAGATGATGCCCGCGAGCACGCCCATGTTGATTGTCGAGTTGATGGTGACGACGGCCTTGGTCAGCGTGAAATAGCCCACCGCCCCCGCGAGGGCCGCCGCGCCGCCGCCGTCGAATGCCACGCCCACCGCGATGCCGACCGCGAAGAGCAGCGCCAGGTTGTCGAAGATCGCCGCGCCAGCCTGCATCACGAAGGGAATATCCAGCACGTCCGACGCGCCGAGTCTGAGAAGCAGCGCCGCCGCCGGGAGCACCGCCACCGGAAGCATCAACGCCTTACCGAGTTTCTGCAAACCTTTAAGCATGTACAACACCCTCCTCTATTGAATTGGGGGGCCTTGCCCCCTAAAGCCCTAAATACCGAAGGAAATCTCGTACTTGAATCGCTTTCCCCTGTAGACGCACTTTGAGTACTCCACTGGAGTCTGCGGCTCGGCGTAGGTGATTCTTCTGAAGAGCAGCACCGGAGTTCCGGAGTCGAGATCGAGGTTTTTTGCCTCGAAGTCGGAGCAGAGCACCGGCTCGATGGTCTGCGAGGCGTGCGAAAGCTTCATGCCGAAGTGCTCCCGCATCAGCGTATAGAGCGACCGCCCCTCCAGCAGATCGCGGGTAAGATCCGGGAAACGGCACTTGGGAACCCATGCGTTTTCGAGCGAAAAGGGTTCCCCCTCCACGTAGCGGAGGCGCAGGATGTTGAAGACGATGGGATCGTGCTGGGGAAGCTGCAGCGACTCGCGGATCGTGCGGGACGCCTCCTCCTCGTCGAAGGCGAGAATGTGCGTCATCGCGTCGAGTCCGGCGGCGCGGATGTTCTCGGAAAAGCCGGTGAGGCTGGAGGATGTGCAGGTCGGTTTGGGAAAGGAGACGAATGTCCCCCGCCCCCGTTCCCTGTGGAAAACCCCCTCGTCCACGAGCGCGGAAACGGCCTTGCTCGCCGTCATTCGGCTGATGGAGAACCGCTCGCAGATGTCGCGCTCGGACGGAACGATGTCGCCGGGGGCAAGATCCCCGTCGTCGACCATCGCCTGCAAAATTTCCTTGAGCTGGTAGTAAAGCGGAACCGGGCTCTCTTTGTCCAGTACGCGCATAGAAAAATTTCCCCCAAGCGGTAGAGTCATGTGCATGTTATGTGGACTATACCACGTTGCTGGCGAGTGCGTCAAGTGAAGTTTCAAAAGAAAACAAGACTCTTTGAAGAGGGAGGCCACTGCGGGTTCCTCCTACAAGCCCTGCGTTTGTGATTTCTCTAGCCTTCGGGGTGCGTTCGCAAGGCGATGTGGTTATCGTTCCGTGAACATCTTGGCGAACTCCGCGAGCGATCTCCTGGTGTGTCCGTCCCTTCCCGTCACGGCCTCGGCGCATACCATCGAGTTGAGGACGGCTTCCTCGGTCGCTTCCACTGCGGCACGGAAGAGGAGGTTGATCTCGTTCTCGTTGAACATACCGATCTGCCGCACCGGAGAGGTCTCGTCGTGGAAGACGCGGTTGGCGGTCGTGAAGGCAACGGCGATCTCGCCGCTGCCGTTGCCGATGAAAGCCCCGGTACGCGTGATGCCGACCGAGGCCCGCCGGGCGACTCTTTTGAGTTGGCGCTCCGTGAGAGGGACGTCGGTCGCGAGCAGCGCGATGATCGACCCCTGCTCGTCCTCCGGAGGGGCGATTCCGAAGATGGAGGCGCCGATCTTCCGTCCGTCCACGGTCAGGTCCTCCATCTGGCCGAAGTTGGAGAGCACGAGCGCGCCCAGCGTGAACGACGCGCCGCCGCAGCCGACGATGCGCGACGCCGAGCCGATTCCCCCTTTGAGCTGATAGCACGACATCCCCCGTCCCGCGCCGACGGCGCCCTCCTCGAAATCGGGGCCCGCCGAGGCGATCGCCTTCAGTACGTGCTCCTCGCGGACCGGGAGCGCGCGGATGTCGTTCAAGAAGCCGTCGTTACACTCGAAGACCGCCGGATTTACCGTCCCGGTCTCCCTGCCGATGTCGGGGTTCGCGGCGAGCATGCAGCGGACGAGCGCTTCGGAGGCCGCGCCGACGCCGAAGGTGTTGGTCAGCAGGATCGGCGTCTCGAGCGTACCCATCTCCTCGATCTGGACGATGCCGCACGACTTGCCGAAGCCGTTGATTACGTGGCATGCCGCCATGAGCTTTTCTCGGAAGAGGTTCCCCGGCGCAGGTATGATTGCCGTCACCCCGGTCTGCAAGGGGCCGTCGGCGAGCGTGCAGTGTCCGACGGAAACGCCGGGGACGTCTGCGATCGTGTTTCGCGTTCCCTTTTCCATGCGGCCGATACGAATGCCGTAGTCCTCGATGCGTCGCGCAGGCGTCATTTTTCGTTCTCTCCTTTTTCCGTTATCGGGGATTCTGTGGATGCGCAGCGGCATCGTTCGTGTTCCTCTTCCCCCAGGGGACCTTCTCTTCCCCGTCCCTGGCGGGACGGGGAATTCACCTTGTCGAGGAAGCAGAAAAACTTCTGGTTCTGCTCCGGCGTCCCGATGATGCCGATAAGGTCTCCTTCACGAAGCGTGAAACCGCCTCCCGGGTTCGGAAGCAGCGCGCCGTCGCGAAGCGCCGCAACCACCGAGACGCCGAACTCGGCTCTGATGTTCGCTGCGGCGAGGGTCTTTCCCGCGAGCGGTCCGTCCTTATGTATGGCTTCCCATTCCAGTTCCAGCGTCGACGACGCGTGCAACAGCTGTGAGAGAAGGCCGTAGTCGGCGTTATTCTCCCGCAGCGGGCCGTAGACGTTCCGCCGGAGCGTCTCCAGCTCTCTGTGGATCGTCGCGCCCGGTACGTCGAGGTGAATGAGCGCCTGGCGGGCCATCTCGAGTCCCGCCTCGAACTCGGGCTGGATGATGCGGGAAATTTCGCCGTCCTCGTCGGGGAACCCCCCGTCCTCGCCGCCGACGTCGCGGGCAAGAATCCGGAGCGTGCGATTTCGCTTCCGGACCGCGTGGACCACGTCCAGAATTTCCAGAGCGCCCTGGAGCGTCAGGACAAGGAGCTTTGCCTTCTCGACGCAGGCCGCTTCCAGAACCGCGTCCTGTCCGGGATCGCCGAGAAGCAGTCGCAACCCCTTCTTTTTCGCCTCAAGAAAGAGGGCGTGGTTCGGTTCGATGATGACGTAGGGAAGCCGCATGCTGTGGAGGACGAGCCCGATGTGTCGGGCGAAGATGCCTCCGCCGGCGACGATCACGTGGCCGGACAACCTCCCGGGGGATATGTTGACCGTCTGGACCGCGTCCTCTTTCCGTCGCCTTTTGAGGAGCGCGTACACGGGCGCTGTCAGAGCAGTGGCGGGCGGACCCAGAAGCATGGAGAGGATGACCGTGTTCAGGGCGAAGGAATAGACGTCCCACGGAACCGCGCCGGAATCCAACCCTGCCTGAAGCAGGATGAACGCAATTTCGGAGATCGGGATCATGCCGAAGAAGACTGCGGCGGGGATAACGTTGCGGAAGCCGAACAGCCTGACCGTTGCCGAAAGGATGACGCCTCTGCCTACGGCGACGGCAGCCACGAGCCCGAGCGTGACGCCGATGTGGTCCAGTAGAAAGGCGGGGTCGAGCAGCATGCCGATGGCGACGAAAAAGAGGAGGCCGAAGAGGTCGCGGACGGGAATAAGATCGCTCAAAGCGCGGCGGCCGTAGTCCGATTCGCTGAGCACAAGACCCGCCATGAAGGCGCCGAAAGCGAAGGAGAGTCCGAGCGCGTAGGTCAGGTACCCGATTCCGAGGCCGATGCCGGTGATTGTGAGAAGAAAGAGTTCCCGCGACTCCCACCGTGCTACATGCTTCAACAGGAGCGGGATGAACTTCGCGCCGACGTAGAGCATCGCGGCGACGAAGAGCACGACCTTGACGACGGGAACGAAGATGGAGAGGAGGGAAAAGACGGCGTCGTCCAGCCCCATGAGAAGCACCATCAGCGGAATCACCGCGATGTCCTGCACGATGGACATGCCCAGCATCACCCGGCTCGACAGCGTACCGAGCTGTCCACGGGAGGAGAGCGTTTTGAGGATGACCGCTGTGCTCGACGAGATGATGCCGACCGCGAACCAGAGCGATGGGAGGGGGGGCCACCCCATGAAATGCCCGATGGCGAACCCGAGCACAACCGTCAGCAACGCTTGGAGGGCGGTTCCCCCGAGGGCGATGCGCTTGATCGGGATGATCTGTTTGAGGGAGAATTCGAGCCCCAGGGAGAAGAGAAGGAGGGCGACGCCGATTTCGGCAAGATTTTCGATGTGGTCGACGTCGGCGACGGTGATCCCTCCGGTGTACGGTCCGACGACGATGCCCGCCAGTATGTAGCCGAGGATGAGCGGCTGGTTCAGCCGCCGGGCGACGAGTCCGCCGATCAGGCCTGCGAGAACCACGAGTATGAGGTCGGATGCGATGCCCATGCGATCTCCTTCTTTCTGGTGAGTAGTGCTCTTATTCTTGCACCCTCCTGAGAAAAGTGCAAAGGGTTTCTCGTGCCGGTTTGTGAAGAGGGAAGCAAAAAGATCATAAAAATACTTGACTTTTAAAAAACTTACCATATACTAATAAGCAAATAAAAGGGGCGTGCGGTTTCAAAGAATGTTTTTTTGCTCGAAGATTGTTTTTTTCTCTTGTTCAATCTATTTTAATGTTATGCTTTGCAGTGTGAAAGGAGGAGTCTTCATGAGCGAGGAAAAGGTAGGATGTACGGTACCCGCCGCGGAGGTCGAAGGTATGGGGGCGGAGGCTGCGCCCGCCGAAGAGGTGAAGAAGGAGGCTATTCGAATGGGTGTTACGGTTGGCATGAAGGCGCCTGATTTCACTGCGCCGGCGTTTTACAAGGGCGGATTCACCACGGTGAAGCTGTCGCAGTTTTCGGGAAAGTGGGTTTCTCTTTGCTTTTATCCGGGCGACTTCACCTTCGTCTGAGCGACTGAAGTGTCGGCAGTTGCCGACCGTTATGCGGAATTCCAGGCATTGGGCGTGGAAGTTATCTCCATGAGTGTGGACAGTCAGTTTGTGCACAAAGTATGGAATGACGTCGAGCTCTCCAAGATGGTCGAGGCGGGCGGAGTGCCCTTCCACATGGCCTCCGACGGCGGCGGCGCCATCGGAACCGTCTACGGCGTCTACAGCCCTGCGCAGGGCGTCGATTTCAGAGGGCGCTTCCTCATCGACCCGGATGGCGTGATCCAGGCGATGGAAGTGCTCACTCCCCCGGTAGGCCGGAACGTCGATGAGACGCTGCGCCAGATTCAGGCGTTCCAGCTCGTGCGCAAGACCGGCGGCAAGGAGGTCACCCCGTCCGGATGGACTCCGGGCGGCAAGGTGCTCAATCCAGGTCCCGACCTGGTGGCGAACGTCTGGAAAGCGTGGAACCCCAAGGACGTTTACGGCAAGAAGTAAGCCGTTTTGAATACAGCGACAAAAAAGCGCCCCTTCTTAAAGAAGGGGCGCTTTTCAACTGATTATCTTCTTCGCCGCAACATGAGAAGAAATGCCGGAAGGAGCAGGAGCGTCTGCGCGATTCCTCCGGAGGATACGGCGCATCCGCTTGAACCTCCCTGTGTCTGCGCGTTCTTCGGGCGCGGCGCCGCGAGAATGATCGGGTCGGCGTATTTCCCGTCCTTCAGGCCGTCGAAGATAATAATTCCGGTGCCTTCAAGCGGTTGGATCAGTCGCGAAGGGTTGTTTGTGACGCCGTCGAAGATGAGGAGCGTGAACGCGACCGTATAGGAGGCGTCCTGTGCCTTCGTATCGATAATTTCTTCGGCGGAGTTCTTCACGGCTTTTGCCTCGAAGAAACTGTTCAGAGAGTAGCCCCCCGCCCGGACGCTCTCCGCCAAATCGAAGCAGCGGGCGTTGTCCCCTTCTCCTATCCATTTGAAGATGCGGAGTTCTTCAAGAAGCGCGTCGCCCAATGATCTCCCGGAAGCGACGCCTTTTTCGATCCTGCTCACGATCTTCGGATCAGCTGCAGCAAGCTCGGAGTGGGTCACTGTGAAGGTAACTCTCACGACGAGGAACTTCCCCCTGAGGTTCGAAGCCCCGGTATCAAGTTCGAAGCTCTCGGTTTGCAGCAGGAAGGGGAGCGCGTCGTTCCCATCGGCGTCTTTTGTCATCAAGTCGGCGAGGACGGCGTCGATTTCCGCCTGTTCGTTTGCCGGCAGGGAGGTTTGCAGCAGAGAACTGCCGGGGGCGGGGACGAATACCGAAAACGGCGCAGAACGCATGTCGCCCAGGTCGAGCGACAGCCTTTTCGCCGAGATGCTTCCGGCAATTCGTGCCCTCTCCATACTTGTCAGTACCGGGATTGTGGATGTTGGCCTCACAACCTCCGGAGGAAGCGGATCGGTCTCCGGTTCGGGTGTGGGTTCCAAAGTAGGTTCCGGGGTAGGTCCCGTCTCCGGAGAGGGAACGGGGTTGGTTATCAGATCGCTGTCCGTCTCGTCCGGGGCGTCCGTCTCCTCTTTATCTTCATTCTCTTCCTCTTCTTTTCCATCTTCTTTTTCGTTTTCTTTTTCGTCTTCAGTATCGACGTCGATTATTGTTTCATCGCCATCGGTTTCAGGTGCAGGTGTTTCTGTTACCGTTTGCTCCTTTTCCCCGCCTTCGGCTTCGGGCGTCTTTCCCGAAGCAGGTTCTTCCTTCGGGGTTTCTTTCTCGGACGAAACGGCTGCCCCCTCTTCCCCGGCCTTCACAATCATCTCGCCGGTGTTCGTCGACCCGAGGTCCGTCGCTTCGACCTCGGCATGTGCGGTTTGTTTTGTGTTTCCGCTTCCGCTCTTCGCGGCGTATGAGGCGCCGGCGCGCAGAATTGCGCCGGGAGTGAGCGTAATCGCCAGATCTTCCGGTTTGTTCCATTGTGCTACTTCCGAGAAGGAAATTGTGTACTCGCCGGGGGCGAGTCCTTCGATGAGCGCACCGCTCGCGAGGTTGAGTTCTTCCCCGATGGCCCATCTGGCTTCCGCAGGTCCATTGATCGTGACGAGGACGGAGCCGGCGTGGACATAGGCCGCCGATAAGGCTGCTATGGCGCCTGAACTGACGGAGACGCTTGCGTTCTGCGGTTTCAACCACCCCACGACGTCCGAAAACGAGACTGTGTAGTCTCCTGGAACAAGCCCTTCACGCATATTCCCGCTGAGGAACTCGCCTTTGCCGTTGATACTCCATCGCGCTCCCTCCGGTCCGTCGATTTCCGTCCGGATGGAACCCGTGATCTGAACGTATGTCGTGGCCGCCTTCGCACCGCTCTCGTTGCTGATGTTCACCGGAATGTTCTCAGGAGTCTTCCAGCCGACGAGGTTGTTGAAGGTTACTGTCGCATTGCCCTCGGAAAGAAGGATTTTTTCCCCGGAGGATCTCCATGTTTTGCCTCCGTCGGCGCTCCAGCGCGCCCCTGCAGTCCGCGCGCCTTCAGGCAGCAACGCTACGGAAAGCGTTCCCCACCCCGCTTCGGTTTTTTCGATATCCTCGCTCGTCGTCCGCGGAACTGATACATCTCCGGAGAGAACCTCCGGTACGGCCTCCGGAAGAACGCGGTCGGCGATATCCTCGCTCGCCGTCTCTCCTTCGGGCAATAGTTGCGGTACGGCCGAACCCGCGGACGGAGAGGGTGAAGCCAACAAAATAAAACAGAGCATCACAAAACAACCAATGTGCCGCAAGCCCAGCCTCGCGGTACGTTTTTCCTGCGCCGGCATTCGATCATCCCCTTTCGATGTCGGCTGGACATCTCCCCCGAGACATCCTCCCTTGAACTGCAAGTGTACGATGAGCGAAACGGCATGTCAACAGAAATCGCAAGGCCGCGCGATGCGAAAAGAGCGGCACGGGGCAAAAAAAAGCCGCGCTCTCCGGGGAAAAGATTTTGGAGAGGCGCGGCTGATTTCATTACGAGGCGTATGACGGCGATGCTCTCCCGTCAGGCGTCTGTCCGGCGCCTGTATAGAAGGAACGGGAGAAGCGGGAAGAGGAGGAGAAGAAACTCCGCGCCTCCGGAGGACGCACGGCATCCGCTCCCGCCACCGCCTACGGGAGCGGGCGGCGTGTCTTCGTCGT
>CAXXRY010000033.1:0-25113 GCA_963668335.2 Aminobacteriaceae bacterium | reverse complement strand
TGGAGTTGGAGCGCGGGCGAGAGAGATTCAAAGCTTCGTCATCCAGATAGGAAGCATCGCCGACCAGACGAACTTGCTCGCCCTGAACGCCGCCATCGAGGCGGCGAGAACGGATGTCGGAAGTGGCCGCCGCGACGGGGCGTGTTTCGCAGGTGGGGGGCTTGGGTGAAAAACACCCGGCGAAGACGTTCTTTCAAGAGATGATTTCCAGGAGGAAAATATGGCGGAGCAACAACTGGTGGTCTTCGCACTGGGTAAAGAGGAGTTCGGCATCGATATATCGCGGGTGCGCGAAATCGTCCTGCTCCAGAACATCACGGCGATCCTCAATCGATGGATTCGTGGAAGGAATCGTGAATCTGCGCGGAAAGATCGTCCCATCGTGGATTTAGGCAAGAGGTTTCTTGTAGTCGAACGCGAAGAGGGATAGCTCATCGACCGCAAGATCATCGTGGTGCACATGGCGGGGCAGAATATCGGTATCCTTGTGGACGGTGTGTCGGAGATTCTGCGCGTCTCCGACGAATCGATCGAGCCGACCCCTCGATGGTCATCAGCGGCGGCGGTTCGGAGTCCATCCGGGGAGTTGCGAAGGTGAAGGAACGCCTGATCATCTTCCTCGACCTTGACCGCATATTTTCTTCCGAGGAGCGGGAGCTGCTGGCTCAGCCCGCAAACTGATCTTCGGCGAGACGTGATCTCCGGAAAAACGAGAAACCTGTTTGGGGGGCCGTTGCTGTTTTCTTCGGAAAAGTGGACGCGATGCATGACGTCCGTTAATGCGACGGGGTCGGAAAAAGAGAATACTGATATCCGGAAGCGTATAGGGGGGAGTGCGGGGTGAAAATGATGAAACGGAAAGAAGCGCTTCATGAAGAACATGGAATCAACGAGGTGCAACGTGAGAGGGACTATTTATACTGAAGGCAATTCAGTCGGCCATGCCCGACCCTTACTACGTCAGGGACATGGAGTACAACGTCATCCTCTGGCCGGAGGCAATACAGAAACTCACGGGGTACTCGGAGGCTGAGGCGAAGCGGACGAATGCGGCGACATTTTCCGCGCCGACGTTGCAAGGACTGCCCTACGCAGAAGTGTGTCATGAGCGGCAAGTTTCTCAAGGACGCCCAGGTCGATGTGTACCGGAAGGACGGCACCAAACTGACCACGCTCGTCTCCAACGCGGGCGTCTACACGACGAAGGCGAGCCCATTGGCGCGGTCGAGATCGTGAAGGATTATACGGCCTACAACGGCCTGGTTATGAAAATAGCTTCCAGCACGGAACATCTGAGCGCTATGGCCGAGGAGCTAGCCGCCTCCTCCGAAGAGGTCACCGCCATGTCGCAGGATTTGAACAAACGCTCAATGGATGTGGCCGAGTCCGCCGTCTAAAGAGCTTGACGCGGCAAGGAGATGCAGCGCAAGGCGGACGACTGCGTAGCCTTCGCCGAGGGGGCGAACAGCGCTATCGAGCAAGTGAACAGCTCCATGACGCTCTCGGTGAGCAAGATATCGGAGCTTCGCGCCAGATCGGAGAATATCAGCAGGGTTGTGGGAACGATTCAAAATATCGCCAAACAGACCAATCTGCTTGCGTTGAACGCCGGGATAGAGGCCGCGCGGGCGGGGGATGCGGGGAAGGGGTTCGCCGTCGTCGCCAACGAGGTGAAAAAGTTGGCGACCAATTCGCTGACGGCGGTCGCGGACATTGCCGAAACCATCAGGAGATTGTCTCTTTGGTGCAGTCGGCGACGGATACCATCTCCGCGACGGATGGCGATCTGAAAACGGGGGCGCGCGTCGCTCGGCGAATTGCTCGCCCGAATCGGTGAGATCAGTCGGGATGCTTCGGCGATGACGGATTCCGTCCTCGAAGTGCAAACGTCGTCCGGGGAGAGCGCCAGGATCAGTACGAATCAGAGCGACTCGATGGAGGAAGTCTCCGGGCGGGGCAGGAGATCGCCTCGATAGCGCAGGAGCGCACGAGGAGTTCAACAAGGTCAGGAAGATCAATATGTAGTAGAGGAAAATGGCGAACGGCTACCGTCGCGTTTCGCAAAGGAATGGAGCATCCCGGCGAGCAGATGAACTCTATCGCCGAGATGCTTGTTCGCTTTGACTTCGTTGAAGGAGAGCGGGCGGTCCGAAGCTCTTCGTGGAACGGGATACTATAAAAAGGAGTGAGCCGGATCGTTGTTCTCGCCGAATCAGGGGGGAGAAGATGGGACTGTTCTTGCAATGCCGGAAGCGCTGTCGTTCGCGATGCGCGCGCTCGTTCTTCTGGCGAAAGAGGATGGAAAGGTTTTGAAGTCTGAGGTGATCGCCGAAGCGAATGCTGCTCACGGCCCAACATGGTCCGCTCGTTGCAGATGCTGAAGAAGCGGGGTAGCTCAAATCGGAGAAGGGACCGGGAGGCGGCTATTCGCTCGCAAGAAGGGCCGACGCCATTACACTGCTTTAGATTCATGAAGCGACATTCGGCCCGTTGTATTCGCCTGGGTGCGGCGTGCGAGGGCGCCGTATCGAAGCGTGTGATTTGGCGTGGTTCGCTGACCATATCACGGAGGTCTTCCGACAGCATTTTCCCAACCACACGCTTGCAGAGCTTGCCGATCCTTTAGCGCGCCTGCAGCGTCCAATTTTCTCCATTGAACAAGCAGAGCGGGAATAAAGAGGACGATAGCGGGTTTTTGATTGCAAACTCCAAAAGGTGCGATTGCACGATCAAGAAACCCTTCGCCTTTTCCTCTACGAATTCACCGCGAGGACGCCGCTCAGGATGCAGAGGATACCCGCCACTGACGGGGCGCATGCGCTCGTGAAGAAAAGAACGCCCATTGCCGCTGCGAGCAAGGGGCTGCTTGCAGTGATCGGCGTGGCGATGGATACCGGGATGAGCTGAATACCCTTCGTGAAAAAGTAGCCTCCGGCGGCAAGGCCGAACGTTCCTGCGGCGATCGCCCAGCTCCAGGCCTTCGGACTCATGGCGAATATCCGCATCGGGTTCGTCCCCCGGCGCAGGGAGTTTGTTCCCCAATAGAGCCATGAGAGGGAGAAGAGAAAGAAGGACCGCCAGAGCGTGATGGACGCTGGGTGGATGGAGTGGACCGAGATGAGCCACTTCTGGAGCACCATCATCGCCGCCCAGGATACCGCCGCGACGAGCGCGAAGAAGAAGCCCGCTCCCGAGAGCGTGCGTGTTTCCACAGACTGTTTCCCCCCCGATTTCAGCAAAACGAGTCCGGCGATCATCACGAGCGTTCCCAGCACGAGGGGGGAGCGTAATGGCCTCGCCGAGCCAGACCGAGGAGATCGCGGTGACGAAGAGGGGGTAGCAGGAAGTGGTTCCTACAGCCCTGCCGACGCCGATCATCTCGATCGAACGGAAGTAGGCGAGATCGCCGACGATGTTGCCGATGAGGATGCTGACGAAGATGACGGCGAGATAGGGGAGAGGGTGCGGCCACCCGACGGACACGCCGATTCGAGCATGACGAAAAAGAGCGCCGCGCCGACGAAGCCGAAGGTTCGCGCCGCTCCCATTTCCGAATGGCTCATCAGGGCAAGTCCTTTTTCAGAAAGACGGCCGAGAGCCAGCACACGGCTGCGGGCGCAGCAATACAAAACACCTGCGAGATACACGATGGAATCCTCCTCGGTCCGGTGGACCACGGAATATCGATGTGACATTGCACGCAATGATAGCACAGAAACTCTTTTTCGTGTTGCGGAGGCGAAAGACGGAAAACGCATGTGTGAAAAAGGAATCGCTTCCCTTGTGTTTTTCACGGAAAGAGGCGGCGACCTCTGGTATAATCCGGGTTGACACATTTGTGTCTTGCGAAGGATACGCGGCGATGTGTGCATTCCAACAGCGCTACCCACCGAAAGGGGCGGGGACTTACGTAATGAATGATGAAAAAGCCATAGTGGTACGAGGGCTTACTTTTTCCTACAGAGGGGACGAGGAAGTCCGGGCGGTGAAGTCGCTCGACTTCGAAGTGGACAGAGGCGAGTTCGTCGTCGGATGGGGGCCGAGCGGCGCGGGGAAGTCGACCCTTGCGAACAGCCTGGAACGGACTGACCCCCGTTTCATACGCGGAAAGTACGAAGGGAGCGTCCTCGTGAACGGCTTGGACGCCGCGGAACACTCCGTCAGCGATGCCGAGGAGATCGGGCTTGTGTTTCAGGATTTCGAGGCGCAACTCTTTTCAACCAACGTGAAGCTCGAAGTCGCGTTCGGCCCGGAGAACTTCGCCGTCCCTCGGGATGAAATCGCGGAGCGCATCGGCAGGGTGCTGAAGACCGTGAACCTCGAAGGGGTGGAGGGACGCAGCCCCGCGACGCTTTCCGGAGGGCAGAAGCAGCGGCCTTGCCATTGGATCGGTTCTTGCGATGCACCCTGATATCGTCTGCATGGACGAGCGACAACGGACCTCGATCCGCTGGGAAAATGGGAGTGTTCACCATCGCGAAGGAGCTGCACGAACAGGGGGCCCTCACGCTGCTCATCATCGAGCACGAGACGGAGGAGGCCCTGTACGCCGACCGCCTGGTGGTAATGAAGGACGGAGAGATCGCGGCGCAGGGGAAGCCGGGAGACATCCTTCGGGACGTGCCGTTTACCGATGCGGCGGGCATCATGCCTCTGCAGATTCCGAAGTATTTTTTCGAGCTGAAGCTCTGCGAACGGGAGGAACTGCCGCTGTTCCCGAAGGAGGGGGCGGAGTTCTTCCGGCGAAACGGGCTCGTCCTGGAACAGTCCCGCTACAAGTGGCTTCTTGAAGGGGACCGCGCACGGGAGCGGCACTACGGGAAGACGATCGTGAAGGCCGAGGGGGTGACGCACGTCTACCCGGACGGCAACAGGGCGGTGGACGATGTCGGCCTGGAGATTCGGGAACGCGAGTTCGTGGCCATCCTGGGGCACAACGGCAGCGGCAAGACGACGCTGGTGAAGCACTTCAACGGCCTGTTGCAACCCACCTCCGGCAAGGTCATGGTCTGCGGGAAGAGTACCGCGGAGCACTCGATCTACGAGATCGGCAAGGAGATCGGATATGTCTTTCAGAATCCGGACCATCAGATATTCGCCGCAGACCGTCTTCGAGGAGGTCGCGTTCAGTCCGAAGATCAGGGGATGCCCGGAGGAGGAGCTCTCCGTCAGGGTGCGCGAGGCGCTTGAAGCGGTGGACCTCGCTGGGTACGAGAAGAAGGATCCCTTCTCATTGAGCAAGGGGGAGCGGCAGCGTGTCGCCGTGGCTTCCGTGCTCTCGGCGCGGCCCGGCATCATCATCCTCGACGAGCCGACCACGGGACTCGACTATGCGGAGCAGCGGAAGATGATGGAGCTGGTGCGGAAGCTCAACGAGTCGGGGCAGACGGTGATCATGATCACGCATACGATGTGGGTGGTGGCGGAGTACGCCCACAGGGTGGTCGTGGTGAAGGACGGGCGGGTGCTGCTCGATGGAACGACCCGCGACGTCTTCGCCAGGGAGCCGGAATTGGAGGCGTCGCACCTGCGGCCGCCGCACATCGTCTCGATGAGCAACCTGCTCGGGCATACGCTGCTCTCGGTGGAGGAAATGAAGTATTGCACGGGAGGCGTTTCGTAATGGATATGTTTCTCTACATCGACAAAGCGACGCCCGTTCACCGGCTGGACCCGCGGACGAAGCTGCTGCTTATGCTTCTCAGTTTCGTCCTGGCGCTCTCGTTCAGGAGCTTTGCTATTTTGTCGTCGGTGCTCGTCGGCGTGCTGCTGTACGGCGCTGCGGGGGGTGTGCTCTCCAACCTGCGGCGGATACGGGTGGTGTTGCTGATGATCGCTATTTTTTCCGTGATTATATGGTCGGTCGCGACACCCCTCCGAATCCCGTTTTCTGCTCTTTTCACTCGATGGGCTGATCTACGGTGTCATGGTGGCGATCAAGACCTATTTGATGATCATCTCGGGGATGATCTTCCTGAGCACGACGAAGATCGAGGAGATTGCGGAGGGGCTGGTGAAGCTGAAATTGCCGTACCGGGGGGCGTTCGCGTTCTCCACCGCGATCCGCCTTGTGCCGATGATCGTGGCCACCAGCTATACGATCATCCAGGCGCAGAAGTCGCGGGGACTGGACCTGGATTCGGGATCGATGTCCCAGCGGATCCGCAAGTACGTGCCGCTGGTCATCCCCACGCTGGTTTCGGTGATTCGGGGGGACGAACGTCTTCTCGATGGCGCTGGAGTCGAAGGGGTTCGGGTACAGCGACAGGCGGACGACTCTCCTCGAACTGCGGATGAAGCGGAACGACTGGCTGACGCTTGGCGGCGCGCTGCTGGTTGTGGCGGCGGCGTTTTTCTTCAACATGGATTCCATAGCGTACGGAGCGTGTCTTTTCAGCGGACGTGCGGGGAACTGAAGCGCCCCCTTTGCTGCGAAATGCGGGCGGAGCGCCGTGGCCTCAGCGGCGGAGATGGCGAAACGCGGAGTTGAATCTTGAAGGAGTGGTCTTAGTGAACGAAGTATTCTCGATGTGGAAGAAAACGAAGATGGTTGTGCTTGTGGCGCTCTGCGCCGGTTTATACGCGGCCCTGCTGATCCCCTTCAAAGGGTTCGTGCTCATTCCGGGGATTACGGAGTTCCGCCCCGCGAGCGCCCTTCCCGTGGTAATGGGGCTGCTCTTCGGCCCCGCAGGCGCGTGGGGGTCGGCGATCGGCAATCTCATCGGCGACTTTTTCGGCTCGCTGGGTATCGGCAGTCTTTTCGGCTTCGTGGGGAACTTCATGTTCGCCTACGTGCCGTACAAGCTCTGGATCAACCTGGGGCTGGTCTCGAAGCAGGACAACGAGCCCGACCTGAAGTCGAAGCGGAAGATCGCCGCCTACGTCGTTGTCGCGATTCTGGGGTCGGTCGCGTGCGCGCTCGTGATCGGGTGGGGGCTTGAAGTCCTGAAGCTGGTTCCTTTCGCGGCGCTCGCGAGCATCATCTCGCTGAACAACGCGATCCCCGCCCTGGTGCTGGGCATCCCGGTGCTCCTCGTGCTCTACCCCCGGATCAAGAAGTGGGATCTCCTCTGGACCGACATCATGGATGAAGAGGATATCCCGGTGGCGGGCGGCATGTCCAGGATCGGCGGGTTCTTCATGACCGTGAGCATTCTCGGAGGTCTGATCGGCGGCCTTATGGCGGCGTTCGGCGCGGGGCAGGCGTTTTTGTACAAGGGGTTCGGCGCTGGAGGTATCGTCGGTTCGCTCGGCGTACTTCTGGTCGCGGGAATCGGCACGGTGGGGCTGGTGCTTTCGTCGTTCATCCAGTCGATGCCGGGGAAGAAGTAGGCCTTTGCAAAGGGAAACTCGTCTTCGGAAGTTTCTGGAAGAGAAGGAGGTGCGCCATGCTGAGATACGGACTGCTTTTTCCCGCGCAACGCGTGATTTCGGCCGGAATTGCCCTTGGAGGGGTGTTGTTGATCTGCTGCATGCTCTCCGCAGGGGTTTCGGAGGCCGGTGTCTCGCCGCTTGAAGGAGCCCGGCAGCTTGTGGTTGTGGTTGCTGAGGACTGGAGCAGTGTGCCCGCCGTGCTGCAGCGCTACGAGAGGGACGGGGATACGGCTCCGTGGCGGCTGGTCGGGAAGAGAATTCAGGTGAGTCTGGGCCGCAGCGGTCAAGGGTGGGGAATAGGACTGCATCCGGAGGAGGCGAGAACGCCCGGCGAACCGGAGAAGCGCGAGGGCGACGGACGGGCTCCGACAGGGGTGTTCGAGCTCGTCTCCTGTTTCGCCTACGCTCCGGAGGAACTCGCAGGAACGGCGATGCCCGTACTGAAGGCGGATTCGGAGCTGGTGTGCGTGGACGATTCTTCATCCCGCTATTACAACGAGGTGTTTCCCGGGAATGTCCCGGACAAGGACTGGAACAGCTCTGAAAAGATGCTCCGCAAGGACGGGCTCTACCGTTACGGCGTCGTGGTGGCGCACAATCAGAATCCCCCGCTTCCGGGCAGGGGGTCGTGCATCTTCCTCCATGTGGAGCGCTCTCCCGGCGCGCCGACGGCGGGGTGCACGGCGATGAAGCAAAGCGCGGTGAAAGAGTTGATCCTGTGGCTCGACCCGGCGGCAAAGCCGATGCTGGCGCAGTTCCCGAAGGACGTGTATGAGCGCTTGAAGAAAGAGTGGGCGATGCCGTAAGGCTTCGGTTACTTCAGCACGAGAGTGTGGCAAAGAGCGGATGACGGGCGAGGTACTCCGTATAAAAGGAAGAAAATTCGAAAAGTACACTTGACACACATACTCTAGTATGGTATAAGTTTTATGCCATAAGAGTTTGTGGTGTTCTTGCATCGTATCATCCCAAAACAAGTCCGTCGAATACGACCGGACGATGAAGAGGTGGAGTACGAGGAGGTGTTCCGTATGTTGATAACGAGCGTGCTTTTCCGGAGAAAACTGGTTCCCGTGTTCTGCCCTGTTTGTTCTTTTATTCGGCGTGTTCCCTGCAAATGCTGAACTGAACAGAATCACCGAGGTGGAGATGACTTGATAGCGCAAAAAGGATGGGCGGAGGGCGTCGTCGCCATAGGCAAAGCCTATGGCGACAAGAAAAACTATAAAGCCGCGGCGGCGGAATTCGTCGATGCTTTTTACGGGTACGACCAGGGCCCTGTACTGTTTAAGCCGACGAAAGCTTCGGCGGTGAAGTTCCGTTTGACGAAAGAAGAAGCGCTCTCCTATTTCGTGAAGGGAAGCGTTCCCGAGGATCATGGATTTGTCCTTCAGCCGTGGAGCAACGTGCGCTTTGAGAACGCCGCAATTGTGATCGACGGTGACTCCGCGCTGGCGATGGGGGTTTATTATTTTACCGACGCGGGCATATCCCAAGAGGTTGAGGTCGAATATACTTTCGGCTATTTCAAGGATGAGAGCGGGAAAATTCGTATCAGGCTCCATCATTCCTCTGTGCCGTACGCGGAGTAGCGTTCGTCGATAATCGGAGAATGCCGTAAGAATCGCCGGAGAGGACGCGAGCCCACTCCGGCGATTCTTTTCGTCTTCAGGTGAGAAGCTCCCGTATCTTCGTGCCCTCTACTGCGTGGAAAGAGAGTCGTCCTCCAGCGCGACAGCGATCTCGACCCTGCCGTGGGGGTGATCTTCTTCCCCGCAGGGGAAGTACCGCTCGACCACTTTTCCGTTCGTCATGTATTGGTTTCGTTTCACCCACGCGAGAAGCTGCTCCAGGGTGGCTGGAATCGTTTCGTACGCACCTCTATGGAGCGTGACGGCCAGCACGCATCCCGGCATGATTTCTCCGTCGGGCTCTTCCGCCGGGATGCAGATCGTCGCACTCGCCGGTCCTGCTTGCAGGTCGTAGACGCAGAAAAGAGGCGCGCTGCCGCCGTCTTCTCCGAAGATGTGTTTTGCCTCGGAACGTGCGATCTCGCGAAGCCGTAGCCGTTCTCCGGCCAGCGGGGCGGAAAGCACGCGCATCGGGGCGGCATGCGCCAGCATGCATTCATCCGGCCCCTGCTGCTTTTCAAGGCGTTCCAGTTCCTCTCCGGCCATTTCCAGAGCCGCGATCTTCTGGGCGATAGACTCCCGTTGCGCGGCGACACACTCTTTCCATTGCGCCGTCTCCAGGCCGTTCAGGACGGCCGCGATGTCGCCGAGTGAGAAATCGGCTTGGCGAAGCTGCTTCAACAGCTTCGCTTCGGTGAGCTGAGAAGCGAGATAGTGTCGGTAGCCCGTCGAGCAGTCGGTATATGCCGGAACAAGGATGTTCTGCTCTGCGTAGAAGCGGAGCATACGACAGGAAAGCCCGCTTAACTTTGAGAACTGCCCGATGAGCAGATGAGACGGGAATGCTTCTGTCGTCTTCATGGGATGTTTCTCGGCTCCTGGCCCGCCGCGCTCATCAGTTCCAAGTCGTCGTCGGAAAGTTCATCGTGCATTCTCAGTCTCTCTTCTCCGGCCATGGCGAGCAGCTGCTCGCGGAGGTCGGCAATTTCGACGCGTCTCAGCAGGAGCGTTTCTTCCTCCTTTTTCAAGGAAGCCAGAACTTCGCGGATATCGCCGCGGCGCAGGGCGCCGCGAACACTCTCCGGATCCAGCCCGAACGAACGCAGCGACCGACCGAACTCATCCATCTTTTTCCCCCCTTTACGGTACCCGAATGTGTTAGGCGTCATCGTACACCTTCACACAGTGTGAGGGTCAAGTCCCCTTGATTATTTCGGAGAGCCGCCATTTTAAACGGGCGCCGTCAAAGTACACAAAGTATGCCACGAAGCCGCCCCTCCTTCAAGTGGAGAGAAGGACTTTTTTCTATTTTCGTACTTGACATTGACATAGTGTCAATGTTTATACTGTCAGCGGTAAGACGGGGACCCCCGTTTTTCTTCTGCACATTCTACATACGATGGGAGGTAGTCGGTATATCGGTGAAGCAGCGGCGGCGTTTTACGACCGTCTCGGAAACGACTTGGCGCTGATAGGAAAGTTGAAGGAGTTGGGCGAAAGGAAGCGGCTGCTACTCTACGTGAAGGACGAACTTGGATACGACTTCACACGGGAAGAGATGCGGAAGGTGCTCTCCGAGCGGAATCCGGAGCTGAGCGAAGAGGAGCTGCAATCCGTCGTCGGAGGCACGGAGTACGGCGCCTCCAACGGAGGACTTGACGGGCTTTTTGTTGCAAATGTGATCATTACGGCAGGCCTGTAACTCCGATTCCTCTTCTTTTCCCTAAGAAGAGAGCTCGTTGGCGAAACGTTGCTTATTTTGATTGAAAGGAGTGGTTGCTCGTGAAGAAATATCGTGGAATGCCTATGGTGTTGGTGGTGCTCTTGATGACTGCGGTGATGTTCGGAGGGGGATGCGGCGGCGGCTCGGACAGGATGCCCGCAAATCCGGGGGAAATTCAGCCCGGAGCGGAGTACGAGGGGGTGCTTTCGGTTCAGGACGGCGGCGAGGAACGAGTGCTCATGCGTACCAGGTACGAAGCGCAGAATATTGAAACAGGCGACTCGATGGAGCCGGTGGTTGCGCTCTTCGTAAAGCAGGAGGAGCACCTCGACGAAGCGACTGGAACGATGCGCGTTCTGTCGGCGTCGGAAATCTCGAGGCCGACTCCGGAGAGCGTGAAGGAGTTCCTGAAGAACTTTTGGGATGCCGAGTACGGCGGCGTTGCGGACGAAGGGGTCAACGCGCGCGAATTTCTCGATTTTCTCGCCAAGTACAACATGCCCTTGGACCAGTTCTTCCGGCTCTTCGACGCCGTAGGGTATTCGATGGCGGAGTTCCTCGATTTCGTGGACACCTATGCGACGAAGATGGAACCCTACGACGGGAAGGAAGTGTTCGGCGAGATAGAGTACTTCTGCCACCTGGCCGAAATCGAACTTCACGACTATTTTTCCAAGGTCAAGCAGGTCTTCGGGACGCACGCGGCGTTCTGCGACAGGTTGATCGTGCTCGGCGGCATAGGCAAATCCCGCCTGTACGACGTCTATGTAGACTGGTTCATGGATCAAGAAAACGAGCCGGTGGATGCGTTCTCCGCTTTCCTGACGTATCTTAAAAACAACGCTGTCCGGGCCGGAGGCTCCGATTTTGATCCTCAAAAGTGGGCGAAGCTGGGGCTCGACGTTCTCAAGTTCGGTTGGGACGTGATCAAGGACGGCAAGCCGCAGGTGAGTACCGACGGCGCGTTCACGGCCGTCCTGAAAAAAGAGACCACCGCTCTCGACTACGGCTACGCGAAACGCAGCGAGACGCCTATTATTCACTTCAAGGTAACGGATGCGTGGATCAAATCGTGGGTGCTTATCGAGACCAAGTTCCGCGGCTCCGCTTCGTACGACGCGGTCAATCCGAATTTCGGAGGGAAATATCTGCAGAACGTACAGTTCGACGTGGAGAGCGCGTACGCCCAGTGGGGGATGTACCTCAACGTAAGCGCGCAGGTTTCCAACGTGACGAACTCCGCTTCGGTCGAGAATCCGGATCCGGAGATCGACGTCGTCGCGCGTATCAACGCGGGGTGGCTCTTCCAGTCGTTCGGCAGATCGGCGTACTTCCGGGCCAAGGGAAGCCAGGGAATCTGGTTCCAGCGTTGGGGAGAGAATTGAGATAGGAACGCGGAGAAGGCTGCGTGCTTTCGATACCGGGTTGAAAACGATGCAATGACCGAAAAAGAGGGGGATCGACGCGTTTTCCCCTCTTTTTGTTTTTAGACTGTACGAAAAAGGAGGAAGAATCATGTCGATTGAATCTGCTGCAGCATTTTACGACCGTCTCCAGAGCGACGTTTCGTTTCAGGAACAACTGAAGGCGACGGGCGACAGGGGCGTGATGGAAGCGTACGTGCGGGACGAACTCGGGTACGACTTCACAAAGGAAGAGATGCAGAAGGTGGTTTTCGAGCGGAATCCGGAGATGACCGACGAGGAGCTGGAGGCCGTCGTCGGAGGAGTAAGCGATGATATGCTGATCGGAATGAGCATCGGCGTCGGCATCGGCGGGGGAATGGGGATTCTCGCGCTGGCGATCGCCGCCGCGGGAGCGTAGCGCAAAGAGAGCGTGAGTTTTTAACTCCTCGTCCCGCAAGTGAGGAGCGCATTCGAGGGAGGGGTACGGGATGTCGGTGGAATCCGCGGTAGCGTTCTACGAGCGCCTGGAGAAGGATTTCGAGTTGCAGGAGAAACTGAAGGAAATCGGAACAAAGGAGAAGATCGAACAGCACGTGAAGGGGGAACTCGGGTACGACTTCACGCTGGAGGAGATGCAGAAGGTGATCTTCGAGAAGAATCCGGACATAACCGACGAGGAGCTGGAGGCGGTCGTGGGAGGCAATGTCAATGTCGGCGTCGTCGTCGGCGGGCTCGTCGGAATCGTGGGGCTGACGGGCCTCGGCGTCGCCGCAGGGGCCTTTACGGGGTTCACGATATTCGGTATTGTCGCCGCAGGAGTCGCAGCAGCGTAATCGAAAGGAGCGATGAGCATTTCGAAGGAGAACGTCCGTCTTTTTTCGCCTCACTGGCGAAGGACGATGTGTTGCAAAACAAGTTCGGCGAAATGAACGCCCGTCTGGCCGAGAGATTCAAAGGAACGCCGCCCGATGAGGAAGAGTTCGAGAAGCTCTTCAGGGACGAGCTGCTTCCCGCGATTCGGGAGGCTGGATTCAGCTTTTCTGCGCAGGAGTGGAAGGAGTTTATCGAGGAATCCAAGGAGGTGACGGCATTTTTCGAAGAGGAGTCGGATGCCGTCGCCGCAGGAACTGAGTGCATAGGAATAGGAACAACAAATCTTCAGGGCATACACTGCCCATGTGTCTCCTCGGGGAGCGGAGTGAGATAAAAAAAGGATTTTTCTGCGGTGCAGCGGGAAAGGAACTCTCGGGCTGTTCTTTGAATGCTCGGAGATGCTTTCTTCCTGCCGTCGCAATGAAGATCAAATCTTGACTCCGGCTCGCTGCAGACAAGCCTCAATGGCGACCGACGCGAGCGCACGCTCAACTATCGCACGGCAACAGCATGAATAAATGCCTTCACTCCGTGTGTACGGCTTCTTTTTCTACGTCCTGCAACACCGCATACTCTGTTTCAATGGTGCGCTTAAAATTGTCGGGCAGGTCGTCCCAACTGTGCAAGTCCACCCGGAAAGGCACGTTCGATTCATCCAATGCTTCTTTCAGCTCGGAAAACCGTATTTGTTGCTCTTTTCCGATGAATGCAACCAAGTCCAGATCGCTCGATGGTTTTGCGGTGAATTTCACCCGCGAGCCAAATGCCCAAACAAGGGTATTTGGAATGTACGTATGTAATAAACCTCTGATTATAGAGAGGTGTTTCTCTGAAAGTTGAATATGAAGAGCTATTCCCATGGTGATCCTGTCATTTTTGTTAGCAAATCGATTGCATCGGGTATGAACAAGTGTATAAGTAAGAGCGCCTCTTCCGCCTTTTCTTCGGAATAATTATGCGAGGTATAGATTCTGGCGTCGGCGTATCGGAGCCACTTTTCTGCGTTTGTTTTGAACAGATTATTCTCCGCTGCAATCCTGAAGAGGGGTTTGGGGCTATTGGGTATTTCCGGAAGGCCGAGTTCTTCAATAAGGTACCTTTTGAGCGTTTTCCACAACGTGTCGTAACAGGTTTCAAAACGTTGAATCACAGATTCTTTTATCGCTTCTTTTTCCAATATGCCCAACTCAGTTCTGGAATCAATCGTTAAAAAATTGCTGTACTGCGCTTCGAGGTGCTTCAAAGATTTTATAAGCATGTTGTAGTCAATCATTTGCAGCTCCTTGTATGTGTGTTCACGAGTGTTTCGCGGCGTCTCGCCACGTCTTGCCGTAGAGAGCCCTTTCGACTTCCTCCCGGTATCTTCAACGTACCCAAAGTATGCCACGAAGCTGCCGCCCCTTCAAGGAGGAGAAATTTTTTCGTGCTTGACATTGACACAATGTGAATGTCTATACTGTTCACAGAAAAGAGAGAGGTCGATTTTTCAGAAAAAAATTTGCTGCATCATGGGGGAGTTTCTATGTCGGTGAAATCGGCGGTTGCGTTCTACGAGCGAGTGGAGAAGGACCCGGAATTGCAGGAGAAACTGAAGGAGCTTGGAACGAAGGAGAGCGTCGAACGATATGTGAAGGAGGAGCTTGGCTACGATTTCACGCTCGAGGAGATGCAGAAGGTGATCTTCGAGCGGAATCCCGAGATGACCGACGAAGAGTTGGAGGCTGTGGTCGGCGGGGAAAACCCCGCCGCCAAGGACATTTTGAACGGGGTGATAGTAATAGTGGCTGCCGTGGCGGCGGGGGCGGCGTAGATTGTCCGCCCGGCGCGCCGTACCGAAAGAAAACTCTTTCCCCGCCGTGTGCGGCGCGCGTTTTTCGCGTGACCGGCTGGGAGAAGAGCCCCTGCTCTACGCTCCGGGGGAAGGGAAGATCGCCGTCGGAAGCGCCTATGAAGAGCTTTTCGCCGGAGGCGTCGTGAAGAAATGGCGCGTCGACGCTCTGATCGATTTCCTCGCGACGGGAGCGTGCGTCTTCCCCGGCGGTAGAACGTTCTTCGAGGGGGTTTTCGAGGTTCCTCCCGGACATGATCTGATCGTCTCGGAAGGGCGGGTCTCGGTCGTCGAACGCGAGGCGCTGCCGGAGGCGTCCGAGGAGCTGGGCGAAGAGGCGCTCCCTCTGTTGCGCGAGCAGCTGACGGAGGCGCTCGGGAACGGGCTGGAGACGGCGGCGCTCTGCCTGAGCGGGGGGCTGGATTCGTCGTCCGTTGCCGCCGCGTGGGCGACGAGGGGAACGCCCCGCTGTTTCATCTACGGACCGCCCGGCGCGCCGGACCGCGAGCGAGCGCTCACAGTAGCGGACGTTCTGGATGTTAAACCCGTCCTGCTGGAACCGGAGGGCCCCGCGACGATCGAGGAGCTGAAGGAGCTGTTCCGGATTCTCGAAATACCGGTCCACATCCCCGGCGCGCCTCTTCCGCAGTTCCGCCTGATGCGGACGATGGCCCGCGCAGGAGTGAAGACCGTTCTCAGCGGCCAGGGGGGCGACGAACTTTTCTGCGGCTACCCTTGGCATTTCCCTCTTGCGATGAACAAGCTTCGACGTCGCGATCCCGAAACCGCGGCGAGGCTGGAAGCCCTTCACGAGAAGCGTCCCCCCTTCGGGCCCGTGGAGCTACGGATGACGAGGCGTGCGTTCACACGGACGTCGAGCTGGGTGACGCTGAGCGACGGAGGCGCGTGCGAGGTCCTCGGGCTGTCGCGGGAAGAGACGGCAGAGCGGGAGGGCGTCCGCTTCTTCGCCGCCGATTTGGAGAATTGGGACTCGCTGCGCCGGCACGGCCTGACGGGGAGAAGTCTGCGCTACCTTCTGCACTACGACAACCGACTTGCGCGCCATTTCGGGGTCGAGGGGCGCGCACCGATGTTGAGCGCGCCGGTGGTCGATCTGGTCTCCCGGTTCCGCCTGGATTTCCTCTACGGCGGAGGGTTATTGAAATACCCGTTGCGCCTGCTCTTTCCGGAGCTTCCCGAGAGCGTACGCTTCGAGGCTCGCAAAATCGGCTTCTGGCATAATGGCCCTTCCCTTCCGGATCTCAGGAAGGAGGTGCGGCGCATGCTGGAGACGACGCTCCTCGGCGATCTGATCGTCCGTCCGGAGGCTGTGGAGAGTATGAATTCGAGCACTCTCTGGCGCTTTTTCTCTGCCGGGACGCTGCTGGAGGACGATGCGCGAATCGAGGCGTGACTTTGACAAAGCGTGAAGGAGTATTGTCTTGTTGGCTCAAAACTTTTTCGACGGGGAGGAAGAGAAAAAGAACAGGGATGTGTTGTGAATGTCGAAGGAATCCGCAGTTGCGTTCTACGAGCGCTTGGAGAAGGACGTCGAGTTGCAGGAGAAATTGAAGGAGCTTGGAACGAAGGTGAACATCTCACAGTACGTGAGGGGGGAGCTTGGCTACAACTTCACCCTGGAGGAGATGCGGGGGGTGATCTTCGATCGGAATCCCGAGATGACGGACGAGGAGTTGGAGGCGGTTGTCGGGGGTAATCAACTTCTTGAAATCATCTCGCATATATTCATGAGCCTTCTTGGAGCGGCTGCTTAAACCCAATCAATGGCAATGGAGAGGAAAAGAATTTCCGAGTCCGCTCCTCCTACTCGAAGGATCCCTTGTAATCCATATGTTTCTGCTTCGTGCCGCCTCGAAGATGGGATTCGGGGTGTTCTCCGAAACCTTGCGAGCGCTCGCTTTATGAATGGGGGTGAAATAAATCACCCTTTTTTTCTCTTCCGCGGTACGCTACAATCCGTTTCCGGCAAGAAGGTTTGGAGAAAAGGTTCTTGACCTTGACACGGTGTGAAGGTGTACTTTACATCCTGAGCCGGAGCAACGAGAGATTCACGTCAATTCCGCGAGGGAGGGGCGAATTCGAAGGAGGCGCTGAAGATTCCGCTGTTACGTTCTACGAGCGAGTGGAGAAGGATACGGAGTTGCAGGAGAAGCTGAAGGAGTTCGGAAGCAAGGAGAAAATTGAATCATACGTGAAAAACGATCTGGGTTACGTTTTCACTAAAGAGGAGATGCAGAAGGTTATCTTCGAACGGAATCCCGATCTTTCCGATGAAGAATTGGAACAGGTGGTAGGAGGCGTTCTTGATTGGGTGGCGGTGGGCTTTTTTCTCGTAGGCATAGGAGTTCCGGCTTTTGTTCTCAATGCGGTAGCAGCTGCGGCATAAAGACTTGAAAGAGCTCCGCTTCTCTTTCCGATGTCCCGGGAAGGCCGATTGATTGTAGAGTGCTTTTCTTTGAAGGTTAGTCGTCTGCTTTGTCATGGGAGATGCTGTTGTTGAGTCCCCCTGATCGTTCCGTAGGATCACACGCGAGCGCGAGGGTATCCATTGGAAGGGAAGTGAATGAATGAGAGGAGAAATTGCAGGAGAGATGAAGAGGGAATGTCCCCCCGTGTTCTTTCGCGGCGAGGAGCTGCGGCTGAGGAAGACCGCCGACGAGGAGGGAACCTCCGCGCACCCGATGAGGGCGGAGGAGGCGTGGGCGCGCTTCGATCCCTTTTTGAAACGCACGGGCGTCACGCGGGTTTCCGACATCACCCAGCTCGACCGGATCGGGATTCCGGTCTTCAACGTACTGCGCCCCAGCGTCGACGGGTACACGGCGGCGCACGGCAAGGGGTTCACGAAAACCGCCGCCCGTCTCTCCGCCGCGGGGGAGTCGCTGGAACGGTGGCATGCGACCCGGACCGCGATACCGTCTATCAGAGGGACGTGGAACGAGCTGTCGAAGACGTACTCCATGGTTCCTCCGGAGCGGCTGGCTCCCACGCCGCACTCCTTCTTCCATAAGGATCTGGAGATTCCCTGGGCGCTTGGCTGGGATATAGCGCGGCAGGAAGAGGTTCCGCTGCCGCTCGAACTGGTCCGTCTCTCGCCCGGAGGTCCCGACAGTTCGCTGCTGAGCCTCGACGAGGGCCTGCTGTTCCAGTGCAGCTCCAACGGGCTCTCCTGCGGGGTGCACTTCCTCGAAGCCGTTTCGCAGGCGTTGCTGGAGGTCGTCGAGCGCGATTCGGTGACTTCGTGCACAATGGGATCCCGCGGCAAGGGGCTCCCCGGTCCGGTCTTCCGCGCCGCTCTGCCGGAGACGGTTCCGTTCCCGAAGGTGCAGGAGCTGTTCGAAAGAATACGCTCGGCGGGCATCGAAATCCTGCTCTGCGACAACGGGACGGACGTCGGCGTGCCGACATGGAACTGCTTCCTTTTCGACATGGAGGATACGGGGGGGATAGGCGGGGTGGCCCACGGAATGGGAAGCTCGCTCGACCATGAGACCGCGATGATTCGAGCCGTAACGGAGGCGGTTCAGGGACGGTGTGTCTTCCTGTCCGGAGTGCGGGATATCGTTCCGTCGAAGGAGTTCGTCGGGTTCATGAGCGGCGATGCGCGTCTTGCGAAGGAGGCGATGGAGAGCGCCGTCGGCGAATGGCTGGACATGAGCGGCGTGAAGGACGCACCCTTCGCCACGTTCGAGGAGGACGTTCACGAAACGGTGGGTCGGCTCTTGGCCGTCGGGCTCGACCGTGTGATCGTCTACCGGCTTTCCCGCCCCGAAGATCCTGTGCAGGCGGCGAAGGTCGTCGTTCCCGGCGCGGAGGGGTATATTTTCCCGTACTATCTGCCGGGGGAGCGTGCCGTCGCGGCCATCCGGCTCGGACTCGGAGAGGGAAGCCCCCTCTTCCGGAAGGAGGGGGTCTCATGGTAGCGGTCATTTTCGGCGGTCCCTCCCTGGAAGGCGTCGACAGAACACAAACGGACGCGATCTTCCTACCGCCCGCAGCGCAGGGCGACCTCCTGCGGGCGGTGCGCGAACACCGTCCGTCGGCGATAGGACTGCTTGATTGCGGACTCCCCTACCGGAGCCTACCAACATGGCACAAGGAGATCCTTTTCGCCCTCGCGCGCGGGGTGGCGGTCGTCGGCGCCGCGGCGATCGGAGCGCACAGGGCCGTCGAGTTGGCGCCGAACGGCATGGAAGGAGTCGGAGACATCTTTGAACGCGTTGCTTCCGGAGAGCTGGAGCGTGACGACGAAGTGCTCTGCGACTGGGAAGAGACGCCGGACGGAATCCGCCGCCTCACATTGCCGCTGGTGACGATGCGCGCCGCTCTGGTTGCGGCGAAGGGTGCGGGAGCTCTCTCCGATGAAACCGCCGCGTTGCTCCTCTCGCTCGCCGAGCGTCTCTTCTGGAGAAAACGGACCTGGAGAGCGCTCCTTGATACGGCTGCGGCGGACGGCGCGCCGGAGAGGGAATTGCGTGCGTTCGAGGAGTGGCTCCCGAACGCACCGGACCCTGTGAAGGAGGACGCCGAAGCGCTGCTGCGCCGCGTGGAGGAACTCGCGTCCGGGAACGGGGAGTCCGGAAGGACTGTCCGGAATGATTCCGCGGGGAAAGGCGATCCCGGCGAGGCGTCCGCGCTCTTCAAATCTCTGGACCAGCGCGACCGCCCGGTGCCGACGTCGAACGGCACGATCCGCCAGTGGATGATCG
Organism: Aminobacteriaceae bacterium; assembly: GCA_963668335.2. Lineage (GTDB taxonomy): Bacteria > Synergistota > Synergistia > Synergistales > Aminobacteriaceae > JAAYLU01. The sequence continues at coordinate 5,548 of CAXXRY010000033.1, read as the reverse complement.
GCGACATGGTCAGTTTCGCCCACCCCGAGGCTGAGGACCTCAACGGCAGAGCGCTGAACCGGCGTCTTGCGCTGCTGCTCGCCGCTTTATGGGGGATTGTTCCCCGCGGCGAAGAACAGGAAGCCGAGGAAAAACGCCTTCGCCGCCGCTTCAAGCTGAAGAGCGACGAAGCGTTCGCCGCATGGAAGAAAGAGAACGACCTCGACGAAGAGGAAATGGCCCGTCTTCTGGAGGAGGAGGCGTTGCTGCACAAGCTCCAGCGGTGGTATATGCAGGGGCGTATTCACGGCAAGAACACGGGAGCGCTGCTCGACGAATTGAAGCTCCGTGGCGGGTACGCGGAGTGGAAGGAGCGTGCCGCGAGGCGTGACTCGTTGCTGCGCGGACGGCCGGAAGTTCTCCGCGAGGAGCGGGAGTGGGCGTGCTCCACGTCCTTCATGACTCTGGTACGGGAGCATCTGCGGGCGGACGGTTTCCCGTGGCACGGGGCGATGCTGCCGGAAGCGATTCCGGAGACGGGGCTGGAACCGCGCGACCTGGTGGAGGAGCTGGTTGTTTGCCCGCGCCGTCCGGAGGATTCTGGGGGAAACGACGCAGTTCGGAGCCGGAGAGAGGTAAAGAGTTTCAACGCCCGTTCCGAGAGGAACGGGCGCATTCGAAGGAAGTGCTGTAGATGTCGATGGAGTCGGCGACCGCGTTCTACAAGAGAGTGGAGAAGGACATCGAGTTGCAGGCGAAGCTGAAGGAGTTTGGCACAATCACGCTTGCGGAGATACAGACGGTGATCTTCGAGAAGAATCCGGAGATGAACGACGAGGAGCTTGAGGCCGTTGTCGGCGGTTCTGTGATTGGTACAATCGGGCTGATCCTTTTTGCCGGTCCGGCGCTATTTCTAGGGCTTGCCGCCGGAATTGACGCAGTCTGATCCCTTAAGAAGTCCCGAAGGCGCGCCCGCCTTCGGGACTTCTTCTTTTCGGACGGAATGAAAGTCCTATCGCGGCACCCATCGTCCCATGACCCGGTCGGCTTCCGCGAGGACGAGCCATAGCTCCTGTACGGCGCTTAAAAAACTCCGTGCGGCTCTTTTGGTCGGCCCTCCTGGGCGTTGATCAGGTCGAGCTGGGAGCCCATTCCCCTCGCGGTACATCAGCTCGGCGATTTCAAGCTCTTTATCGGCCCGCTCGGCCTGCCGTCGCCGGATGGCGGCAATCTCGAGCGCGCGGGTCCATCGCTCCCGCACCATGTCGGCCTCCCGTTTCAGACTGTCGCGCCTCGCGGCCAGCTCGTACTCGGTCTTGCGGAACATCAGCGTCGCCGCTTCGCTGTTGTTGGAGGTTTTCCCGCCGTCGGCAAGGGGGATCGTGAGCACGGCGCGGACGAAGACCTCGCCCGTTCGTTCTTCGGCATAGGACGAGGCGTAGTCTTGTCCGACTCTCAGCCCCACGGAGAAATCGACGAACGGAGAGAGCCCCTTCGCGGCGAGCGAGCGCTGCACCGAAGCCCGTTCCTTGGAGAGCAGCAGAGCGGCTACGTCGGGACGGGCTTTCCCACGCCTCTTCCTCGTCCACGACGAGGCGCGCTCCCTCGAGTTCGGGGAGGGAAATCGCAGGAATCGCCGGGGCGCCTCCTGCGAGGGCGCTCATTTCCACGAGTTGCTGTTCGTAGTTCTGCCGGGCCTGGAGGAGGAAGGCTTCGCCGTCGTCCACCTGCGACTGTGCCCGCAGCAGTTCGAGCAGGGAGACCAGCTCCTTGTCGAACTTCTCCTTGGTGATCGTGAGCGACTCGCGGCGCTTCTCCACGATCTGCTCCATCGCCTCCCGGTTCAGCGCCGCCATTACCGCCTGGCGGTAGGCGGACGCGGCGAGTGCGAGGCGTTCGTTGACCGCGTCGGAGTACTGTTTCCGAAGGATCTCGACGCCGAGCAGCAGATCCCGCTCCTGGAGTCCGTAGGCTCCGGAGAGGTTGACTCGGTGCGAAAGGGAGAGATCCGCCTGCTGGTCGCCCCGATCCTTGTCGAGCCACTTGCTCGCCTCCGCGGAGAGCGAAATCGATGGCCGCTGGACGGCCAACTCCGCGCGGGCGGAGAAGAGGCGCGCCTCGATCTCCTGCCTGACGGCGGCAAGGTCGTTGTTCCGCTCCATCACGAGCGCGAGATACTGTGTCTCGTCCAAGGGCGCGGCAAAGGCTGCGAAGGGAAGAATGAGCGGAAGCAGGAGCGCTATGGAGAGGAGCGGGCGTGTTTTCATGAGGCCTCCTTGAAATGGATCGAATGAATAGCCGTTCGTTGCGTCCATTCTACTCCAGCGGCCCGTCGAAAACCATACATTTTTCATTCGGACCGCATGACAATCCTTTTTCTTGAATCTTTCAAAGCCCTGTAAATACTGTGTTTTTGAGGGGGGGTTAAAAAGATAGCCCCCCCTTTTTTCTCCGACGAATGATACAATCCGGCTCAGGTGCGACTATATTTAGAAAATACCACCTGAAAGGAGCAAGAGGGAATGTCGAAGGGAAATGTGCGGCATTTTTTAATTCGCTGAGAAAGAGAGCGACCTGCAAAGGAGGTGCGGAAGATGTCGATGGAATCCGCCGCGGCGTTCTATGAGCGGTTGGAGAAGGACGCTGAATTGATGGCGCGAATCAAGGAACTTGCGAGTCCGGAAAGGATCGAACGCTATGTGACGGAGGAACTCGGGTATAGTTTTACGAAAGAGGAGATGCAGAAAGTGGTTTTCGAGAAGAACCCGGAGATGACGGATGAGGAGCTTGAGGCGGTCACCGGGGGGACGATAATGATCGTACTGGTCTATATCGTAGGTATCGCGGCCATGGCGGCCGGAGTGGGATAAGGTTCATGAAGGGAGATCGTTAACAATGTCGGTTGAATCCGCCGCGGCGTTCTACGCGCTTTTGGAGAAGGATTCGGAGTTGCAACGGAAGTTGAAAGAGCTTGCCACGAAGGATAATGTTGCGCAGTACGTGAAGGGAGAACTCGGGTACGATTTCACGCAAGAGGAAATGCAGAAGGTGGTTTTCGAACAAAATCCCGAGATGACGGACGAGGAGCTTGAGGCGGTAGTCGGAGGAGCGTTGATCAGCACCGGCGTCGCCCTATGGATAATCGCCGCCGCCGCGTCCGCCGCTTGATGGGGAAAAAAGCCGGAAGGAGGGACTCGCCTTCCGGGCGAATTCAAGGGAGGTGTTGTAGATATCGATGGAATCAGTAGTTGCGTTTTACGAGCGAGGGAGAGGAACGTTGGGTTGAAGGAGCAGGGGAGCAGTGAGAAAGTGCGATCATACCTGAAGAACGAATTGAACTACGATTTTACCGGGGAGGAGCTGTGAAAAGTGTTTTTCGAGCGGAATCCCGAGATGGCCGACGGAGATTTAGAGGCGGTGACAGGAGGAGCGCATTACCCTATTTTCGACTAGGTACTCACAATCTCCCCCTGATTCCGAGGCGCCGCCGTTCGGATGAGTCATCCTCGATACGCAGGAATACCCGTTTTCCCCATTGCAGCGGCGGGTGTATAATTCAGTGCAATAGGAATTCTCCCGCGTATGCCGTGATACGTCGGTTTTCATTTTACCCGAAGGAGCGTGCCCGACAGTGAAAAAACAGATTTTCCGCCAGTCGGCTCTCGACAGGCTCTCCTCACCTGAACAGCTTGACATGCTCTTTCAAGTCGTCCGGCCCGCGTACTGGGCGGCGCTCTCCGCGCTGTTGCTCCTGTTGAGCGTGCTGGTTGTCTGGGGGTTCTACGGTACTGTGACCACCATGGTCTCCGGGCAGGGTATTCTGCTGCGCGAGGGGCGCCCGCGTGGACGCCTCGTCTCCCGGAAGCGGCCGCCTGGAGGCCATTTTCGTTGATATCGACGATCCGGTCGAGAAGGGGCGGGTGATCGCGCGCCTTGCCCAGCCCGACCTGCGGAACCAGATCGCCGAGATGCGGGGCAGGGTGGAGATTCTGCGTACCGAGCGGGCGATGGGGACGGAGATGGGCGTCGATAAAAAAACGCTGGAATCGGAGTATCTCGCGCGGCGCAGACAGGCGCTGAACTCTTCGATCAAGGTGGCGCGCGACCGGCCGAGTCGCTCCGCGAGCAGCTCGAACAGTACGATGCCCTCTATGCGAAGAAGTACATCACGCGGAGCCAGTACCTGGATGTGAAGGACCGGTACAACGCCGCGCTGCAGGAGATTCTCTCCTTCAACGAGGAGCTGGCCCGGCTGCCGATGACCGCCGCCGACACCACTTCGCAGATTGAGCGGCAACGGATAGATGTGGATATGCGCCTTCTGACGGCGGAGAAGCAGCTTTCCGCGCTCGAGGAGCGCTATGATCTGGAGACTTCGGTTCGCAGTCCGGAAACCGGGCGCGTGCTGGAGATTTTCAAGCTGGAGGGGCAGGTCATCTCCGCAGGGGAAGCGCTGCTCTCGCTGGAGAAGAGCGACGATTCCGGCGCGCCTCTGTATGTGCACGCCTACGTCCAGCCGCAGGACGGCAAGAAGATCCTGCCTGAGATGGAGGCGCAGATCTCCCCGTCCGTGGTGTGAAGCAGGAGGAGTTCGGCGTGCTTCGCGGACGGGTGACGCAGGTCACTTCCTTCCCCGCGTCCGCGAGGGGGATGACTCGCGTGCTGGGGAACGAGCAGCTCGTCCAGGCGCTTTCCCGCGGCGGCGCGCCGATAGCCGTGACGATGGCCCTCTACCCCTCCGACCGAACGGAGAGCGGCTACGTCTGGTCCTCCACGGACGGGCCTCCGTTGACCCTCCAGAGCGGCACCCTTTGCGGCGTGACGGTGGTGGTGCGCCGCCAGGCTCCGGCGACGCTCGTGCTCCCGTTTTTGAAGAAGTTCTTCCTTGGCGTTGGAGAGGGAAGGGCGGGACGGAGGAAAGAAAGATGCCTGACCGCCCGGCGGCGATGAAGACGCCTTGGAAAAACAGGCGCGTCGCGACGCCGACGATGATTCAGATGGAGGCCACCGAGTGCGGGGCGGCCTCGCTGGGGATCGTTCTGGGGTATTACGGGGTTCATCTGCCTCTTGAGACGCTCCGCGAGGAGTGCGGCGTCAGCCGCGACGGCAGCAGGGCGACCAACGTCCTCAAGGCGGCGCGTCGGCACGGAATGGAGGCGAAGGGGTACCGCAAGGAGCCGCAGACCCTGGGCGACCTTCCCCTTCCGATCGTTCTTTTCTGGAACTTCAATCACTTTCTTGTGCTCGAAGGTATCAAGGGCGACAAAGTGTACCTGAACGACCCCGCGGCCGGACCGCGTACGGTGGACCGCGAGACTCTGGACCGCTCGTTTACCGGGGTGGCCATCTCCATCGTTCCCGGAGAGGGTTTTCGTGCCGAGGGGCGTCCCCGCAGCCCGTGGGCCGCGCTCGGCAGGCGGCTCGTCGGCGCGCGGACGGCGCTCTTCTTCGCCCGTGCTCGCCGGGCTTGCGCTGGTGATTCCCGGCCTCATGGAGCCGGCCTTCCAGCAGATCTTCGTCGACCGTCTTCTCGTCGAGGGACGTCTCGAATGGTTCCGCCCGATGCTCA
>CAXXRY010000032.1:0-217726 GCA_963668335.2 Aminobacteriaceae bacterium | reverse complement strand
CTACAGAAGAGCGGAGACCGACTCAAAGAGAAGAATCCGGCCTCCGCTCTTCTTGCTTTTTAGGGCCAAATCCCCCTGAATCGCATCGCATCGACGATTCGTCCAACCGCCTTGACATACGCTGCTTGTCGAATGCTGATGTTTTTCCCTTCCGAGATAGCATAAATTTCTTGAAATGAGTGCGAAAGACGCTCGTCTAGTTTTTGATAAACGAACGCCTCGGTCCAAAAATCTCCCGAACGCCCTTGAATCCACTCAAAACAACTCACTATAACGCCGCCTGCGTTCGAAAGGACATCGGGGAGTATTTTCACTCCTTTGTCGGAAAGGATTTTCTCCGCATCGGGTGTAATAGGGCCATTGGCAAGCTCAAGTATAACCGAGGCTTTCACGTCAGAAGCATTTTGACCGTCGATCGCTCCTCCTAAAGCCGCAAGAATCAAGATATCCATGTCGAGTCCAAAAAATTAGATCGGGAAAAAGCTCTTCTCCGCCTTTATAGCCTTTTAGCGAACGAGTATCGCTTTTATACTGGCCGATATCTTGAAACGACAATCCCTTCGGGTTATGGATCGCAGCGCCGCTATCAGACACGGCGACGACGGTAAGGCCTAGATCCTGCTCAACAAACCTATGAGCACGGGTACCGGCATTCCCATAGCCTTGGATACCTACTTTCAGATCTTTTCTTCCGAGCAATCCCAGCTTTGAGAGCCCTTCCCTAAGGACAAAGATGCCCCCTTTCCCCGTTGCATCCGCTCTACCAAGAGACCCTCCCAAAACAGGGGGTTTACCTGTGTATGCGGAAGATTCGCTGTATCCTTTTACTTTTTCGTATGTATCAAGGAACCATGACATTATCTGGGGATTAGTATAAACGTCCGGCGCGGGGATATCATAGTTAGTTCCGGTAAAGCGAGAGAGGCCGAGTGCATACGCTCTGCTCATATTTTCCAGCTCGTTCCGCGACAATTCTCTGACGTCGACCGCCACGCCTCCCTTACCACCTCCGTAAGGAAGACCGGCGATAGCGCATTTGATTGTCATCCAGGAAGAAAGAGCTATAACCTCATCCCTATCGACCGCTGCGTGGTATCGAACCCCTCCCTTGTAGGGGCCAAGCGCGTTATTGTGATGACTTCTCCACGCACTGACAACTTTTACTCCACCTCCGTCTAGACGTATAGGGAGAGAAAGTTCGAGTACTTCCTTTGGATGCCTGAGAATCTCCAGATATTCGGGTTCAACTGTTACATACGGTACAGCCTGCTCCAGCTGTTTCAAGAACATCTCCTGCGGATTCATATTCAATCCCTCCAAAGTAAAGTTAGCAACATTTTTTCAACCGTCCGCTCGAACTCCTTTCATTGAACTTTTCAACTCTACTAAACATAGTACCATAATCACGGTCTTCTGAAAACGGCTAATATAAGAAAAAAGGCAATTGGAATTCCAATTGCCTTAAATGAATACTTTTATATGCACTTCGATATGTCTTTTATTTTACAAAAATACGCCTCTCATGCGCGCTGCATCGGCGACTCTCTGAATCGCCGTCATGAAAGCGGCGCGGCGCATCTTTATGTTCTTATCCTTGGCGTAGGCCCACACGCGCTGGAAGTTATCCTTCATGATACGGATTAGGCGATCGTTGTACTCCTCCTCCGACCAGAAGAAACCGCCGAGATCCTGCGCCCATTCGAAGTAGGAGCCGATAACGCCGCCCGAATTAGCGAGGAAATCCGGGACAACGATAATACCTTTTCCGTCAAGGATGGCGTCGCCTTCCGGTGTCACGGGGCCGTTTGCAGCCTCAACGATGTACTTGGCTTTTACTTTGTCCGCATTTTTCCCGTTGATAACGCCTTCAAGAGCGGCTGGAATAAGTATGTCGCAGTTGACGAAGAGAGCTTCGGGAAGGTCGAGCTTTTGGCAGCCGTCGCAGGTGAAGCCTTCGAGCAGATGCTTGGGATGGTTGTTCACATGCTCGATGGCTTTCTTAATGTCAAGCCCCTTCTCTGCGTAATAGGTTCCGGTGATATCGCTGATGGCGATGACTTTGGATCCGGCGTCGACCATGTTCAAAGCAGCGTACGTTCCCACGTTGCCGAAGCCTTGAATCGATACAGTAACGGTAGAAGGATCTTTGCCCATGTTTTTCAAAAGTTCCAAAGCACACGTGGCAACTCCGTACCCCGTAGCCGCTGTGCGCCCTTTGGAGCCCCACATCGGTATCGGCTTGCCTGTGAAGATGGCGGGTTCAAGCTGGTTCTTCATCTTGCTGATGGTATCCATGAACCAGACCATTTCCGGGCCGCCGGTGTTCACGTCGGGAGCAGGAACGTCGGTCCACGCGCCGATCACGGGAGCCATACGGGCCGCCCATGTGCGGGAAATACGTTCTTTTTCCTTCTTCGAGAGCTCCAGAGGCTCGCAGGAAACGCCGCCTTTACCGCCGCCGTAAGGGATACCGGCCAGCGAACACTTCCATGTCATCATCATGGCAAGCGCTTCGCACTCTTCAACGTTCACTTCGGGGTGGAATCGGACTCCGCCCTTGCCGGGGCCTATCGCGGAAGAATGAAGCACCCGGTAACCGTCGAAAACCTTCACTGAACCGTCGTCCATCTCAACCGGGATGGAAACACAGGTTCTACGCTCGGAATGGCTGAGAATTTCGACAAGGCCCTCTTCAAGCCCCATCTCCTCCGCTGCGGCGTAGAAGTTTTTGAGTGCGGTGTCAAGAAGCACGTTCGAGGAAGTACGCTTTACAACAGACATGAAACACACCTCCTGTATAATTACGGCCTAAGCCGTTTGAGACCTTAATAACTATCATAGCACTCTTTTTCCAAAGAACAAGCGAGAAATTGAAATACATCAAAATAATCCTAAATACCCGCCACAAAACACAAAATCTATTTAATAGAGAAAAGCGGTACCATGGTCTTAAAGCATTTTGATTCTCAGATTCTCACGAATTACTACAGCACGATTCTTCGGATTCGCTGAGCACCCCGACGACCATCAGATATGCAGACCAGAGAAATCCGCGCTGTACAATGAGAACCTCGTTATTCTTGAACTCCATGAACGAAGGAATCCAAAGAACAACTCCATCCTGCTCAATTTTCCGAAATTCAGCCTCCACCGGAGGTTTCCCGTCCTCTATACGGACGACTCTCCTGGCATTTCAGCCGATACCGAGAGTCCGCCGAATGGCGTGGACTTCCCCCTTCTTCCGCAGGTTCCCCATAATTTTTTCTTCCGCGACTATTTTTATATGTTCCACACTCTTCCCTCCTTCCCGAATAAAGCTCGTTCCGTTCCGAAACATCCGGTTATACCGGAGGTTTCCAGCCTCTTGAACGCAGAAGCTCTCCCATATCCTCCGGAAGAGGAGCTACTATTCGCAAACCTGAAAGCGATTCGAGTTCTCCCTGCAGTGTCCCGAAAGCGACCCGAAAACTGTGCAGAAGAGGGCGGCGAATCCCCCTCTTCCTCCACTTCGCGTTAATGTTTTCGCTACCGTACCGAATATCTCCAAGAATAGAGTGGCCTATCGACGCCATATGCACTCGCGCTTGGTGCGAGCGCCCCGTCACAAGGTCGATTTCAACGAGAGCAATATCCCCTCCGCCTGAGAGAAGTCTGTATCGAGTCAGCGCCTCCTTTCCGGAAGGATCCACCTTTACGGTGTTGGAAGCCGGATCCTTGAGCAAAGGAGTGGCAATCTCTCCTTTTGCAGGAGGAACCCCTGAGACCACGGCAAGATACGTCTTCCGTATTTCACGAGCCCGGAAGGCATCCTGGAGGATGCGGAGCGAGACTCCGGAGAGAGCCACTAAAAGCACTCCCGTCGTGTTCCTGTCCAAACGGTGCACCGCATAGGCCCTCTCCTCCGCGCCTTCCAGGCTACGCATGTACTTCACTCTATCAAGAACATTATCCTGATCCTTCCGATCCGGCTGGACAAGCAGGTTTTCCGGCTTATTCACAGCCAGCAAGCGCTCGTCCTCGAAGAGAATAGGAAGTGTACGGCGGTAGCGGAAGCCCTGTTCCCTTTCAGCAGGTCCTTCCCAAGGGACATAGAGCTCCTGCCCCGCCGTTATCCTGACGTCGCACGCTGCCTTCTTTCCGTCCAGGCGGACTGCGCCGGTCCTGATGCCTTTCATCACAACGCTGAGCGGAAGCGCCGGCCAAATTGACCGGATCGTCTTGTCCAGACGCCGTCCGTCATCCGAGGGTGAGATGTTCAGCTTATACCCCATTGTTCAGCTCCCATTTCCAGAAACGTCTCTGGGCGGAGGGATTAAAATCGGATATCTCCCGCCCGTCCTCCATCTGATCGACAGAATGCTTCCAGCAGAAGAGCCTGAAGTCCATCTCGTCCGCTGCGCTCACCGCCATAGCTTCCGGGGTCGCGGGAAGTACAGGAGAACCGTACTCCCTGCATCCATGATGACTGACAATGATATGGCCGATGGCCAGATAAAGCCGTTCATCCAGGCTGAATTCACGGGCGAGGGATTCAAACATGCTGTAGCCTATCACAATATGATCGTGAAAGGTCCCCGCCACGGTCATTACAGGCGCCGGGACAAGGCGGTACGCCTCCATCTTGCCAAGATCATGGAGCAACGCTCCCGCTAAGGTGACGGCAACGTCAGCTTCGTACCCGCCGGATATTCCTGCCTCGACGATACTTTTCGCCGTACGCGCAACCGCTACCGTATGTTCCAGAAGGCCGCCGACGTATGCGTGATGGTGAGAAACTGCGGCCGGACATGTCTTGAAACGATCCCACAGGTTTTTCTTGAAAAAGACGAAATCAAGAAAATCGCCGACGGGTCCTTCGCACACTCCCAGCAGTTCCAGAAAATCGTGTTCGAGCGTCTCCTCAGGCACGGGAGAACGCTGGACATACTGATGAGGCGGGTATTTTTCCTGATTAACAAGAGAAACCGCATTGAAATTGTACTGCTGCTGTCCTCTGAACTCCGTAACTTGACCGACAAGACCAACAGTCTTTCCCGTAAGATCGCGTAAAACCTCGGATTCAGCCGGTTCCGAGACAAGCAGCGGAGCATCTCTCCTATCCCACCACTGCGCGTTCGACCATACCTTTCCCTCGATCGTCCCTTCAGAATCCATGATGCCAAAATCCCAGTAGTTCTTCCCGTTTTTATCTTTTCTGGTCGACGATTTCACAACGACGCCAAGCACCTTGAACTTTTCGTCCTTCGACATCCGCCGTATTTCGCCGATCGTGCTAATCTGCTGTTCTTCCACTCAATCACCTCATGTAAAGAAATGCCGGCGCTGTTATGCACCGAATTTATCAAGTCTGCGGGCGTGCGCCAGCATCAGGCCGAGAAGTTTTTTCGCCTCAATGCGCCCGCCTGCGCCAATACGGCACTCTCTTTCGCCGAACGACATCGAGTCGCCTCCGCGGACGAACTCGCTTGCAAGCAGGAAGGGGACAGGATGCCAGGAGTGGCCGCTCATTACGCTCGGTGTGCTGTGATCTCCGGTAATGACGAGAACGTCCGGCGAGAGTGCGAGCAAACGCGGCAGGAGAGCGTCCACTGTTTCCACTACTTTCTTCTTCCCTTCAAAATCGCCGTCCTCGCCGCGGCTATCGGTATATTTCACGTGGACGTAGAAGTAGTCGTAGTCGTTCCAAAGACGACCAACGCTGTCGAAGAGCTGATCGAGCGTCTCGCCCGCTTCGACGACATGCATTCCGACCAGCTTGGCAAGTCCCTTGTACATCGGGTACGTGGCAATCGCCACGGGCTTCATCATGTAGACGTCTCCCATAAGCGGGATATCGGGCGCCGATGAAAATCCGCGCAAAAGACACCCGTTCGCCGGCGCTTCACCTTTCAGCACCTCGGCAACCTTCTTAATGAAAGCATTCGCCACTTCCGCCATCCGTTCTCCGTCCGGCGCGCTCGACCGCGCCCAACGCATTGGACTACCTTCCTGCTGTGGATCGGCGTCGGCAACGTGTTCGGTCAGTCCCTCTCCAGAGAAAACGACGACGAAGCGATGCTCTTTCCCAGGATAAAATGTGACTCCGACGCCGTCGATCTCCTTGATCGATTCCGCGAGCTTCCGCACGACGAGAGCGCTTTTCTCCGTGGCGATGCGCCCTGCACGCCTGTCGGTGATCACATCGTCGTCGGAACGGGTGCAGAAGTTTCCACGGGCGCATACGTCTCCTTTGCCGACAAGAGCGCCAACACCCATGGCCTCAAGGATTCCGCGCCCTATGGAATACTCCATTGGGTCGTACCCGAAGAGAGAGAGATGCCCCGGCCCGCTTCCCGGAGTTATGCCGACATCGACCATGTCCAGAAGGCCGAGTTCGCTCTTTTTTGCCAAGGCGTCCATATTCGGCGTTGCCGCGGCTTCGAGTTCCGTTTTTCCTTCGGGGCCGGGGAGACCTCCGATACCGTCCATAACAAGAAGAATCATCTTCTTGGCGTTGCCTGTCGCCAGGCTCTTTAATATATCCATTCTTTTCATATTCCTCGCCACCTTCGAAAAGTTTTCATTTCACTAATGGATCGATTTGTCTCGAGTGCTCGTTTTTTTCTGCAAAAACCTCTTCATTTTATGTTATCATTTTCTTCAGCGGTCCATCCACTTAATTTCAATTCAAGGGGGTCATCAAGGTGAAGTTTTCCGAAAGAGTCCTGGCTATGCAATCGTCTCCGGTGCGCAGACTACTGCCGTACGCGGAGGAGGCACGAGCGAAGGGGAAGAAGATCTATCCTCTCAACATCGGGCAGCCGGACATTAAAACACCCGAATCGTTCCTCAAAGCTATCAAGGACTTTTCGCAGGAGGTCATTGCGTACGCAACCTCCCAGGGGAACAACGATCTGAGAGATGCGATTAGCCGCTACTACAAAGAGTTTAACATCCCCATCGAGAGAGAAGACATCATTGTCACCAACGGCGGCAGCGAAGCCCTTCTTTTTGCTTTTATGACGATGTGCGACCCCGGAGACGAAGTACTCATTCCTGAACCATTCTACGCCAATTATAACGCGTTTGCACAGAGCGTGAACGTCAAAGTTGTCCCGATCACGACGAAAGCCGAAGAAGGGTTCCATCTTCCTCCGAAAGAGCAGGTCGAGGCTCTCGTCACGCCACGTACACGGGCAATCCTTGTGGCGAACCCTGGGAATCCGACCGGGACGATCTACACCCGCGACGAGATGGATATGCTGGCGGACCTCGCGCTCAGGCACAATCTCTACATAGTCGCGGACGAAGTCTACCGAGAGTTCGTCTACGACGGACTGAAATACACAAGCTTCGGCCACCTGCCGGAAATACAGGACAGAGTCATCATCGTCGATTCCGTTTCGAAACGCTACAGCGCCTGCGGAGCACGCATCGGATGCATCGCGTGCAAGAACAAGGATTTTATGGCGCAGGTTCTCAAGATCGCGCAGGGACGTCTCTGCGTCCCCACCCTCGAACAGGTCGGCGCAACGGCCCTGTACAGTACCCCCAAGTCCTACCTTGAGGAAGTGAACAAAGAGTACCAGTCCCGCCGCGACACTCTCTACGCAGCCTTGAAGAAGATGCCCGGAGTGATCTGCTCCGAACCGAAGGGCGCCTTCTATGTCATGGTGAAGCTCCCCGTCGACGACGCTGAGAAGTTCATCATCTGGATGCTTCAGAACTTCGATGTTGACGGCGAAACCGTCATGGCTTCCGCCGGCGAAGGATTCTACGCGACTCCGGGACTGGGAAAACAGGAGTTCCGCCTTGCGTACGTCCTGAAGAACGATGAACTTGTCAAGGCAATGGATATTCTCAAGCTTGCCCTTGAAGCCTACCCGGGACGTATCGAGCCGGTAGCCGCCCGCTGATTCTTCCGTAAACAAGGCTTCTCCGCCTTTCCATACCCTGCGGTCCGGAAAAACGGCGGCCGCAGGGTATGTTATTATGTTTTCCGCAGATCATTTAACGAAGAGAGGAAGTTACACATGCTGAAAGTCAAGGAAGCTATGCCTAAAGATGTCGGACACAGTATCGCCCGCATCTCCCCCGAGGACATGGCCGCGCTGGGCCTTTCGGAAGGCCAGATAGTTGAAATAGAAGGGAAACGCCGCACTCCCGTCCGGATTCTCTCATGCGATTCCGATCTTGTTGCCTCCGGGGGGGCGAAGGGTGTCGTTCAGATCGACGGCATTACCAGGGACAACGCGCAGGCGAGTATCGACGACAAGGTCTCCGTTCATACGACAACACACCACTTCGCGGGAAGCGTTACGCTCCGTCCACTTACCTCTACAGCGCTGCTGGAAAAAGAACGCGACGCCGCATATATCCGTTCGCTCCTCGAAGGCCTTCCCGTTCTTACCGACGACAGGGTGCGCACCAATCTCTTCGGCGCCCGGATTTGCGACTTCCGCGTCGTTGACACGACCCCTGCCGGAACAGTGATCATCAGCAAGTCCACCTACGTGAATGTGGAAAAACAGGCGGAGGGAGAGAAAAAAGCAAAGGTATCCTACGAGGACATCGGGGGGCTCGGACCTCAGATCCAAAGAATTCGCGAAATGATCGAACTGCCGCTGCGCTTCCCGCAGGTCTTTGACCGCCTCGGCGTACAGCCCCCCAAGGGCGTGCTGCTCTACGGTCCTCCGGGAACCGGAAAAACCGTTATCGCGAGGGCTGTAGCAGCGGAGACGGACGTCTATTTCACCCACATTTCTGGCCCCGAGGTCATCGGCAAGTTTTACGGCGAAAGCGAAGAACGGCTGCGGAACGTATTCGAAGACGCGCAGGCCCATGCGCCTTCGATCATCTTCATCGACGAGATCGACGCCATCGCCCCGAAGCGAGAGGAGATGGGAGGGGAAAAACAGGTCGAACGCAGGGTTGTCGCCCAGCTCCTGGCGCTCATGGACGGGCTGGAGTCACGCGGCCAGATCGTGGTCATCGGCGCAACCAACATACCGAACACGCTCGACCCGGCGCTTAGGCGCCCCGGTCGGTTCGACAGAGAAATTTCCATACCCATCCCGGACAAGAAGGGACGGCATGAGATTCTCACCATTCACACGCGCGGGATGCCGCTTGCGGCCGACGTGGATCTTCGCCGTCTTGCCGATATGACGCACGGATACGTCGGCGCGGACATCGAAGCGCTCGCCAAGGAAGCCGCAATGGCCAGCCTGCGCGAACTGCTCCCCGAGATCGACATGGAGATGGAAGAGATACCGTACGACCGCCTTCTCGCCATGGACGTCAGGATGGACCACTTCCTCGACGCATTCAGAGAGGTAGATCCTTCGGCGATACGCGAGGTCTTCGTTGAGATCCCCGATGTCTCGTGGCGGGATATCGGCGGTTTGGAAGATATTAAAGAGGAGCTGCACGACGCAGTCCAGTGGCCTCTGGAGCACGCCGATATCTTTGAGAAATTCGCCATTTCCCCCCCCAAGGGCATCATGCTCCACGGCGCTTCGGGAACCGGCAAAACGCTTCTTGCAAAGGCGCTCGCCCACGAGAGCGGTGTGAACTTCATCTCCGTGAAAGGACCGGCGCTCATGTCAAAATACGTCGGGGAGAGTGAACGCGCAATTCGCGAAGTCTTCCGTACCGCGAAGCAGGCTGCACCTTCCATACTCTACTTCGACGAGATCGAATCCCTTGTTCCGATTAGGGGAAAGGACAGCGGCAGCGGGGCGAGCTTCACCGAGCGGGTTATCAGCCAGTTCCTTGCCGAGATGAGCGGCATAGAAGAGCTGAAAGGCGTTGTGGTTCTAGCGACGACGAACCGCCTCGACCTCGTCGACCCGTCGCTTCTTTCCAGCGGACGATTCGACCTCGTTCTTGAACTTCCGAAACCTGACGCTGCGGCCCGGGAGAAGATCTTCGAGATTCATCTTCGGAAAAAACCCCTGTCGGCGGAGATTCGTGTTCCAACCCTTGCGAGACTGACCGACGGCCGTTCAGGAGGAGATATCGCCTTCGTCTGCCGCAAGGCGTCGATGATGGCGATCCGGGATCACATAAAAAGCGACGGAGAAACCGAACCGCTCCTTGAATGGCGGCATTTCGAAACAGCGCTCAAAGAGCTGAAGAACGTTTCTTCGTAGAAGAAGGGCGGACCGTTCCCGGTCCGCCCTTCTTCTATTTCCCTCCGTCATCTACAGGAACCGGAGCGTCGTCGCTCTCCTCCGGCTCCGGACCGGCGCTTCCCGGTTCCTCATCCTCGTCGGGAACGTCTCCCGGCGCGGAGGCGTCGGAAGCGGAGAGAGGCGAAGGCGCATAGAGCGTCCGGTAGATATGCAGGTTCGCCATTACCTTTTGCACATAATCATTCGTCTCCTCAAAACGGACCGATTCAATCCATTCGTCAAGCGATACGTTTTTTCGCCCGTCAAGCCATTTCCGCGCGTTGCCTCCGCCTGCGTTATACGCCGCCAAAGCCACTTCGACGTCCCCGAAAGAGCGTAAAAGACGTGCAATGTGCGCACTGCCCAAAATGATGTTTTGTTCAGGGTTGTAGACACTGTATTTTTTCATCTCAAGCGCTTTCGCTTCGCTTCGGGCCGTGCCGGGCATAAGCTGCATCAACCCCCCGGCGCCAACCCAACTTGTCGCGTTCGGGTTGAAGGCGCTCTCCTGGCGCATGATAGCCCAGATGATGCTGTCCTCCACTTTGAAACGCTCCGACGCCTTGGTCACTTCGTTAAAGAACGGACGAGGGAAAAGGAAGGAGAGCGCCTTTCTGTAAAAAACAGGCCCCTTCCGTATCTGTTCCGATACCCTTCCGGCCGCAGAGTAGGCAGCCTGCTGATCTCCCATCCACTCCGCAAGGAGCGCCGCATGGTATACCGAAGAAGCGTTTCCTTTCGCCAAAAGCACACGTCGCGCATGGGAGACGAAACCCCATTTTTCCAGCTCGGTAGGCTTGCTGGATACGAAATCGGGAGGATCGCCGGGCTGTATGTCGAGTTTCTCTCCGCCGCTCAGAAAAGCGTATAGAGAAAGAGGGTGGTCTTTGAGGAGCCTCTTGACGAACGCATCTCTTTTCGCCGGCTGATTCAGACTTCCATACCCCTTGGCGACCCAGTAGAGCACCCTCGGACGCCAGCTTGATTTCATCTCGGGGACAAGGCTTTTCTCCCAATCCGCAATCGCTCCGCGGATATTTCCTGAAGCCCACTGACTCCACCCTCTTCGCCAAAGTATTTGCGTCGTGAAAAGAGAGTCGGGAGCAAGCTTGATCACCTTGTCCTCGGCATCCCTCTTCTCCTTCCCCGAGAGGTGGGTGGAGAGAGAATAGTAGGCCCTGGCCTGCACGACGCCATCCCTGGATGCGGCAACTTCCCGGAGCACACGGAGCGCATTCTCTCTCTCCGCCCTCCCCGCGAGGATAGAAATACGCCTGATAGAGGATTCGGCATAGCTTGTACCTGTTTTCGCGAGGTATCCCCACGCCTCAAGGGCTCCAGTGTACTTTTTCTGGTTATACAGTGAAAAAGCCCGGTAGTAACGGGACTTCCTGCCGTGCCGTGAAGCCATCGGAATAGCGCGGAAGAGGGGTATCGCCTTGTCATACTGCCCCCGGAGATACGCAGCGTACCCTACGGCCATATTGACATCAGGATTCCATGGTTTGGGAAGAGACTCCAGAATTTTTAATGCGGCGCTGTTCCTAGGAGAGATATTCGTCAAGTTCAGAGCATACGCCTCCTTGTTGCCCGGAAGCTTCAGAAGATTTGTCAGAGCAGTCGTACGCTGCGAGTTATTCTCCGCGAGACTGTACATTCGCTGTAGAAAATTTCGTCTTCCGTCATAGTCATTCTCATCGGTCAAACGGAAGAGAGCGTAGGCAATATAGTATCCTAAATCTGCAGGAGCTTCCGGCATCAGCTCAAGAGCCTTTTTTCGGGCTTCCTTTTTTTGTCCGGTTCGCTCCATGGCAAGCGCAATCATGAAATTCCCGTAGGGTTTTACCTCGGGCGGCCAGGAAGATGCGCTCTTTTGCAGCAAAAGAAGAGATTCGCTCCATCGATTCTGAAACCAGAGCGCATTCGCGGCAAGTGAATTTTCAACGGAGGAGAGCAAGGTTCCCGAGGCAAGCAGAGAGTCAATTCCCTTCCAGTCTCGGTGTTGAAAAAGCTCTCCCATAGATTGGCCGTATCCGCTCGAAGGAAAAACAAAGAACAGCGCAGAGAACATAAAGAGCACAAAATGACGAAGCAATCGTCGGGACACCGAAAACACTCCTTTCAACACCTTTCGGCGTATATCCGGGTTATTCTACGCGAGAGAACTTCCTGCCGCTCCGGTAGAATTACGGACAGGGAGTCATCGGCTCACCCGATTCCGTCCTTTTTTCTTCGCTCTGTACATTGCCCTGTCCGCTTCGGCCAGAATTAAATCAACATTATTAATTTCATTTGAAAAATCACAAATACCGATACTCACCGTTATATCCATCGTTGAGCAATCACCGTCAAGCTCGGCCGAAAAAAACGGAGCTCCCTCAAAAGCATTCCGTATTCTCTCGCAAATATCATCCAGCGCGCTTTCCTCGGCGCGGGGAAAAATCATGAGAAATTCTTCTCCGCCGTACCTGCCAACAATATCATACGGACGCACAGAAGATCGTATTCGATGCGCACTCTCCACCAGCACCGCATCTCCAGAAGCATGTCCGTAAGTATCGTTGACATCCTTAAAATGATCAATGTCTAAAAGCGCCACGCTCACAGGAGTTGCTTCCCTGGATGCCCGCGTCAGTTCTTGTTCAAGACGCTCAATTACTGCTCTTCTGTTGAGAAGTCCTGTTAATGCATCAAAAAGAGCGGCGTTGCGAAGCTTTTCTTGAAGGTCCAGAATACGCCTCCCTACCATGAGGCGCATCTTCAGTTCATGTGCGTCGAATGGTTTTGTAATGTAGTCGTCGGCTCCTGCTTCCAAACCGGCAACTACATTTTCCTTCTCTCCTTTGACGGTAAGGATGATAACGTATTGATAAGGTTTCAACATCTCTTCCCTGGCGTCGCTCCCACCCCTTAAGCGCTCTCTGGAGACGAGTTTTCGGCAAATTTCAGGACCGCTTTCACCAGGAAGCATCCAGTCGAGTATCGCCAGCAGCGGCGGATCTTCTCCTGTCAGCACGCGCAACGCTTCCTGCCCGTCCGAGGCCGCAATAACGTCATACCCCCATTTCATGAGCAGAGACTGAAGCATGAAGAGAGATGTTGCATCATCCTCAGCGACCAGTATTTTCATCCAAACCTCTCCTTTGCCCTATGTATACATATTTCGGAGCGTTTTTACGTACCTCCGGAAACGGATGTGTCGAAATCACGAAAAACTTGAATAAATTCCTCACGGGCCCTCTCTATCTTTGGAAGAACCCGCCCAACTTCTTCAAGATCGCCGCGTTCTGCCGCCTGTTCCGCAGTAGCAGCCAGTAGCGCAAGGGCAAACGCTTCCACATTTGCCGAGGCGCCCCGCAACGCGTGAATCATCCTGCGCGATTCCTTGGCATCACCGGAAGCTGTTGCATCTCCGATTTTTTCCAATATTTTCGCCGAGTCTTCAATGAAAAGAGCGATCGTCTTCCTGCATAGCTCACGATCGTCACCCATTCTCTCCAGCAGAACCGCAGGCCGAAAAGGAGGATGCTCGGAAGCAACGGGTTTGTGCGTATTGATCGCAGAGTGTAAAAAACTCTCAGAACCAGGAGAGTCCGGGATCTCTCCTGAAAGAAAGCGCCGGACAATTCTTCGCAGCTCCGCGGCAAGAATCGGTTTGGATATGTAGTCGGACATTCCTGCCTCGATATACCGCTCTCTCTCCCCCGGCAGGGCATTTGCCGTCATCGCAACCACAGGAATTTCGTGATCCGTTACTTTCGAAGAAGGATCCCGAATGATCGCAAGCGCCTGGAGTCCATCGAGCAACGGCATCTGTATATCCATGAAAACTAAATCGTAGCGCGTTACAGCGAGCTTTTCAATGGCTTCTTCGCCGTTCTCCGCCGTCTCGATATTTTGGAGACCGAGAAGATGGAGCAGCGCGACCGCGACGGTTCTGTTGGTCGGGTTATCCTCCACGACGAGTATGGAAGAAGTCGCGAACGCATCTTCTCGTGTTTCTTTTTCACGAAATGATTGCGGTAACGGTCCTTCGTGAACTCGGACCTCGCGCATTGGAATCGTGAAGGAAAAGATCGAGCCTTCTCCCTCGCGACTCTCAAGGGAGATCCACCCTCCCATGCCGTCTACGATACGTTTCGAAATAGCCAAACCGAGCCCTGTCCCGCCATACTTACGAGTCATGGAAACATCACCCTGGACAAAAGGCTGAAAAAGATCATCGACCTTTTCGGTTGAAATCCCTATGCCCGTATCATGGACTTTAACTTTAAAAAGAAAGAATTCTTCCCGGCGTTCCGAGCATTTACCAGTGATCTCGACAAATCCTGCCGGGGTAAATTTTACAGCGTTCCCGACGAGATTCCCGAGGACCTGGCGTATCCTGAAGGAGTCGCCGGAAACAACTCGGGGCGTCGATTCTTCGAGAGTCATTGAAAAAGAAAGGTTTTTGGCAACGGCGCGCGGAAGAAAACTGTCGCGGACGCTGCTCCAAAGCTCATACAGGTCGAAGGGGGTGTCCTCGAAGACAAGTTTCCCCGCCTCCATCTTTGAAAAATCCAGAAGATCGTTGATCAGCCGGAGAAGAGCTCCCGATTCGTCTTTCAGAACGCCGAGGAGCTCCCTCTGGCGTGTATCCAGAAACGTTTCTTCCAGCAGGGTCGTCATGCCGACAATACCGTTGAGCGGTGTACGTACCTCATGACTGACGTTTGCAAGAAAGACTTCTTTCGCTTTCATCGCTTCCGCAAGATTGCGTTCCGATTCCTCCAGTCGCTCGATTTTTCCTTGCAACTCATTATTCAGCCCTTGAATCATTGTATAAAGCTCGGCATTTTGTAGAATACTTGCCATGGAACCAAGAAGGACTGTAAAGAAGGCGAAGGAGACGTCAAGAATAGCGGTTTCATCCTCTCCTAAAAGCCCCATAAACATCCCGATGCTGCGGTTCGACGAGATTATTGAATGCAAAAGAAGCTGGCGTTCTTTAGCATCTGTATCAGCGCTCACCTTCCCGGGACGAGCGGTGATTATGACCGGTTTGTTCCGGTCGATAGCCCAGGCAAATGTTCCGTCATCCACGAGAGGGACCATTTCCTCCTCGAAAAAAGAGATTTTTTCGGGAGGATCGCAAAACGCGGGGAAAAAGTCCAGCCCATCCGCTGAAAAGAGATAGAAGACAAGAGCATCCAACTTGATGAAAGAGCGAAGTTTCTGCGCCGCCTGGACCAATAGGACGTCGGAAGAGAATGTTTCATCGACGACCACGGGAAAAACAAGAGAATCGACGGCGGCCTCGAGAATTCGTTTTGCCGCCTCTCTCTCTCCTGTAAGTACCCGCACTCTCTCTCGTAGCCGTTCAATACTCTCGTCCGAAGGTTTCATCTTCGCATCACGTCATTAAAAAGATATTCATAATCTCGCGGATCTGACGCTCTCCTTGGACGAGGACAGCCTCCACGTCGCCCTCGTCCAAGGAGAGGCATTCCCATAATACGCGATCTACTCCGGAGAAATACAAAGAACCGCTGGTACCCACGCGCAAGCTGTTCGCCAAATAATCGGCAAGATGGATAAAACATGCCTCTTCAGGGGCCTCTTCCGAGACAGGGTTGTGATGGTAATCGCAAAGAAGGCTGATCCCCCGGGGAATCCGCCACTCCTCCATGAGCGTCTTTCCTACAGCGGTATGATCGAAGCCGAACACGCGCTTCTCGGCACGCCATAGGGGAATATGTTCAAAAAGCGAGAGTTCAAGAGCATAGGTCATCTCATTCGGGGCCTTTGTGTAAAGAAGAATACGCCCAAGATCGTGCAGCAGTCCGGCAAGAAAAAAGCGTTCTTCCGAACGAACCCGCTTGTTGTACGCCAAAAGGCGCGAAAAGACCCCGCAGGCTATCGAATGTCTCCAGAAGGATTTCATGTCGACGTACTCTTTCGGCACGTTCTTGAAAACCTTCATAGTCG
Organism: Aminobacteriaceae bacterium; assembly: GCA_963668335.2. Taxonomy (GTDB): domain Bacteria; phylum Synergistota; class Synergistia; order Synergistales; family Aminobacteriaceae; genus JAAYLU01. The sequence goes on along the minus strand of CAXXRY010000032.1, from coordinate 201,605 downwards.
AAACCGCAAGGGCGAGCGCGGTCAGTTCATTGGAACCGATGATCGCAATAGCTCTCGGAATAGACAGGATCGGGTTTGGGAATCCGTAGAACGAGCTGTTCACAAGCTTGAGCAGACGAGCGGCAAGGTTTGGATCGTTGCCGACCACCTTTGCTATGGACGTAGCCGAACTAATGGGAGAGTTGATAACCTCCTGTATCTTGAAGTAAATATCCGGAAACGAGAAAAGACGGACTTCGTCCTTTGCCAGTGCATAAGCAGAAAAAGAACGTCCGAAATGCCCTTCAGGAGGACGCGGAAGCTTGTTCACTTCGGGCAAAGGAGAGGGAGGCGTTCCGGAAGCGAATTCTTCCGCGAACTTGCGCACGCAAAAAGATCGAACCGCAACCGCGCAGATGTCCTCTCCGTCCTCGGGAGGAAAGTACGCATCAACATAAGAACGAGAACGACGTATCGCGTCTTCTTCCAGTAGCGCCCTACGGACGACCTCGCCGTCTTCGACGCCTTCGACATCGGCGCCCGTAATCCCCCATATCTTGAACATCCTGATGTATTTATCCTTCAGCGTCGCCCCTTTCCCAAGGATAAAACGCCCGTTGGGGGCTCGTAGGTCCTGTTCGAGAACCATTCCTTCCTGAAGGTTGTTCACAGTCACACGGCCCATTATTCTCTCCCCGGCTTAAAATAGCACAACTATACCACAGCAAGATGAAGTATCAGGCCGGAGGGTTGCGCATAAGCGCCAGAATCTTATCGGTCGCTTTCAGCCCAGAGCCGGAAAGCAACGCAACAACACGCTCTCCTTCTCGGAGTTCTCCCGCGTTCCGCAGCTCGTCAAGGGCCGCTCCGACGATCGCGCTTGTTGGTTCGACGTACAGCCCCTTCCGTGCGAGTTTATTGAAGCCATCCCATATCGCCCTCTCTGAAAAGGCACGGACAGCCCCTCCGCTTTTTCGAACAGCAGCAAGAACCTCAACACCGCGAACCGGTTCCGCAGAACTGATACCTTCCGCCATGGTCTCTTTCTTTGAAAACGGCTCGGGAGCATCTGTCTGCTTAGCAAAAGCCAGAGCTAACGGAGCGCAGTTTTCAGGCTGAAGAGCGTAGATTCTCGGAAGGTGGTCTATCTCACCCGAGGCTAGCAGTTCTTCGAAAGCGCAGGCCCATCCGAGGACAAGGCTCCCCTGACCCGCGGGCAAAAGAACCGCGTCCGGGACCTGGAATCCTAACTGCTCCCATACCTCGAAAGCAAAGGTCTTTACTCCATGGGCGAAGTAGGGACTCCAGTTATGGCTGGCGTAATAGATTTCGCTCGCTGCTTTTTCTGCCGCCCGGGAAGTATCTTCTCTGGTACCGGATATACGGACAAGTTCCGCGCCGTAAGAGACTATCTGAACGCATTTGCCTTCGGATGTATATCCGGGAACATAAACTTTGCATCGAATCCCGGCAAGCGCGCAGTATGCGGCCATCGATGACCCGGCATTCCCTGAGGAGTCCTCGATGAGCTGCCGTACGCCGAGTTCGCGCAGACGATTGGTAAGACATGCCATTCCGCGATCTTTGTATGATCCGGTAGGACAGAGAAAATCGAGCTTCCAGAAAACGGAAAGCCCGTTCCAGTTACCAGGGATAAGAGGGGTCCCCCCTTCCCCCATTGAAATACGCGATTCTGGAAAAACTAGAGGCAGGGAAGAAACGTACCGCCACATTCCCGTCTCTTCCGTGCGTATGGACGACCGTTTGAAGGGCTCGCGCACGGTCCAGTTGAGAATGCCTCCGCATTGGCAGCGCCACATTAAAGATGCTTCGTCAAACGTTTTTCCGCAATGAAAACAGTGCAGCATACAATCAACCTCCGCTCTCTTTTTAATGTAATTATATACAGAATGGATGATGCTGCCTATTGATCACTACGGAATTTCCCCCTTTCGCAAAAAGAGGAAAGGCTGTATCCTATTTTAAATAGGGGGTTTCCCGAAAAAGGAGGAATTCGGATGAAGAAGGTATTCGGACGTCTCTCCCTTCTTATCGTGCTTCTTCTCGTTTGTACAACTGTTTCTGAGGGCGCTCTGGATAGAGCGACGGTAGATCGGGCGTGGAAACACATTGCGGAGCATGCGGGAATCCCGTGGCAGCAGGTTATTTATGAAGAAAAGCAAGAGCCGAACGCCTGGGTTCTATTCTCGCCCGGCAATCACACTGTTCATGTGACGACCGGTCTGATGGCGATACTGACCAAAGAAGACGAAATAGCGGGTATTCTCGCTCACGAAGCGGGACATATTCAGCTCGGACACTATTCAAGCTCCGTAAGCCGAAATCTTCTCTGGGGGCTTCTGTTCAATTCCTTGAAAGGGGATGCCGCCAGGGAGATTGTCGGCGGGGTTGGAATGGTGCTCGCAGAATCAGGCTTCAGCAGAGAACAGGAAGTTGAAGCGGACGACTACGGTATTCGTGTTTCGGCAGCGGCTGGATACAGCCCATGGGGATTGGTACGTGCTATGGAAAAGATGAAAGCCGCTGGATTCAAGACCTCTCCGAGTGGCTTCAACTCCCACCCTCCCACGGAGCGCAGGCTGCTCCGTCTGAGGAACAACGCAGCGGCGATAGCTCCCCGGAGCTGACATCTTTTTTAGACAACCGGAGGAAAGCATACTTTCTCCGGTTGTCTCTCTCTTTTTTGCTATAAACCGGGGCGCTTTCACACATCCAGACACGTCTTTTCGGATTTCGTTTTCACTTGCCACTTCAAACGGCCAGGAAGCAAACCGGCGGGCAGAGTCTTGCGTCGGAACTTATTATGCAGTATACACGAATCAATTATCCGATCTCTCTTATTTTCTTCCTTTTGCCCTTTTCTTCTTCGTGCTATAATTGACTTGTATTATCTCTTTTTTCGAGTTTTTTTTGGAGCTTGCGCTCAGAAAGACTCAAATTTACCATACCATCAAGGGGGCGATATGTATGTGCAGTATCTGGGGAAAGAACTTCAGTAACATCGCGAGGAACAACCGTCCTTCGCCGATTCGCGAGATGCTCGCCGTTATCAAGCAGCCTGGCATGATTTCTTTCGCCGGGGGGATGCCTGCACCCGAAATTTTCCCGATCGACCAGTTTTACGAGGGAGCGCACCTCTTGAAGGATGACGGAGCGAACCTCCTTCAGTACGGTACGACCGAAGGGTACCCTCCGCTCAAGGAATTCCTTGCTTCATGGACCGCCCCCCGGATGGGACGAACGGTCGGTCTCGATGAGATGCTCATCACTACAGGCTCTCAACAGGCCCTTGATCTTTTCGCATGGTCCATGATCGACGAGGGCGACTACGTCGTCGTCGAAGACCCCTCATATCTGGCTGCGCTCACTGTCTTCTTTAATCACGGCGGCAGGTTCCTCGGCGTTCCGATGGACGAGGAGGGGATGCAGGTCGATCTCCTTCCGGAAATCATCGAAAAAGCACGCTCCGAGGGGAAAAAGATAAAATTCATCTATACCATCGTCAATTTCCAAAATCCGGGCGGTTCGACAATGTCCGTTCCCCGGCGCAAACAGCTCGTCGAGATTTCCAAAAAGTATAATATTCCTGTCTTCGAAGATGACCCTTACGGGTATGTTCGTTATGACGGAGAGCATCTTCCTTCGATCTTCTCCTTCCACGACGAAGATGGCGTTGTCTATGCAGGCTCCTTCTCGAAGATTTTGTCGCCCGGTACGCGAGTGGGCTGGATATCCGGCCCCAAAGAAATCATTCGTAACCTGACCGTCTTCAAGCAGGGAACGGACCTCTGCTCCAGCCCCATTACACAGGCACTCGTCGCTGAATACTGCGCGAAAGGATATCTTGACAGCCATCTACCCGTCATCATTGACAATTACAGGGTCAAGCGCGACGCCATGGAAAAAAGCTTTGAAAAACACCTTGCTCCTTTGGGCGTTACATGGGTTAAGCCCGAAGGAGGTTTTTTCTACTGGCTGAACGTCCCTTCCGTAAATACAAATGCCCTTTTCAAAAAAGCCATTGAGAAAAAAGTAGCTTTCGTTCCGGGGGCTCCCTTCTGTCCTGTAGAGGGTTCCGGACTGCACAACGCACGCCTTTGCTACACCTTCCCGAGTCCTGAGATTATCGAGGACGGCGTGGCACGTTTGGCTGAGGCCATTGGAGAACTCGCCATTCCGGCGTTGTAAAGCAGAAAGAAATACTGCTGCACGAAAGACTGAAGCACTCTTTCTTCGCTATATTCTCTTGATCTTTAACAGAACAACCTCTCCCGAAATGAAGATTTGGGGGGAGGTTGTTGTTTTAGTTCAAGGCTTTTGCGGTACAATACGGGACACAGACAGCAGAACGCCACCTTGAGAGGAGGACGAATATGCACCCGGTCAATCAGTCCTTTTATGAGGAAAGCATCGCCGCAATCGCAACAGCCCGGGGGGAAGCAGGAATAGCCGTCGTACGGCTTTCCGGGGCGCGCTCCAAAGAGATTGCCGACAGAACGCTCTCGCTTACCGTTCCCTTAGCCGAAACACCTGCTCGCCGAATGCGGAACGGATACCTTCTCGACGAAAAAGGCGAAGCCCTTGACCAGGTGCTTGCCGTCTGGTTCGCCGCTCCCAAGAGTTACACCGGAGAGGACGTCGTGGAAATCCATACGCACGGCGGAACGCTTGTTGCTTCGAAGTGCCTTGAACTTCTCATTTGCAGGGGTGCGCGACTCGCCGACCCGGGAGAATTCACCAAGCGCGCGTTTCTTTCCGGCCGAATCGACTTGACTCAGGCTGAAGCGGTACTCGGCATCATCCGCTCAAAGAGCGATGAAGCGCTTCGCGCCGCGACAAGGACGCTCCGCGGCGAACTTGCCTCATTTGCCATGGATATTCATCAAGAGCTCCTCGCTCTCTCCGCCCGAATGGAGGTCGCGCTCGATTTTCCCGAGGAAGACATTCCTCTCCATGATGAAGATGAGATTCTCCAGTCCATTTATGCTGTTCGTCAGAGCCTTGAAGATCTGCTCGACCGCTGCAACACAGGATTCCTTCTCCGAGAGGGGATCAGGGTGGCCATTGTCGGCAGACCAAACGTAGGGAAATCCTCGCTGCTGAACGCGCTCCTCAAAGAGGCGCGGGCAATCGTTACTTCAATCCCCGGCACAACACGCGATCTGATTGAAGAAGTACTCACCTATCGAGGGATTCCGCTCCGTCTCGTCGATACGGCGGGCATAGGAGGGGTCCCCTCCGACGAAGTTGAAGCCCTGGGTATCGCCCGAGCCGAGGATACGTTTCAAAAAGCCGACGTCAGGGTGTGGGTTGTGGACGGAAGTTCCCTCCCCGACAAATTCGACCGGTCTATGTCGGAGCGTATAACAGGGCTGGAGCATGTCGTTGCTGTGAACAAAGCGGACCTTCCGCGGCCAACAAATAGCGAAGGACGCACCTCGGAGGAACTGCTCGCTGAAATGCTGCCCGGAAGCACGCTCCTCGCCATCTCTGCAAAAAACGGCTCCGGACTCGATGCTCTGAAGGACGCCATCGTCTCATCTATCGCCGGGGCGGGAACGCTCGACGCCGGATTAAACGCCTCAGCCAGACAGGTGGAGGAGATTCGCGCGGCGATCCTTTCGCTTAAAGATGCTTCGAACGCGCTCTCCAGAGGCTTAGGACAGGACGCCGCTGCTTCCTGCCTTACCGAAAGCCGTCTGTCGATGGAACGCTTGTTGGGAATCGCTCCTGACGACTCGCTCCTCGACTATATCTTCAGCCAGTTTTGCGTTGGAAAATAAAAACGAGGGGGCAGGAATCCCCCTCTTTTCCGTTTTTTTATTTTGAAATCGAAAGAAGATACTCCAGACAGCTCCGGACACCGAAGCCCGTCGCCCCCTTGGAATAGACGGAATACTCGTCCTTCTGCATATCCACGCCTGCAATATCCAGGTGTATCCAAGGTATTCCGTCGCCGACGAATTCTTTCAGGAACTGCGCAGCAAAAATCGCTCCGCCGTATCTTTTGCCACAATTTACGAGATCAGCCACCGGAGACTTCATGGATTCCCCAATACGTTCATCATCCATGGGAAGACGCCAGAATCGTTCCCCTTTCCTCGTAGAAACAGCCAAAAACTCATCGGCAAACGAGTCGTCCGGGGTGAAAAGCCCAGCCATGTTCTGACCCAGGGCTACCGCGCACGCTCCGGTAAGCGTCGCCATGTCGATGATAGCATCTGGCTTCTGCTCGCAGGCAAAACAAAGTGCGTCGGCGAGAAGAAGCCGTCCCTCCGCATCCGTATTATCTATCTCCACAGTTTTGCCGTTCCGGAGGCGCAAGATGTCGTCAGGGCGAAACGCTTTCCCGCCGGGCATATTCTCGGCAACCGGGACAATACCGTGTAGTTCACAGGGAATTTTCATCTTCGCGGCGCCTCGAAGAATAGCAAACACATTGGACGCCCCCAATTTATCGCCTTTCATCGTCCGCATAGAATCCCCGGTTTTGACGTTCAGTCCTCCGCTGTCGAATGTGATGCCTTTCCCGACGAACGCGACCTTTCGAACGGACGCGGACGGCCTGTACACCATGTGAATCAACCTGGGCGGGTGCTCCGAGCCCATACCAACGGAATAGATTCCCTCCATTCCTTCTCGAAGAAGCCGTTCTTCGTCCCAGACGGAGACTTCGAAACCCAAATTCTTCCCCCATTGAACAGCCATGTCCGCCATGATCCCCGGTGTGATTTTGTTTCCAGGCTCGTTTGCGATATCTTTCGCCCAATTCTGGGAGCAGGCAAACATCTTGCCCCGGCTTACACCTTCGGCAACGCCGTCGAGCAGGAGGAGTTCCGCCGGTTCAGGGAGACGTTCGTCCTCGGAAATGCTCTTGTACTTACAAAAAGCGTACGCCCCCAGTTCAGCGCCCTCCGCAACAGCGCAGCTCATCTCGAGCGAAGGTGAGTCCGGCAAGAGAACGGTGGTCCTTGCAACTCCGTCGGCCCGACACCGTCGCAGGAGTTCGGCGCTTCTCGAACGGATATTCTCATGAAGAACGGACTCTTTGCCGTTCTTTGCACGATCCCCGAGGCCGACAAGGTACACCGAGGAAAAATCGCCGTTCAGGAGAGGCAACCGCGCAATTTTTCCCTTTTTCCCTTGAAACGAAGAATCTTCCATCAGTCGCGCCACTATTTCCGCAGTATGCTCCTTGAGCAAACCGGTGGATACGGCTTCTTTTGTGAAAACGAACAGAGCCAAAGCTCCTTCACGAACAAAGCCCCCAGCAGAGGGGGCTGTGAGAATTTTCATAGAACGCAACTCTCCTTTTCAGCTTTTGAATCCTCGACCTCAACACCTTCTCCTGTTCTAACTCGTTATTCGGTATGAGAGATCGCTACGTCCTTTTCCGCTGTTTTTCCTGCATTCGGGACAGGCTGTTTACGCACCAGACGCCGGAAAATACCATTGCTCCTCCGAAAAGCATCGATGAAGTCACAGACTCTCCAAGAAACAAGGCAGAGATAATCACCGCAACCACAGGATTGACGTAAAGGAAAACGCCTACTTCTGAAGCAGGGAGCACCTGAAGCGCATCATACCAGAACAGATAGGCCAGCGCAGAGCAAAGAATACCAAGAAAAAGGATATTCGCCCACGCTTTGCCTGAAACTGACGGAAGCTCGGCCACCCCACCATTCGCAAGAAAGGGAATAATGGAAAACAACCAACCGAACGTCAGCGCGTAGGTCATACCGAGCTCAGGCGACGTACGCTGCAAGGCCTTTCGCGAAAGCACCGAGAAGAATCCCCATGAAAAAACGCTCAACACCATGACGAGTTCACCGAAGGAATACTCCCTTTGAAGAAAAACAGAAATATTTCCGCGGGAGATAATGACGAGCACTCCGCATGCCGCCAGCAGAATACCTGCAATTTTGGCTTTGCCAAGAGGTTCGGAGAGAAGGAGTGAGCCAAGAAGCGCTATTACTATCGGATTCGCCGCGATAATCAATCCTGACATCCCGGCGGATACAGTCTGGAGCGCATAGGCCTGTATTGAATTATGGAAAAAAATCCCGAGAAAACCAAGAGCGGCGAACGTCACAGACTCACGCAACGGAAGAAGACGAATTTTTCCCCGTATCGCGAGAAAGAGAAACAACACAAGCAAACCAGAACCGAAACGAAGCCATATCAGCGTCGTAAAGGAGACCTCCCCCACAGCGACCTTTGCCGACGGGAAGGAGGCCCCCCATACGATGACAGCGACAAGCGCTTTTAAACGGGCTACAGAGGGGGGAGTCACCTTTCCTCCGTTCCGTCTTCGTCCTTCAGGCTTTCCGCAAGTATTGCAGTCACCCTGCGCGCAAAAAGCGCCGGATCCTCGACTCGACCGCCCTCTGCAAGGAGACACTGGTCATAGAGAAGAAATACGTACTCTCCCAGCGTTTCTTTCCCCTCCCCCTTGGAAAGACGGTGTTCCAGGGAACGAATGACTTTGTGATGGGGATTGATCTCAAGGATTCTTTTCACCGAAGGAGCTTCTTGCCCCATCGAACGAAGAATCTGCTCCATAGCGAAAGATCCGCCGTCGTCGGGAGACACAAGGCATGCAGGCGAGGTCGTAAGCCGTTCAGAAACCCGGACATCCTTTACAGCGTCTCCAAGAACTTCTTTGAAAAACGAGATGACTCCTTCGGTTACTTCGGATGAGGACGCGGCCGCGGCCCTCTTCGGCAGAGCATCCTCACGCTCAAGAGAACGAAAGTGTTTGCCGGAGTACTCTGTGAATGTGGGCGCGGCGACTTCGTCTACCGGGTCGGCCATCAGGAGCACGGAATACCCCGCGTCAGCGCAGCGTTCCAGCAGAGGAGAGCCCCGAAGCACAGAGAGATTCCGGCCTGTAAGGTAGTAGATGTGCTCCTGTCCCTCGGGTAGAGCATCGACATACTCCTTCAAGGTACTCATTTTATCTCCGCCGGTCGTATGGAAAAGACAGATATCAAGAATGGCCTCACGATTCTCCTCTTCACGACCATCAAGCGACACGAGCCCTTCTTTCACTACTTGGCCGAATTCTTTCCAGAAGCTTTCGTACTTTTCACGATTCTCGTTCAACAATTTTTTCAGGGCGTTGAGCACCCGGCGGACAACGCTTTTTCTGATGACCCGAAGCAACGGGTCCTCCTGCAGGAGTTCGCGGGAGATATTCAATGGCAAATCCTCGGAATCGACCACTCCCCGCAAGAACCGAAGCCATGAGGGAATCAGCTCCTTGCAGTCGTTCATTATAAAGACATTCCGTATGTACAGTGAGACGCCCTCTCTTCGAGGGGCGAACATAAGGTCGAACGGCGCTTTCGAAGGAATAAAAAGGAGCCCCCGGAACTCGGTGCCTCCCTCTACACTGAATACAAGCCTTGTCAACGGATCGTTCCAGTCCCTGCTGGAATGCTTGTAGAATTCCGCGTATTCTTCTTCCGAAACTTCTTTCTCGAGACGCCGCCATATAGCCTTCCCCGAGTTCAGCCGCTCATCGGAGGCCTCATCCTTCTCATCCTTCTTCCTGACGACCTCCATGAGAATAGGGTACGTAATAAAGTCGGAGTATTTCTTCACTATTTCCCGAACAGTCCATTCTTCCGAGTAGTCTTTTTCCCCGCGTGAAACATCCGGAGTCTTGAGATGCAAAAAAAACCGTTGTCCCCGCTTCCGCCCTTTCGTCCTGCTCAATTGTATAGGCTCCGTCTCCCGTTGAAGAAAAGCGCCAGGCCTCCTCTTCTCCAAGGCGTCGTGTGACAACGTCCACTCTGTCGGCGACCATGAACGCAGAATAAAAACCGACCCCGAACTGTCCGATGAGCATTTCCGCTTGCAATGACTCACCCTTTTGTTCCATTGCTGCAAGGTACTCTCTAGCGCCTGATTTTGCTATTGTGCCGATATACGATTTCAGCTCGCCCTGATTCATACCGATGCCGTTGTCCGAAAGCGCAAGAGCTTTCCTTCCCTCGCTCTCTACTCTGGATATCCGTATACACGGCTCGGCAAGCCCCTCTGCAAGGTCCGGCGCGGCGGCTATTTCGAGACGTCGTTTGTCCAGAGCGTCCGAAGCGTTCGATATTAATTCGCGGAGAAAGATGTCACGGTTCGAGTAGACGGAATTGATCATAAGATGGAGAAGCTGTTTGGTCTCCGCCTGGAACAAATATGTTTCCTTCTGCATGGGTATCCTCCTTACAACTGCATATGTTTCACGGCTTCCGTACGAAAAAAAAATTATTCGGCCGGAGCCGGTTCGTACTCGCTCATCGCTTGCCGCAAACTGACAAGCGCAAGGTACATCTCCTTGATTGCATCGAGATGTTCCGTTCGTACGCGCTGATTATCCACCTGTGCGTTGAGAAGATCGATCTGAGCTCCCATACCTTCCATATACATGAGCTGCGTAATCTTCAGTTCTTCATCCGAGCGGGCAACCTGCTTCCGCTTGCTCGCTTCCAGCGCGACGGCCTTCTCCCACTGCGTGCGTGCTTTGAGAACATCTTCCTTGACAGCAAGACGTTTCGCTTCAAGGCTTCTTTCCGCAGCTTCAATGCTCCGGGCCTTTTCCTCCGTGTCCTCTTTGGTCTTCCCACCGTCATACACAGGAATAGAAACATTCAGAGAAAAAAGGAACTCGTTTTGATCAGGCTGCTGAGAGGGTGAGTCGGTAAGGATTGTGTATCCAACAGCCCCCTCGACCGAGGGAGACATGCCTTTAGCGGCTAGTGCTTTCAGCACGCGGGCGCGTTCAAGGCTCAGTTCGGCTGAGCGGACGTCGTTCCGTGTCACAAGCGCGCTCTCAACGCCCGCACGGACCGACAACGAGGGAACAAGTAAAATCTCGGACCGAGGAGTTACGGCAACGCCTCCTGCGAGCGTAGCCAACTGTGTCAGCGTATCCTGATACGCTGATTCAGCCTGAACGACGATGCTCTCCGCCTCTTCCACTCTCGCCTGAGCCCTCACGACATCAAGCCGTGGAATGAGTTGCTGCCGGAACTTTTCTTCGGTGATACGAAGGTCTTCGCGTCTCTGGGCAAGAATCTCTTTCTGAAGCGCGCTGTTTTCTCGGGCAATGAAAGAACGCCAATAAAGGCTCTCGGCAGTCGCAAGGGTGTTATTGATCAGCGCGAGATGATCGGCGGCAAGAGCGTTGTATTGAAGGAGTAGCTGCTTCTCCTGCGCCGAGTATACGCCGCTGACATCAAAACGATGAGAGATCGCTGCCGAGAGAGAATAGACTCCCTGGCGGCGTTGCGCATCGTCGGTATTGTACGACGTCGCGCCCCTAAGACCGACGCTCGGACGCTGGATGGACACCGCCGAACGAACGGTGTGATACGATGCTTCAAGACGTTTAAGAGACGCTTGGAGCGTCGGGTTATTCTCCCTTACCGTTGGAATAAACCCCTCAAGAGACATCTCCGATGCGTTTGCCGCAACGATTCCCCACGCAAGGAAGAGGATTGCACAAACGATGGAACATGGTTTCTTCAACAATATCATTACCCCTTTTCGAAGATTGTTTTGTTAACAACATCTTATTATAAAATGCTCTCAAAGAGAGGCAAACTGCCCCATCACAACACATACTCCGAGGAGATTATATAATAGACTTACGGGATTCATCCATCCTTTTGAAAAAAGAAATCACCTCGTGACGCTGATTCAAAAAAACTTATTCTCTTATTTTGGGGAACCTCTGAAAAAAGCTGAGCCGGCCTCGCAGGAACTTAAAACAATCGAGCTTAATGAAGAGGCCAGAGCTTCCTTAGCATCTTTTCCCGTTTCATAAAACACGAAGGCTCGCAACTCTCTGAAATATTTTACAAATAGTAAATTACAAATTCGGATCACAAATTCGCGTCTTAACATTGACTAATTCTGAAATTCATGTATAATTTCAGTTTGTCAATGGAGGGAAGATTTTGAGTGGACCCCCGGAACGGGGTCCACTCTTTTTTGGGGAGCCGCGGGCCGTCCACAGGATGGCAAGTACTATTTAGATGCATTTATCCCCAGGATTTGCCCTCCTAATTTGAGGAGGAATAATATACTCATGAGTGAAAACGGTTTCGCGTGCTACTCTCTGCGAGATGAGCTTCTTCTCGCGCTTAACAAGAAGGGCTTTGCAATCCCCACACCGGTCCAGGAAAAGGTACTTTCAATGGACCGTTTCGATACCGACCTGATCGTTCGTGCAAAGACGGGCTCTGGCAAAACACTGGCATTTCTGCTCCCTCTGCTTCAAGAGATGGAACTTCCGGCATCGAATCCCCGTATCCTGGTACTTTCGCCGACACGTGAACTTGCCCAGCAAACAGCGCGTGAGGCGGAGTGGCTATCTCGCTACCTCGATATTTCAGTCGCTACCCTCGTCGGAGGGCTTGATATGTCAACCCAGATCCGTTCATTGAAAGAAGGCGCCGTCGTCGTTGTCGGAACCCCCGGAAGAACGCTTGATCATGTCAACCGCGGTTCGCTGAAAACGGAAAATATTCACACCATCATCCTCGACGAGGGTGATCACATGCTCGACATGGGATTCCGCGACGAACTTGAAGGCATTCTCGACGCGCTTCCCCATCGCAACAGGACGTGGCTCTTCTCGGCGACTATGCCGAGAGAGGTCAAGGAACTCTCTCGGAAGTACCTTTCCCACCCCGTATCCATTTCTTTGGTAGAAGACGGCGACCAGCATGAGGATATTGTCCACAAGGCCTATCTGGTTCCATTCCGGCATAAGATGGAGGGATTGGTGAACGTACTTCTTTGGGAACGTCCGAAGCGGGGGTTGATCTTCTGCCATACACGTCTTGAAACAATGAATGTCTCTCAGCGTCTTATTGAAGAAGGGTTCAATTCAGGAGCTCTGCACGGAGAGATGACCCAGCGGGAGCGTAATACCGTTCTTGCGGCGTTCAAAAACGGCCATCTTCCTCTTCTCGTCGCAACGAACGTAGCGGCGCGCGGTCTTGATGTCGAAGGAGTCACCCACGTCATACAGATCGGACTTCCCGACGACAGGGACACCTTCGTTCACCGCAGCGGGCGTACAGGCAGAGCCGGCCACGAAGGTATGGATATCCTTCTTCTCTCCCCGCAGGAAGCGGAGAAGTTCAAGTACATGATCGGTTCGGCCAAGGTCGATATAGAATGGAACAACGTCCCCGACGTACAGGCTATCGGCAAAGTACAGCGAGAGATTGCAGAAGAAAAACTGCTCACCATAAAAGAAGCCGGAGAGAATGAAGACTACCTTCAGTGGGCAGAGGATCTGCTGACCAGGGTGAACCCGAAAAATCTCGTCGCGCGCCTTCTATTCTCTCTGACATCCAAGCGTTCGGCAGGATACAATCTTGCCTCCGAGCTCGAAAGAGAGCTGCGAAGAAAAAGCCGCGGCCCTGTTGAAAAAGACCGGACTCCCGGCAATCGCTCCTTAAAAGGAAGCCGTCCCAAGGGAACAATGCTTCGTCTGAGCAAAGGGCTTGCCGACGGATGGGACGTCGGCAGGGTGCTCCATTCCGTGTGTACGTCGCTCAATGTTGACCGCTCGGAAGTCGGCGCCATTCGAATGAAGGACGATCATGTACTGGTAGAACTTCTTCCCGTGGCGCTTTCACGTTTTGAAGAAGATTCTCGCGGCCTTGAACGTTGCGGACTTATTGAAGAAGGTAAAGGAAGAGATATGCTCTTTCAGGCGTACTCGGGCGCTTCAAGAGCATCGAGAGATCGCGGGCCTTCTTCCCGTCCGAGAAGACAGAGTAAAACAGATTCAAGAAAAAGATAAATATAAAGCCGGCCTCTTTCGAGGCCGGCTTTATCAAAAATTATTATAATCGGGGAATAATTACGCCTTATGAACGTTAGCGGCCTGAGGGCCCTTTTCGCCGTCCACTACCTCAAAACTTACCTTCTGGCCCTCGGCAAGCGTCTTAAAACCATCGCCTGCGATTGCGCTGAAATGAACGAAAACATCCTTGCCCTCGTCCGTCGTAATGAAACCATACCCCTTACTATCGTTAAACCATTTCACAGTTCCCTGACTCATCCAAAGACAGCCTCCTAAAACTTTATTAAATTCTGCGGTCCATATCCTGATGCCGGACTGCAAATCAACAATATAGGATTTTAGGCCTTATGTCAAGCTTTTTTTAAAACTTTTCCTTTTTACAGCCTTAAAGGTTCCTCTTTTTCCCCCTTCGATCTTCGGCATGATTAAAATGAAAAGGTTTTTCGTGAAGTGAAATTAAACAAGATTTCATTTTAAGTACACCGTGTCTCTATTTCTCTTTTCTTTTCATAAACCCTGTTTCTGGAATAAGAAGAGCAAAAAAGAGAGAGAATACTGAACATATCAGCCCCAAAGAGAAGGCCCTTCGATACGCAGCTTCCAAGGGAAGGAAGGAATAGTAGTCGATCATCATTCCCATAATGGATGTCATCAGCGCAATAGCGAAAAAACCCGCCGTATTCAGGACAGAAATCGCCAATCCGGTGTATTTTTGGGAAGTCAGTTCTTTCGCCACGGACCAAGAAAGCACAAACGCGGTATTGGTGAAGCCGAGGAGGATAAAAACGCACCGCAACGCCCCGATTCCAAGCGGCTGCTGCCATGGGAAAACAATGCATCCCCAAAGCGTTGAATGTACTGATGCGGCGATAATCATGGGAAGCCGCCTTCTCCCGATCTTGTCCGAGATCCACCCGGTCGAGATGCCGCCTATCATGATACCGATGACGGTCATCACCATAAGGGATGAAGCCTCCGCTATCGACATTTCAAAGACATGCACAAGCCATGGAGTTCCCCACGTCCCGAGAAAAGCGAATAAACCCGCCTGGTTGAAGAAATAAAAAAGCGTCGCTATACGTACTCCTCTCACCGAGAGCACTTTTTTCAATCCCTTGAGAATGGAGAACGGCTCATTCTCCACGTCTTCACGGAGCATTTCGCGTTCGTTCAACGGCAGGAATCCCATATCCTGCGGGCGATTTCGAATCAATCTGTAACAAAGAAGAGAAATACCCAAAGTCGCGATTCCGATCGCTATAAAACTTGATCGCCAGGATACTATGGTGAGAAGAAAGGCGAGGGGGCCTTGCGAAAGGATCCCCCCTGCATTGCCAATAAATGTTGTCGCTCCCGAGATTGTAGCGAATTCTCTATCCCGGAACCACTGAGACTGTATTTTCATAATGCATACAAAAACTGTTGCAACGCCAAGCCCTACCAAGAAACGGCCGGCAAGAAGCCAAAAATACGACGGGGCGAAACCGAAAAGAATCGATCCGGCTCCGGCGGCAAACATCCCTACCGAGACGGTTATCCTGGCTCCCAGTGAGTCAGCGAGAAGACCGACCGGTATTTGCATGACCATATATGCATAAAAGTACATCGAAGACATGGTGCCAAATGCTGTCGCGCTTAATGAAAACGCATTCGTAACATCTTCTTTGACGACTCCGGCGGCTAACCGGTGAAAAAAAACTACCATAAATGCAAAAACCATGACTCCCCATACTACCCATCGGTAGGCAAGCGCTCGTTTCTCCATAGATATTCGCTCATCCTCGCGGAGGAGCACACTCTTTTCGAGCATGTGAACATTTCCTTTCTTCACGCCCCTTCGCAGGTCGGCGTATTCTACGCATTCATTTTACATTGCTATAGAAGATAATGATAGCATCCTACAATTTTCCCAAGCCTCTTTTATCAATACGTCGTATCCTTTATAATAAATTTTGTACACGAGGAACAAGGAGGAACTTTTCGGTGATCCATCTTCTCAATATCACGCTCCGTTTCGGAGAACGCTTACTATTTAAAAATATTTCCTGGTCAATACCCAAAGGCTCCAAAGTTGGCCTTGTGGGAAGCAACGGAGCCGGGAAAACCACTCTGCTCCGCATACTCGCCGGAGAGATGGAATCCGACTCGGGAGAAGTGACTCTGGCGAAGGATCAGAGCGTAGGCTATCTTCCGCAGGACCTTATCGAGATTCCGGATATTCCGGTTCTTGACTTTCTTCGCGAACGAACCGGCCTCGCCGACGTTGAAAGAAAACTGGAGTTGTGTACGCGGGATCTTACTGTTTCGGTCCCCGGATCCGAGCACGGAAACAGGCTCTTGACACTCCATGATACCCTCATGAAACAGTATGAGATGCGAGACGGTTTCGCATTCGAAGCCAGGGCCCGAAAAATACTCAAAGGGCTCGGTTTTGCCGATGAGGACGCATTCTCTACCTGCGGCAGTTTTTCCGGAGGCTGGAAGATGCGCCTTCACTTGGCGTCTCTGCTTCTAATTTCTCCCGACATACTCCTTCTGGACGAACCCACGAACCATCTCGATACCGAGAGCATGGAGTGGCTGGAAAGCTGGCTTTCAGCGTTTCCGGGGACGATCATCGCCGTCTCTCATGATAGGCGTTTTCTGGATACGATGTGCACTTCGGTCACGGAGCTTTCGTTTGGATCCGTTTCACTGTATCAGGGAAATTTTTCCGCGTACGTAGAAGAGCGGGAACGACGCATTGAAGAGCTTCGCAAGACACAGAAACAACAAAAAGAAGAGATTACACGTATGGAAGAATTCATTGAGCGATTCCGTTATAAGGCCTCCAAGGCATCTTCGGTGCAGAGCCGGATAAAACGTCTTGAGAAGATTGAGCTTGTCGAAATAGAAGAGGAGACAAAGCGTGTACACTTCCGTTTCCCTCCGTGTACACGAAGCGGTCTTGAAACTATTGTACTTAAGGATGTCGAAAAAAGATACGGCGACAAGATCGTTCTTCATGACGCTTCTCTCTCCATTCAAAGAGGGGAGAAAATTGCCTTGGTCGGGGTGAACGGGGCAGGGAAGTCGACGCTCTCACGTCTCCTGGGCGGGACAGAGCAACCTTCCTCTGGCTCGGTCCGCTTCGGCCATAATGTCAAACTCGCATTCTTCTCTCAGGAGTCCTCTCAAAATCTGGACTACTCAAGGACTGTCTGGGACACTCTCTCTTCGAGAAGTACAACGTGGTCGGAACGGGAAAAGAGGAGTTTGCTGGGAGCTTTTCTCTTCGGAGGCGACGATATTTATAAACCAGTTTCTGTTTTATCAGGAGGTGAAAAGTCAAGACTCGCGCTCCTCAAGCTTCTTCTTGAGGAGGCGAACGTACTGATCCTCGACGAACCCACAAATCATCTGGATATGCAGACGAAAGATCTCTTCCAGAGAGCGCTTTTGGAGTACGACGGCACGCTTGTCATTGTTTCGCACGACCGTTTTTTCCTGGATAATTTAGTCGACAAGGTAATCGAGATAACTTCAGGCTCTCTGATCGTCTACCCGGGAAACTACTCCTGGTTCATTGAAAAAAGACAGGAACGTCTTGCTTCAAAAGCTTCGCTCCTTTCGTTTGAAAACGGAAGCGAATCTTCCGATAAATCGTCCCAGGACGGAATACGAAACCTCAAACGAATGGAGGCGGAGAAACGAAACGCGCTCTACAAGCGCAAAAAAATGGTTCTGGACACAATGGAGCCTCTTGAAGCACGTATCGAGCATCTTGAAATGGATCAGGCCAATCGCGATGCCCAGCTCTGCGATCCGTCATTCCTCGCCGATTCAGTCAAAGTTTCAGCGCTTCTCATCGAACGGAACGAAGCCGCCCGCGAGATTGCAAATCTTCTCGCTCAATGGGAGGAATTGGCCGAAGAAGTAGACCGTATTGAAAGAACAGGGTAAAACCCCGATATGACAAGAAACCTTCATAGAAAGCACCGTATATCTCGGGAGGAGGACGTATGATGCGCTTTTTTTTGATTCCGTACAGTCGCGGAAATGTCAGAGAGAGGACCATTTCCCTTTTCTTCGTTTTTTGGCTTGCGCTGTTCATACTATCGCAGGCGAACACAGCTTCTGCTAAAACTGACCAAACGCGGGGAGAAAAACTGCTCCTCCATTTTGTAGAGGAGTTCAAACCGGAAAAAATTCACATGATCCTGGAAAATGAACCTAACGACGAGGGACTTATCCGGGAATTGTATCTCGATGTCACAGGCTGCGACATCGGCGGGGTACGTATTGATTCTTTGAAATTGCGCGCAGTCGGCGTAACGCTTACCCCTCCTTCTCAATGGGAGCAAGACGGGGGACTCGATGCAAAAGAAGTGCTCAATGTCCACGCATTCGCCGCCATTACGGAGAAAGACCTGAACGAAAACCTGCTTCAAAAACAGTTCGGCGACGATGACGAATGGCACAACCTTCAGGTTCGGATGACCCCGGATGGTATATATGCACGCGGGAATTACCACGCACAGGTGCTGTTCACGCTCAATATACTCATCGAAATTTTTAGCAAGTTCAAGATCGTTGACATGCAGCAAGTCTGGCTCGATGACTACACGCTCCGTGTCAACCGCGTCGATGTTCCGGACTTCATCACGGATAAAGCCGTCTCTCAGATCCAACCGCTCCTCGACCTGAGCAAGTTCATATTTCCGTTGCGTCTCTCCTCCATCACCTTCAAAGAGGGGAGCATGACGATTGCCAGCCGAGTTTTACCGGAACCTTTCGAAGGAATCGTCTATACCTACGATAAGAATGAAAAGACGGAGGGAAAAAAGTGAACGAAAGCTAAAAAAACGGGGAGGCTCCTTTCGGAACCTCCCCGTTTTTTAGCTCTTCCGGGCAAACGCTTCCAGGTACCCTCTGATGCTGTTGCATAAAAACATACGTTCCCGATCGCGTATATCGGGATCCATTCGCCGCAAAGCGGCAAGGAAAGGGTCTCGTTCCAAGAGTTCTTCCAGGAAAAACTCTTCGTTTCCCGGATCTGCTTTGTTTCGAAGGAGCCCGAGGATAACGTCCTTCCAGAACAACAGCTGCTCTTTGGCGAATGTGAGCATCTCTCTCGCGCCGTCCGCCGCGCCGTAATGTCCGTAGCAGATTCGGGAGCATCCACGCTCCAGGAGCCGGTCAAGGGAAGCCAAAGTGACATCGGGGAAGAAACGGGGCGGCGTCGCCGGGCGAAGGTAGGGGAAGGGCTCTTCCCCTTCAAGATAAACTCCGGCGGCTTCCCCGACAAAGAGAGTCAATACGCCGTCGTCATCGAAAAGAAAACTCTGATGGTGCGCCGCATGACCTGGAGTATCCACAGCGGAAAAACCTTTCGGCAAAGAATCTATCGGAAGAATTTTCCCCGCTGGAACAGGAAAAGGCTCACCGTAGAGCAAAGCTGTTTCACCAAGTGTTTGTCTGCTGCCTTGCCAGAGAGCGAAAGGGTCAAGCAGATGCGGCACGCCTTTTTCCGGGGCTGCAACAGGAGCGCCAAACTCTCTGACGAGGAGCCCCGAGACTCCTGCATGATCAATATGAACGTGGGTTAACAGCACTGCGTCGACCCGCCCGTTTCCTTTGCTGTTCACCGCATCACGAAGCAAAGGCCACGTAGAAGGCGGGCCCGGATCGACAATATACGTTCTGTCCCTTGCGGTATCCCGTAGAAGCCATGCTGAAATGAACCGTCTGAAACCCACTCTCGGCAGCGGGAGGTCAATCAGATGGAAATCCATAGCAACCTCCTATTCCGAAATAATAACTTTCATTCCAACGAAGACTTTATCTCTTAATTCTTCGAGATCCTCGTTCTTTAGGCGAACACACCCCTGAGTGATCATCCTCCCGATAGAATCAGGATCGTGGGTACCGTGAATGCCGATTCCCTTCCAACCAGGGGTTTTCAGTCGAATGAACCAGGGCCCGTACGCGCCTCGAATAGCTCCTTTTCCATCACCGAAATCATACGTCCATTTTCTTGAATCCTGGATCTGCTGAACAGAAAAACTACCGACAGGCGTACGATGATCTCCCACTCTCTGTTTTTGTCCGCCGTTCGCTCCAATCGCAATCTGATATATACGTTCGACATTTTCTCCTCTATAGAAGTACATTCGGTACTGAGCCTTGACTACATGAAGCCACGGTTCATCAATCCGCGCAACATGAGGAGGAAGAGGCGGCCGCAGTATAGCCGCAGTTTGTGCAGAAAGGAGAGACTCGGTCTCGGATTCGGGTTCTGGCTCCGGTTCCGATGAAGGAGCAGGAACCGGAACGGGTGCAGGTACAGGAGCTGAGAGTTCCGGTTCAGATCGATGCTCAAGTATCCGGAACCACTGCCAAGCAGAAACAGCAAGTAGCATTAGGACGATCAGAACAGCTACCTGCTTCGCCCACTCAGGTACATTTCTTTTGCCATAAAACATGAAGCGTGCCTCCTCGTCGTTCGGTGCGGAAGTTCTCAAATCAGGCTTAGATTCTACCATGGGAACGGGAAGAAAAAAGAGAGGAAAATACCTATCGTTTTCGCTATTTTCCTTCGCTTCCCCCTTGCATTTCCGACTCGTAGGTCGTACACTGCATAAGTTTTTAAATTACCCCTAAGGAGGAGGTAGCGACGTGGAAAACGAGTTTCAGTTTGACCTCGAACGATACATGTCCAAAGCAAATTTTGAACGGATAAAGGAATTTTCTCATGACAAAGAAACACCTTTCCTTATCGTGGACTTGAAAAAGGTCGAGGAAAAGTACAATGAACTTCTTGATTCAATGCCCTTTGCGAAGATCTATTATGCCGTGAAGGCAAACCCTCTTGAAGAAGTGCTCCGTATGCTTGTACAGAAGGGGAGCTGTTTTGATATTGCTTCCGTCTACGAGCTGGATCACATTCTTGCACTCGGCGCTTCGCCGGACAGAATCAGTTACGGCAATACCATAAAAAAAGCACGGAATATTGCATACGCATACTCTAAGGGAGTCCGCCTTTACGCCACGGATTCAGAGAGCGATCTGCGAAAGATAGCAAAGCACGCTCCCGGCTCGCGGGTCTTCTTCCGCATCCTGACCGACGGAAGCGGGGCCGACTGGCCCCTCTCCAGAAAGTTCGGAGCGCATCCTGACACGATTTTCAAGCTTATTCTCCTCGCAGTAAAACTTGGTCTCGAACCGTACGGTATTTCTTTCCATGTCGGCTCTCAACAGCGGGACATTGGGCAATGGGACAATGCTATCTCCGCGTGCAAATATCTTTTCGATTGCGCCGAAGCGGAAGGCATCACATTAAAAATGCTCAATCTCGGCGGAGGCTTCCCTGCAACATATATCTCGCCGACGCATGAAACCTCGGTATACGCGGCGGAGATTATCCGTTTTCTCAAAGAGGACTTCGGCGAGGATCTTCCTGAAATTATCCTTGAACCTGGCAGATTTATGGCAGGAGACGCAGGCGTCCTTGTCACCGAAGTCGTTCTCATATCAAAGAAGTCGGAAGCAAACCAGTATTCCTGGGTGTATCTCGACGCAGGAAAGTTCGGCGGTTTGATAGAGACACTCGACGAATCCATAAAATATCCGATCTACTCGGAAAAAACCGGCCCCGTCCAGGAGACCATTCTCGCCGGTCCCACCTGCGACAGCATGGACATCCTGTATGAAAATGAAAAGTACGCGCTTCCCGCCTCTTTAGAAGAGGGCGACCGTCTCTACTTCTTCACCACCGGAGCGTATACACAGACATACTCCTCCGTCTGTTTCAACGGATTCCCTCCTCTCAAAGCCTACGTTCTTGAAAAATAAAGGAAGTTCTCTTATACTGGCTCAATGATGTGCATCGGGGGCGGGGAAATACCCGTCCCTGCTTGTCTATTGAGTGTGTACTTCTTGAAAGGAGAATGCCCTGTGGATATTCGCGAGAAACGGACTAACGAACTCTGGTTTACCGAAGAACAGAGCGATCACATGAAACTTTCGCTCAGGGTAACGGATGTTCTTTTGAATCTCAAAAGTCAGTATCAGGATATTCTGCTCATTCAAACCGAGGAATACGGAAAAACGCTGATCCTGGACGGCGCCATCCAAATCACAGAGAGAGACGAGTTCTGTTATTCCGAGATGATGGCTCACGTTGCGCTCTGCTCTCATCCTTCACCAAAGCAAGTTTTAATCGTCGGCGGCGGCGACGGCGGCGTGCTTCGTGAAGTTATTCGGCACAAGGGCGTTGAAAAAGCGACCCTCGTCGACATAGACGAGGACGTAATAAACGCGTCGAAAAAATTCCTTCCGACGATCAACACGTAGCGCTGGAGGATCCGCGTGCGGACGTGCGACCGATGGACGCCATTCAATATATCGCTTCCTGCAAAGACGAATTCGACGTAGTCATCGTGGACAGCACCGACCCGGTAGAATTTGCAGCCGGATTGTTCCGCGCTCCTTTCTATAAGAACATCTACAAGGCGCTCAAAAAAGATGGAATGCTGGTCGCCCAGACGGAATCACCCTTTACCGACACATCCGTTGTCAAGGGAGCTTTCAAGGAGATGAACGCAGTCTTCCCCATCGTACGAATGTACTGGGGAGCGATGCCCACGTATCCCAGTGGTATGTGGACATACACCATAGGCTCGAAGACCGTCGACCCTGCCGATACCCGCAGACCTGCTCCGGAGGGGACGAAATACTATACGGAGGACATCCATAAAGCTGCGTTCGTGCTTCCTCCTTTTGTAAAAGACTTGCTGAAATAAGGCGCATACTCTATAATATAGAAGTCAACTTAGACATTCAGGAGGGAATTTTAAAGAGATGAGAGTTTGGTCGCCCTTGGGGGCAATGCCATTCTTCAAAGAGGGCAGAAGGGAAACGCATCGGAACAGCGTGACAACGTCCAGAAAACCGTGACGCAGATCGTTAGAATGATCCATGCCGGGCACGAAGTGGTTGTAACCCATGGAAACGGTCCGCAGGTGGGGGCGATTCTCATACAGAATGAGCTGGGAAGCGCCTCGGTTCCTGCGATGCCTATGGATATCTGCGGCGCCGAGAGTCAGGGACTTATCGGGTACATGTTCTGCCAGAGCATACAGAATACCCTTCTCGCCCACGGTATCGAAGGACATGCGCCCGCGTGCCTGGTGACCCGCGTCGAGGTGGATCCTGAGGATCCTGCGTTCACCCATCCCACAAAACCGGTGGGCCCCTTCTATACGGAAGAAGCCGCCAGGAAGCGCATTGCCGAGACCACCGAAACATGGATCGACGATGCAGGACGCGGCTGGCGACGGGTTGTTCCCTCCCCCGATCCCAAGTCGATTGTTGAAGCGGACGTTATTAATACGCTCCTTGAAAAAGGATTCACAGTAATCGCCTCCGGCGGCGGCGGTATTCCCGTAATCCGGAAGGAAAACGGAACATGGGAGGGAGTGGAAGCCGTCATTGACAAGGATCTTGCAGGCGAGCGCCTTGCAGCTTCTGTCAAGGCCGACCTTCTAATGATTCTGACCGATGTGCCCAAGGTAGCAATAAATTACAATACCCCGCAGCAGAAGTGGCTCGACAGCCTGACGCTCTCCGAGATGGAGTCCCTTGAAAAAGAAGGCCACTTCAAGGCCGGCTCCATGGGCCCCAAGGTGAAAGCCGCGCTTCGCTTCGTGCGCAACGGCGGACAATGCGCAGTGATCGCAAGCCTCGACGAAGCTCTCGAGGCCCTCGAAGGAACCAAGGGAACCCAGATTCTAAAAGATTAATTTTTACGCTTTCGCGACAAAACAACCTCCCTCATAAGTGCGGGAGGTTGTTTTGTCGATGCGAAAATGAGTCTATACAGGGGATAATAAATGATGTAGAATTTATTTCCGATTTTTTCCGGCAAGGAGATGCATTTATGAACGCTCTTGCAGTTATTCCGGCCAGATACGCCAGCACTCGTCTCCCGGGGAAGCCCCTTATTCCAATCGCAGGCGTACCTCTCGTTCTCAGAGTCTTGGAACAGGTTCAAAAGTGCAGCGGAGTCGACCGCATCATTGTCGCCACTGACGACCAACGTATTGCCGACGTCGTCGAAAACGCCGGAGCAGAAGCTGTACTCACTCCGCCGGAGCTGCCAAGCGGAGGCGACCGCGTCGCATGGGTCTCCGAACGTATTCCTTCAAAGATCGTTTTGAATATACAGGTCGACGATCCCCTTGTCGGCCCGGATATGGTGGACCCGCTGATCGCCGCGATCTCGGACGAAGGCGTCGCGCTTGCGCTGCTTGCCAAGCGAATAGAGAACGAACGGGAAATAGAATCACCGAACATAGTCAAGATGGTCTTCGACAAGAACCAGAGAGCGCTCTACTTCAGCAGATCTCCCATCCCCTACCCTCGCACCCCCGGAGCAGCATACTACAAACATATTGGTCCGTACGCCTGGAAACGAGAGTTTCTTCTGCAATTCTCCGGCTGGAACCAGACCCCGCTTGAAAAAACAGAGAGTCTTGAGATGCTGCGGGTTCTG
The DNA here is from genome assembly GCA_963668335.2 of Aminobacteriaceae bacterium. Lineage (GTDB taxonomy): Bacteria > Synergistota > Synergistia > Synergistales > Aminobacteriaceae > JAAYLU01. The sequence continues at coordinate 177,246 of CAXXRY010000032.1, read as the reverse complement.
GAAAACGGTTACTCAATCCGCTGTATTCCCGTTGAACGGGACACTATAGAAATCGACACTCCTGAGGACGTTGCGGCGTGTGAAGCGCTGCTCGCCTAACGGAATGATCGATGAAACACAGAAAACGCGGCAACAGCCGCAAGGAAATTCGAGGTGGGAAAATGCAATTCAACATGTTTTTGGCCGGACGGATCGCGTTCGGCCCCGGAGTCTCTTCACTTACGGGAGAGAAGGCGTCCGATCTCGGCGGCAAAAGAGTTTTTCTTGTCACCGACAGGACCATGGAGAAACTCGGAACGGCGGAAAAGATCGTTTCTAATATCAACGCTGCAGGGTTGACCGTCGTTCCCTTTTACGACGTGGAGCCGGAACCGTCCGTTGAAACTGTGGACACTGCAGCGGCACTTGCGAAAAGCGAGGGGTGCGATCTTGTCGTCGGTCTCGGTGGAGGGAGCTGTCTCGACGTGGCGAAGGCAGCGAGCGTCCTCCTGACAAACGAAGGCTCCGCCGCCCGATACCAGGGGCTTGGACTTGTCAAAAACGCAGGCGTTCCCAAGATCATGATCCCGACCACGGCCGGCACAGGATCGGAAGTGACTTTCACCTCCGTCCTGATACGCAAGAGCGACGGCGTAAAGGGGGGAATCAACGGAGACCAGCTCTACCCTGAGTGCAGCCTCCTGGACCCGGAACTTACCGCCTCCATGCCGCCTTCCGTCACCGCTGCCACAGGTATGGACGCGCTCGCCCACGCCCTCGAAGCGTACACGAGCAAACAGGCCTCGCCGTTCAGCGACATGTTTGCCGAGCAGGCCATCTCCAGCATCGGTCGCTACCTCAGAGTCGCCGTATATAACGGGATGGATATACACGCCCGTAGCGAGATGATGCTCGCCGCTCTCTACGGCGGAATTGCGCTCGCCAACGCCGGAGTCACAGCGTGCCACGCGCTCGCCTATCCTCTCGGCAGCATGTTCGGCATCGGGCACGGACAGGCGAACGCGCTGCTCCTCCCCTACGTAGCGCAGTTCAACGCCATGGCGCTTCCCGAGAAGTTTGCGTCCGCGGCCGGCCTCCTCGGCGGTTCTTTCGATGAAGAGAGCCTCTGGGATGCGGCGTCGATGTGCTCCGCGCTTCTCCACCAGCTTGTCGCCGACATCAACCTCCCCTCTACACTCTCCGAACTCGATTCCCGTATCACGGAGGAACGCTTCGCGGCGATGGCCGAGAAGGCGATGGGTGTCGCTCGTCCGATAGCAAACAACCCGCGGACGATAACTACCGATCTATGCATAGAAATCTATAAGGAGGCGATGTAACATGCCGGGTTCCGAACTCTTCGACCATCTTGAAATAGAGGCCGTCGCCGACGTCCTCAAGCGCAAAGTCATTCACCGCTACGCTTATCATGAAGTACGGGACGGAAACTACAGGGTGGACGAGTTCGAAGCAAAAGTCGCGGAACTCTCCGGAGCGAAGCACTGTCTCGCCGTGAGCAGCGGCACGGCCGCACTCTACGTACCGTTCAAGGCGATGGGGATCTGCCCGGGCGACGAAATTATCACATCCTCGTTCACATTTATCGCCACAGTCGAGGCCATACTGGAGTGCGGAGCCATTCCCGTGCTCGGAGACGTCGACGAAAGTCTCAATCTCAGCCCCGAATCGGCTGAGGACCTCATAACAGAGCGCACGAAAGCGATCATGCCGGTGCACATGTTCGGCGCCGCGGCGGACATGGACTCGTTCCGCTCACTGGGAGCCAAATACGGCATCCCCGTCGTCGAGGACGCCTGCCAGGCAATGGGAGGGACGTATAAAGGGAAGGCGCTCGGTTCAATGGGTTTGTGGGGTTCCTACAGCCTGGATCCGAACAAGCTCCTCACTGTCGGCGAAGGCGGATTGATCGTGACCGACGACGACGAGCTGTACAGCAAAATGGAGTACTACCACGATCATGGGCACATCCACAGCAAAATCCTTGACAGAGGAGCCGAAGGAAAGGCTTGCCTTGGGTTCAACTTCCGCATGAGCGAACTTCAAGGCGCGCTTGGCCTCGTACAGGCGGCAAAAATGCAGCAAGCCATCACCATGACCAGGAAAACAAAATCAACGATTCTGGACGCCGTGAAAAAGACGGGGCTGGAACTCCGTGATCTCCCCGACAGGGAAGGCGAAATCGCGACGCAGATTGTTTTCCTCCTTCCGACTCCGGAAAAGGCCGTCCACTTTCAAAAAGCCGCAAAAGAGGCCGGAGCAGGGTGTTCCATCCTCTCCGGCAACACCTGGCACTACGCGAAACACTGGACGACGCTCAGAGAGGGCGCGATGTACAGCAGGACACGCTGCCCCTACGACTGTCCCTTTGTGGAAGAGATGCCGCTCTATCGCCCTCTCGAGTGGGATCGGACCGAAAAGATACTGAGCAGAGCCGTCATGTTCGGGCTCAACATCGTGATGGACGACGCCAGGGTGGAAAAGTTGATCACGGCGATCAAAGCAGGAGCAAAAGCCGCCCTTTGATCTGGAACTATAAAGCAGAAAAAAGCCTCCGCATATCGCGGAGGCTTTTTTCTGCTTTTGTTTCTTGGTTGACCTGAACTCACTTACATGAGAGCGGGCGCTCCGGGGCCAAGGGGCAGTCCGAGCGTGTACCACACGACCAGCAGTGCGGTGAAACAGATAAGGTATGCAATAGTATAGGGCATTTCAAGCGAAATGACCGTTCCAATACCGATCTTCGTATCCGGGTCGGTACGGTACTGCTCCAGAAGACCGATTATGACAGGGACATAGTAGGAGAGCGGAGAGATAATATTGGACGATGAGTCTCCAATACGATAGGCGACCTGCGTCAGCGCCGGAGAAAAACCGACTATGGAAAACATCGGCACGAATATCGGGGCTAGGATCAGCCATTTTGCCGATCCGCTCGTGATGAAGAGGTTAATGAACGTGCAGAGCAAGATGAACATGATGAGCAGCGGAATACCTCCGAGGTTCATTCGTTCAAGCCAGTGCGCGCCGTTTACCGCAAGAATCGTCGTCAATTTACTCGCATTGAAGAGTTGTACAAACATAGCCGCCGGAAGAACCACCACCAAAAAACTGAGTCCTCCGGAAAGTCCCTGCTGCATAAGCTTGGGTACGTCATCCATCTTCTTGATGGTTCCGGCGCCGAAACCGTACGCAATTCCGACGAAGAAGAAGAGAAAGAACAAGATACCCACGACACCGCTCAATAGAGGAGATCTGGGTACGATCGAACCATCATCGGCCCGGAAGAACGATCCTTCCGGAATGGTAAGATACAGCAGAACGCCAATGCACAGGACACCTATTACGGCGGCCCAGCGAAGACCGCGGTTCTCTTCGGGGGTAACCTTATGTTTCAACAGTTCGTCGGAATCCTTGTCATGGATTGTATCGCCAAGAATTTTTACTGTGAACTTTTCCGTGACGAAAGTGGTGACAACCATAACCACAATCGTTGCGACCGCCATGAAGTACCAGTTGATGAGGGGATGCGTCGCTCCGACGATATTCATACCTTTCGCTGCCGATTCCGTGATTCCGGCAAGCAGCGCGTCAGTCCCTGCAATAAAAAAGTTCGCGGTGAAACCGCCGCTCGCTGCGGCAAATCCAGCGATGATTCCAACCCACGGATTTCTACCCAACGCTTTGAAAACAGCGCCGCCAATTACAGGAGTGAAAATGATACCCGCGTCGGAGGCAAGATTGGCGTTGATGCCAACAACCGCCAGAACGGCCGTCACAAGATACGACGGCGCCCCGAGGATCGTCTTTCTCATGAGCGCGGAGATCATACCGGAGCGTTCAACGATTCCTATACCGAGCGTCATGACCATAACCAAACCCAGTGGAGCAAAATTCACGTACGTTTTGACGAAGTCGGCCATAAATCCTCGCATATACTTAAACGAGAGAAGATTCTGGACGGCTACGGTCACTTCCTTCGCCGCTTCTCCTCCTCTTCCGGCGGCTATGTACTTTACCGCGACCCCCTCGTTGCCAAGATACCGAGAGAGCCCAAGGACAATAAGCGAAAGAATAACGAAAAGCCAAAACGGATGGGGCAACCAGTTACCAACAATTTCGATTCCCTTGATAAAACTCTCAAAGATACCCCTTTTCTTAGCTTGCTGCTTGTTTTCCATCAATAGCCCTCCTTGACAATATAAATTAAAATAATTGAGCTCTTTTTCAACCCGTTGTGTTACAACAGGGCACTTCAAAAAAACTCCTCACGCCCCTCCTCTCCTTGGAAAGTTATCTCTCCGACAAGGCAAACGCCAGATCGGCGAAAAGGGCCGCCCCGTAACTCAGGACCCTTTCGTCCACGTCAAAAAACTCGTTGTGATGTCCCGCTGCAATATCCGAGCCGAGCACGAAATAGACGGCTTTTCCGCCATGCTCCTGTACGGCGCGCATCATCCAGGAAACATCCTCGCTGCCGCCAAGACTGACGGAGGGGGCAAGTTTCTCAATACCCGAAACAGAAAGCGCCTTTTCCGCTACAAGGTCAACAAGTTCTTTGTCGCTGAAGGCGTCGACCGCCTCCCCCATCTTGGCAACTGAAAGTTCCACACCGTACATTATCGCCGCACCCTCGACAATTTCCATCGCACGGCCGTACACATATTCGTTCAACGCAGTAGTCAAACCGCGAGTTTCCACCTTCATGAGCGCCTTCGAGGGAATAACATTACGCCCTGTACCTGCTTGCAGAACGCCGACATTTAAACGGGTTGCTCCGTCCTTGTGGGGCGAAATCCCGGCAAGAGCTAAAGTTGCGGATGCGGCCGCCAGAAGAGCGTTTTTTCCCTCGTTCGGCGCGCCTCCGGCGTGCGCCGCTTTCCCCTTGTAGACGGCGTCGAACTTCGTTGTACAAAGGAAATCTCCGCATCCCGGAGCAACATTTCCCGTTGGAATGTTCATACCAATATGCGCGCCGAGGAAGTAGTCAACATCGTCCAGAATGCCCTTCATTGCTACCGCTTTTCCTCCGCGGACGCCCTCTTCCGCAGGTTGGAAGATTAATTTAAATATACCCTTGAGTTCTTCTTTACGCTTCATGAGAAGTTCTGCAAAACCAAGGCCAATTACCGTATGCGCATCATGCCCGCAAGAGTGCATGGCATTCTCGTTCATGGACGCAAACCCTTCGCGGTATGGCCGATGCTTCTCTTCGGAGGCTTCTGCAACATCCACCGCATCAATGTCAAAACGGAAAGCGAGCGTCGGCCCTTTTTTCCCTGTATCAAGCACTGCAACAGCGCCAGTATATCCGTCCATCCGATGGATCCATTCCGGGTCGGCGCCCTGCTTCAAAGCGCGCTCCACGAATTTGGAAATATGCTCCTCCGACGGGCGTCCCATAACGGAATCCAAGTGGAGGATCTCTTTTCCGACAGAAACCCGATACCCAAGGTTTTTTAGGATACCAGCGATTTTTGCCGTTGTCCAGAACTCCGTCCAGCCTGTCTCCGCATGTGCATGAAATTCTCTTCGCAATTCAATGAGCCGTTGTTCCATCGGGTGGTCCATCCTCGCCTTCACGCTCCTTTATGTCCTTCCAGATATTCTAGTGCACAGGAAACAAGGGTCTCCACTCCCAGAGCAAGGGACTTTTCATCCGGAAGAAACATGTTGTTATGGAGAGGAGGCATCTCCCCTTTGGCTACTCCGTCAGGCCTGCATCCAAGCCACAGAAAGAGCGCAGGAATCTCTTTGCTGAAGAAAGAAAAGTCTTCTCCTCCAAGAGCGGGTTTCTCAACGTACACTATCCCTTCTTCGCCAACAACTTTCTTCAAAACGGAAAAAGCGGTCTTAGCAAGCTCGGGATCGTTCATGAGGGGGGGGTACCCCTTGACGTACTCCACATCGCAATCTCCTCCCATACCTCTTGCAATTCCGCGGGCAAGCGCTTCTATGCGGCCGGGCATCTTCTCCTGCGTTTCCGGATTGATTGTCCGCACGGTTCCCTCGAGAAGAACTTCATCGGCTATAACGTTGTACCTGTTTCCGCCCTTGATTGTGCCGACGCTGACAACAGCCGCATCGAGCGGACTCACGTTACGAGAAACGATCGTCTGCAGCGCGGTGATAATCTGCGCTGCAATGGAAATCGCATCCACCCCGTTCTCAGGTTCCGAGCCATGAGATCCCTTCCCTCGTACAGTAAGGAAGAGACGGTCCGAGGCCCCCATCAACGCCCCTGAACGTGTACCAACCGTCCCTGTGACAAGAGAGGGCCATACGTGCATCCCGAAGATAGCGTCAACATCGGGCGATTTGAGCACTCCCTGCCGGATCATCGCCGGAGCCCCGCCGACTGGATTGGCTTCCTCGGCGGGTTGAAAAATAAACTTAATCATTCCGGGAAGCTCATCTTTCATTTCGGCAAGTACAAGCGCCGCTCCTAAAAGCATCGCGGTGTGCGCGTCATGACCGCACGCGTGCATGACTCCCTTTACTTCCGACGCCCAAGGAAGGCCTGTTTTTTCCTCCATAGGGAGGGCGTCCATATCCGCTCTGAGAGCCACGCATGGGCCTTTATCCCCGCCTCTAAGGACGCCGACAACGCCATGGCCACCGACGCCGGACTGCACCTCGATTCCGCATTCTTCGACAACGGACGCTACCAGCGCCGCGGTTTCCCGCTCCTCGCCGCTCAACTCAGGATGCGTGTGAATCCTTCGACGGAACTCCAGCATCTTTTCTTCATATTTGCGTGTTAACGAACGTATTCTCTCGTTCACTAGGGGCTCCTCCTGAAAAGTTTTTTTCCTTCTCTTTTGGAAGGTTGCTCAACGTACCCAAAAACACGGACAAAAACTCCCACTGCACTCATCGCATGTTGACGCGAAAGCGGACAATTTCGAAAGGTATCTACGATAAAGTATCATAGACACCGGATATTTTCAACGATTAATAACACTTGGGGCGAGTATACAGAAAAAGACCCCGTACAAACCTTCAGGTTTCCACGGGGTCTTTGTATTAATTGTTGGCGTTGCGCTGAAGAACCTCTTGCCAAGTAACGAAGGAATGATAATACTCCATATCGCCGTCGTCGAGACCGCGCGTAATTTCCGTAATATGGGTATGTTTCGCGCCGATCTGCTCAAGCACATAGTCAACGGCGATCTGCGGCTTGCTTTCTTCACCGCACGTGTAAATGTCCAGCGCCATGTAGCCGACTTCAGGCCATGTATGAATAGAGAGATGCGATTCGCTGATGACAACAACACCGCTCACGCCGTCGGGAGGAAAGCGATGAAAGGAAACCGACCAGACTTGAGTGTTCGCACGTTTTGCGGCTTCGACAAGTATCTCCTGCAACCTGTCCACCTGAGAAATAATCGATCCGCACCCTGATGCTTCCACAATGAAATGGAACCCTTTCGGTGACATTGTTTTCCTCCTCTTTCTGAGTGTATTTGTTAACAAAGGGAAGAAAAATGGCCGTCCGATCTCACCGGACGGCCTGATCCTGCGAAAATGGTGGAGCTAAGGGGATTCGAACCCCTGACCTCTTGAATGCCATTCAAGCGCTCTCCCAACTGAGCTATAGCCCCGTATGCGCAACGGGAGTATTATAAGGAGCACCGTCGAATATGTCAACAGCTTATTTGAAAGAAAGAAGATTTCCTTTTTTCCCGATCTCCTCCAGAAGAGCTCTATATGCCTTTTCAAAAGCAAAAAGCCCCTCCTCCAACAATGTATCCGTAACGGATTCCAGATTGATGCCGAAAGAGGAAAGACGAGCCATTCGAGACATTCGCCCTTCTTTGTCGGAACCTACGGTCAACGCGGCCTCCCCGCTCGTAAGAAACGCCTCGAGGGTCGCCGGAGGCAGCGTATTTACAGTATGAGGGCCAATGAGTGAATCAACATACAACGTTGGAGAATAAGCTGGGTTTTTCGTTCCCGTACTTGCCCAAAGCGGACGCTGGAGCATCGCGCCTTTTTCCGCAAGCGTTTCCCAGCGGGTCGATGATGATATCTCTTCGAAGTCGGAATATACGGCGCGGGCGTTATCGATTGCAATCTTGCCCGAAAGCTCCTTTCCGTCAGACTTTTCAAGAAGCTTGTCTACTGCGGTGTCTACACGACTGACAAAGAGAGAGGCAACCGAGGAGATGCCTTGAACAGACTTTCCCGATGCAGCTCTTTCTTCAAGACCCGAAAGCCACGCTTCTGCAACTTGACGGTACTGAGCACGTGAGAAGATGAGCGTTGCGTTGACATTCACGCCCTGAGCCATACAGCGGCGGATTGCACCCATACCGGCGGAAGTCGCAGGTATCTTTATCATGACGTTCTTTCTGTTGAGTCGTTCAAAAAGACGAAGGGCTTCCTCAACAGTTCTGTTTTCATCGTGACAGAGCAAAGGGCTCACCTCAAGACTTACAAAACCGTCAACCCCGCAGCTTGTCTCGTAAAGCGGGAAGAAACGGTCGGCCCCTTCCTGGACGTCGGCGATGGTCAGCGTCGTATAAATTTCCTCGACCGTCTTTTTTTCGCGCACCATAGCCTGAATGTCTGCGTCGTAATCCGATGTCTTGGCAATGGCGTTCTCAAAAATCGACGGATTTGTTGTTACTCCGCGCACTCCTTGTTCGATCATCCTGTCAAGGCCTCCGGAACGGAGTAAATCCCTGCTCAGGAAGTCGCACCACATGCTTTGTCCCAATGCCAACGCCTGTTGAATTCTATTTTGCCGAACCATGAAATCTATCCTTTCATTGAAAAAATGAGAAAAGGGAGGGGACGTAACGTCCCCTCCGCCATGATGCCGTTTTAAGCATGCTCTTATGAAGCGCTCCCTTTGTGAACGGGGAGGTCTGCTCTGAAGCGAGCTACAAATGCCCTCACTTCATCCTCGCGAACTCCGGGAAAAAAAGCTCTCCATCCTCTCTGTTTCAAAGGAAAAAGAACAGCGGTACCCTTACCCGACGGAAGGAGGATGATTTCCTCCATATCATTCCAGGAAATCTTATCTTTGCGGCCCCGTCCCCAGAAAAGTGTTTCTCTTTCAAATCCATTTTCTGATAGGAAAATCTTCTTTTCGTATCCGGCGATGTAGATACACGCCGTACCGATCAGGAGATAGGCAAAAACGCCCGAGAGATCACCTCCACCGGCAAAGAGCCGGCGCATTCCGTCCGCCAGCAGAAAGATTCCCATCGCCATTCCTGTCCACCGCATCCAGCGGGGGAAATGCGTTCCGCTCCCCCGAAGCACGTTGACCACGCCTATTCAGCCTTCTTTTCTCCGGCTTCAATCCAAGGGATACCGATTCCGAGCCTGGTCATCAACAGAGCGACGAGAGGATTCAGGTAATTGAGGAAGGCGTAGGGGAGATACGAAAGAGTAGGCACGCCGAGTACGCTGCTGTTATAGGCGCCGCACGTATTCCATGGCACGAGAACCGAGGTCAGTGTTCCGGAATCCTCAAGCGATCTTGAGAGCAGCCTGGGGTCAAGTTTTCTCCCGTTCTGCTCAAACTTGCCGAAGGCAGGCCGGAACATGCGTCCGGGCATAACGAGTGAAAGATACTGATCGCCAAGGAACATATTGGTAAAGACGCAAGAGACGATAACCGAAGCGACAAGACCGAACACGGACTTCACGCTCCGCATGAGACGAGCCAGAAGGACTTCGAGGAAACCGCACGTCTCCATGATACCGCCAAGCACCAAAGCCACGAGGATGAGCGCCACCGTCCCAAGCATTCCCGTCAGACCGCCTCGCTCAAGAAGGCCGCTGAGCATAACCGCAACTTCCTTGACAGTTTCGAACGCATCCGCAGAGAAGACGGCCGCCCCCTTAAACAGTTCGTTCACGGAGGAAATATCGCCGGTTTCCGCCACTTCTGCAATCATTGACGGTGTGTATCCGGAGTACAGAGCACTCAAAACATCTGGTATGCTGATTCCCTGAAAAAGCGCCATAACGGAAGCCAGAAGCATACCGGCAACAATACCAGGGATAGCGGGAACCTTCATAGCTGCAAGGACGAGGACCAGAAGCGGGGGAAGGAAACCGTACATCGAGATGGAGAACTCTGCAGACATCATCTGCTGGATGATAGATATCCTGGAGGCGTCCATTTCTCCTCCGGCATACCCTCCGCCCATATAATAGGCGATAGCGGCGACGATGATCAAGGTGGGACCGGTGGTCCAGAGCATTGCCCTGATATGGCTGAAAAGATCTGAGCCGGCTACCGCAGGAGCAAGATTCGTGGTATCGGAGAGAGGAGAAATCTTATCTCCGAAGTAAGCGCCGGAGATTACAAAACCCGCAGTTACCGGAGCGGGTACTCCAAGTCCGGCTCCTATTCCCATAAGCGCTATTCCCACAGTTCCGCTTGTGCTCCAGGAACTTCCCGTGGAAAGAGAGACGATGGAGCAAATCAGAAGCGAGGCCAGGAGGAAGTACTGAGGCGACAGAAGGTTCAGACCGTAAAATATGAGTGTAGGAACAACGCCGCTCAGAATCCACGCTCCGATGAGTCCTCCAACGGCAAGCAAAATGAGGACGGCTTGAAGCGCAACCGTAATACCGTTGATCATTCCTTCCTCGACTTCTCGCCACGGTTTGCCGACGAAGATTGCTCCCATTATGGCAGTAAAGACTGCGGCGAGAAAGAGCGGAATATGCGCGGAAAGCGCGAGGCCGAACACCGCCCCCGACTCGAAATGAATATCGAGCACACCATAACTGATAATGGCGGCATCCACAAGAAGCACGAAGAGAGCTTGACCGAAAGTTGGTGTTTTTGCTGTTGTTTGATCCATATGCAATCCATCCTTTCCGAAAAAGCAGGATAACGCCTTTGCGAGAAGACGCTCGGTCTTTATTATAAGAGATTATTTTCTTCTGTCCATGAGTTTCGGACGAGCAAGAGAATAAAAAAAAGGCGCGGACAGGCTCCGCACCTTGTATGATTGAGCATGTCTCAGAGAGAAGGCTTTTCAACGTGCAAGTGATTTTTCGAGTACGGAAGGTACGGAAAGCACCGGGAAGCGTTCCTTCAGGGAAGCCGCTTCAGAAGCCATTACCTGCTCGACCAGTTCTGCACGCACCGTATCGCGAACCTCCTCGAATGAAAGCGCCCGTGGGCGTCGGCGTTCAAGCACTTCGAAAACATGATACCCATACTTTGTCTTTACCGGGCCAAGCACCGACTGTAAGGGAGCAGAGAATACAGCTTCCTCCAAGCTTTCGGGGAGCGCCCCTCGTGAAACCCATCCCATATCGCCGCCTATTTCGGCCGTGGTGTAATCGACGCTGAGCGACGCAGCCACCTCGGAAAAAAGTTTTCCCGAGAGGATTAGCAGAAGGGCTGTTCGTGCATTCTCCTCTTCCGTGGTAAAAACATGTCTGACCCGAACGGCTTCTTCTTGACGGTAGCTCTGTCGATTCTTCTCAAAATGTTTTCTCAGAACCTTTTCATCGAAAGAGAGCGAAGAGGACATACTTCCAATATAGGCTTCGGCAAGCGTATTTATTCGGTTCCAACGGATACGCGCTGAAACGACCGGGTCAAGATGCAAACCGCGGATAATCGCGCCCTTCGAGAAAAGAATCGCTCGTGCAACCTGTTCAAGGAACGCCTCTCGTTCATTCGTTGTCATCTGTGCAGCGATCAGAGGAGCCCCGGCTACATCAGCCCCGGACTGAAGACCTAGAAGATAGAGGATCTCATCTACCGAAACCTGTTCGTCGTCAACAGTAAGCACAACTTCTTTACCTGGCGCAGCAACCGCGGCGAGCGGATGTAAAAAAACGAGCGAAAGCAGAAGAAGAAAAAAGAAACTTGAACTCCGCTTTTCTGGTTTTTTCATTTTACGCACCGGCCTTTCCATTTCCGGAAGGACGCCCCGGGTATGGGACGGGGATATACTGGACAGACGGCCTCTCGGTAACGGACTGGTGGTACAAACCCATGATGTTGCAGAAGGAGTCGTAATCATTAAGAACAACCGGAAGACCAAGAGCGGTTGCTTCGTCTACTCCGATCGGATAGTCATGAGTCCATCTGCCTTCAGTAAGCGCCTCGGCAAGCGCCATTCCCTTCTCTTTCCCCATTCTTTCCGAAAGAAGTTCATAAACAAAGTTCTTTGTCTGGCGGATAGCCTTCCGGGAGATATCCGCCAGTATCAATGTATTGTCATCAATCTCGCTGACAGGCTTTTCTTCCACGGCTTTCAGAATAGAGGCCGCCGGGTACTGTCCTATCTGAGGATCTACGGGGCCGAGAACCGCGTGGCGGTCCATCAAGATTTCATCGGCAGCAAGAGCAATAAGCGTGCCCCCCGACATGGCATAATGCGGGACGATCACGGTTACCTTAGCCGGATGATGCTTAAGAGCACGTGCAATCTGTTCCGCAGCAAGGAGAAGACCACCGGGGGTATGAATGATCAGGTCTATCGGCGTATCGTCCGATGTTAAGCGTATTGCGCGAAGGACTTCCTCGGAGTCCTCAATATTGATAAAATTCCTTGAGAACATACCCCAAAAACCCAAACTCTCCTGGCGGTGGATTAAAGTAATAATTCGGGATCGGCGTCTCTTTTCACAGTTCTTAAGCGCAGTGAAGCGCCTCCACCGAAGAGATTGCTGTTTCAGATACGGGAAAACTACGAAAAAGATCAGAAAATAGAACCAAACAGACGAACCGTCCATGACAGCCTCCTTTAAGGCATCCCAAGTGCAAACTGGAAACTACTGATGCACAGTTTCAGGTGCAAGCTCCTCAGAAGCACCTACGTCAACCGCGGGAACGACGCTGAAAGAGACATGCCCCTCGGAAATAAATGCCTCTACATGCAACCCCTTCGAAACCCCGTTTTCCAGAAGGTAATCAGCCAGGGGGTCTTCGACGAACGACTGTATCGTCCTTCTGAGAGGGCGGGCGCCGAACTTGGGCTGATACCCTTTCTCGCGCACCAGATCCTTCACGTCTTCTCCCACAGTCAGCGTTACTCCCTGGCCCGAAAGTCTTGAACAGACGTCTTCGAACATGATATCTACGATCACGGCGACACTTTCTCGTCCTAAAGGACGAAAGACGATACTCTCATCGACACGATTGATGAACTCCGGACGAAAGGTTCGGTTCACTTCGTCAAGAATTGTGGTTTTAAGGCGGCTCCAGTCGAACCGATCATCGTTGTCTGATCCGGCGAATCCAAGAGGAGACCCCTTTGCAGCATCTCTGGCGCCGACGTTACTGGTCATGAGGATTACGGTGTTACGGAAGTCCACGGTTCGGCCGTGTCCGTCTGTTAAGCGCCCGTCTTCAAGTATCTGAAGAAGCAGGTTGAAAATGTCGGGGTGTGCTTTTTCAATTTCATCGAAAAGCACTACGGAATAGGGACGGCGGCGTACCGCTTCCGTGAGCTTCCCCCCCTCTTCGTACCCGACATACCCGGGGGGAGCGCCAATGAGCTTTGAAACTTCGTGTTTCTCCATAAACTCGCTCATATCGAGACGAATCATCGAATCATCCGTCCCGAAGAGGAAAGATGCCAGCCGTCTCGCCAGCTCGGTCTTTCCCACTCCTGTAGGTCCAAGAAGCAGAAAACTCCCTATGGGGCGCTTCGGGTCCTTTAAACCGCTTCTCGCACGCCTTATAGCCTTTGCAACCGACGCAACAGCCTCGCTCTGCCCTACGAGCCTCTTTTCGATCTCGCGTTCCATTCCAAGAAGCCTCAAGGACTCTTCACCGGTGATCTGAAACACCGGGATACCTGTCCATTCTGCAACAACATCCGCAATATCGTCACCGGTGATCACCGGCTGAGTGTCATTTCTGCCGGACCTCCAGTTTTTCCGTTTTTCTTCCAGTTTCTCGAAAAGCAGACGTTCGGCGTCACGGAGTTCAGCAGCCCGTTCAAACTGCTGGCCGTCTACGGCTGCTTCTTTCTCTTTTCGAATTTCTTCAAGACGCTGTTCGAGCTCCTTGAGTTCTTCTGGGGGCTCCATCGTCCTGATCCTTGCCCGGGCAGCGGCTTCATCGATAAGATCGATTCCTTTATCGGGAAGGCGTCTGTCCATAATATAGCGAGCAGAAAGACGAGCGGCCGCTTCCAGGGCGTCATCCTGTATTCTTGCCTTGTGATGCGATTCATACCGGTCTCTGAGTCCCTCCAGAATACGAATGGAGTCATCCACGGACGGTTCCTGAACATATACCGGCTGAAAACGCCTTTCAAGCGCTGCGTCCTTCTCTATATGTTTTCGGTACTCTTCCAAGGTTGTGGCTCCAATAACCTGGAATTCACCCCTGGAAAGACTCGGTTTTAGAATGTTCGCCGCATCCACCGCCCCTTCGGCGCCGCCGGCGCCGACAATAGTGTGAATTTCGTCGATGAAGAGAATGACGTCGCGTCCTTCGGAGAGCTCCTTCACAAGCTTGCGCATGCGCTCCTCGAACTCTCCTCTGTATTTCGTTCCGGCAACGAGATTTCCCATGTTGAGCTGCATAACCTTTTTATCCTTCAGAAGCTCGGGGATATCTCCCTCCATGATTTTCTGCGCCAACCCCTCGACGATTGCAGTCTTGCCAACACCGGGCTCTCCGATAAGTACAGGGTTGTTCTTTGTCCTTCGAGAGAGAATCTGGACGATTCTGCGAATCTCCTTGTTTCTGCCGATAACCGGGTCGAGTTCACCGTTTCGGCTCCGCTCACTAAGGTCCAACGCGAGTTGGTCCAACGTAGGTGTCTTTGAACGCCCGCTCTTACGACGGCTGTCGGCAGAGGTCTCCGTCCCCTTGCCGGAACCGTTTTCCCCTTCGAGAAAACGCATGATCTCTTTTGCCAAAATAGCGTGATCGATGCCGAGTCCCAGAAGAACGCGGGCGGCGGCGCTCTCTCCTTCCGCTAGTATACCGAGGAGGATATGCTCCGTGCCGACATAGTTCACACCCATATTCCGCGCTTCACGAACAGAAAGATCAAAAACCCTCTTTGCACGCGGGCTCAAAGGTAAATCCACCGGTTTTAAAATCGGATGAGATTTGCCCACAGTGCTTTCAATACGCGAGCGCAGCTCGGCAAGATTCACTCCAAGAGCTTCAAGCGTTTGAACACCCGCACCTTCCCCTTCAGAGAGTATGGCAAGCAGAACATGTTCTGTTCCCACAACATCATGTCCAAGGCGGAGTGCCTCTCTGTGTGCCAGTTGTACCACTTTCCTGCCGCGTTCCGTGAAAAAATGCCACATTTCAAACCATCCTTTACATGCCCCTAGGGGCCGTTCTCATCCTGCCGTCAGGCCAAAGCGAGACTTCGAAGCATACGCTTCAGCAGTTCTGCAGCCAGAGCGCCTCTCTTGAAGGGGGAGATATCGAACTCGGTACTCCCCAGTTCGTCAGTATGACGTAACGCCACTTCAATAAGAAGCCGTTCTCTCGAATCAATCATCCCTCGCTCCTGAAGAGAGGCAAGAATACGTCTGGCTTCCTGCTCGGTAATGGAGTCTCCAACTATTTCATCAATATGATTTACTCTCTCTTCCGGTATATCGTAGCATATACGAACAATACGAATATACCCGTGACCGCCTCTTTGACTCTCGACTATAAACCCTCGCTCGGGCGTAAAACGGCTTCGGAGGACATAATTGATCTGGCTCGGAACACACCCGAAAATTTCAGCGAGCTCCTTTCGACGAAGCGAGACTGTTTGTTCATCCATTTCGGAGAAAAGGTTATTTATATAGTTTTCGATGACCCGTGTCAAACTTGCCATTCCATTCCCTCCAAGCTGCAATTTCCATACGCTAAAACACATTATCGAATACTATGAGCAAGTCATTCCGGACGCTATGAACAGATTTTTCTGTTCTCAACAAACAAGCGAGAAGCTCTCCGTTATCCTTCGTAAACAAGAAAACAAGAAGCAATCACGCTTTTTTCGCCCTATGAACGGCTCAACCCGAAAAATTTTTCTGGGTGAACGTAGTTTTCATATGCTATTTTACGACAATGGTCAGTATTAGTCAATAAGAAGGGCGTTCATTGATGAACCGCAGGTCTTGCAGGCAAAAGAGAATAGCCGGCCAGTTAGTGGATTGACTCGGCCAGGAGAAAATACTTTCTGCGGAAAGCGTTTCTGCGAACAGAAGATAACGAGGGACTCGCTCACAGTTGTCATTGACAATACTGTGCGCTTTTTACCCAGAAAAAGCTCGCGACGGACCTTCCGCCTACGGATTCGAGTTTTTCAATTCTTCACGATTTCGCGTGCTTTCCGAAGCGACTTTCTTTCCCTTCTCTTAATCGCTTGATGTTATCTTTGTGGCGAAAAATAGCCAGTAAGGCAAGCGCACAGAGAACTAGAACATACGGGAGAGGAAAAGAGAGGACAAGTGCAAAAAGCGGCAGACAACAGAGAGAGGTCATAGAAGCCAAAGAGACGTAGCCTTTTGCTTTAAGAACGAGCAGCCATACTAGTCCGCCTGCGGGAGCAATAAAGAATGAAAGATACGGATACAAGAAGAAGGCGACGCCAAAAGAAGTTGAGACCCCCTTTCCTCCTTTGAACGAGAGCCAGACAGGGTAATCGTGGCCCACAACGCCGGCAAAAGCAATAAGCGAAATAATCCACGGGTCTGTAATACCCCACCACATTGCGGAAAGCATCGGAACCGCGCCTTTCAACATGTCCGCTATCGCAACTGCCTTCGCCCAGTTTTTGCCGAGAAGCCTTCCGGCATTCGTCGCCCCCGTCCCACCTGAACCTATCGTCCGTATATCCACTCCTTTTACCCACAGACCTGCCAGATAGCCTGTAGGGAAAGACCCCGCAAGATATCCTAGCGCTCCCCATAGCAAAGCAGTCATTGTATTCCACCTCTCCTTTCAATAAAAGCGTCTACGACTAAAACACCAGCCCGATTTACGAAAACGGGATTGACATCAAGGCGAACTATCTCTTTTTCGCAGCATGCAAGGCGTGAAAAAGCAGCAAGCGAAGAAGCAAACGCCTCGATGTCAAGACGTTCTCTTCTCCATCCTTCGAGTAAAAGAGGATAGCCCTTTGATTCCTCTATCATCCTGAGAGCCTCATCCGTGTCGAAGGGAGCTGCCCGAAGAACGCCGTCCGGAAAAATTTCTCCGAAAATACCGCTGATGCTCATCTCGACAACTGCTCCAAAACGGCGGTCATTTCGGTATTCCATCCGCCATTCTGTTCCCCCGTGCACCATTTCCTGCACAAGAACCCCTCGTATCCTGGCGGACGGGTTTGCGATCCGTGCCTTTTCAAGCGTTCGTCCGTATGCATTTTTTAGTTCCTCCTCGTTCTGTAAATCCAGAGCGATAACGCGCGCCTCTGTTTTCCGCAGAATAGATGGAGACATCACCTTGAGAGCAACAGGGTAGCCTATTGTCTCCGCCGCAGTCAAGGCCTCGGGGAGAGAGTGACACAGAGATTCTCTCGCAACAGGAATATCGTAGGCTCGAAGAAGCACTTTAGCATCGTATTCCGTTGGGCGAGGATGCAGTGGACACTTGGTGGGATGAGCGCCTCTCAATGGAGCGGGACACAGCGCCGGAGCACTGCCCCAAACCATCCGTAAAGCGTTAAAGCAACGGCGGAGACCAGGGATATACGGGATTTTCGCCGCACACAACCGTTCTTCAAAAAAGGCGTTCTCCGCCAGTGACGTAAATACAGGCAATCGGCCTGACCGTTCTTCTCGTCGTTTTCGTCGTTGAACAGTATTCAGCGAATCGGATCTTGAAAGGACATCAACCAGAAGAGAGACTGTTGCCTGAGCGCTCTCTTGAAGAACGAATTCGGCTCTCTCCGCCTCTTTTTTTAGCAACATGGAATGTTCTTCGGAGGAGGTTCGGTATCTACATTCTCTCCCACTTGGAAGATCACTCTTCCTTAAGGTTAGGAAAGCAAGGGCGCCGTCGACGATCGCCTGAATATCGTTCAGGAGAACCACACCGAATTGTTTCAAGGCAGCAGATTCCTCACGAAAATTGTTTTGAGACCGGCGAAGAAGAAAAACTGCAGTTCTTTTTCCTTTTTCTGCGGCATCCAATGCGAAATCGAGAAACTTGCGTCCTTCACGCAGTTCTTTCAAAATAAACACGTATAAATCAGTTTGAGGATCGGATTGTAGAATCGAGGAGGCTGCTTCCAGCGGAGAATAGTCTATGGACTCGCCTAAGGAGAATGCGTATCTGAAAGGAACACTTCTTTGATGGAAAGCGGAGAGACATTGGATGAGAACATCACCCCCATCCGCAAGCAACGAAGTGTTTCCAGCAACGTGCGGTTCCATACCGGGTACAATCACTCCTTCGCTCCGGGGGCCAAGAATACGTATCCCGTTTTTCCTTGCCTTTGAGCGAAGAGAGAGAGAGAGAGTTCGAGGCCAACGGCCTCCAAGTACAAGAAACGAAATGGGAAGCTCAAGACATTTCTCAAGCGTCTTCCGGTCTTCCGGGCCTTTCCCTGCAAAAAATAGCGTTTCCGGGACGGAAGAAGAAGATACAGGGAACGAGAGTTCAGGAAAAGGAACTTGCGGCACTGATTGCAAGACTCTAAAACTATTCTGGTCCACTCCGCAAAAAAAAGCAAATTCGCCTCTCTCCGGCAGCCGGGCTATTGTATCCATAACGCTCTTCCTTTCTGGCAAGCCAAAAACAATGGGGAGAGCGAACCGCTACTCCCCATCCGAAAAGCGGAATAAATGCGAAAATCCCTAAAGGATTCCCTTGATCCTGTCGGAACCTCTCTTGATATTGAGCTCGACAAGGTCCTTGCTCTGCAAAACATCCCATTTCAGATTCAGCACCAGCAGGAAAAGGGCGGAGTATCCGTCGACTCTCCATGACTGTGCTTCTCTTTCGAACGCTTTATACACTGTAGCAATTTGCTCCTTCCCCTTTTCTTCCTCTTCAAGGGAAGCGATAAAGCGCTGGAATTCATCAGGAGAATCCATTTCAGCAGCACGTAGAATATCCCACAGATAGGAGAGACTGGTTTCAATATACTCGGGATCCGGTCTGAACTGGGGGAAGCCGACATCCGAAGCGATCTCCGCCCACCGGCGTGGAATCTCTTCATGTTCCTGGAAATATTGCCTCAATGCAGTTCTGTCGAATACCCGCCGGGTTGAGGCAACAGGTTCAACCGCAGCAACCGGAGCGGTAACGGGCATGGCGGATTCACGAGCGGATTCCCAAAGAGAAAAATACCCCTCGTCGGCTTCTTCAAGAAGCGCGCCTACCCGGAAGAGTTTCCTTTGTATTTTCTTTTTGGTGCTCGTGTCGGTCGGAAGCATTACCTTCGGTGTATTGGTAGCCCAGACCTCCTGAAGAACTGTTCGTATCTCCAAGGAAAACGGGATGTCCTTATATTTACTCCACTCTCGCATTGCAGCCCGTGCACGGCTTAGGGAGAGCGTATAGTAGACAGCCGGGTAACCGAAACGATCGGGATCATCCAAGCTTGCCGATGTAACTGAGCGGGCCATATCCACAAGAAACTCCTGCTGGACAATGCGCTCAACTTTTTCTACATCCTCGGGGAAATGGACAAGAATTTTAACGGTGCAAAGGTCGGCAATTTCTGAAAGAGACGAGGGAACTCCCTCGGCAAGAGCCTCATACATCCGAAGGAAACCCTCCGGAGATTTTGCCTCTCCAGATACATTGTACAACTGAATGCCGTCCTGCTCCACCAGGTTCTCTAAAAGATTGCAGGCCCTCGCGGCAAACTCGCGGTAAAGAGAGTACTGTCGCATGTACTTCTTTCCCAATTCGTCAACTTTCGTTGCATTCATCGATTAATCACCGCCCATAAAAATAAAGTGCTTCGAGTTTGCACGCTTCTCGATCCACCACAGAAACCAGCCCAGGGCAGCTTGCAGCAAACCCTTTTTTTAAGGCGAGTACGGAACAGACAGTCCACAGGCAAGTATATAGTAAATCAGCTTTATTGAAAAGCTCTTACTCAATCCTCTAAATCAAAGCGCCCTTTGAGCCTGAACGAATGTATGAAGAGCAATCAGCGGCATACATTCGTTTTTTATTTTTTTGTCCCGGAAACGGAATGCGTCTCCAAAGAACGAACAAAACGCAATACTTCTCCCGATGCTCTTGCCGCCGCAGCATTGAGAAACTGCTCCGACTGTTCGGCCGCTTTTTTTGAACGGAGCGCATGGGCAAGCAAAGCAAGATAGAGCGCGTTTTCATTCTCATTCACTGCCATGGCAGTGGAAAAGGACGGCGAAGAGACTCCCTGATTCTTCATCATAACGTAACTCAATGCAAGATTAAGATACACGTCTTTCTCCGCCGGATTGATCCGCAGCGCTTCGAAAAGATACTCCTTACCGGGAAGTACCCCTGCGAGCACTGCGTTCCCACCTGGTAGAAGAACCATTTTTTCGCTGCGAACAACGACAGGAAGATCTCTTGGATTCGGAACGGGAATCTCTTTCCAGCGCCCTTCTTTGAACGGAAGAGAGAGAAATGCCGGAGGTTCGAGAGAAGGCTTCCGCAATTTTGGAGAGAGCAAGAGCCGTCGCCAATACGCTGTAAAAGCCGCCGGGTAATTTCTCAGGCCGATATGAGCGTATCCTAGATTCGAGAGAGCCTCCGGAGATTGCTGGAAGCGTAGAGCTTCGGAAGCCTTTTCCGCCGCTTTCAAATACTCTCCTGAGAGATTATACGAACGGCTCGCCTCAAGAATACTCTCTTCATTTTTCTTCAATGCCGGTGTTGAACGAGTATTTTGCCTCGTTTCGCTTGGCGCCGAAGTCTTTTGGAAACGTCGCGGTACAGATATCGTCGGCGATACCGTCGCCTTGACCACGCGTCCGTTAAACGGCGTCTTGGGCGTTTCGGTTTTCTTTATAGGGGGCTCTTTTGTTTTTTCCGGAACGAGTTCCGGCGTTGCAGGTGTTCCGTCGCGGGAAAGAGACGTCTCGTTCTTGAGTGGAATCTCAGAAGAGACGACGAGCACTTGACTGGAATCTTCCTGTTCTGTTTTCCGGACAGCAGAAAACTGTTTTTCCGGAATGACCTCGCCGGAAGAAGGGAGAGATACTTCTTCTTCAGTAGCCGAAGAAACAGGAAGCGGTGTTACGCTGCTTCCCGGCGGAATGACAGGAGGCCTTGTTTCATCTTCTCCCAAAGTCTCCGCAATCGTTTTTTCGAGCGGTATTCCGGAACCTGAAACATCCTCTGATTGCCCCGCTTCTTCTGATTCATCGTGTAGTATTGTAAGGCCGCCGGAAATGATATCGGAGGAAATCACTCCGTCAGCAGCGTATCCGTGCTGTTCGACAAGCGGAGTGGATCGATCGTCGGAAAGAACAGTGTCAATCCTCTCGGTTGCAGTAGGTTCAAGCGCAAGAAGCGCTGTCTTGGCCTTCTCGGAATGAGGCGCAAACGCAAGAAGTCGGTGATAGGTTTCTTTTGCTCCCTCAATATCACCTTTCCCTATTCTGGCTTCCGCAAGTCCTAGAAGCCCATCCTCGCTTTCAGGAACAAGATCAACCGCACGAAGAAAATGACCTTCTGCCTCCAGATACTCCCCGGTTACAAGAAATGCTGCTCCAAGCTGAATCTGTTCTTCAGCCATGGCGGTTTGGAGACGCCGTTCCTCCTCCAGAATGTGAACCTCTTTTTCCGTCCTCTCGACAGCCTCCGCAAACTCACCTCTGGCAGCATCTATTTCTAATGCCTTGCGGTAAGATTCGAGTGCTTGGGGATAATCCTCTCTTGATTCCAAAAGAGAGCCGAGGCGGAAATGGGTCTCCGCATTCTCCGGTTCAAATCTGACGCTCTCCTGGTAGTTTCGAATTGCGTTGTCCAGTGAGCCAAGTTCAAACAGCAAAGCACCCAGGCGCCTATATATCTCCGCATCCTCCGGAGTTATCTTCAGACAGCTGTTCCATGCGTGCACCGCCTCTCCCTTTCTGCCCATTTCCTCAAGTGTACGCGCTTTGCGGAAGAGGGGCTCTACACGAAGGGGTTTTTTCTCCGCCGCTTTTTCATAAAAAATTAACGCCTGGTCATACTCCTTTTGTGTATAGGCTTGATCTCCTTGCTGTAATAGCGTTTCAAACGATTCGCCGGACATTAAAAACAAGCCGCCCATTACAAGCGCTACGGCGAGAAAGCAAATCAGCAACACACGGTTCTTTTTTGTTTTCTCACGCTGCGGCTTGGGGTACGTCCGGTTCGTTTCGATAAAAAGCGCTTTATCAGGGGCGGGATCATCTTCGGACAACGGATAGAGCGGATATGCCGGAATTGTAAAAGTAGAAATGGCAGTGCCATTCTCTTCGTTCTCTCCCTGAACAGGGACAGAAACAGGTTCATCCGGTTCAGCGGCATGGGCAAGAGGTTCATCCCTTCCCCCCGAGGAAATGAAAGGGGTATCGTTGCTTTCTGTTTCGGAGAAGGTCGGTTGCTCTCCGTTGATTCTATCTGAAATACTGTCTTCTTCCATTGCTTGCGCTGCAATTGTATCTTTTGTTTCTTCGACGGATTCCGGAGCCGGTACCTGATGTTCGTCTTCTGTTGTGTCGAAGACTTCTGAAACAACAGGATATGTCACCTCGGATTGAACAGAGGACTCTTCCGAGATTTTAGGCGTTTGAGGGAGAGAAGGCATCGTTCCTTCTGCGTCGGACACTATATCATCCAAGGAATCGCCGGTTTGAGAACCCTGATGAGGCTCTCCTGCGTCCGCTGCCACGTTACGGCTTTCTGCGGTTTCTCCCCGCAGGACAACAGGAAGCCCGAGAAGCTCCGCCAGAGACGCACCGTTTTTTTTGTTCGGGTTTTTCTGTTTCAAAGGAGGAACGTCATCCCCCCTCAACCAGCTTTCCCAATCCATGCTCAAAACCACCCACCCTCGACGTACTGCAATCCATAAGAAGTGTACCAAAAGAAAAGCACTTCAAGCAATGGAGAAATAAAAACTTTTCTTCCGTTTTTAAAAGAAAAACCCTCGCATATAAAAAAGCCCTCTTCCCGTACAGGAAGAGGGCTTTTGATTTCATGGTGCGGAGGGGGAGACTCGAACTCCCACAGCCTTGCAGCCACAAGGTCCTTAGCCTTGCGCGTCTACCTGTTCCGCCACCCCCGCGCAACGACGGATATTATAAGCGGGCTTTTTTCTAAAGTCAAGAGAGGAAAACTAAAATTCTCTTCTCTCTTTGATTCGGGCGGATTTTCCGCTTCTATCACGAAGGTAGTACAGCTTGGCACGGCGAACCTTCCCGAGGCGCTTCACTTCAATCTGGCTGATCGAAGGGCAATGCAGCGGGAAAATACGCTCCACTCCGACTCCGCTCGAAATCTTGCGGACGGTGAATGTTTCGCTAAGACCACCGTGTTTACGCGCAATAACGACTCCCTCAAAGACCTGAATACGTTCTCTGGAACCTTCCTTAACCTTCACATGTACCCGAACAGTATCCCCGGAACGAAAATCAGGGACATCGCTCCTCAAAAACTTCTTCTCGACAAGATTTAACACGTTCATTTCAATGAACCCTCCTTGAGCTTTCACAAAACTCGATTATCTTCACACTATCTCAAGCAGACATCCGGCGAAACACAATGAGTTCCAGAACTCTATAAGACTGACTTGGTCAAAAAACATCTTTTTATCAAACGCCATGCTCACGTTACCGCCATCCGAAAAAACGATCCAGAAAAGCACCTGCGGCAGTTCTCACGGAAAGATGATTATACTCCCCTCCTCCGCCGGAAAGAGGCGACAATACCATCGAACACTCTGTTAAAACGTCCTCGTGAAGCCCTGAACCGGTTCCAAAGAGCAAAAGAATGGGCTGCTTCTCACGGAGTATCCGTCTTTTAACCTCAATCCAGTGGAACGTGCCGGGACGGTTTCTGGCAGTTGTCGCTACGATGAGGGGAGGTTCTTTCTCTCTCTTCGAAATCCATTCGACACTTCGAGCTAGAGAGGGGAAAAGCTTGAGCAAGCGAAACGCTTCGGCTCGTTCAGGGTTGACGTTCGCCCCGCCCCCCTCCGTCCAGTGACGAATCATCGTCTTGACAAGTTCGCGCTGGCTCGGCAACGGCGTGACCACAAGGAAACGGTCGACACCGTAGGTTTTACAGGAACGTGCAATATCCGAAAGATCAAGCCCGGTGACTGCGGCGGTACTCTTCTCTCCTCTTCTGTCAAGAACGGGAAAGTGGACAAGCGCCACGTAAATTCCCTTTGGGAGATAGGGCCGGATATTCGCACGGGAAATAAGATCCGAACGGCGTGCAAGAGTACGTTCAATAGCGGCGTTTCTCCGCCAGTTCTCTATGGCGGCGGCATCGCCTGAGAGCAGTTCCTCCGGAACCCCCTCGCCCTTCCATTCCGCAGGACGTGTAAAATGGGGGTAATCCAGCATTCCCCTGAAAAAAGAGTCCTCGACGACCGCCGTCTCTTTTCCCACAACACCGGGAACAAGACGAGCCATTGCGTCGATGATAGCCATAGCCGGAATCTCTCCTCCGGTCAGGACAAAGTCTCCCATCGAAATCTCCCTGTCGACACATCGTGAGACGAATCGTTCATCCAGCCCCTCGTAATGGCCGCAGAAAAGAATGATGTGCTCCTGTGCCGCCAGCGTCTCCACAATTTCCTGAGAGAAAAGATCGCCTTGAGGCGAGGGGTAGACCACATAGCCTTTCGTGCCCGAAGACTCCCGAATTGACGCAAGAGATTTCTCAAGGACTTCCGGAAGAAGTACCATGCCTCCTCCGCCACCGAAAGCGTAGTCGTCTATCTGGCGATAGTTTCCGAGACCAAAATTACGGAGATCAACCACATCCACTTGCAGAAGCCCGTTTTTTATGCCTCTGCCGATCATGCTGGTGGAGAGAAAATTATCAAAGAACTCCGGAAAAGCTGTAACAATCGTTACATGCACGACTCCCACAGCCCCTCGATGAGCAGAATACGCAACTCTCTTTTTTCAAGGTTCACTTCCGCGACGAACTGTTTCACCGCCGGGATGTAGTGATCATTTCCGGCGTCGTCGCGAATTACATAAATATCGTTTTCACCGGCAGTCGCCACATCAACCAATTTACCAAGAGGAGTACCGTCCTCATGCCGTACAGCCAAAAGCCCCTTCAAATCTTCTATCCAGTATTCCCCTTCGCCGAGCGGATACCGCTCCTCGGGAAAAATCTCGATAAAAGCTCCGACAAGAGCTTCTGCATCTTCTATTCTCCGCAGCTCCTCCGTCTGAATCACAAGGAGCTTCTTATGCTCGGAGTAACGGCTGGACAAGAGGGTAAGTGTTCTGAGAATCTGTCCCTCAGCACTGTACACCGCCATGTTTTCCATCGAATGGAATCTTTCCGGATAATCGGTCAGGGGTACGATCTTGAGCGCTCCCCTCAGTCCGTGAGTTCCAACAATGCGTCCGATGCGGACCCTATTCATCCTCGACGATATCGACGTCAACCCGGTCGTTCACTTTCACTGCGGAAGCTTTTGCTACCAGGCGAATCGCGTTGATCGTCGCGCCGCGTTTCCCGATGACCCTTCCGACATCCTCCGGAGCGACTCGAATAGTGATCGCCGTGACGCCCCTTTCGTCCGTCTGCTCGCTGACATGCACCTCGTCAGGTTGTGTCACAAGGCGCCGGACGATAAATTCAACAAGCTCCCGATAATCGGGCATGACTACTCCGCCTGTTTCTTGCCCGCTTCGAACTTTTCCCAGACCCCGGACTTTCTCAAAATGCTCCTGGCGGTGTCGGAAGCCGTCGCTCCAACTTGCAGCCAGTGCATCGCCCGCTCTTCATTCACGCTGATCGAAGCGGGATCCTTCATTGGGTCATAGGTTCCAAGAAGTTCGATGAAGCGACCGTCTCTTGGTGAACGAGAATCCGCCACCACCAACCGATAAAAGGGAGCCTTCTTCCGTCCGTGACGGGCAAGGCGAATACGTACTGCCATTTACCATACACCTCCTGATATTGTTCCGGAACACATCAAAACTTTTGCTTCCCCGGAGTGTTCCGTCACCGGGAACGTTCTATTTAAAACGAAAACCGCCGCCGCCTCCAAGAAGGCCTTTCGGCAGTTTGAAGCCTTTTCCCTGTTTTCCGAACTGCTTCCATAGTTTTCGCATCTGCTCGTATTGGGCCAGCAGCTGATTCACCATCTGGACCGACGTTCCCGAGCCAGTCGCAATCCGACGTCTTCGGCTTCCCTTGATAATCGAAGGATCCCTGCGTTCGGCAGGTGTCATCGATTGAATGATAGCCTTCGATTTTTTCAACCGCCCCGAATCAATTTCGTCCTGTGATACGCCTTTCATCTTGCTGAACCCAGGGATCATCTCAAGAACCTTGTTCAGCGGTCCCATCTTTTCAAGCTGCTCGAACTGCGCAAGCAGCTCCTCAAGAGTAAATTTTTTCTTCAGCGTCCCGGCCATACGTTCGGCCCCGCCGGAATCAGCCATCTCCTGGATTTTCTCAGCCAAGCCAATGACGTCGCCCATTCCGAGTATTCTTTGGGCCATACGTTTCGCATCGAAGACCTCGAGAGCATCTGTTGCTTCTCCAACACCTGCCAGTTTTATCGGCACTCCGGTCACCTTGCGAATAGCAAGAGCCGCTCCTCCTCGGGCGTCTCCGTCGAGCTTCGAGAGAACAACGCCTGTCAATTGGAGTTTTTCATGGAACGAGGAGGCAACCTTCACCGCCTCCTGACCGGTCATTGAATCGACAACAAGGAGAACTTCGGTAGGAGGAGCGGCCTTCTTCATTGCGACGAGCTCCTCCATCAGCTCCTCATCGGCATGGAGACGTCCGGCTGTATCAAGAAGCACGACATCGTTCAGATGGTCTTCAGCATAGCTTAAAGCGCCTTTAACGACATTGAGGACGTTGTTTTCTCCGTGTTCAGGACCAAAAAAAGAAATTTTCGACTGTGAAGCCAGTACCCGAAGCTGCTCAACAGCTGCGGGGCGCCGAAGGTCGCAAGCAACCACAAGCGGCTTGTGCGCAGCGGCAAGCTTTCGGGCTATCTTCACCGAGCTCGTTGTTTTTCCTCCGCCCTGCAAACCAACCATGAGGTAGACGGTCGGCGGCTGCGGAGAAATAACAAGGGGAGCCGGTTCTTTCCCCATCAACTCTGCAAGTTCTTCATAGACAATCGCCGCGACGTGTTGCCCCGGAGTTATGGATTCAAGAACATCTCTTCCTACGGCGCGGGTTTTGATGGCCTCCAGAAGGGACTTTACGACTTTATAATCGACATCGGCTTCCAAAAGCCCGCGGCGAACATCCCTCAGGGCAGTTTCAACATCTGTCTCGGTGAGTTTACCGCGTCCTTTCAGCTTGTCGAACACGGCCTCAAAACGTTCACGAAGCGCATCGAACATATTCAGTTTCCCTCCGCTTTCTGCATCGCCTCGCCCCGGCCCGAAGAAAGATGCTCGATACGGCGCCGAAGCTCGCGGATTTCTTCCTCCAACGCGTCTTCTTTGCGAAAAAACCCGAGAAGACTTTCCAGCTCCTCGAGTCGCTCACGACTTCGCGTAATAAGATCGGAAACACCTTGGCGACTGATTCCAAGTTTCTCGGCTGTCTCGGCAAGAGAATAATCCGCGAATTCATGAAGATTCCATGCCTCGCGCTGTTTCTCAGTCAACAGAGGAGCATAATGGTCGTACAAGTCATGGAAATACACTCTCTTGGCTAAAACTGTTTCTTCTTTCGTATTGCGCATTTTGCGCCTCCCTTGAAACTGTGGAATTATAGCTCCCTTCGGAAAAAGTGTCAAGCATTTTCTCTTGACAGCATTTCCCCTCTCCAGTGAAACGCTCCAGTGAGAAAAATGATATGATGGACGAAAATTCACAGCGGGTATTCCCGCTTTGGGAGGCGATGGTATTGACGAATCAGTATGATGCTGCTCGACAGGAACACCGTGACCGACTGGGCCGTACGTTGGTAAAAAGGCTGGAGGAAAGAGGCTTTCATGCTCTTTATGTTCAGACGAAGGAAGAAGCCCTCAAAGAGGTTGTGAAACTCATCCCGGAGGGATCCTCCGTCGGCGTCCCCGGCAGCGTCACAATCCGTGAAATCGGCGCTATGGAACGCCTTGAAGAGAGAGGGTGCACCATAATCCATCACTGGAACCCGTCCCTGTCTCCGGAAGAACGGATGAACATGCTTCAAAACGAGCTCTTAGCGGACTATTTTCTCACCAGCTCGAATGCGCTCACTCTCGACGGATTACTGGTCAATATCGACGGCAACGGAAACAGGGTCAGCGGCATGGCGTGGGGGAAAAACACGCTTATTTTCGTTATCGGGCTAAACAAAGTCACGAACAGTTTGGACGAGGCGATTGCACGAACACGGAACCAGGCTACTCCCCCGAATGCTCTTCGCCTTAATCTGCAGACTCCATGCGCAAGCACTGGACGTTGTTCCGACTGTAACTCTCCCGACAGGGCCTGCAAAGCGCTCCTCGTTCTTGAGCGTGCGACCGGCGGGAGGACGTCGCATGTTATCCTTGTCGGGGAGGATCTGGGTTTTTAAAACCGAACAAATGCAATAAAGGGTGTGCTTTTTTTGGGCTTTTAGTGTACACTTGCCCCGTCACGGTCAGATGGGGAAGGAGGACCTTTTTATGTCCAGTAGAGGAAAGATCGCCCTTGTTATCGCAGGCGGCCAAATAGGGATGCGCTTCAACGAGCAGATGAATTCCTGGCAGCCTGCAATCACCCCTGAAGAAATGCTTGAATGGCTTCCGGGAGAGACAGCGAAGAAAACATTTCTCGTCGATTGGAGTCATCAACCGAGTAGCCACTACAGCATCAGAATGACTGCAGATCTCGTACAGGTGCTTTCTAAATCCGTAATTGACGGCGCTGATGGTATTGTTGTAACGTGCGGCACCGACGCGCTTGAGGAGATGGCCTACCTCGCGGACTTGTACTGGGCATACCCACAACCGTTGGTTTTTACCGCGTCGGTTTACCCGTATGACATGCCTGGCTCCGATGTCCGACTCAATCTGACGCAGGCTGTTCAGGCTTCTTTTTCCAAGGAGTGTTGGGGGTTAGGCGTTTTGGTTTGCGTGCAGGAACAGCTTTTCGCGGCATCCGAAATCACGGAGATTGCGAGCCAAAGACGTGACGCATTTGCAGCTCCCGGAAGAGGTCCGCTTGCCGAGTTTATCGGCGACAAGGTAAACATTCTCCGGCAGTATAAACGATCGAAGGTTCTTGAGGGCTCCATGACGCCGGCGCGGGATGTAGAATTGCTCTCTGTTTCGCTTGGCGGCGGAGAAAGACTCCTTGATATCCTTACTTCCGACGAGAAACGAGAACTTGACGGCCTCGTTATAGCCGGTTTCGGCAACGGACATGTACCCCCTTCGTGGATTCCTCGAATAAAGAAACTCTTAAAGGACGAAGTCCCTGTGGTGATAACAACGCGATGCCCGGAGGGACACACACGCGAAATATCATTTTCTTTCGAGGGAAGTATGTCGCGTCTTTTAGAGATGGGCGTCTTCGAAGGCGGTTCTTTACGCCCGGTCCAAGCAAGGCTGAAGCTCGCCGCCGGACTCGGCGCAGGTCTTCGGCGAGCGGATCTGCAGCAGTATCTTCTTGAACAATAGCTGAAGACACCTTCGTTTTTTCCGTATATCATTGAGGTACGCACTCCTTAGAGGAGTGGCAAAGAGAATCAATACATGATAGAATATTTACGGAATATAAGAGAGCCGTTTTCCGACGGACAGTTTGCGCCGGAAATACGAAAGGAGGACGAGAAACATGAAATACGCCGCTACCGATGAAATAATTGCGATACGCCTTTCAGAAGGAGAAGACCTCGCAGATTCCCTGGTGCATGTCTGCAAAGCATGCGACGTCGATTCGGCAGTTATCGTCTCCGCAGCGGGAATGGTGTCTTCCGTAACTTTCGGGTGGTACAACGGACGTGATTATAATACGGAATCAGTGCGTGAAATAATGGAACTTACCTCGCTCAGCGGCAACATAAGCTTCCGCGGAGGCAGTCTCTACCCGCATATTCACGGTATTTTCAACAAACCTGATCATGCCGCGCTCTCCGGACATCTTCTACAGGCCATCGTATTCAACAACGCGGAACTCTTTTTAAAACCGCTCGCAACGGTTCATCTTGGACGTTCCTTCGACGGATCTTTTGAAGCCCTTGCTCCCGAGAAGAAGATGTAACTTCACAACGTAAGCATACAAAAGTTCCTCCCGGAATCCGGGAGGAACTTTTGTATGCTTATTTTTTGATGCTGCACTTATTACCGGCTGTGAGGCGCAGCAGATCACCGGGAGCAACGGGAAAAAACGCATGATCCGTTCCCGCGGCGGCCCAGACAACGGGATACAAGAACAGATCTTCATCAAGAAACGCCGGAGGCAGCTCAGGGTACCCGACAGGAGGCACGCCGCCTATTCTGAAACCGGACCACTCAAAGACGTATCCCGGGTCCGCCATGCGAACTTTCTTCGCTTCCGTTTCTCTTCGCACTTTTTTTACATCCACACGGTTCGTTCCGGACATAAGCGCGAGCACCGGTTGATCGTCAGCCAAAAGCACCAGGCTTTTCAAAATATGCTCCGGCCGGGCGCCAACGACACGGGATGCGTCTTCCACAGTGAAGATTGTTTCCTCCGTATATGTGATCGCACCGGAAAAACCTCTTTCTTCTAAAAAGCGGAGTACCTTTTCCACTGGATCGGCAGAAGATTCTTCGATAATGAAGGTCTCCGGTTGTTCATGCTGGATGGCAGGATTCACTTTCTACTCGTCCTTGAAGGTTTTTCTCTCGAGCAAGAACTCAAGGAGCGTCTCCATCGCCTTCGTCGTCATGGTTCCGTACGTGATCGAAAACGTCCGCATAAGGGCAGGGCGGAACGGTATCATTGTGAGGCCGGTAACATCAACACCGGCAAGACGGGAAATTACGGCTCCTTCGGCACCGTTTCGTACTGCTTCAACTACCGCGTTCACATGACCGAATTTGAGATAGACGTGCTTTCCTTTTCCTGTATGGGCTTTAAATGCATCTTCCCAGATCCGGGATGTCGAGGAACCGGTGACCCTTCCCACAAGATCCATGTTCTCCAGATCGCGCAAGGTGACGTTTTCACGTTCCGCAAACGGATGTCCGGGAGCGACAAGAAGAACCAGTTCGTCGCGGGCAAAAGGAACCGTATTGAATCCGGATGCATGCCGTCCGTGTCCTGTAACAGAGATATCGGACTCCCGCGTGACAAGTTTCTCAACGGCTTCGCGCGAATCTGAAATTCGTACCTCCACTTCGATATTCGGATAAAGTTTCCGGAACTCGACAAGTATCCCCGGAAGAATATAATCACCAGGTATGGAGCTTGCGCTTATCCTCACAATACCCGATACATCATCTGCTATATCCGAGAAATCACGTTTGATATCTGCAAGCTGAGAGATAGTTTTTCGCGCAAATTTATAGAGCACTTCACCCTCTACCGTAAGGTTGGAACATTTCTGTCCCCGAGCAAATATCTTGACCCCCATCTCTCTTTCTAGTTTTGCGATATGTTTGCTGACAGCCGGCTGAGAAATTCCGAGTGATGCTGCTGCAGCCGAGATGCTTCCTTTTTCCATAACTTCTACCAAACTTTGAAGTTCACGAAAATCCAAAGCAGATACCTCCCCAAAGACAATATATTCTTTTCCCACCCAAACGCCCCAACATAAATATATTCTGAAAGAGAAAGAAGTTCAAGAGGGGAAAGTTATTTTTCTTAAAAAGGCGCCAAGGGCTTGAACTTAATGTAATCATGTATATAATAATATATATCCAAAGAAAACAATACGGAGGAGGAGTCGCGATGAGCCTCGGAATGAGGATACGCACTCTTCGCAAGGCCTTGGGGCTGACACAGCAGGGGCTTGCGGAGAGAACACAGGTGAGCAGGATCTACATTCAAGCATTGGAAAGCAACCGGAGAACTCCTTCGATGAAACTCCTCTCACGCCTTGCGGATTCTCTCGAAGTGGAAGTACAAGATCTGGTCAAGACAATGTCGACATCATCTTCAGGAAGACTGCAGCTCGAAGAAGTTTTTCAAGCTGCTGCCGAAACGGAAGTCTGGTACAGAAGCAAGAAATTGAAACCGAAGGAACTTCGTTTCGTCCAGAGCCTTATCGACGCGGCTATCGAACGCTGGGAAGAAGAGGACCGCGCCGATGGAAGCGTCTGATCCTTCATCATCCTTGGTATTCTGTTATGGGCAGTCAGAAACAGTCCCCAAACACTGAATTCACGCTCCCTTCCCCTCCCGACTTTTTACCCGAATGGGCGCTCCGTGAAGGCGGCGAGTGGGCCGGTCTTGATGAATTTTCTCTCCTCGTAAACGCCGAAGAGAGAACTGGAAAGGTTCTGGAACTGGAATACCACGACCTGCCATTTGGGACATGGGGTGTGCATATGGTTCGTGGACAAAGGGGGCTTATTCTCATCAACAAACGCCTATCGCCTTACTGGAGACGCTTTGCTCTTTTTCACGAACTGTACCATTTTTTAGAGCACAACGGGGGAATGGATCTGTGGACCCGTACTGCCACACCTCTTTCGAGCTTCGAGCATCAAGCGGACCTCTTCGCATGGGGCGCCCTGCGTAAGGAATGGGCGAGATGCTGGGCCCACGCATCCCCATGACCGTTCGCCTCCCGAAGATTCCTTTTTTCCTTCCAATGGATTCCTGCCCAAGACGCTGCGTCTACTGCAATCAGGGAGAGATCACAGGAATCTCCCAAGCCCCTTCACCGGACGCAGTTCAGGAAACGCTCTCCCGACTTCAGCCCCCCCATGAGGTCTGTTATTTCGGGGGAAGTTTTACCTGCTTCCCGGAAGAACGCAGAAACGCATTCATGGACGCCGTCTTCGCCGCCCCTGAGGGGAGCTGTGTTCGTTTCTCGACACATCCGCGCTGTCTCTCGTCGGCCATTCTCGACGATCTTACCCCCTACCCGGTTTCCATGATTGAGCTGGGAATCTCTTCGCTCGACAACGATGTCCTGAACAAATGCAACAGGGGATATACAGGAGAATTCGCACTTGCAGCAATGGAGTTGATTCTGGAAAGAGGATTTTCTCTTGGAGCGCAGTTGATGATCGGCCTTCCGGGGCAGACGGAAGAAAGCTCGTTGAATGATCTCCTCCAGATCGCCGCGCTCCGCCGACAAAGAGAGACCTCTGCGGTAACGCTCAGAATTTATCCATGTCTTGTTTTGGACAAGACACCTCTCGCCGAACTCATGAAACGGGGCGACTACATTCCGCTTTCGCTTGAAGAAGGAATTCTTCGCGCGGGCAGAATGATCTTCGAGGCCGAACGCCTTGGATTCGCCGTTCAACGAGTAGGCCTTCAAGAAACGGAAAGCCTTGCTCAAAGCGTACTCGCCGGGCCGCATCATCCAGCGATGGGGGAAATGGCGCGGTCAGTCTCCTTCGTCGCCTCCCTTCTGGAAAGATCCTCCGAGGGGCCATGGGAAATAGAAGGGAAACAGATCTCGCTCCTGAAAGGACACGATAAATTCGGACTGCGCCACATGGCGCTCAGAACGGGATTGCAGTTGCAGTTCATCGAAAACCAAATCCGCTACAGAAAGTTTTAAAAAAGTTTCAACCAGAAAAAGCAAGAAATAGAACGGAGAACGATTGACGGCCACTCTTCTTCCGAATAAACTTAAATCTCAAGAGCATAATGGAAGTACTAAACAGTTTCGGAGGTGTCTTTCATGGATAGTTCGCAACTCCAGGCATTGTTGCGAAGCAAAGTGGAAACAATGCCGAATAAGGCGAGAAGGGTTGTCGAATACCTTCTGGCGAACGCCAGGGAAGCGGCGTTCCTCTCGATCGGCGAAGTGGCGGAAAAGCTCAACGTCTCGAAGGCGCAACTTGTACGTGTATCGCGAATGGTTGGTTTTGACGGTTATGCGGCATTGAAGGAAGCCCTCCAGGATACGGTGCTCGAACAGGTGAATCCTGCGGCGCTTCTCGGACGCATTATGAAAAACAGACAAGACCTGCCCGAGGAGATTCTGCGTCTGGAACACGCCAATCTGGACGATACGTGGAATCAGCTCCAGCCTGAAAGAATCGTCGCTTTTTGCGAGATGATCAAAGAAGCGAGAATGGTGTACTGCATGGGGTGGGGGATCTCTTCGATCATCGCGGAAGCGCTTTTCACCCGTCTGCTGGAAATGGGGATCCGAAGCGCCCTGATGAAGAGAGGTTCTCTCGCGCTTATCGAACAGGCGAGGGCAGTGACAGCCGGCGATGTCGTCGTCGTCTGCGAACTGCCGAGCTACGTCATCGAAGTCACGGAGTCCGTTCAAAAAGCAGCGTCGAACGGCGCTTCGATAATTTCGCTCACTGACAGTCCCGCCGCCCCTGTCTGCCAGTCGTCGACGCTCTCCTTCTTCGTGAGCGAAACGACGCCAACCTTCGGCAGCAGTCTGGTCGGCCCGGCCTTCCTTGTACACATCCTTACCTCTGTTCTTGCCGTCAACCTGGGCGAATCCGCCCGCGCAGCACTGCAAGACCAGGAGATGGGACTTCACGACGAACGTATTTACCACCCTGCATACGGATTGAGATACTGAAGCCCGCGCCGCCCTGCATACCGCCGGTCCTCTTTGAACAGGAACACGATCATAATTTCTGTTTAAAGAGGACCAGCGCTTATTCGTTATTCTCCTAAAGGAAAGCGCACTGCATTTGTTAGCCCTTTCTATCACAGCCCCAGCGTATCCCCGGTTTTCATAATCTTCACAGTCGCCGTTGTGCCGACAAGCCGCTTAAACTCACGGGGATCCGCCGCTATCACCGGGAAGGTATCGTAGTGAATCGGCACGACTATTTCAGGGCGGACAAACTCCACGGCACGGGCAGCGTCGTACACGTCCATCACGAAGTTTCCGCCGATGGGGATCAGCGCCGCCTTTACCTTTTCAGCAGCCAGAAGCTGCATATCCATCGTGAGGCCAGTATCTCCGGCATGATAGATCCGTTCTCCGTCCACGTCAAAGAGAAAACCGCAGGGATTTCCCCCCGGTATCATGCGGTCCCCTTCCATGATATCCGATCCGTGGAGCGCAGGAGTCATCTTGACGCGTCCAAAGGGGAAGGAGAAGGTTCCTCCTATGTGCATCGCGTGGCACGCAACACCCTTTTTTCCTAGGTAGTGACATATTTCGTAATTCGTTACGACCGTGGCTCCCGTCCTGGAAGCGATGGAGACAGTATCGCCCAGATGATCTCCGTGCCCATGAGTAACGAAGATATACCGTACATCCGTGAACTCACTCTCCCGAGCCGCGGCGCCCGCAGGGTTTCCCGAAAGAAACGGATCAATCAGAATGACTGTATCCTTCCCCCGAATTTCGAATGCCGAGTGTCCGAGATACCGTAATGTGGCCATATGCATCTCCTCCTTATATTCACGGGCCCCCGCCATGAACACGGGGACCCGGATTTCAGGATCACTTCGGGTCCGTTTTCTCCTGCGACGGAGCGTGCTTTTCAGAAGTTCCCGCCGAAACCGTCTTTATGCAGAGCTCTTTCAGCTGCTCCCCCGGGACTGCCGACGGCGCACCCGACATAAGACACTGCGCCTTCTGCGTCTTGGGAAACGCCATCACATCGCGGATGGATGCCGCGCCGCTGAGGAGCATCGCCAGCCTGTCCATTCCAAGAGCAATGCCTCCGTGAGGGGGAGTACCGGAAGAAAGCGCGTCGAGCAAGAATCCGAAACGCTCCCGCGCCGCTTCTTTTGTAAAGGAGAGACAGGAGAAGACTTTTTCTTGTATAAGAGGGTCATGGATTCTGATGGAACCACCGCCAAGTTCATTTCCGTTGAGGACACAGTCGTACGCCCGGGAGCGCACCGAGCCGGGGTTTGAATCCATGAGAGGGATGTCCTCGGAGCAGGGAGAGGTAAAGGGGTGATGCACCGCGCACCAGCGCCCGGCCTCTTCGTCGCGCTCGAACAGCGGGAAATCCACAACCCAGAGAAATTCCCACGCACCTTTGGCGACAAGTCCGTGCTCACGAGCCAGTTCAAGGCGAAGCGTTCCGAGAATCTCGGATACCTCGCGACGATCGCTCCCGGCGATAACAAAGAGCGCGTCGCCGTCACCAATGGACGAGGATGATTTGAGCAGCGACTGAGAGCTCTCGTCAAGGTATTTTACCAGCGGTCCTTTCAGCTCTCCATCCTTGATCTGGAAGGGAGAAAGGCCGCGAGCGCCGAGGCGTTTCGCTTTTTCCTCTATATCGGAAAGATTCTTCCTGGAGAGCGAAGCCCCTCCGGGAAGAGGTATTCCGCGGACATATCCTCCACGGGCTGCGATATCGCGGAACGGTTCGAAGGAGCTCCCTGCAAATACAGGTGAGAGATCAACGATTTCAAACGGAATGCGGAGGTCCGGTTTATCGCTCCCAAAACGGTCCATGGCCTCCCAGTAGGACATCCGGCGGAACGGTGTAGCAACGTCCACTCCGATCGTCTCTTTAAACAGCCCCTGAAGGTACTGCTCTATGAGAGAGAAGATGTCCTCCTCAACGAGGTAGCTCATTTCAATATCGATTTGTGTGAACTCGGGCTGCCGGTCCGCCCGGAGGTCTTCGTCACGAAAGCATTTCACTATTTGGAAGTACCTGTCGAAACCGCTTATCATCAAGATTTGCTTGAAGATCTGCGGGGATTGCGGAAGCGCGTAAAACGACCCCGGGTTTACGCGGCTCGGCACGAGGTAATCCCGCGCCCCTTCCGGAGTCGAGAGGGTGAGCATAGGTGTTTCAATCTCAAGAAACCCGCCGGCGGAGAGAAAATTCCGTGTGTACATTGCTATCTTATGGCGAAGACGCAGGTTCCGCTGCATCTTCTCCCTGCGAAGATCGAGATACCTGTAGTGGAGGCGCAGGTTCTCATCCACTTTGTCGGTTAGCTCGCCTATCTCGAAAGGCAGCGGGGCGGCGGGAGCGAGGCGGAGAAAATCACCTGCGACTATCTCCCATTCTCCTGTTTTCATCGAGGGATTCGCGGTACCCTCAGGGCGGACGTGAATCCTCCCCTTCACCGAAACGACGAATTCGCTGCGCAGTTCCCGGGCTTGCTCATGCACCTCAGGGGTGAGTTCGGGATTGAATACCACCTGAACTGCACCTGTATGATCCCACAGTTCGATGAATATAAGACCACCGAGATCTCTCCTTCGTCTGACCCACCCGTTAACGACGACAGGAATCTCTTCTCCGCTCTTTCCGGAGACATCACCGCAATAGACCGTTCTTTGCCACTCTTTGTCGAAAAACTTTTGCGCACCTTCCATGAAGCGTTCCCTCCAGGAGCCGTTTACCCTTTGCGGGTAGAGGTCAGTTTATTTTTCAGTTCCGCAACGAGTAGGGGCAGTGAAATTTCCTGCTGCTCCGCCGTTGCGAGATCCTTCACCATTACCGTGCCGCCGGCGCGTTCGCTCTCGCCGAGAATGCAGGCGAATTGCGCGCCGCGCGACGAAGCGGCCTTCATCTGCGCCTTCATGCTCTTCCCGGCAAGATCCATCTCCGCAACAATTCCGTTCCGGCGAAGCATATCCACAAGCTGCAAGACATTCCGCCTTGAGATGTCGTCCAGGGCGACCGCGAAGACTTCCACGGAGGGAGCGGAACCAAAGGAACATTCTTGCTGCTCCATCACCATCACTATACGATCCACGCCTGCGGCAAATCCGACGCCAGGGACATGCGACCCTCCGATCGCTTCTGCGAGATTATCGTAACGGCCTCCTCCGCAGACGGCGTTCTGGGAGCCGAGTTCTCCTGAAAGAATTTCGTACGCGGTCTTGGTATAGTAGTCAAGTCCGCGGACAAGGCGTTTATCAAGACGGTAGGAGGCGCCGAGAGCATCAAGGCTGTCCTTCACCACGTCGAAGTGTTCGCGGCATTCGCCGCAGAGACTGTCGTAGACATCCGGAGCGTCTTCCGTGACCGCTTTGCACCCGTCCCGTTTACAATCCAGTATGCGTAAGGGGTTCCTTTCGAGGCGCCCGAGACACGTTTCACAGAGATGATCCTTTCTCGACTCGAAGTAGTCTGTAAGACGCTTCCGGTAGCTGGGACGGCACTCGGGACACCCGACGGAATTGATCACCACTTCAAGCCGGCGAAGCCCCAGCCGCCGGAACAGTTCCAGAGAGATAGCAATTATCTCGACGTCGGCATAGGGAGAAGAAGCACCGATACTCTCGAAATCGACCTGCCAAAACTGCCTGTATCGCCCTTTTTGCGGACGCTCGTACCGGAACATCGGTCCGGCGCACCACATTTTCACCGGCTGAGACATCGTTCCCATCCGGTGTTCAAGGTACGCGCGCACCATTGACGCCGTAGCCTCCGGACGAAGCGTAATGCTCCTGTCCCCTTTATCGAGAAAAGTGTACATCTCCTTTTCAACAACGTCAGTTGTATCGCCGATCCCCCTTGAGAACAGCTCCGTGTGTTCAAAAATGGGAAGATGTACTTCAGAATAGCCAAAATGACGGGCCGTCTCCTGCACCACTCGAAAGACGTACGCCCATTTCCACGATTCCTCTGGAAGAATATCCCGAACTCCTTTTGGTGCGCTCATTTCCGCCATATTTTCTCCTCCCGACCGGCGTTGTTGCTTCTGCCAAAACACTTTTGAATTCCTTCTCCTCAAAGCAAAAAAAACATACGCCGTGAGGACGAATACATTATGCAAGCGAGTATACCCATTCCTCCGGTTTTTTTCCAGAGATGGTATAAAAAAAACAAAACCCGACCCTCAAATTGGGGGCCGGGCTCAAATGCGTTGAAAACGCCGCGTGAATTCAGCGCGATTCCAGCTGAAACTTGATGGCCGTCCTTTCTTCATCGTCAATGGAAATTTTCGAAAAGGCCGGTATACACACAAGATCAATACCGTTGGGAGCGACATACCCCCTTGCGATTGCAATGGACTTCACCGACTGGTTCACGGCTCCGGCGCCCACTGCCTGAACTTCGACCGCCCCTTTCTCCCGCAGTACCGCTGCAATGGCTCCCGCGACCGACTTTGGCTGTGACTTTGCAGAGACCTTGAGCACTTCCATAAGTAGCGACCTCCTTCGTAGGTTGACGATCTGCGCGTATCGGAACGCATCCAACGAATCAAGAGCCATAAGAAACAGGTTCTCCTTCAATTCGTCGGGGCGAGAAAGCCTAAGAGTCTGCCACTAGAGTTCTCCGAAAGTTTCTAAATTAGTATAATCGCAGGAGCAAGTTCTTTGCAAGGAGTGAATCGTTTTTTCCTCTTTTTCAAAATAAGATTTTCATCAATCGGTTCCAACAACTCCCCCCGCAAGGCAGTAGACGTTTTTCTTCTCGCGAATCCTTTTCACTCTTTGTTTTTCCCCTGCCGCGAACAAAGGAGTCGACGCTCCATAGCATTCAGCCGCTCACGGTCACGCTCGGGAAGCCGTGAAAAAAGTTTTTCCCGGGCTGTTTTCCCGAGGTTTCCCCGACCTCCGCCCCGGTCTTTTAAACCTCCCCATGAGATTTTATCCCGTCCGCTGTAAAGATCAAAATCCGCCAGCCTGTCGCCGTTCTCCGCGTACTCCAAACCTATGAGTAGCTCCTTGACAAGGAGCTTCGAAAGGAACGTAAAAAGACGAAGACGGTATATCTGAACGGGCATCAGGATATGTGCGAAATCCTTTCCCCAGCCTTCTCCGAGGATCATACCTATCTCCAGAGAGCCGAGGACCGTGCGAAGACGTTCGGCGTGCTCCATGAAAAAACCCCATGAATCGTATATCCGGATTTCCATCTCGTTCCATGAACGGTTCTCCAGTCCTTCACTAAAATACCAGAGTCCGCGGCTCCGTAGAAACACGTTTAAATCATAGAACAGCGTCCCTTCCACAAAAAGAACGTCGTCAAGCATGTCCGCCACGGCTATCGGGCCGTTCAAAGGGACGTACGTAAAACAGACCGCAATCTCGTTTCTCCGCGCGCTTCCCAAAAGAGCCCGCAGTCTCCCTCTCCGAACGCTTGCTCCGGGAATTCCTCCTCCCGCGAGATCTTTTTCCATCTGATCCAGCACACGGTCCTTGTCGCCGAAAATGCGGAAAAAGAGAATGGGCGGGAGCAGTCGGACCGATTCAAGGCGGCAGGAACTATCGTTCACAAGAGATGCAAGCACCTCATCCGAGGAAGAAGAAACAATCCGGAACTCTCTCCCTCCGTCATCCTCCTTTCCGTGAAGCGCGACGATCGTCTGCCCCTCTCCGGCGCAGTCCAGGGCGCTTTCAAAGGTATGCCTCGTTACGGCGAAAGCGGCGGAAAGCGCATGATCCAAAGCACTTCGCTCTCCCTTAAGAAAGAGAACTCGAGGACCGCCTCGAACAATCGAAAGCATCTACACACCTCCCTGCGTATCTGGAAAGTCAAAGACCGATTCTTCTTTTATTGAGCCGGGCGTCGTTCACATACCCGGGATACTCCAAAGCCAGCACTTCCCCGGTATCGACACGCAACACATGAATCGCATGAAGACCATTAAGGAACAGCTGTCCTTCCCTCGGTGATTCTTCCGAAGCAGGCACATGCCCGAAGAGGTTGAAACGGCCGTAAGGAGTCCGCAATGCCTCCGGTTCATGGCTTAAATTCAAATCCAGGCCGCACATGTTGATTCGTCCGCTCTTTCTGATTACAAAGCTCTCCGGGAAGAATTCACGTACGCTCTCTTCATGATCATGATTCCCCGTTACAAGGACTATCCGACTCTTCTGAACAGATGAAAACGCTGACTCAAGTTCCATCAGTTTTCTCCGATAGAGCGGGAGCTCGCCCGGGCGAAGCTCAAGCTTTATATCGTCCGCCAAATCTCCTGTATGGATGATGCACTGAGGCTCGAGAAAGTGTATCAGCCGCTTCATCACACCGTAAAAGGTGGACGGAGTATCGGAAAAATGCAGCACTACTTTTCCCCGAAGCTCTTCTGCATTTACAGGGAGAGAAAGCCCCAAAACAAGTCTTCTGTACAGCAGAAGCCACGTATTTCTTCCCACAAAGCAACGCCTCTCTTCACAACAGATTCTACCACTATATTTCCTCACTTTTCTTCTCGTGCTAGAATGAGAGCAAAACAGGTCTTACACATGCATCTACGGGATCGGAGGATTCCTTATGAACACCGAAATTTGCGAACGAGTATCAAAAGAACTCAAACTGCCGCGCGACTCCGTGCACGCGGTGCTCATGCTCCTTGAAAAAGACTGCACAGTTCCGTTTATCGCCAGGTACAGGAAAGAGGCAACAGGCTCATTGGATGAAGAAGCCGTCCTCGCTATCAAGGAGCGTTCGATCCGTCTTGAAGAGCTGGAGGCGCGCAGAGCCACAATTCACGCGTCGCTCGTGGATCGAGAACTTCTCAGCCCTGAACTGGAAAAGGCTATTACGAACGCAGCTTCGCTTACTGCGCTCGAAGATATCTATCTTCCGTACCGGCCAAAACGCAAAACGAGGGCATCCGTAGCGACTGAGAAAGGACTTGCTCCACTCGCCGACCTTCTCCTCCGCCAGGAGGGGAAAGATCCTTTCAATCTCGCAGTTTCTTTCATTTCCGAAGAAAAAGGAGTTACAACAGAAGAGGAGGCTCTGCATGGCGCAAAGGATATTATCGCTGAACGCATCAGCGAAAACAGCGAAGCACGGCGCAGGAGCCGCATTCTCTTCGGCAGGAGAGGAAAGCTGAAAAGCAGCTGTATCAAAGGGAAAGAAAAAGAAGGAGCCAATTTCAAGGACTGGTTTGCTTGGGAAGAGACCGCGGCGCTTGCTCCTTCTCATAGAATACTGGCAATGTTCAGGGGAGAACGGGAGAAGGTGCTTTCACTCTCTCTGCTTCCCCCTGAGGAGGAAGCGCTTCGGATTCTCAGAGATATTTTTGTGCATGGCGAGGGCCCTGATTCCTTACTGGTGGATGAAGCGGTTGTCGACGGGTACCGCCGCCTGCTCGCCCCGTCCATGGAAACCGAACTCCGCAACGCGCTGAAAAAAAAGGCGGACAGAGATGCTATAGCTGTCTTCGCAAAGAACGTCAGGGAAATTTTACTCGCCTCGCCGCTCGGCCCCCGGAATATACTTGCAGTTGATCCAGGTTTCCGGACCGGTTGTAAGTTTGTCTGCCTTAACCGGCAAGGCGACCTGCTTTGTAACGGGGCGATTTTTCCTCACCCTCCCCGTGCAGACGAAGCGAAGAGCGCGGAGATCATGCGAAAAACAATCAAAGAGTATGAGATTGAAGCAGTTGCCATCGGTAACGGAACGGCGGGGCGGGAAACAGAACGTTTTTTCCGTAGCCTTGAACTCCCTTCGGAAATTCT
Source organism: Aminobacteriaceae bacterium (assembly GCA_963668335.2). Lineage (GTDB taxonomy): Bacteria > Synergistota > Synergistia > Synergistales > Aminobacteriaceae > JAAYLU01. The sequence continues at coordinate 134,747 of CAXXRY010000032.1, read as the reverse complement.
GATCACGATGGTTAATGAGAGCGGCGCGTCGATCTACTCCGCTTCGGAGACGGCGCGGCGAGAGTTTCCGGATCATGATCTCACGGTGCGCGGCGCAGTTTCCATCGGGCGCAGACTGCTCGACCCGCTCGCCGAATTGGTAAAGATCGATCCAAAGTCGATCGGCGTTGGTCAGTACCAGCACGACGTTGACCAGAAGGAACTGAAGAACGCGCTCGCAACAGTCGTCGAGTCCTGCGTGAACGCAGTCGGCGTAGAGCTGAACACGGCGAGCCTTGAACTGCTCTCTTTCGTCTCCGGAATAGGCTCCGGAACGGCGGAGCGTATCATAAAATTCAGGGAGGCGAACGGCCCGTTCGCCTCCAGAAAAGAGTTATTGAACGTGCCGCGGCTAGGACCGAAAACATTTGAACAGGCAGCAGGATTCCTTCGAATCCGCGGAGGAACGAATCCTTTGGACGGAAGCGCCGTCCACCCTGAACGCTACCCTCTTGTCGAGCGTATGGCCGACGATCTGGGGTGTTCTCTCACAGACCTGCTCTCAAATACGGCGGTGAAGAACAAACTTGATATCAAGCAGTACCTCTCCGCAGACGTGGGACTCCCCACGCTGACCGACATTTTGAACGAACTGGAAAAACCCGGGCGCGACCCTCGGGAGACGTTCGAACCGTTCACATTTCAAGAGGGCGTCGAGAAGATTGACGACTTGCTTCCCGGCATGCCGCTTCCCGGGATCGTCACAAACATCACTTCTTTCGGTATCTTTGTCGACATTGGCGTCCACCAGGACGGTCTCGTCCACAGGAAGCACCTTCCGCACGGCAAAGAGTTTCGACCCGGAGAGCGTGTCGACGTCTCGGTACTCGAGGTGGATCTTCCCCGCAAACGCATTGCACTCTCCATGCGTGAAGAGAAAAAGTGTACGCAACGATGAGCGCCCCGCAGATAGTAGTCATCGGCGGCGGTCCCGCCGGACTGATTGCCGCAGGTCGCGCGGCTGAAAAAGGAGCCAGGGTAATTCTGGTCGAGAAAAATCAGACCGTCGGTGAAAAGCTCCTCCTCAGCGGAAAACGGCGTTGCAACCTGACAAACTCCGAGGAGGACATGGATGTTTTTCTCTCAAAGTACGGACCAAACGGAAAATTTCTCTACTCCTCTTTCGCCAGTTTCGGACCGCGCGAGACAATTTCTTTTTTCCAATCCAGGGGAGTGCCGCTCAAGGAAGAACGGGGCAAACGCTTCTTTCCTGCAACAGGAGGATCGGAGGGAGTACTTGCTGCCCTTCTGAACTATGTACGGGAAGGAGGAGTCACCATCTACCGCAAGCGCGAATCGATCAACCTCGAGATTCGCAACGGCCGGGTTCTCCGTTTCATACTCAGAGGACAAGAAGTCGAGGGAGATGCGTTCATCATCTGTACAGGGGGAAAATCCTTCCCGAAAACGGGGTCTACAGGCGACGGCTACCGCTTCGCGCGCAGGGCCGGACACACCGTCATCCCTCCCGTGCCCGCGCTCTGCCCGGTCAAAACAGTGGAAAAGTGGCCTCTTGCCTCCCGGGGAATGACGCTGCGCAACGTCTCGCTTACTCTTTGGAAAAACGGCGAGGTGGAATCGCAGCGTTTTGGAGAGCTTCTGCTGACGCATTTCGGAATCAGCGGTCCGATTGCTATGGACATGAGCAAGGAGATTGCAGCCGCCATGGAAACGGGCACGGCCAGGCTTACTCTGGACCTCAAACCCGCGCTTTCTCTTCCTGTGCTGAAAAACAGGATTAGCAGAGATTTCGAGAAGTTCTCCGGCAGAAAATTCAAGGACTCTCTCGGCGAGCTTCTTCCAAGAGGGCTCATTCCTGCAGTGCTCGCTCTAGCGCCTCTACCGGAGGAAAAAATCGTGAACTCCGCGAGCAATCAGGAGATCGAAACGCTCGCCGAGCTGCTCAAAGCCTTTCCTCTGACTCCAGACGGACTTCTCGGATTCGACTGGGCAATAGTGACCAGCGGGGGCGTGGCGTTGAAGGAGATAGAGCCCCGAACGATGCGTTCCAAGCTGGTGGAGAACCTTTTTTTTGCCGGAGAAGTACTTGATCTCGACGGTCCTACCGGCGGATTCAACCTGCAAATGTGCTGGAGCACAGGGTACCAGGCGGGAGAAAGCGCAACCGACGTCTCATTGATGCGATAAATCAATCGAGAGAGGAGATACACAGTGCACATCAATACTTCTTTTCTACGAAAGCATTTTTGGTATCTCATACTCGTTGCAGCGATTCTTCTCCGAGGGACGGTTTCATCGTGTGCAGCTCCCCGGCCGGCCAAAAAGATTCTTCTGCTCAACTCGTACTCCATTGAAGACATCTGGACTGCCGAGACAAATCGCGGGATCACAGCGGCCTTTGAAGAAAACGGGGCCGATGTCGAGTTCTTTGTAGAAAATCTCGATATCACGGGAACGTTCTCAGCAACACATCTCCCGGAACTGAGAGAGCTGTATCGCGCTCGGTATACTTCTATGCCTCCTGACCTGATTATCACCACGGGAAATGACGCCGCAACATTCGCTCTCGGACAGATCGGCGTCGTTTTTCCTGATGTTCCTCTTGTTTACTGTTCCCTGACGAATAAAGCCCTTCTCTCAATATTCCCCCGGATGAAGAGTACGGGAATTTTCAGCGAAAATACCCCCGTTTTCCTGCTGCGGGAAATCAACCGTCTTCATCAGAACGCCCCCCGTCTTGCGCTCATTACTGATATGTCGCCACGCGGATTCCGTGATATCGCGCAAATGAACGAAGCGGCAACAGCTCTCTCAATGTCGAGAAAACGTTTGGTCCCTCTTTTCGGAATGGACATTGATCAGCTCACATCTTCTCTTTCCGGACTTCCGCCCGGTTCTGTAATCATCCTCGGGCATTACACCATTACAGGGGACGGAGAGCTCATCTCTTTCCCAAAACTTATCGAGGCTATTCAAGCAGCCGCAGATCTCCCCATCTACTCTCTCATCGAAGAGGGAGCCGCATTGGGCGTATTGGGCAGCGTCTCCGAAGGAAACTTTCAAAAAGGGTTCGCCGCTGGAGAAATTGCGTTTGAAATTCTGAACGGAGTACCGCCCGAATCGATACCTCCAAGGAAAGGAATGGACCCGAAGCTACTTTTTAACTACTCCGGAATGCGTGAGTTCAACATCCCGAGATCGGCCCTTCCTCAGGGAAGCTGTATTCTAGGAGACCCGTTTTATGATATCCGAGAGTATATCCCTTTTATTTTTACGAACGTATTTCTCCTACTTTTCCTCGGGGGCTTGGCCGTTTATCTCAAGAGAAAAATAAACAAGCGGAAAATAACTGAAGAAGAGCTCCTTCGACAGACAGAGTACTGGAAAAAACTCTTTGAACACTCTCCTCAGGGGATTCTCATATATGACGCTACAGGCCGAGTGAAAGAGGCAAACAGCCGTTTCCGGGAGATGTTCCGTTTCTCCTCGCCGGCTCTCCTTCCAGAGAATATCATGTCGCTTCTCTCAGGAACCGAAGCGGATTTTTTACACAACGATATTTTCCCCCCGGAAGAGAGGTTTTCTGGAACTTCCGCTCCGGCAAAGGAAGCAGCCCTCCCTGACGGTAACGGCGGAACTCTCTCGGTCTCATTCCAGGCTTTTCAGCTGTCGTTGAACGACGAGGAAACAAATTTCTGTGCTCTCTTCCATGATGTTGGGGACAGGAAATCGATGGAAAACAAACTTCACCGCAGAACGATTCTTCAAGAGCGAATGACAGCCATCTCCTCGAGATTCGTCCTCTTCCAGAACTTCAGGGACTCCATGGAAGCCGCGCTTGAGGACATACTCTCTCTTTCGGGAGCGAAAACCGCCTCGCTCTTTGTGATGTCCGATTCGGGGATTCTGGTTCCTGAGATGGAAGCCTTTTCTTCGGAAAAAGAAGGCCCCTCTCTCACCTTAAACTTTTCCGACGGAGACGACTTTTTTTGGAAATCGCTCCTGCTCAATGATACTCTTCCCGCCGTCATCACGATCGAATCGACAGCGCATAAGGTCAGGGAGAGTAAATGGGATTTTCTGCGGCAACTTGGGATCGAGTCCCTCACGGTTCTCCCTCTTTTCGTCAAGACGAGTTTCCAAGGTTTTCTTGCACTCACCGATCCTCTTCCCCAGTGGGTAGACAACTCCAACGAGCCGTTGCTCGCCCTTTTCTCCGATCTGATGGCAATGGCCATAGAACGGCGGAAAGAAGAAGAATCACTTCGTGAGACGCACGAACGAATTCACGATAGATTTACCGGAGCCATAACGGCGCTCTGCCAGGTCAGCGAACTCCGGGACGTCTCCACATCAGGACATCAGAAAAATGTCTCTGTTCTTGCGGAGAACCTTGCGAACGAAATGCAGCTTCCGGAAGAAGTACGGATGGCAGTCAGGTACGCGGGACTCGTACATGATTTAGGCAAACTCTATATACCGGCCGAAATACTGGGGAAGCCCTCCCGGCTCTCGGAAGCCGAGTACGAACTGGTAAAAAAGCACACGGAATTCGGACATGATATCCTCTCGTTATTGAATTTTCCCTGGCCTTTGGCGGAGATTGTTCTTCAACACCATGAACGAGTGGACGGGACAGGCTACCCGTATCGTCTGAAGAGAAAAGACATTCGCCTTGAAGCGCGTATCCTGTCTGTCGCAGATGCCTTTGAGGCTATGACGTCCGATCGTCCCTACAGAAAGAAAAAGACCGTGGAAGATGCTCTGAAAGAGCTGATGGACTTTGCAGGGAAAGCCTATGATGCAAAAATAGTAAAAACTTTCGTCAAGATGATTCTTGATCGTAGAGAAACCCTAAGGAGCACGAGCAGCTACTAAAGGAAATACTGCATTTCTTCACAAAAAAGCGCCCGAACTCCTTAAGGAAGTTCGGGCGCTTTTAATTAAAAGGAACCAAGGAGAGACGACTACTCCTTGCCCGCGATGTACTGAGCCAGTTCCACCATCCTGTTTGAATAGCCGTACTCGTTGTCATACCACACCATGACCTTGGCTACCTTGCCCATGATAACCTTGGTGGAAGGCGCGTCGACAATCCCCGAGTGCGTATTGCCGATGATATCGGCGGACACGATCTCATCGTCGTTATACTCGACGATTCCCTTCAGTTTTCCGTCGGCTGCCGACTTCAGGGCCGCGTTCACCGACTCCACGGTGACTTCCTTCTTGAAATGGACGACGATATCGGTGAGAGATCCGTCGGCAACCGGAACACGTACGGAGATCATATCCATTCTGCCCTTGAGTTCGGGGAAGAGAGGAACCATAGCCTTCGCCGCTCCCGTTGTTGCAGGTACAAGAGAGACTGCGGCGGCGCGTCCTTTTCTCCCGCCCCCCTTGGGGACGTCGACGAGAACCTGTGTCGAGGTGTAGGCGTGAATGGTTGTTCCCATAAGATATTCTATGCCGAAAGCGTCGTTAAGGATCTTTGTCACAGGCGCCAGAGAGTTGGTCGTACAAGAGGCGTTTGAGACGACGACATGTTTTGCCGGGTCGTACATATTCTCGTTCACACCGAGGACTATGGTGAGGTCGGAATCTTCGGCAGGAGCGCTTATGACGACTCGCTTCGCTCCGGCCTCAATGTGTGCCATAGCTTTTTCCTTCTTCGTGAAAAAACCGGTGCACTCAAGAACAATATCGACACCTAACTCTTTCCAGGGAAGTTTTGCAGGATCCTTCTCTTTAAAAAGAGGGATCTCTTTCCCGTCAAGTATCAGGCTGTTCTCTCCGGCCTCGACCGAGAAGTTGGCCTTTCTGTGGATCGAGTCGAACTTTATCAGATAGGCCATCTCAGAAGCCGGCGTCAGATCGTTCAATGCGACGATCTCTACATCGGCAGGCTTGTTCGCCATATAGCAGCGGAGAACAAGCCGCCCGATCCTTCCAAGTCCGTTAATTGCTATTTTTTTCATTGCAACACCTCCAGAAGTGTATGAATAGCTTTAATCTACATTGCTCTATATTATCACAAAGTGAACGGTCAGTCAGCAAGCTCTTCGTTGTGGCTTTTCTCATCCGAGATATGAGAACGTGCTATCCACCATACTCCGGCGCCTGCAGTTACAGGAATAGTGAGAAGCAGACCAACTGTACCGGCAACACTGCGTAAAATTTCCTGCGAGATATGCGGGTCATTAAGAAGCGCTATCAAATCGGGACCTTCAAGCGAGATGAGAACAACAAACGGAAGCGAGCTTTCCCAGATAGGCAAGTATCAGCGTATTGATCATGCTGCCGAGGACGTCGCTCCCGACATTGATACCGGCCCTCCATAGTCTCCGCAGCGGGATCGAAGGATCGTAGGAATAGAGTTCAGCCATCGACGATGTCACCGAAACAGCAACGTCAAGAACAGCCCCTATGCCGCCGACCATCACTGCGGCAAGAAGGATTCCGCGAAGTTCGAGGTGAGGCGCAACGGAAAAAAGAAGCACGGCGCTGTCGTTCTCTAATCCGGTCAACTGCCACAGGCCTACCATAGTCCAGCCGGTAATCGAAGCAGCGATCGCTCCGCCTACGGCCCCAATGAAAGGGATTGGCCAAAGAGCGCGTTTGGGAACGACGAAGACAATTGTCAGCAGAGAAACCCCGGCTATGGCAAGAATAGCGAAAGGAACAGGCGTATATCCTTCTGCAAGCTTCGGAACAAACCATCCAAGTAGCAGAAAAAGCGACAGGAACAGACCGCAGAGAGCTTTCACGCCGGCCTTGCCCGCCAGAACGGCAAGCGCTGCACATGCCAGAGTGATAAAACCAGCAACAGCAGGAATCCTGTATCTGTCACTTATAGAATACTGATGCGTTCCATCGTCGAACGTATCAACAAGGAAGAGGTATTCTCTTCCAGGGACAAGCTCCAAGCGGCTGTCCGCGAGTTGAAGAATTTCTATCTCCTCTGTCGTGCCTTCGAACGGACCCGTTCCGATAGGTAATACGTATCTGAACACGCTCAGTCTTCCAATCTCCTTCAGCGCCACTCTCAGGGTCGTTCTCCCGGCCAAGCACATCTTCAAGGATGACAATCGCGGAGTCTTCCGTATTCCACTTGGCGAGCGCAACCATGTCGGCTCCTTGAGATGCAAACCAGGTGAGCATCGGAACCACGATGAACAAAAGAACGGAGTACCGGGTAACCTTATGTACCATAATTCACTCCTTTTTCCCAAAAGAGGATCATTCAGAGAGCGGATTAATCCAAACAGTTCAAGAACTCTCCAAGCCCAAGAGATTTCAGTTTTTCCGCAGTAGGAATACCTTTCTCGGACCAGCCTCTTGCAGGGTAGTATTCTTGCAACTGCAACTTCAGATCTGGAAGAGTATTCGCCGAACCGCCGCTCCCGCGAGGTTCCGTGAGAATTCTCTCAGGAAGGGTATCGTCAAGCGCGGAAGCGCCGCATACAACATTGAAAAGACGCTTGAGGTTGAAAATCCTCTCTCCTGCAAGAAGAAGCTCTTCGCCGCTCATATCCCACCCGGTGATTCCGTTGATCCATTGAAGAATATCATCAATCCTTGTGATTGCGAAAGGGAACTTGCACATTTTCAAAGAATCGAGAACACCCATCATGTTCTGGAAAGGAATATTCACAGCCCCTTTCCCTTCATCAACCGTCCTATCCATCACCGTATCAACGCCAAACTCAGGATAAGTCATGCTCCGTTCAAATGAATAAGAAAAACCGGAAAGATGGCAGGCTCCCCTATTCGACGTCGCGTACCCTGTAGCAAGGCTCTTGTAGCAGCGAGGGTCGTGCGCGGGAAAATCCATTCCCTTTGAATGAATAGCATACCGTTCCGCCCCTTTGCCAATGCATTCGGCAGCCTTCCTGGTTCCCTCGGCCAATACCGCGCCGAATCCCCGCTTCTCCGCTATATCCGACAGAAGCCGTATCATGGACTCACCGTCGCCCCACAGGAGGGGGTACCCCCGTTTCCTCTTCTGAAATTATCCCGCGTTCGTACAACTCCATGGCGAAAGCAACTGCGGAACCTCCCGAAATCGTGTCGATACCCATTCGATTACACAAATCGTTTCCGCGTGCGATAGCTTTGAGATCGTTGATGAGGCAGTTGCTTCCCAGCATGCCGATCGTCTCGTACTCCGGTCCGGCGCCTTTGACACCGTCGAACTCGACATCCCGCCCGCATCGTATCGGGCAGGATGTACACCCCCAGTTGCCTGTCAGGATCGTCTCGGCCATTGCTTCACCGGTAATGGACTTGACCTCTTCCGTCCAAGAACCCATACTCCAGTTCTTCAAGGGGAGATCTCCGTTCTGTTCCGCAAGCGCGACGCCCCCGGCAGTACCGAAACGGGTCATTGCGGGAAGTTTTTCCATATAGTACTTCGCTTTTTCAGCAGACTTCTTCCGAACAGACTGCTCGTCCGCCATTTCCACTTTCGCTGCGCCGCGGGCCACGATGGCTTTCAGATTCTTGGAGCCCATTACCGCCCCCATGCCGCCTCGTCCAGCCGCTCTGGCATTTCGGCCGTCGTGCATGATATTCGCGAGCAACACCTGATTCTCTCCTGCGGGTCCTATACAGGCCACCCCGGCCGGCTTTCCCTCCAGCTCCAGTAAGAATGCCTCCGTCTCGAACGTGTCTTTCCCCCACAGAGAGGACGCGCTGCGTATCTCGATTGTTCCGTCGAGGAGAGCAATGTACACCGGCGTCGGCGCCTTTCCAAGAAAAATGAGACCGTCGAAACCAGCTTTACGCATATGATACCCGAAGGCGCCCCCGCAATCGGCTTCTCCGAACATATCCGTCAGCGGGGATTTTGCGAGCACTTGGTGTCTTCCCGAAGTTGGGATCCCTGTCCCTTGGAAAGGGCCGTTCATGAATACAAGGGGGTTTTCCGGGGAGAGCGCGCCGTACTTCGGCGAGCCGTACTTGAAAAGATAGTACGTCCCAAGACCGGACCCTCCCAGGAACTTTCGAAGAAGCCGGTCCTCGGCGGCGAGGATTTCGGTTGTCGATTCCGTGAGGTTCACGAGGACGATTTTCATCTCCATGCTCTCTCATCCCTTTCTTTCCTCATTCAGAGGAAGAGCGCTCCCGCTGTTCCCGCAACAAGGAGCAACAATTGGGGGTATCGCTTAAAGATTTCGCTTCTGCTGAAAAGAAAAATACCTGCCGTCATCGCCCAAAGCCTCCAGTCGCTTGTCAGAGAGCGCGCAACCACCCAAAAAGCGGCAAAAAGCATCCCCGATACTGCAGGGCGGAGCGCGCGCTGCAATCGCTCGATTCTTGTTTTCCATTTCTTCGATGCTCTGGAAAGCAGGAAGAGCGCCGAACCGAGCAAAAAAAGCGGAGCTCCGACGACGGAAAGTGTGGCAACAGAGGCGCCCGCGACGCCTGCAATCCTATAACCGACAAAAGTTGCCGCATTCACGGCGAGAGGTCCGGGCGTCATCTGCGCCAAGGAAACCACCTCGGCGAAGCCTCTCTCTGAAAGCCACGCCCTGGAAGCGACCAGTTCATAATGAATAAAGGGTATGGTCGCCAATCCTCCGCCGAACGCCCCGAGCCCAATACGGGCAAATACCAGCGCGAGCGTGCCGAGAACACTCATCAGGCATCCGCTTCCTCCCCGAGGAGCAGGCGAACGCTTACTCCTCCGGCCAGAGCGAGAAAGGGGTGTATTCCTGTGCTCAAAAGAAGCGCCGCCACAACAACAAATGCCGCGATATCCCTCCATCTTCCGCCGCAGGAGACGCGGGTCATACTATAGACAACTTTTCCGATAATGACGACAACTGCGCAGGCCGCGCCGAGGAAAAAGGCCGCGAGCCAGGGTTCATGCAAAAAACGGAGCAGTCCTTTCGACAACACTAATATCGTGAGAAACGGCGGAATGACCGTACCCAAAAGAGCGCACAGCACCCCTGAAGCGCCGGAAAGACGTTGTCCCGCCAAGAAGGCGATATTCGTCGCAACAGGCCCTGGAAACGCAGTCGCGAGTACCATCATATCGGCAATTTCTTCGGACGACAGACGCGCAGTCGACCGGAGCTCTTTTTCGATAAAGCCGAGCATGACGATCCCGCCTCCGAAGGTAACGGCTCCGACTCGGAGAAACATAAAAAAAATCGAAGAAAGCGGCATGCATCAACCTCCCGAAGCATCAGGGCACTCAATAACACCTATCGCGGAGAACGTCACGAATGAAAGAGCGCGAGTATCTCCGTCAGCTCCGCCTGGAGCATGTCGTTATATTTTCCTCGCCTGTAGTCGAGCGTCAGAGCGCTTTTCTCTCCGGCGTCGAGATCGCGCATCTCCTCTTTCAGCTCTTTTGGAAGCTCCACGTAGCTGCCCGCAAGGGTCATTGCCTCGTCGAAAAAGAGAAGCGTAGGAATCCTGGAGGACCCTGTCAGCGCTTCCAGTTGTTTTTCGAACGGAGACCGCGGAAAAACTACGAGTTCAATCATAGGGTTCAGCTCCGCCATCCGGTGGACAAAAGACATGGTCACAACCGAGTCCGGGCAGTAGATTTCGGCAAACGCAGCCAACTTGAGAGGCTTGTTCACGTTACGCGCCGCCTCTTCGAATGCCGGAGAAAACACGGCTCGCGAACATGCGCGCCGCTGTCTGTCCCGCTCTTCTTCGTACCCTTTTTCAAGGTACTCGTTGAAAGAATACCCCTTTGAAAAGTCAATCACACGCTCCACCCCGCATTCTTTGCAGTATGCAGTCTATATTACCCTTCACGCTCGTTTTTCTCAAAGGCTTTTTTGCTGGAGATGCTGCCGGGTTTTTCCGAAATAAAGAGCCGTCAATTATCGATTTCTGTTTGTTTTGACGAATGCAGCTTTCCTCTGAAGAAAGAGAAAAAAACGCCTATGCCGCAGAGCAGAGAAGAAATACTGAAACAGATACGGGTCATCACGAGAAAGAGATCGTACCGCTCGGCGGTGATGTGCTCCTCGCCCAGGAAGAGAGCAAAGACAATCGTAATGACGGCCATGCTCGTCATCTGCCCGAGCACCCTCATGGTTCCTACAGAACCGGATGCGATGCCGTAGTATGCAGCGGGAACCGACCCCATGATCGCGTTCATGTTCGGGGAGGAGAAGAAAGCGAAGCCTACCCCGAGCAACACAAGTGCGGACACGATCAGCGGCATCGGCGTCGTCCATCCAAGAAAGACGAAGATCCCCAGCCCGAACGCCGTAAACAGCATACCGCCGGAGGCCAGAAGGCCTGGTTCCAGACGATCCGAAAGCTTGCCCGCAAACGGAGAAAGCAGCGCCTGTAAAATGGGCTGCACAATCATCACCGTACCGGCCTCGGCCGGGGTCATTCCCTTGATGTACTGGAGATAAAGACTCAGCAGAAATGCGACTGAATACGTTGCCGCATAGTTGATGAGCGCCGCGATGTTGGAAAAAGTGAACACGCGGTTTCCGGAAAAGAGCCTGACGTCGAAAAGAGGATTTTCAGCACGCACCATTCTCCGAAGAAAGAGCAGGAAGAAGAAGGCGCCTCCCCCCATAAGCCCGGCTCCTTTGAGAGAGGGAAGAACGGACGCTCCGTACATAAGCGCCACAAGAGAGATTCCGTACAAGATTCCGCCGTATACATCGAGGCGCTGCTCGCGTGCTTCGCGCCATTCGAACCGTACGTAGCGGGACATGATGAAGGCAAGGAGAACACCGAGGAGGACGTTGACAAAAAAAACCGCCTTCCACCCCCAAGCGGCAATGAGGATCCCTCCCAGGAACGGCCCAGCCGAGGAACCTGCGTACACTGCCGCCACATTCACTCCCAAAGCCTTCCCGCGTTCCGAAGAAGGGAAAACCGATGTGAGAATGGCCATTCCCATCGTGAGCATCAACGCTCCTCCGGTTCCTTGGACAGCCCGCAGGAGAATAAACGCCGGCATGTTCGGAGCAAAGGGGCAAAGCATCGTGGCAATCGTAAACGCCCAAGTCCCCCGGAGGAGTACGAGCTTTCGCCCCCAAATGTCGCCCATCTTTCCGGCAGGGACTAAAAAAACTGCCGAGGCCAGAAGGTAGGCGGTCGCTACCCAGCTCAGCCACACGGCGCTCGCGCCGAAATGCGCCTGGATAGCGGGAAGGGCGATATTCACCGCGGAAAGCATGAACGGCGGTAGAAATGCCGCCAACGCAGTCCCCGCAAGGACGACGTTCTTCGATCCTTGAATACGTTCCGGTGCGTGTGAAGTCATCGAAAACACTCGCTTTAAAAAGGAATTGGAGTTAGGGGAAGAGTATAACCGATATTCTGCATTTGCGATACTGGTGCGCGAGGAAAACGGCAGGACTTCCCCGTTCACCTCGCGCAGAGTATACGATGAGGATGGGTTACCCCAAGTTCAGTCCTGTCCGGAAGGCTCTTTCGTTGACCTCCAGCGCGTAGGGCGGCACGCATGCCCGAAGGGTGGCGCTCCACTCGGTATCGGCAAGCCCGAGACTTTTCACCACTGCGCCGAGAAGGACAACGTTCATCACCTTCGGGTTGCCCAATTCCGCAGCGGCCTTCGCCGCCTCAACAAGAAGCATGCGGGGCGCCGCGGCGGCAAGGTGTTGCTCCAACAACTCCGGATATTCGGCCTGCCCCAGAATAACGGGCATGGGGTAGATCTCATGATTATTTACGATAAGTGTTCCTTCGGAAGACAAATAGGGAAGCCAGCGAAGCGCCTCCATCTTCTCGAAGGCGACGAGGACGTCCGCCTCGCCCGGCCCCATCACGGGAGAGTATACTCTGGCGCCGTAGCGGACATGCGTGGAGACGCTGCCGCCTCGTTGCGCCATCCCGTGGATCTCGGACATTTTCACGTCGTATCCAAGTGCGAGAAGTCCTTCCGAGAGGAGTTTGCTCGCGAGGATCGTCCCCTGCCCTCCTACGCCGACAAGAAGCACGTTCTTTCCGCTCTTATTCATGAAGTTCACCTTCCCTCGAAATGGCCTGTTTCGGGCAGACCTGCACGCACAAAGAACACCCGTTGCAGGCGACGGAATCGATAACAATCCGGCCTTCCTGTTTCGTGATCGCCGGACAGCCAAGCTTGAGACACGAAGAGCAGAGAACACACTTTTCCGTATCGACGACGCAGTGGAACGAGGCCCTGTTTTTCTGAACCTCTTTGATCAAGGCGCAGGGACGGGTCGTCACGATCACCGAGGTCTCCTCCGCGGCAAAGGCGGAGTCCACTGCCTCTCGGCACGCATTCAGGTCGTACGGGTCGACGACGTGGATATGTTCCTCTTTGACGCCGCAGGCGGCGCAGAGACGCGGGATGTCCAAAGCGGTCGTCTCCTCGCCCATGAGCGTCCTTCCCGTGCCCGGATTCTCCTGCTGTCCCGTCATCGCTGTAATACGGTTGTCAAGGATGACGAACACCCCCCTCGACTTGTTCACCACGGCGTCGATAAGCCCTGTGATGCCGGAATGGAAAAAAGTGGAATCGCCGAGGATGCCGAAGACCTTCTGCGAACGGGCGGCCTTTTCCTGCGCTTTCTGGAATCCGACGACAGCTGAAAAACCCGCTCCCATGCAGATGGTGCTCTCGCCGACGTTGAGCGGAGGCATCGCCCCAAGTCCATAGCAGCCGATATCTCCCATCACAACCAGATCCTTCTTCTTGCTCATCGCAAAGAGAAGCCCCCGGTGCGGACATCCGGCGCAGAGGAGCGGAGGTCGGTTCGGCGGCGTGATTCCGGTATCGGGTCCGGAGGAGGGCTTCGTTCCTAGAATTGTTTTCGCTATGAGCGCGGGAGAGAGTTCATCGACCAGAGGGAGCGCATCCTTCCCGGAACAGGCAATGCCCATGCTCCGCACAGCCCCCTCGATGAAGGCGTCGTTTTCCTCCACTATCCAGAGTTTTTTCACCTTCGAGGCGAAATCCCGGATGGTTTTCTCCGGCAGGGGCCAGGTCATACCCAGGTGCAAGTAGCTCACCCCGTCGCCCAGAGCTTCCTTGGCATGCTGCCGTCCGATACCGCTTGCGATAACGCCGATCTCGCCCTCGCCCTCCTCGAACGTGATGTACGGCGACGTTTCGTTGAACTCCCGCAGTTCCAGAAGGCGTTTTTCCACAAGATAGTGTTTCGCCTTGGCGAAGACGGGCAGCATCGCATTCTTCGCCGGATTGCGAACATACTCCCGCACGGGACGCTCCATACGTTCCCCCGTCTCAACAACGCTCTTGCTGTGGCAGATACGCGTTGTGACGCGAAGGAGTACCGGCGTGTCGAACCGTTCCGATATATCAAAGGCGGCTTTCATGTACTCAAGACACTCCCGGCTGTCCGAAGGTTCAAGCATGGGGAGCTTTGCATGGAGGGCATACCACCGGTTGTCCTGTTCATTCTGCGAGCTGAAAAGTCCGGGGTCGTCGGCGTCGACGATGACAAGTCCTCCGTTGACCCCGATGTACGACATCGTGAAAAAAGGGTCCGCCGCCACGTTCAATCCCACGTGCTTCATGGCGCACATCGCCCGGGCCCCCGCCATGGACGCTCCGGAGGCAACCTCCAGCGACACCTTTTCGTTTGTGGACCATTCGGAATACATTTCTTTGTAGCGAGAGACATTCTCAAGAATTTCGGTGCTCGGCGTCCCAGGATAGGCGGCCGCCACATGGCACCCCGCCTCCCAGGCGCCTCTGGCAATGGCCTCATTACCGGTCATCAGCTCTCTCATCTTTGCTCCACTCCTTCCAACAGAATCGCCGCCTTGCCGTGAAAAAGCCGACGACAATATGATAATAAATTTTTATCACATCTTTCTTTTTTGCGCAACGGGTTCATCTCCGGAGCCGAAAACGGGTCCCCGAAACATCCTGTAAGCAATGCTGAAAGAAGAGTGCGCTCATGATTTTTTCAAGTACCGGTAGACCGTCGCTTCGGAAACGCACAGGCTATCTGCGACCTTTGCGACAGCGCCCTTCATTGAGAAGAGGTGACGAGCTTTGAGCATGCTCACAAAACGGATTCTCTCCTCCGGAGTCATTTCACAGGGCGCAACTGAAAATTCGGATGTTGTTTGTTCTATAAGTACATCCATCAAGCCGCTCAGGTTCGAATGGGATTCCCTCTCCAAAACAGCTTCGAAGGGGGGATCTTCGTTCGTCCGTTCGGCTAGCTCTCTTGAAAGTCCGTTCAACATTCGGATCTTTTCATGAAGAGTATCGTGAAGTTTGATAAGGTTGGTAACATCGTGATTTGCGCATATCATGCCGCGGAGCTCCCCTTTCTCATCTTTAATGAAAAAGGTATGCGACTCGAGGATACGATTATCCTTCGTCCTGTCGACATGCGCCACCATATCTTCGGCGTATCCGCCGCTCTGAATGAGTTTGATAAAGGTCGGCGCGTACTCCGACATCGTACTCCCCACAGAGCGACCGCTGATATACCCGTTCCGGATGGCCACGATGGACGATTCCGGTCGTGAAACGTCATGGAGAACGAGTTCAAACTCCGGCCCACACACCTCGGCGAAAAAGTCAAGAATGGGTATATACTTCTCCAGAAACCGACGGTTTCCGGAAGAATCCGATACTTCATTTTTCATCAGCTGTTCCTTCCCTTCAAAGAATGAAGAACGTGGTGATAAAAAATTCATATCATGTCCTGGTGAATCTGTAAAGGAGGCTCGAAATGTGAAGGGCCGACATTGACAGATTCTGAAAAGGAGCGTACTATTGTCCGCAACTTTCGGACACCTTTTTTTTAATGAAAGAAGGCGGATTTTTTGAACAGAGGATACGCTTTGCTCAGCGGAGTTTCCGGTTTTTCCTTTAGCAGCGACCGTTGGTATTATTACGCCGACGGTCAGTATTTATATGGAAACCGGTCTACCCCCAGCCAGAGCGCCCTTGGAGTCCTTTAGCACAGCTCCATCGACACGGAATCACAAAAGGCCGGGCCCGGTTTCGGGATCCGGCCTTTTTCATTTGCGGCCCGCAGTACAAGGAGGGAAAAGATGATGATGAGAGAAACCGTACTGCAACACGAAGCAACCACGAAATCAAACAATAAAAACGAGCGCGTCGAGCGTCTTATAGGACTGCTCGGAGACCCCGTTGCGCACACCCTCTCCCCCGTTATGCAGAATGCGGCCATCATGGCTCTTGGAGCAGACTACCGGTATCTCGCCTTCCAGGTAGACGCTGAAAACTTCGAAACAGCAATGGCGGGACTCGCCGCCCTCGGAGCCGTCGGAACGAACATAACGGTTCCCCACAAAGAACGGGCCTTCCGCTGGGTAGGTTCTCTTGATCCTTCCGCAGCCAGAACAGGCGCTGTCAACACCGTGCTCTTCGGGGAAAATGGCGCTACCGGCTACAATACCGATGTCTCAGGCGTCCGTACCGCTCTTTCGGCCCTTTCTCCCCGGAGAAACAGCGCGCTCGTCCTCGGCGCCGGAGGCGCGGCGCGGGCGGCTGTGTGCGCGCTGCAGGACGAAGGATTTCTCCATATCGCACTCTCGAACCGAACGCGTGAACGAGCTGAAAAGCTCCGGTCCGAACTCTTCCCGGCAAATCCCGAGGCGCGTACACCGACCTGCGAGGTAGTTTCATGGGGAGAAGCGCCTGCATTCACTCCCGATCTGCTTGTAAACACCACATCTCTCGGACTCCACGACTCTCCCTGGCCGGAGAAACTTCTTGAAAGCACTGTCTCACTGGTAAAAAACGGCGCAATACTCGACCTTGTCTATGCCCGCGGTAAGGAATCGCCTCTTTGCGAGCTCGCGAAATGCTCAGGTATACCGGCCCTCTCCGGACAGGAAGTCCTGCTTCATCAAGGAACGGCCGCTTTCAAGCTTTTCACCGGGATAGCCGCTCCCGTGGAGATCATGCGGGAAGCCCTGGGAACCGGCAAAGTATAATGCTCCGCGAAAAAAAAGCCGGTCCGCTCAAACAGGCGCGTTACGCTACTCGGCAACGGATGCGTTGATTTACTCGCGCTCTGCAAGCACGCTTTCGAAAGTCGTTAAAAAGCTCTCGATCTCTTCCTTGGTTATCACAAAAGGAGGATAGAGCCGGAATGTCGACGTCAACTGGTGAAAATCCTGGAGAAAGCCTCTTTCGACAAGACGTTTCGACATTCCGGCGCCTCGCGGAGCGGCCTCCGGCGTCAACTCCACGCCGACCATGAGTCCTCTGCCGCGCGCCTCCCGGATACAGGGGAAGCGTTCCTGTATCTCCCGGAGCCCTGAAAGCAGGTATTCGCCTATTGTCTCGGACCGTTCGACCAAACCTTCATCTCGAATCGCGCCGATCACTTCCGCGGCGATTCTCCCCGAAAACGGAGTGTTCTGGTGTGACTGGACGTGCCGTCCCAAAACGGGAACCGCCCGCTCCTCAACTTCTTTCGTCGTGACAACAGCCGAGACGGGTAGTCCGCCTCCTATGGCCTTGCCGACAACCAGGATATCCGGCACAATGTTCTCATGCTGATAACCGAACCATTTGCCCGTCCGGCCCATTCCGGTGGTCACCTCCTCGGAGATGAAGAGCGCCCCAAAAGAGCGTGCCAACTCCTTGAGTCGCCTACCGTAGCCGAGAGGGGGCACGAGGATACCGCCTCCGAGAAGCGGTTCGTAGAGAATTACCGCTGGTTGTTCCTCAAGCGATAGCTCCTCAAGAACATTCAAACAGGGAAACCCGCCATCGCCGCACTCCGCCGAGACAGCGCACCGAACGCAGTGCGGCGCCGCGACACGGAGAACGTTTCCAGCTTTTGGCAGATATACAGCGGTACGCCCCGCTTCGGAGAGCGAGAGCGCGTAGACGGTGCCTCCGTAGTAGCCTTTCTCCGCGACGACGACTCCAGTCCTGCCTGTCGCGGCGTGCGCCATTTTGAGCGCAAGTTCCACGGCTTCGCTCCCGGAACTAAGGAAAACCGCCCGGTCGAGTTCCGGCGGCAGAATGGAAGCAAGCTGCCGGAGACCGTCCTCTACCTGCCGCGTGCCGAACGAGGCTCCCGTCTGGAAAAGTCCCCGCGCCTGCTCCTCGACTGCGCGACTCAAGCGCTGGTGCCCATACCCGAGAACGTTGCACCACGTTCCCGAGAACATATCGATATACGTTCGCCCCTGCTCGTCGTAGAGCGCACTCCCTTTCCCCCCGGTAAGACGGATGCCGTGCACAGGGTTCGTATTCCAAAGCTTCACTTCACAATCCCCTTTCTGTCGTAGATTTTCTGAAACGCTCTCCCGAGCCTGCATATTCCTTCTTCTATCTCCGCCTCGTTCAGAGAAGAAATGGAGAGGCGGAAGAACGTATCGGCCGAATCCGACGAAAAGAACACACTCCCGGAAGCAACGGCGACTCTCTCCGACGCAAAGACCTCCTCCCAGTCGACAGAACGGTGAGGGGCCATCGAGAGCCAGATGAGATATCCTCCCCCCGGCTTTGTCCAACACGCCCAATCCGAAGAGACAAAGCGCTCAAGAGCCGCCAGCGCAGTCTGCATTCGTTTTCGGTAGACCCTGTGCATCATCGAAACATGCTTCTCATACCATCCTTCGGAGCAGAATCGCGCCAGTGCGGCCTGCAAAAGCCCGGGAGGAGCAAGTTCACCGTATCGGCGAAGCGCGGTCAAACGGCGGATGCACTCGGGGTGGGCAGCCAGCCACCCGACCCGTATTCCCGGGAAGAGAACCTTTGAAAACGTGCCGCAATAGATCACCCTGTGTCCGCTGTCCATTGATTTTACTGGCAGTACCACTCTCCCCGAATATTTCATCTCTTCCTCGAAGGCATCCTCGAGGAGCGGGATTTCGTAGCGCGAACATATGGAGAGCAGCCGCTCCCTGTGCGCCTGATCCGTAGTGATTCCGGTTGGGTTTTGAAAGTTCGGCATTGTGTAGATCAGGTGAACAGGAGATTTTCGGCAGTTCTCCTCAAGGACGTCGAGATTCATCCCTTCGCCGTTCATCGGAATTTCCGCTATGTTCAACCCATACTGTTTCAGGAGCGGGAGAATATCGCCGTAGCAGGGGGACTCCACTGCGACCGTTATTCCCGGTCGCGCAATCATTCGGAGCACGAGGTCAAGCGCATGCTGCGCCCCGTTCGTTATTACAATCTCTTCGCTTGTCACGGAGATACCGTGCGTTCTCATCCGAACGGCGATCGCCTCTCGCAGGGGTTCATACCCCTGCGCATCGCCGTAACCAAGAAGAGAAAGGCCCTCATCCCTGAATACCCTCCCCAGAGACGCCCGAAACCGGCCGGCGGGGAAAAGACGCGGGTCCATCTTGATGAACTCGAAGGAGATGCACTGCGAGTCGGGAGTATGCGCACGACGAGCATTCCTGGAAAAGGAAAGACGGCACACCTCCTCCGAGGCGGGCGAGGCGACGCACGACCAGTCGATAGCGCTTGTATGTACCCTGTCGCCCGGCTCCGCAACCCGAACGCGACAGCGTACTACCGGAGCCGTTCCCCTCCGGAGTTCGACATACCCGAGCGACCAGAGCGTCTGGTAGGCCAAAGCAACGGTAGTACGATGGACCCGAAGAAGCTCCGCCAGTTTTCTCGTCGAGGGGAGTCTGTCCCCCGGGTTCAACGTCCCGTTTTTCATCATTTCCAGAAGACGATCCACGATCTGCCTGCTTTTCGAATGCGGCGCACGCTCATCCAGTTCAAAAAGGAGCATTTTCTCCCTCCTTCCCGAAGATCTACGTGCACAACACTACACCGCAAGTGGGCGCGTCACAACTGCCACTTTTTATTTTTTTCACTGTACCACATGAAAAAAACGCCCTTGGAGGGCGTTTTTCAATGATCTTTCCAGTATTTCCGGCTTGAACACCAGAAGCGGAAGAAGTCCACGCAATCGAAGGCGTTCGACGTAGGCTTCAAGTTTTTTCACATGCTCGCGTACCCGCAGATCGTCGGCTAGTTCCAACCCCTCTCTGTACTTTCGCAGCGCATCTTCGAACCATCCCGCCTGCTGAAGCGCCGCGGCTTCCTTCCAAAGCTCCGCAGCCTCCCCGCGAGCGGCGCGTTCTTTCTCGCTCTCTCTCCCTCTTCTTTCCGCAAGCGTCTCCTCAAGTTTCCAGACGTGCTCTCTCACCCGCGGATCTTCGGAGTACCCCAGGCCTTCCCGATATTTCTCAAGCGCTTTTTCGTACCGCCCGGCGATCTGCAATTCCGCAGCCTGCTTCCAGAGATCGAGCGCCTTTTTGCGATAGGTCTCCCGAATCGTGGATAAGACGACGTTTTCCGCGTTCCGCTCTTTCACCTCCGCTGAAACGGTCCCGGCGGTGGAAGACGCCGAAAGGACAACGAAAAAAAACGTTGCGAAGAAGAGGAAGATACACCCTCGTCGCAACAGCGACGACCGGGTGACGTCATACTCCGAACCGTACACGGTTCCACGCTCTTTCAACATTTTGTTTCACCACTCTCCGAACAGATCCGTCGCTTAGAAAAAGCGCAGAATGAACATAAAAAAAGACGCTCCTCTCGGGACGTTTTAGAAGGGCGTCTTTTTTCTCCGTTACCCGACTGCGATGAAGGAGAGGCGGCGCGCGAGCAGTTTGACGCACATGACGAAGAGCGGGATCTGGATAAGCTGCGTTTGAAGGCGCACAAGAAGAGTTGCTGTGAACGGAACGCCGAAGAGCATATTCAGAAAATACGGGACCATAAGCACCGAGGTAATAAGCTGTCCCGCAGCGATAGCGACCAGAAGCTCAATGAAGGAATGATCGGCGATGTGTTCCCGCTGCCGGAAGAGCCTGAGCGCCAGCGGAGGGATAGCTCCCGTGAGCGCCGCCGTCAGAGTGAAGTGAGGCATGAAGGCGCCGCCCGCAGGGCTCATGATAAATCCGGCGACATCGCCGAGCGCGCCGACGACGGCTCCGGCCCGCGGCCCAAAGAAGAGCCCCGCGAAGATCACCGGCACTGCGCCAAAACCTATCCTGAGCGATTCGACGCCCCCAATGGGGATGCGAATACTCGCAATCCGTGTCAACACTACATTCAACCCGATCAAAAGGGAAAGGACAACCATATCGCGGAGAGCATACCGAGACTGTTTCATGAAAAAACCTCCTTATGACATACCGGCACAACCGCCACATCAAAAGAGGTGCGAACCAATTGATGTGACAGCGAACGCGACTTTCCCACCGCAAATCACGAATGATTTTTCGTCCCAGGGCAACGTCCCATCCCGGGGCACTTCACGCGGGAAAACCTACTCTGCCTACCTTAATCCAAAGTATTATACCATCTTTCAGAGATAAACAAGGAGTAACTTAGCGGCGTTTCGCGTTCAACTCCCTTTGCGTATCTGTCCTGTAATACGTTCGAATTCTTTGAGTACTTCCTGGTCGTACACCGTGGAAAGGTCGGGAAGCGCGAAACCGAAGACGCCTTCAAGCGTCCGCATGGAGATGTTAATCAGGGAAATCAGATCGCCGCCGGTTTTTACAGTCTGGTACGTATTCCGTGCAACAGAAAGATCGCTTGTGAGTTTTTCGGCCGAGATGCGGAGCTTGTTCTGCTGTGTTCGGAGGTAATCGCGGTAGAGCGACGCCGTCTGCACAGTCCGTTCGTTGGCCTTTACGTTCGTCTCCAGAACTTCGCGTTGGCTGTCGCCCCTCGGAGTTCCGGCCAACAGCTGCTCGGCCTGTTTTTTTAAGAGCTGGGCGGAGCTTGTGATCGCATCAAGCCGCGGCGAATACTCGGAGGCGATCTTCTCGAGAACGTCATGATGCGCGTGAAGATAGATATCCACAAGTACCATATGAACGCCGGTGTATTTTCTGGCCATGTGGATATTTCCTTCTCCCTTCCGGAGAAGTTCCACTATCTGGAGGTTGATTTTTTTAATACTGTCGGCCGCGAGAAGGAGCGCGATGACGTCGTCGCCGCTTACGCTCGCGAGCAAGATATCCAGCCGGGCGCCGTCGACGTTCACTCCCATGGCGCTTAACGCGGCGACCATAGAAGAACGAATCGCATCCTTCTCCTTCTTGAAACGGGCAATATCGTCCCGCAGCTCGTCAATTTCCTCGTCGATTTTCGACCGCGTCTGTCTGAAGGGAATCCAGCTCTCCTCCGGAGCGCCGATGCGTTCTTTCCGCAGCTCCGCAATCTTCTGCTCCGATTTCTCTATTCGTCCTTCCAAAGAGCGGTACTCCCCTCGGGAGGCATGGAACTCGGAATCGAGGAGGATGTCGAAAACGTCATTCAGCAACTTCTCATACTTTGCGTTATTGGACTGTTTATCGGCGCCGAAAATTTTCGAATCAGGCAGTGTTTCTCCCCGCTCGAAGAGCTCAAGAGCCTGTTCGAGCTTCGGCATAGCCTTACTCCACATTTTCGCAAAGATCGAATCGTCCTCGCTCTCGGCTCCGCCGCTTGTCGAAACATACCCCAGTATAACTACTCCAATCATGAGCGCCTTGAACATCTTCATAGTTATCACCTCGCGAGAGTAATCTATCACAAAATCCCCGTTCTTTGTTCGTCATTCCTGCGTAGCGTAAAAAAACTTTCGCTCGAATTCGAAGAGCGGGGCCCTTCCATACGCCGGCGCTTCAAATGATATACTCTTTAAGCACAACGTCATTTTTGGAGGTGAAGCTGTTGAAACGGGTAAGCATACTGAATCATGTCATCGGCCCTGTTATGCGGGGGCCTTCAAGTTCTCACACCGCAGGCCCGTGGCGAATCGGAAGAATGGCGCGCGACCTTCTCGGCGTCCGTCCCGTCCTGGCGCGCTTTTACTTCCATCCCTCAAGCTCTCTGGCCGTTTGTTTCCACGATCAGGGAAGCGACCGGGCATTCATTTCAGGGCTTCTCGGAATACCGCTTACTGCTTCCGATTTCGAGAAAATGCTTGAGCTCGCGCCTCTTCACGGTCTCGACGCGCGTTTCGAGCTGCATCCTTTTCCCGAGGCCGATCATCCCAACAGCTCGCTACTCATTCTTACCGGAGAGGACGGAAAAGAGATAACGCTTCACAGCAGATCGGTCGGCGGCGGTTCTTTCGAGATAGCGTCGCTGAACGGATACCCTGTCGCAATCACCGGCGAGAGCTTTGAAACGCTCCTCGAAAGTGCTTCCGGGAATACTTCCGCAGTGCTTTCAATTCTCGGAGAACGTGTCTCCCCCCGGCAGAGCCATACGAACGGACGGGTTCTGTTTCATCTGTCTTCCTCTTCGCAGCTCGCCCCGGAAGCGCTCGAAACAATCGCCTCTTTACCGGGAACAGTTCGGCTTCTTTCTGCGCCTCCAGTAATGCATCCGCTCGCTGGAAATATGCTTTTCTCCAGTGCGGAAGAAGCGATTCTCATGGCGGAGAGAGACGGGCTCACTCTTGGGGAAGCTGCGCTTCGTTACGAGGCGACGTTGCTCGGACGCGACGAATCCTTAATAATGTCCGAGATGGAAGAACGGCTGGAGATTATGCTCGATGCAGTACATCTCGGCCTTTCCGAGGACATCTCCACTATGAAACTCCTCTTGCCCGTCGCAGGAACGCTCGCAGCGGCGGAACGCAAGGGCGCGCTCTTCCTTGGAGGGCCTCATGCACGGGCGGCGATTCGTTCTATCGCGGCGCTGCATACAAACGCTTCCGGGGGAGTGGTCTGCGCGGCTCCTACGGGCGGTGCGGCCGGAGTGCTTCCAGGCGTCCTGGCAACGCTCCTGGAGGACCTGAAAATCGGCAGAGAGGCAGTACTCATGTCGCTGTGGGCTGCCGGAGGCATAGGACTCTTTCACGATATCAGAAGCACTTTCGCCGCGGAAGTGGCGGGGTGCCAGGTTGAGATAGGCGCGGCAGGTGCGATGGCCGCAGCCGCAGTTGTGGAGGCCGCCGGAGGAAGCGCGCGGCAAGGGTGCGACGCAGCCGCGACGGTATTTCAGAACATGATGGGATCCGTCTGCGACCTGGTGCAGGGGGTTGTTGAAATTCCCTGTCACAGCAGAAACGCCGCGCTTGCATCCCAGGCGTTTCTCTGTGCGGATCTTGTGCTTGGCGGGTACCGAAGCCCGGTGCCGCTTGACGAAACGATCGACGCCGTCGACAGCACCGGTAGGATGCTTCCCGAAGAGTTGCGCTGCACATCCCGAGGAGGTCTCGCTCTTTGCCCGTCGGCGCGGCGGCTTCCGAGGCTCGACAGAAAATAAGCTGAAGGAGGAACAGCAATGACAACCGTGCTCAGCAGCGTTAATGAAGGCATTTGCCGTATCGAACTGAACAGACCCGAGGCGATGAACACATTCAACGGCGAGCTTGCGATCGGTCTTGACGAAGCGTTCAGTGCGGCCGACGCGAACAACGAGGTCCGCGTCATCATCGTTTCCGGAGCGGGAAAGCACTTTTCCACGGGAATCGACCTCCGGGAGTTGCTCTCGAAAGAACGGCACGAAATCCCCGGCTTCCTGAAGCTCATGGATCTGCACAACCACAGACTCGCTTCGTTGACCAAGCCGGTCATAGCTTCCGTTCACGGATATGCGCTCGCCAACGGGACGGGGCTCGCCCTTGCCTGCGATTTTATTGTCGCGTCCGAGGACGCAGTCTTCGGAACAACAGCGGTCAATGTCGGGCTCATCTGCCTCGAACCCGGGTATCAGCTTGCCCGTTGGATAGGGGAGAAACAAGCGCTCCAGTACGTCCTCTCAGGCGAACTCATCCCCGCCTCGAAGGGGGTCGAACTCGGGTTCGTCCATACAATGACGACGAGGGAAACGCTTGAGGAGAAGACGTTGGAACTGGCAAAAAAGCTTGCGTCGAAGAGCGCGCTTTCACTCCGTGCGGGAAAGGTGGGATTCTTGCGCATGGAGGCGCTTCCGCTCGAACGCGCAATTCAGGTCGGCGGCGATGTCTTCGCCGCGCTCGTCGCATCGGAGGACGGGAGGGAAGGGGTCGAAGCCTTCCTCGCCAAGCGCCCTCCCCTCTTCAAAGGTCGCTGACATCCCTGTGGAGGGACGGCTATACGTCGTCCCTCCACAGCGGCATCGTCGAACATCGGGGGCCTCCACCCCCTTTCACAAGTTCGTCCGCATCCAGAGGAACGACCTTGATCCCGCCTTTTTCAAGCGCCTTGATGGTCGCGACGTTTCTGTCCCAGATGCACACACGCCCCGGTTCGAGATTGAACGTATTCCCGCCAGAACCTGCGCGCTGCTCGGAAAAGGCGACCGCCTCACTCTCCTCGCCTCCGACTTTGATCACGCGCACCGCATCCAGCTTGAGCACTTTTTGAATTGCCCCGAACAGAGAATCCTCCCTCTCGATCCGAAGCCGCTCCCCTCTTCCTCGCGTTATATGAAGTACGGAGAGTTTTTTTTCTATATAAGGGAAGAAGAGAAACGCGTCATGGTCGATCATGTTCAAAAACATATCGACATGCACGGTCAGGCCAATAGAGTCCGCAGGTCCGAGACGCTGATTTTCGAAGAGCAACGCCAGCACATCGGTGATTTCACCGCAGCGCATTGTTCTTCGGGCGATTTTTTCTATGGAATCCGGGTGCGTGCGCTCGTTCACTCCGATGAC
The DNA here is from genome assembly GCA_963668335.2 of Aminobacteriaceae bacterium. Lineage (GTDB taxonomy): Bacteria > Synergistota > Synergistia > Synergistales > Aminobacteriaceae > JAAYLU01. The sequence continues at coordinate 109,176 of CAXXRY010000032.1, read as the reverse complement.
GAAGACGTTCCTGCTATAACAGTGGACGTTTCCCCCCTCGACCGGAGTCGTATCATCCGGTTCTTCGCCGTACCAGGAGGAAAATTCCGTGTCGCGGAACTCGGGATGATGGCGGAAGATAGCCTTGAAGCATGCCGGCTCTTTCACCCTGTCGCGGTTGAACATCTTTCCAAAGACAACGCCCTCTCCAAGCACAGCCGCAGGATCACGCGAATAGAGCACATTCGTCATCGGGAAGAGACACCACTCGTTTGTCCGGTCCACCAGATCGCGCAGCGCGATCTCTCCCGAAAAGCGATGCAGCTCTTCCTTCGTCATGCCGAAAAAGAGCTGCTCCACAAGCGCGCTTGGGGGAAGCCCGAGCAGATGTTCGCGGAGAATATCCAGCGTCCGTTCCGTGAGAAAGGCTTTTTCGGTCTCTAAAACAGCAGAGACTATCTCTCCCTTCACAGCGGGAAACGCGAGCACGTCGCGCAACAGGTCCTCGAAGAGGAAAACGCCGGCCCCGAATCCCTCCACAGCCGCCACCCATTTTTTGTGTTCCTCCGCCGCCTTCGTTGCGCTCGGGACGGAATCCCACGCGAGCGCACCGACATTCAACGGCGTACATCGTTCTATCCCCTTGCCAGGCGGCTGCATGATGACGGCGCGAAGCCGTCCGATCTCGGAAGAAACGCTGACCTTCACTCTATCTCCCTCCTGTTGTCGAACTCGAAGTCAGAGATACGAACACGAACGCGTTCGGGTGCTCCGGAAACAAAAGACCGAAAATCACCAACCCAAAACGCTTTCCGCTTTAGCTACGCATTCTTCTTTTCCTTGAAAAGACGCTCGGCGGCAACGTCGAGCAGGACATGAGCCCCCTGAAGAAGCTGCGCGTCCGGTGTATACTCCGTAGGGTTGTGGCTTATGCCGCCTCTGCTGGGCACAAAGATCATCGCCGCTTTTGCGACCCTTGCAAGCATCTGGGCGTCGTGTCCGGCGCCGGAAGTCATGCGCATTGAAGAAAAACCCCGCTTTTTTGCAGCGTCTTCGATTATCGACGCGAGCTCCTCGTCGAAACATACCGGCTCGAAACGCACAAGGTTCTCCACGGTTATTTCAACCCCCTCTTTCGCCCGGAGCTCCTCCAGAAAAAGAAGCAGTTTACTTTCAGCATCGACCAAACGTTCGTCGTCCGGATCACGAATATCCACAGTGAGCACAGCCTTTGAAGGAATAACATTGATAGCATCGGGATAAAAACGAAGAGAACCTACGGTCGTTCGTGTTCCTTCGGAAGCAAAGGCGAGGTCCCTGAGGAAAACAATGATACGAGCGGCTGCGACTCCCGCATCCTGGCGCATCGAAACCGGAGTTGTCCCGGCATGGTTCGCCGTTCCGGAGATTTCTATCCGCTTCCAGGAAATGCCCTGCAGATTTTCTACAACTCCTATATCCACTTTCTTGCTGTCGAGTACCGGTCCCTGTTCCACATGCAGTTCAAGGTATTCCGCAGGAAGAAGGAAGGACGGTTCGGTTTCCCCCTTATACCCTATACGGCGCAGTTCTTCGCCGAGAAACGCGCCGTCGACTCCCCTCGTTTCGAGAGCTTCGTCGATCGGTATACCGCCCGTGAAAAAGAGCGACCCCATCATATCCGGCTGAAAACGTACGCCTTCCTCGTTGGTGAACGCGGCGACGATAAGTGGACGAAGAGGATGCACGCCGGCGTTTATGAACGCCCGGGCGACTGCCAGTCCTGAAAGCACGCCGAAAACTCCGTCAAACGGTCCCGCATTGATCACGGTATCAATGTGCGATCCGATCATCAGAGCATCGGCGCGGGACTCGCCTTCTCCGTAGAGAATCCCGAAGATGTTCCCTATGGGGTCTATTTTCACATCAAGTCCAAGTTCCTTCATCCATTGCAGTAACTGATCGCGCGCGCACTTGTCCTGATCGGAGAGCGCCAGACGGGTCCTTCCGCCGGAAGGGTCGGTTCCAATCTCTCCAAGGAGCTCGATCTGTTTTAAAAACAACGCCCCGTCGATCTCAAGAATCGTATTTCCGTATGTTCGAACGCTCACAACAACTCCTCCTTCCGCATCGCGCAGGCAAATGTTCGCTATCGCCACCTTTGTCCCCCGCGCCGTATAGTATACTAGCAAAAAAGGAGGAATCCACGATGGGAAAAAACGACATGCCGATCACGGGTATCTGTTCATTCGCAAAATACCCAATATGCCTCGACATAAACTCTTTGAATGCGGATATGGCAATCCTAGGCGTCCCCTACGATCTCGGAGTGGGCTTTCTCAGCGGAGCCCGGCTCGGACCGCGGAGGATTCGTGAAGCGTCGACTCAGTACGCGCGCGGCGCACAAGGCTTCTACAACCCCGAACTTGATCGCACATTTCTCGGCGACCCTTGGGAAATAGTCGACTGCGGCGACGCCGACATCGTCCACGGCGATGTGCATACTTCATTCGACCGTATAGAGACGGGAGTGCGGGCCATCCTTAGAAGAAATTCCATACCGGTCGTCCTAGGGGGTGATCATTCAATCTCTATTCCGATCGCGCGCGCTCTCGCCGAAAAAGACGAGTCGATCGGAGTAATCCAACTGGACGCCCATCTCGATTGGTCGATGGCGCCGGGAGGACAGCGATTCGGTAACGGCAGCCCTCTGCGGAGAATGTCCGAAATGGAACATATCGGGCCGATGACACAGATTGGACTGAGAGGCATGGGAAGCAGCCGCAAAGAGGATTTCGACGATGCGCGAGCTTACGGCAGCACGCTCTTCACGTCTTCGGACGTTCGCCGCATTGGAACGGATGAGATCGTCGGGACCATCAAACCCGCAAAAGCCTATTATGTGACAATCGACATCGATGTCTTCGACATTTCCCTAGCGACGGGGACCGGTTCGCCTATGCCCGGAGGACTTTTGTATCAGGAAGTTGCAGCGCTCCTGCGCGGTATCGCGAACCGCTTCGATATCGCCTGCGTGGATCTTGTTGAAGTTGCTCCCCAGTATGATCCCTCGGGAGCGACATGCCGCATCGCCGCCTTGACGCTTCTGGAATTCATGGGACATATCCTCGAATACAAAAGAACGCGCATCGATTGAAGCGACACCAACGCGTTCGCAGTGCGCTCCGAAAAGAAAGGCCTTCGCAGCTCTCTTGAAAAAGAGACCAGCGAAGGCCTTTCTTTATAACAACAACGAGCAGGCTCCTCGTCTTACTCTACTTGCGCCCTATAAAGAGCGGAATGAGAGGCAGAAGGAGGAGAAGGAACAACGGGGAGAAGGAACCGGCCGCGCAGCCGTCGACAAAATCCAGCCACCCCTCATTCACGCTCACAAGGCACTCCGCGACAAAACCGCCGTCTTCGGTGATCGCGCTGATAACCGCTTTTCCCTTTCGTACGCCCACAATAATTCCGTTTTGCGAAACAGACGCTATTTCCCAATTCGACGTAACCCAGCGAACCCGTTTATTCGTAGCATTCGCAGGGGATACATACGCGACAAGATATCGCGTTCCATCGACATTAACATCTATTGTAGTGTGATTCAGAGTTATGCCGTTTACCCTGATCTCGTTGTCGACAACCTCGACGGAACACTCAGCAACAACCCCCCCGTCATCCGAACGAACACTCACCACAGTATGCCCCTGAGCCAGACCGTTCACAACTCCCTGAGAAGAGACTGACGCGACATAAGAATTCGACGTTCTCCATGTCACATTCTTGTTCGTTGCCGTCTCAGGAACAACAGTAGCCGTCAAAGAAAAGGAATTCCCTTTTTGAACAACGAGAGACTCCTGTGAGATACGAACTGCAGCCACTCTGAAAGGATTGGAATTCGGCGCGACGGTCACCTGACATGAAGCATTATAAAGCATTTCCGAACCGAAAGGGGAAAAGTACGCAGTTATCACAGCCGTTCCGGATTTCCAACCCCTTATCGTAACCGACATTCCATCGGAAGCGGTAACAAAGTCCGCTACGGAAGGATCACTGGAATTCCACCATACATCCCCGGAGCCGGTCAGCAAGGCGTGTACAACTACGGTTTTACCGACTTCTACTCGCGCTGTTTCTCTGTCAAGGCGAAAGTCGCTCGTCGTTTCCGCGCTCGAAAAACCGAAAAGAACGAACAGCAGCAAAAAAAACGCCAAGGAAATTTTCATTCGCATCGCAGCACCTCCGTGGATATTTTCTTAGAGTACCTTCATGTAATAGTATCACGCTCTTCCGCCTCTTGTCTTATTACGAGAAGAATATCGTGCTTATACAGACGGTGTGGAATGGCTTGATAAAAAAACCGTCGCTGCTAGGATTTTACCGAGCAGCGACGGTTTATTACGATTCTCAATTGGTGGAGGCGGGGGGAATCGAACCCCCGTCCGACAAGGGCCAGCCGTGAAAACGCTACGGGCGTAGTTCCCGATTTATTGTCGGCTTGAAACTCCCGGGAACAGGATTTTCTCGCCCAAGCCCCCTTGTCTTTTTTCCGGAGCCGGAGACACTCCCCGAAAAGCATCCGCCTTTTTGTGTCGCCTTACGCAAAAACGGCGGCTACTCCTGCGTAAGACGTGACTACCTAAGCAGCCAGTGCGTAATTGTTATTGTTGACGTTTGTTTTTGTGTCCGCGTTTAACGAGGTTCGGACGACCTCGGCCCGCTCTTTCAGACCCTCCGTCTTGCCGTCGAAACCAGTCGCCCCCATTTGTAAACGACTGTACCTTCAGTCTCTATCACTTCGCCGTACGGCACGCTCCATATCTCTTTTCGCATCCCGTTCAGCGAGCGAATCCCTCTTGTCGTGAAGAAGCTTCCCTTTCACAAGGGCGAGCTCAACTTTTGCTCTTTTCCCCTCTTTTAAGTATACAGACAGAGGAACAAGAGTCAATCCTTTCTCCCGCACCTTCGCAAAAAGACGAAGAATCTCATTGCGTTTCATCAGGAGTTTTCTATCGCGGAGCGGCTCGTGATTATAGTAGCTCCCCTTTTCGTAGGGAGATATATGAACCCCGACAAGCCACAACTCGCCCCCGCGAATAAGCGCATATCCTTCTTTGAGATTGACCTTTCCGTCACGCACAGACTTAATCTCTGTCCCCGTGAGTACAATGCCGCACTCGAACGTCTCAAGAACGAAATAATCATGACGTGCTTTTCTATTCTGCGCTACTGTGCGGTCGGCCATCAGTCTTTTCCTCGCTGTGTAATTGTAGCATTATGGTCAGTATTAGTCAACACTCAATCCGAGAGAAGGTTTTCGAAAACAAACAGAGAGGCTCCGGATTTCCGGAACCTCTCGTGAGAGCCCCAAAATGGTCGGGGCGAGAGGATTTGAACCTCCGACCTCCTGGTCCCGAACCAGGCGCGCTTACCAGACTGCGCTACGCCCCGACATCGTGTTCCCGAACGTTCCCGGCAACGGCGAAGATTGTAACACCCCAAGGGCTATCTCGTCAAACGGTCATCGCGTTTTCTGTCATCTTCACCGGGAGTCGTACCGCCCTTTCGGTTATTCTTCCAGGAAATCCGGTTGGAAGGCGCGCTGTCGGCTGCGAGGGGTATCTCGGTCCACCCCCAGGGAGTAACAAGGAGAAAACGAAAAGCAATCCCCTGGCGGTTCAAAGCCCGAATATGAGATATATAGCGATACACATCGCCGATGATGAAAGTATCGCTGATCAGCCACACTCTGCGGCTCACCCCGCGGTTGAAAAGCGCGGCATAATCTATGGCCATCCGGAGACTGTCCTCAAAATCGGCGGGGCCTATATGAAGCGCAACAACATCTTCATTCCCGTAAGGTTTCTTGATGTTCGGCAGGAGATCGGCATACTCGTCGACCCATTCAAGGCTGTTGAAGAGAGCCTCTCCGTCCATTTCCATAACATTCTCGAACAGAGCGGCCACAGGGTCTATATCCTGTTCGGGGTTGTCCGCCCTGATAGACTCATCCATCCACTGCTGCACCTGGTTCACTATCTTTTCAATATACCTCGGATATTCAGATCCCGACATGGCGGAAAGAATCTCTCCCACTGTCCAGTTTTCATTCTGTTCGTTACCATCGTTCTTTCGTTCTCTTGTCATGCCAACCTCCGTGTTTCTGATCTGATGGAAGCATAGCATATACTCCTGAAGGCCACAACAGGAAGAACAAACAAAAACGGATTCGGTTTCATCCGTTTCTATGAAGAATACTTTCTCCTTACCGGAATCATTGAGAAGGGGGTACGGGAAAAGAAGCGCCTGAGAAGAGAAAAGTACCAACGGAGAGAATCTTTTAGTGTAGAATCTTGGAGAGTAAATCTCAGGAGGTGAAATAATGGGCTGTCTTCGTCTTCGACGTGATTCAGCGCACTTTCTCATGATCGATGTGCAGGAGCGGTTGCTTCCCGCTATATCGGGCCACGATGCGCTTCATCGCAACATTCTGAAGCTGGAGCGCGCAGCGGCGGTAATGGATATTCCTTTCTGCTACACGGAACAATACCCGAAGGGGTTGGGGAGCACCACGGAGGAAATTTTGAAAGCTCTGCCCGAAGGCGCTCTGCGCTTCGAAAAAAACACTTTCTCCTGTTGTGACGAGGAGGGATTCAAGGAGATAGTCGCCCGGCAAAACCGGCCGGTCACGGTTCTTTTCGGCATTGAAACGCACATTTGCGTCCTGGCGGCAGTGCTTGATCTTCTGGAACTGAATCGTCGGGTTGTCGTAGCGGCGGATGCCTGCGGAAGTCGTTTGTCTGAACACTCAGCCCTTGCAATGGATGCAATGCGCGGGGCGGGAGCGTTTGTTCTTCCGGTGGAAACCATCATCTACCACATTATGGGCCGTTCCGGCACGCCGGAGTTCAAAGCGCTACTCCCCCTCTTCAAGGAGTAGCATGCGGTCAACGAAGGATCCCGTCCGCTGTTAACGGACAAAGAAGAGTAAAAGAAGCGTTCCGGCGAGCGTTATATAAAAAGAGTAACGCTCGCTTCGCCATAACACGGAGGAATCGAAAGGCCCGCGCAGACGTTCTTGAGAGAATTTGCGAGGAAAAAAACGCCCGGTACTGGATAGATAGCGGGTGTACTCATCTCCGAATCTTTTCGAAAGGTACTCTTCTTCGTGAGGAACTATGAATGTACAGTAAAGAATCCAGAAGGCAACGATGAAGAGGAACAGCGCCTTCCACCCGGCCAGCACTCCCCATCCGGCACCTATGAACCAGTTGGCTACATACAGAGGGTTACGGACAATTCCGTACGGACCCCACGTCGTAAGCCTCGCCGCGCCGACATTCTCTCCCCGATATCGGATGATACAGCCTGCCGCCCAAAATCGCAGCAGTTGACCAAGGACAACAAGGAGAAGACCGAAAAACGCACGAAACATCCCTGGAGGTTCAGCAAGAAACCAGACGGAAAGAAAAAGCGCTGTCCAGATGCCGCCCCGCATTTTGAAAACAGAAGCCCGGATATCAGTCACTATGTTCCTCATCATCAATTTCTTCGATTAAAGGTTCATCTCCGTCGACCGGCTCCTTATGGAAAAGTTCTTCTGTAACGCCCCATCCAAGCAAGCGTACTGCAACAATCACTCCCATACCGATAGCAAGATACTCTGTAAAAAAACGCCATGCGATTGCGGTAACTCCAGCCATATTCCAAGGAACGAGAAGTCCGAAGAGCGCAGCGCCGCCTCCTTCCGCGACGCCGCTGGCGCCGGGGGTAGGCACAAAATAAAGCAAAAACATGAAAACCGCCTGCGCAAGTATAGCCTGAAGATAGTGAAAAGGAAGACCCATTGCCGCTATCAGACACGGAAGAACGGAGAAAATACACAGAAGATGCAGAATGGAGAAAAGTATCGCAAGCAGAAAACATTTGAGCCCGCATGAAAAAAACATCCTGAAGTTGAGATTATAGTTGTCGACTTCGAGATTTATTCTTCGAACAACGCGAAGAACGGTCTCAGGTTTGACAAACCCAAACCGCTTCAGCCAGAGCGTGAGCACTCTCCCCCATTTTTTAATCAACAAAGGCCTCAAAATGCTTAGAAGCACCAGAACCCACGACACAACAATAAAAAGAAGCACGTAGGAAAAAACACCTTTTAAAAAAAGCTTTCCTTTAAGAAGTTCCGGCTCGATAAAGACCGCTACGGGAACGACAAGCCCAAGAATCAAAAGGGTCAGCAGAGTTCTTGTCAGCGTTATCGCAATTCCCTTGCCGAGAGGCACCTTCTTTTTGTAGAGAACATACACCTGAAAAGGGCCGCCGCCGCTTTGCATCGGCGTTACTGCACACCCGAAGTAGTGCAGCCATGTGAGCACCATCCCAAGCCGAAAACCTATCTGCTCGCCTGCCGCTCGCGCGAGAGCGCAGAATCGGGCGGCGTCACAGCACCAAGCTATGCCGACAAACACAAGAGCCAGCAAAAGCAGGCGGGTATCGGCATTTACTATCGTCTTCCAAGTATCGGCATCGACGCTGGAAGCAAGAACAAGCGCGCTAACGCCAAAAGAAAGAAGCAGAAACAGAACGAGTCCTTTACGAAGGGTCAATACAGAAGTGCCTCCTCACAGGTTCCGGCTGCCCCGCAGCTCCCGCGCAAGGGCGGATACAATGCAAAATCGGGGGATATTGTATCAGATTTTTCCGTCTATGCAGCGTCCTAAAATAAAAAGATCGTTCTCCGGATTTTCACACAGAGTAAAAACGCGGCCCATTTTTTATGAGACGTTTATAATGTCTTCCCTGATACTACGAAAAAACTACTGGACTGCTTTTCGACCGGTTTCTAAAAGAGCTTCCATGTATTGCGCCATGCGCTGGATACCAGGAAGCACGCCTGTTCGTATACGGTACGAAAGCTCCAGATGCTTTCCGTTTTCAATGGATGAAGATGCTTTCTCAAGTTCTTGTACGAGGGTCGTCTTTAGCTCGCCGACCTTTCCGTCGCCCACTTCGTGATCAGAGATGCCCAAAAGGATTTGACAGTTATGCATCACCTGTAAAGACCATCCGATCCCTTCTGTAGCCTGCCGCAAAAGATCCAGTCCATCTGCCGTTTTGTCGGCTTCCAACATGTCCGCTACCTTGGAAAGACCGGCTGAAAGATGGCTCATATACCTTGTTCCCTCAGAAAGAGAATCCATGACCAGTTCCCGTACAGGGACGGTTTCAAAACGGGCTTCCACGCCGCCGGTGAGAGCCAAAAATGCGTCCTCCTCTAAAGATGTTCCGTCAACGGTTATAGAGCGGACAACCCTTCCTCTTCTGGCGGCTTCTTCTTTTACCTTTGAAAAAAGCTCTTCCTTGGAGACGATGTCCTCGGAAAAAACGTGTTCGTCGCCATCAATGACAACTCTCATAACGTCCCTCCTTTAGAGAAACAGAGACAGGCTTTTCTTCGCCATGCCGTCTGAAATTGTCTTGTCGGAAGACATTGTACCATGACTTTTTCCAACGTAGGAGAAAAAACCGTCAAGACAAACGGCAACTCTGCCGATAAGAAAGGGAGAACGAATACCCTTCGACAGGGAGATGATTATATATGTCCGAATATCAGTCGACTTTTTCGATCCCGGGGATCTCCTCGCAGATTGACTGGGGGTCAATGGCGGATAAACTTTTGGAGAACGCGCGGAAACCTATTGAACAGTGGACGGCCCAGCAGGATACGCTCGAACTGAAGATTGGTCTGTTCGAGGAATTCTCCGCGAGTTTGAAATCACTTCGCACCGTGGTCTCGCCTTTGAAGCTGGAATCCGTATTCAAGGCAAAAGCCGCAGAATTTACCGGTCTGTCGGGCGTCGAGGCGAGCAGTGTCGTCACAGCAACAGTTGACGCATCAGCGGCGATCGCCCGCCACGAGATCGAGGTTACGCAGAAGGCAGTTGCGGAAACTCGCTTCAGCGCGCAGATCTCGACAACTATGGGAGAAGCCGGTTTGAGCGGAACCATGACCTTCCAAATCAACGTGGGAGGGCGTCGCGCCGACATTGAAGTGCTTACAACCGATTCGCTTCAGGATATTGCGGATAAAATCAACACCGCCGTAGACGCAACAATAGACCCCACAACAGGGGAAGCCTACGGAGAGGGATTGGGAGTCACCGCAGCCGTCATCGACAATAAACTCATCATCAGGAGTTCCAACACTGGCTTGGGAACGACTGAAAGTGACTGGGAAATCACGCGAGGAACGGGAACGGCCGATAAATTGGGTTTTACAGCGGCGGACGATTCTTCAGCCGGTAATTTTACAGTCTCCTATGACGGAGATGAGTATGTTGAAGGAACAGACTTCGAGATCCTTGCCGGAACTGATGAAATCCACTGGCTTGGTGTAGACGCCCCTCCGGCGGGGGTAGAATATACAGTCTCTTATACCGTCGACTCCAATGCTTTTACTATTTCCGGTGATACCGAGATTATCGAACTACTTGAGCTTGACGACAATACAACAGATCCTCGGATTGCCGCTCAGGATGCGGAATTCAAGATCGACGGTCTTACAGTCACCCGCTCCTCGAATCAGGTTGACGACCTGCTTGAGGGGGTCAAGCTGACGATCAACGGTCCCGGCTCGGTGATCATGGACATCACACAGGATGCTGAGCAAGCCGTGACCGGAGTACAGGATTTTGTGACTGCGTACAACGACGCACTCGAATGGATCAACATTCGCTTGTCGGAGAGCTCGCAAGAAGACGCGGACGACGACTTCTCGAAGAAGTTCGGTCTTTTGCACGGCAATTCCATGCTCTGGCAAAGCAAGTCGCAGCTTCGAATGCTCATGACCAGCTCGGTAACGGCGAAGTATTCTACCAAGACCGGGAGCACGGTCCTCGGGACCATGGCTTCGAGGGGATTGAGTTCGAATTCCACGTTCGAACTCACCGTCGGCGTGCGAACAGCTCAAATAGAAGTCACACCCTCGGATACCCTCAGCACGATCGCGAGCAAAATCAACACATCCTACGAAATGCTCCACGACGAGCAGGGGCGTACGTATCCCATTCCGATGGCGAGCGCGAAAGTTGTAAACAACCAACTGGTGATCGAAGCGTCGCCGGGCAGAAAATTCTCCCTCTCCGCCTCCGACGACGTGCTTGACACCCTCGGTTTGGGCACGCCCTTTACGCTTCTGTCCCAACTTGGTATCTCTACCGAAAGCACGGATTACGGCAAGAGCGGCAAGCTCGAATTCGATACCGACAAGTTCATGGAAGCGTTGCGCGAGGACCCGGAAGGAGTCGCCGCTATCATGAACACCGTTATGACGAGCATGGACGAGTACATCGAAAATATGGTGAGTACCAGCCAGATTGAAGTGGGCAACACCACTGCTCCCAAAGGCCGGATTGCCAGTCAGATATATACCTATGAGTCGGAGATTACCACTCTCGATACCCGTATTTCGGATCTCGAGCGTCGCCTTGAAGTGCGGGCCAGAGGACTGTACGAGTCGTTCGCGAACGCGGAGGTCCGTCTTGCCAAACTCCAGCAACAGGCAAGCTGGCTCTCCTCCACCTTAAGTCAGCTTACCGACTCTACCAGCAGCTGATTAAGAAACTGAGTTGAAACCTAAAAAAAGCAGGGTTCCGCAGCCAAGACCGCAGGACCCTGCTTTTTCATTTCTTCAGGCGTTAATACCTCGGGAGGCGGCGATTCTCACACTACCTAACCTCGCTCTCCAGGATATGCGCCAGAGTGTCGGGGGAGAGCTGCGCGAAGCCGATGCGCCACGCGAGAATAGCGGCCTGCGTCCTGTCGCGCAGGTCGAGTTTCTTAAGCACATGGCTCACATGGTTCTTCACAGTCTTCTCGGAGAGAACCATTCTGTCCGCCACCTCGGTATTGCTCAGTCCCTGCGAGAGCCAATAGAGAATTTCTTTCTCCCGTGGCGTTAACTCGTAGAGCTGGTCATTCTCCTCTTTTCTGCGCGAAAACGAGGTGAGCAGCTTCCCGGCGACGCGCGGATCGACGTATGGCTGGCCTCTGGCGGCGGAACGAATTGCCGAGAGCAGCTCAACCTTTCCGGAAGCTTTCAGGACAAAGCCCAGAACCCCCGCCGCCGAAAGAGCGGAGAGGCAGTCTTCGTCGTCGTAGGCGCTGATGGCGACGTACCGCATCTTATGTGGAATGTTGTTCAGTTCTCGGACAAGCTGAATGCCGTCCACCCTGGGCATATTGATGTCGAAGAGCAGGATGTCCGGTTCGTGCTCGCGGATGAGAAGAAGCGCTTCCTCTCCGTCGCCGGCTTCTCCTACCACAACGATATCCGACTCCAACTCCAGCAGTTTTTTAACGCCGTCGCGGAATAGCTTGTGATCATCCGCAATAAGAACCTGTATCTGCTCCATGTGGACACCTCCGTCACAGTCTGCGAAAACGCGCTCCGTTGTGCTATAGTGATTAAAGATACGCGCAATCCCGTGCGGATTCCCTGCATGGGACTTAAGAACTATTCTAACACGATCACGTCTGTTTTTCGAGGAGGAACACAGGTGACAGAAAAAAATACATTGGATCTGCCCTTTCCAATCCGGAAAAAAATGGGGCTTGCCCTTGCCGAGTTCCGGATGATCTCTCCAGGCGACAGAATCATGATCGGTCTCTCCGGAGGAAAGGACAGCTTGATGCTTGCGTTGGCGCTTTCCGGTTTGCGAAGAAGGAGCCCCGTCAAGTTTTCCATTTCCGCCTGTACGGTTGATATAACCGGAGGCGAAACGAATACAGAGTCTTTGCGAGCGTTTTGTGAATCCCTCGACATTTCGTATTCGGTAAAAGCACATCCCATAGTCGATATTATCAATATCAGAAACGAACGCTCTCCGTGCAGCCTGTGCGCGAATATCCGCAGAGGTATTTTGAACACGGCGGTGAAAGAGGCCGGTTGCAATGTGCTGGCCCTGGGCCATACCTTGGACGATGCCGTCGAAACCTCTCTTATGAATCTTTTTAACACCGGCAGATTCAAGGCATTTCAGCCGAAATTCTGGCAGAGCCGCTCCGGCGTCACCGTCATCCGTCCGTTCATCCTAGTGGAAGAGCGGCGAATCACGAAAGAAGTTTCCCGGCGTGGACTCCCGGTTCTTCCCTACATTTGCCCCTTTTCTCTGGAAACGGAAAGAGTGCGGGCGAAAAAAATCATTGATCAACTTGCTGCCGGAAATCCAAGAATCAAGTACAATATAATCCACGCACTCAAATCCATCGACGAAGGAGACCGATGGGAAGTTCCTTCTTGTCGAAAGAAAGAGATTGATTCTCTGGGCTCCGGTTCTTTTGTTCCGATTGTTGATTAAACAGGTCTTCAGCTTCCGGCACAACACAGCCGGATGAACCTGGTCGCTCCTGCCTCAAGGAGTGACAATGCTCTTCAAGGAGAGATGACATGGGAAAAAATGAAGAACACTCGGTATCGCCTTCGCCGTCGGGAGAGTTCTCCCCTTCAGAGCAAAGCGCATCCTTTACGGAGAACGAAGAAATCGTCCGGAGATATTTCGAATGGGATCCTTTAAATGATCCTTCGTTTGCTCACCTGATCATCGGCAAGGGGAGCATTGGGGGCAAGGGGCGATCTCTTCTTTTTGCAATGGCGAAGCTTCGGGAGAGCGGGATTGAGACGCTGAAGCGGGTGGTCTTTCCGCCGTCTCTTTTTATCGCCACTGATTCTTTTGACAGCGTCGTTTTACAAATCCCGAATCTCGAAGCGCTTAAGGAAGAATCGCCAGAAGCTATTGAAGAAGCGTTTTTGGCGACGAAGCTTCCTGACAGTGTGACAGCTTCAGTAAGAGGATTCCTCGAAAAAATAACCGATCCTATCGTTGTCCGGAGCAGCAGCGTCCTTGAGGATTCCCTAAAATACTCCTTCGCGGGGAAATACCTCTCCACATTTGAATTCAACGGAGAGGACGAGTCTCTCGAAGAACGGACCGCACACGTGGAACAAGATATAAAAAGAATTTACGCGCGTACTTTTTTCCCGGTTGCGGTCGCCTATCGCCAAAAACACGGATTGGGCAACGACAGAATGGGGATTATCCTGATGCGCGTCGCCGGAAAATGGCGCGGACAATACTACTACCCAACCATGGCCGGCGTCGGTTTCTCCCGTTATTACCGACGATGGACCACGAGGATCAAATCCGAGGACGGCATTATCCGCCTCGTTTTCGGCATGGGAACAACGAGCACGAAACGAGGGTACGCCCGCACATTTGCACTGACGCTCCCTTCACTCCGTCCGGAGGGGCAGAACCCTTTCAACATCATGCGCCACGCCCAGGAACACTTTCAGGTAATCGACAGAGAACAGAAAGCTCTTGTTACTGTGGATGTCAAGCAGATATGGAAAGATATCTTCCCCTACCACAGCTGTTTTCCCGACTATGCCCAGATTTACAGCCCCGACGAGGAGGGCGGTTACTTTACCCCGATGTCCCGTCACGGTTCGGTCATCGGAAAGGGCGAAAAGGTCTGTTTTACTTTCGAGGAGTTCGCATTCCGCTCAAAACACTTTTTCGACAGGATGAAACACTTGCTCTCGCTTCTTGACAAGGAGATGGGTGTTCCCGCCGACGTCGAGTTCGCATTCCATCCTACCGAGGATCTTGTTGAGATAGTCCAGGCGCGCCCTCTCTGGATCAGCGAACAGACATCCGCGGCAACCATACCTTCTCTCGAAAACCGTAATGTCATACTGCGCGCGGACCGTATGGTCACGCACGGAGTAAAGGAAAACATTCCCTACCTTGTCTACATCGATCATCATGTCTACGCTCAGGAGACGCGTTTTCACGACGTCGCAAGGGCGATTGGTTCTGTGAACGATCTGCTGAAAGGCTCCAGGTTCATCCTGGTGGCGCCGGGGCGAGTCGGTTCGAGCAATCCGCTGCTGGGAGTTCCCGTCCAGTACAATGAGATTACGCGCTGCTGCTGCATCGTGGAGGTAGGATTTCCAAAGGAAGGATACATGCCCGAGCTCTCGTTCGGCACACACTTCTTCACCGACCTGGAAATAGATGGTATTCTGTACATGCCAGTGTACGAGGGAGGGAAAAACAACCTCTTCGACGAACATTTCTTCGATTCCTCTCCCTATACCCTCGGCGGTCACACCGGCGTCAGGATCTACTCCGGCTCCTTTTCGGTGTACACAGACGGAGACAGAAATATGGGAGTCGTTGTGGCGGATCGTGTGGACGAACCCGATTCCGGGTGGGCAGAATAGTTTCGCCGATACTAAGAAAGCCGCGCCGAAAGCAGCTCTCGGCGCGGCTTTCTTTTCCTTTAAAGCTCAGAGCGAAACTTCCCTGAGTGAGAGTTTCTCGGCAAGTTCGGTCACTTCAAGAGCTTGTGCGCTGTAATTCGGCCGTCCCATCAATCCATAGGTGTAATTCTTCCCCTGTTCCACCCCGGGCTGATCAAACGGGTTCACATCAAGCACATACCCCGTAAGCGCCGTTACATGTTCGTAGAACTGTATCAAGGCGCCAAGCCGGCGTTCATCCAGTCGCGGAATCTCGATGGTCACCACCGGCTTTCCTCCCTTAGCAACCGCCGCGGCAGTCGATAGCGCTTCGTACCGGCGCAGCGAATTCATCGACTGGCCGAAAAGGTATCCGAGCGGCACGAGCGACTGTTCCTCCGTCTCCGGGATTAAAATGTCCTCTTCCGGTTCGGACACAGTGATAATGGTAAAGAGCTTGTCATCGGGCCCTTCAGTGTACAGCTGAATCTGTGAATGCTGATCAATGGCGCCCAGCGCACGGACGGGAGTCGACCCGACGCCGTTCTTTCCCAGGCTTTCGCCCCAGAGCTGCGCGAACCACTCGCAAAACCTTTCGAGCGCATCTTCGTAGGGCATCATGACCGTCATGTTGCGACCACGTCTGTAGTGAGTGACTGAGAGTGCAGAAAGAAGCCACGCCGGATTCTCGAAAAGAGAAGTGCGCCGCGCAAGTTGCTCGTCCATCTCGGCGGCTCCGGCGAGCAGTTTTTTCCCGTCGAGTCCGAGAGCGCATGCGGAAAGAAGACCCACTGAAGAGAGCACCGAAAAGCGTCCGCCGACATCCGAAGGAAGTACAAGACGACGGCAGCCGATCTCGTCGGCAAATGGCTTCAGAACGCCTTTTTCCTCATCGGTGATGACAAGAACATGTTCCGCTGCTCTTTTCGGACCCAGTTCCACCTTCAGTCGATCCCAAAAGAAGAGAAAATTCGCCATCGTCTCGGCAGTGCTCCCCGATTTGCTGATGACGATGAAGGCGGTCTTTTCAGGCTCGATAAGGTTCCAGACTGTCCTGTTATCACGAGGATCGACATTGTCCGCAAGATAGAATCTGGGGCCGCCCCGTTTTGCCTCGGGCAGTTCGTTCCAATACGGGGGAAGAAGCGCGCCGTGCACCATTAGATTACCGAGGGCGGAACCGCCGATTCCCGCCTGGACCACTGCAGTGAATCCCCGCAGCCACTCCGCCGCTTCTTCGATATCGCTGATATCCCTGTAAGGAAGGGCAAGCCACCCTACTCCGTCTCTCCTCTCGGCGCGTCCCTCCCGGAGCCAGGCATCGCCTTTCGCCAGAATATCTCCGCACTCTTTCAGCGATTCTGCGCTCACTCCTCGGGAAGACGCCGAATTCGCCCCGTCGTCAACCGCCATTCCGAACGACACAGTAAGCAGATCGGAGCCTGAACGTGTTCCTCTCGCCACTTTCTCCACTCCTTCCCATACAACCTACTGATTCAGTTTCGTGATCTCCTCGTCGATTGCTTCGGGGTTGTAGCCCACGATATACTTTTCGCCTATCTTCGTTACCGGAACACCCATCTGTCCAGTCTTTTTAACCATCTCCATGGCTGCCTCTCTGTCGGCAGCGACGTCGATCACTTCAAACTGGACTTCTTTTCCTTCCAGGTACTCCTTCACCTTAGTGCACCAAGGGCAGGTTTTTGTTGAATACACTGTGATCATGACAGACACCTCCATAGATGATATATACTTGAGGGGAGTATATATCAAATCTCACTCCCGGTCGAGTTTTATTATATACCGAATTTCTTTTTGGATGGTAAATTGTCCTGAATACGCGGTATAATAAATACCATCACCGGGGTATTTCACTGAAAATGCACGAGGAGGAGAGAAAATGACCATGTCGACGGAGGCCTCCGTGAGTTCCGCTTTGGAGCAGCGACTTCTTCCAATAGCGGACCGATATCGGGGGAAGGAAGGGGATCACCATACCGCTTCTTGCGGATCTCCAGAGGGAGATGGGGTACATCGCTCCGGAAGCGGTGGATTTTATAGCACACGAGCTGGATATTCCTGCTGCGGAGATGTTCGGCGTCGCAACATTTTACGCCATGTTCCGCCTGCAACCGGAGGGAAAGCATGTGATCCGCCTTTGCCGGGGAACGGCATGTCACGTTCAGGGATCGGCGCGTATAGGAGAGCAAATTCAGCGGCATCTTTCGGTGACCGACGGCGGGACAACCTCCGACGGAGTGTTTACGCTTCAGTTCGTCGCCTGTCTGGGATGTTGCAGTCTGGCGCCGGTTATGATGGTGGACGAGGAAGTCTTCGGGCTGCTCACGTCAGAAAAAGCCGTCGATGTTCTTGAATCCGTACGCCGCGCCTCCTTGGGTAACGGCGCTGCGGACTAGCTCATGGAGGTGTGCAAGGTGACCAAAACCATCGTGAAGGTCGGTCTGGCGAGCTGCGGCGTAGCTGCCGGAGCCGTTCCGATTTACGAAACGCTTGTCTCGTCTCTTGAGGGGCATGACGATGTCGAGATCAAAAAAGTAGGCTGTATCGGGCTCTGCTACATGGAACCTCTCGTAGAGATAGAACGCGACGGGAAGTCCATCACCTACGGAAAAGTGGATACCTCGATCGCAAAAGAAATCGTAGAATCTCATGTCCTCAAAGGAGAGATAGTCCAGAGAGCTGTAATCCTCGATCCTTCCTCCAATGCATGCGAGAACGAGCGTATGGACAGCCAGGTCCGTATCGTCCTGAGGAACAGCGGTCTCATCGATCCGGAAATAATCGACGAATATATCGCACGCGACGGCTACAATGCTCTCAAGAAAGTACTCTCCATAACACCCGAGCAAGTGATTGAGGAGATACTCGCCAGCGGCCTCCGCGGGCGCGGCGGCGCGGGATTCCCCACGGGACTGAAGTGGAAATTCGCACGCGGCGCAAAGAGCGACAAAAAGTACTTCGTCTGCAACGCCGACGAGGGCGATCCCGGCGCGTTCATGGACCGCTCCGTACTGGAAAGCGACCCGCACAGCATTATCGAGGGTATGACCATCGGCGGCTACTCCATCGGCTCGGACGAGGGCATCATCTACTGCAGAGCGGAGTATCCGCTCGCCATCAAGCACCTGAATGTCGCGCTCGAACAGGCGCGCGCAAAGGGATACCTCGGGAAGAACATTCTCGGGTCGAATTTTTCTTTCGACATACACATAAAAGAAGGCGCGGGCGCGTTCGTCTGCGGTGAAGAAACGGCAATGATCGCCTCTATCGAGGGACGGCGCGGAATGCCGCGGCCGCGACCTCCGTTCCCTGCGAACAGCGGCGTTTTCGGCAAACCGACGAATATCAACAACGTGGAGACCATCGCGAATATTCCCTGGATCATCTTGAACGGCGCGGCGAAGTTCTCCGAATACGGAATCGGCAAGAGCCGAGGAACAAAGGTTTTCGCGCTCGCCGGCAAAATTAAAAAGGGCGGCCTCGCGGAGGTTCCAATGGGGATGCCGCTGCGCGAGGTCATCTTCAACGTAGCCGGGGGCATCGCGGAGAACAAGAAGTTCAAGGCAGTCCAGCTCGGAGGCCCCTCGGGAGGCTGCATCCCCGAATCGCTGCTCGACACTCCGGTAGACTATGAATCCATCAATGCCACGGGCGCTATCATGGGCTCCGGCGGAATGGTGGTTATGGACGAGACCACATGCATCGTCGACGTCGCCAAATTCTTCCTGGCATTCGTCCAGAAGGAGTCCTGCGGGAAGTGCCCCTTCTGCCGCATCGGCACGAAACGGATGCTTGAAATCCTGGAACGCATCTCCGAGGGAAAGGGCGTCATGGAAGACCTTGATACGCTCCTCGACCTCGCCTATCAGGTAAAGGAAGGCTCTCTCTGCGGTCTCGGTCAGACGGCTCCGAACCCCGTACTCACCACGCTGAAATACTTCCGCGAGGAGTACGAAGCACACATCAGGGACAAGAAGTGCCCCGCGAAGGTCTGTACAAGTCTCATCCACTACGTGATCGACCCCGCCGCGTGCATCGGCTGCACAAAGTGCGCCCGGAACTGTCCTGTCTCCTGTATCGCAGGAGAGGTAAAGAAGCCCCACGTCATCGACGATGAAAAGTGCATCCGGTGCGGCCAGTGCAAAAAGGTCTGCCCTGTGGGCGCCATTTCCGTGGAATAAGCCTTGTCGGGAGGATTTCGAGCTGCCATGAAGAAAAATATAAAAGTCACACTCAACGGAAAAACAGTCTACGGCTACGAGGGACAACGGATTCTCGACCTTTGTACCGAGTGCGGCGTGGAGATTCCCACGCTTTGCTACGATCCGCATCTGAGCCTGCACGGAGGTTGCTCCGTCTGCCTCGTCGAGGTCGAGGGCGCAAAAACGCTCTTGCGTGCTTGCGCGAACACCATCTCACAGGGGATGGTTATCAAAACACAAACGGAACGAGCCGTCAGCGCACGGCGAACCGCCCTTGAGCTGCTCCTCTCGGACCACGTGGGAGATTGCCGTCCTCCATGCACGCTCACCTGCCCTGCGAACGGCAACGTTCAGGCTTATATCAATCTCGCCGCGCAGGGAAAGTACGACGAGTCCCTTGACGTGCTCCACCACCATGTCACGCTCCCTGCGTGCATCGGCAGGGTCTGTCCCGCCCCCTGCGAGAAGAAATGCCGCAGGAACTTTGTCGACGAAGCGCCTGTCTCCATACGGGAAATCAAACGATTCGTCGGTGATTGGGCAATCCGAAACGAGAAGATGGGATTCATTCCCGAGATCGAGGAAAACGGAAAGAGAATCGCTATCGTCGGCGGAGGCCCCGCCGGTATTTCCGCAGCCTATTATCTCCGTCTCAAGGGGTATGCCCCGGTTATCTTCGAAAAGGAGATGCTCCTGGGCGGTATGATGCGGTACGGAATCCCCGACTACCGGCTTCCGCAGCAGGTTCTCCAGACGGAAATCGACTGGCTGCTTTCCCACGGCGTAGAAGTCCGCACAGGGATGACGCTTGGCAAGAATATCGCCCTCGAAACACTCCGGAAGGAGTTCGACGGTGTGATCCTCGCCATGGGTTGCTGGAAATCCTCTCCCATGCGTGTTCCGGGAGAGAATCTTGACGGGGTCCTCGGAGGCATCAACTTCCTGTACGATGTGAAGACAAAACCCTCCGTCACGATCGGTAGAAAAGTCGCGGTCGTCGGCGGCGGAAACACCGCGATGGACGCATGCCGCTCTGCCCGCCGGCTTGGCGCGGAAGAGGTCTCCGTACTCTACCGCCGCTCCCGCGAGGAGATGCCGGCCGACGACATCGAGATCGAAGAAGCCACTGAAGAAGGAGTCAACTTCATCTATCTCGCCGCGCCGAAAGAGATCGAAGGAAACGGTAAAGTTGAACGGATCCTCTGCGAACGCATGCAACTCGGCGCCCCCGACGCTTCCGGCAGACGGAGCCCCGTCCCCACGGGAGAGACGTTTGTCATTGAAGTAGACACCGTCATCGCTGCAGTCGGTCAGGGAATCGACTTTTCCACCGTGCCCGCAGAGTTGCACGACGGCAGGAGGATGAAAGTAGGCAAGGACTACGATACGCCGCTTCCCGGAGTTTTTGTCTGCGGCGACCAGCAGACTGGCCCCAAGATCGCCATCGAGGCGATCGGCAATGGGCATTGGGCGGCGGATTCGCTGGACCACTACCTGATGCACGGAACGCCAAAAAAACCGTTCTTCTACGATATCGTCCAGACGGACCTCGGCCCCGAGGACTTCGCCGATGTCGAACGTACAACCCAGGAGCACGCGGCGCACGTATCAGGAGAAACGCGGCTGGCCGCTCCCTTCAAGGAGTACAGCAAAGGACTGACCGAGGAGCAAACCCTCCGCGACGCAAAACGATGCATGGAGTGCGGTTGTCCCGACGTCTTCGAATGCAAGCTCCGCAAATTCGCGACCACGCACGAAGTGCAGCCCGAGAAGCTGGCGGGCGCGCACATCGAAAAGTTCGAGGACGCCAACCAGTACTATGTGCGGAATATGGACAAGTGCGTCCTCTGTGCGAAGTGCGTCCGCGCATGCGACGAAATCTCAGGTTTCCACGCCATCGACTTTGCGAAGCGCGGATTCGAGTCCGTACTCACACCGCACTTCTTCAACGACATGGAACACTCCGACTGCACTTTCTGCGGCCTCTGCACCCAGGTCTGCCCGGTCGGGGCTCTTATGGAGAAACGCGTTGAACGTTGGCCGCATCTGGAAGAACCGCAGATCGTCAAGACCACATGTATGCTCTGCCCGGTCGGCTGCGAACTCGACGTGAATCTCGACAGGAAACGTTCCCGTATTGTCCGTGTTACCACCGATCTCGACAATCCAGAGGCGCCGACAGGCGGTTCCTGTTGCGTGAAGGGACGCTACGCCTTCAAAGAGGTCGTCGACGACGGCGCCTTCAACCCTGCGCTCAAGGGGGCTTCCTCCTCTTGGAGCGACGCCGTCGCTGCCTTCGACGCACTTGCGCCGTGCAATGACGTTGCGTTTGTTCTCGGCCCGTCGCTCACTACCGAAGAAGTGCGTTCTCTTAAGGAGTACGCGGCTTTACGCGCTCCGAACGCACAGTTTTCCGCGATCAACGACGCTAAGTTCCTTCCTCTTCTCAATGAAGCGTCACAACACAAGGATATTGTCAGGGCAACCTACGCTTCCATGACCGGTCCCTCCCCAGCGAGCACTATACGCTGCGGAGAGGCCGATGCATACCTTCTTGTTGCAACGAACACCGACGAGGATCAGCCTGTGCTCACATCCTGGTTACGCAGGTCCGCACGTCACCGCAAGGCTGCGGTGATCTACATCGGTGAAACGCCCGGTCTCCTCGACAAAGGCGAAGCCGTCGTTCTGTGCCCGGAACCCGAGAAATACGCGCAAGTCCTCGCAGCGCTCGCTTCCGCGGTCAGAGCCATTGCAGCCAAGGAAAAGGTCGCTTCGGCCGAGCTTCTTTCCGGTACCGGGGGTTCTTCCGGAAGACATTGAAAAGGCGGCCGCTCTTCTCGCCGCCGCAAAACACCCACTGACCCTCATCGGCGCGGATGCGCCTGCAAAAGAGGTCTTCGACGCCGCAGCGTCGCTCGCAGGAGGACGCTACCTCCTGCTCTTCAAAGGAGCGGGAAGCGTTGCTCTGCTTTCTTCAATGCCCGGACTACTCCCTGCATCAGCTCTTCGCACGGCTCAGGAGAGAGCGCGTACTCTTCTCTTCGTCGGGACGACCCCGGAAGAAGCCGGTTTTGCCGCCAACGACCTGGAAGGGAAGAAATTTGCCGTCCTATCATCCGCATCCTCTCCGTTCTCCGAGAAGGCCGACGTTCTCCTGCCGCTTCTCCCATGGATAGAGATGGAAGGAAGCATCACGAACCTCGAAGGACGCACGCTCGCGGTCCGCAGAGGTCCTCTTACTGAAAAAACAGGAAAGCGCCTCTGCGCACTTCTTGCGGAGGCCGCACTTCCCCACGAAGGGAAGATCCACGCAAATCCGGTTGCCCGCTGATCCGGAAAAACAAAGATTGACGAGCATCATCAAAATTCACAGGGCCTCTCCGCCCTGTGAATTTTTGTTTCTTTTTATAAGCCGTATTGACATTTAGAGCATCCACCTTTAGAATTAACCAAATATTTTTTTAGATCATATCAGGGAGGTTGAGAAATTCATGAGGAGAATGCACAGTGGCATTTTTTGCTTCATCTTCGCGCTGCTTTTGCTCTTCGCTGCCGCTTCCTCTGCGGCAACCCCATCGGGAGATCCGATCAAGATAGGGTATCTGGCGACGCTCACCGGCGACGGAGCTACATGGGGCCAGCATGAACGGGACGGCGCGCTGCTCGCGATTAAAGAACTGAACGAGGCGGGCGGCGTTCTTGGACGGCCGCTCGAACTGGTCTATTACGACGTCCGCGGACGTCAGGAGGACGCTATCCAGGCGGCCCGCCGTCTTATCCACGAGGACAAAGTTGTTGCGATCGGCGGGACGAACTACAGCGGTCTCAATATCGCCATAGCCTCTGTTGTGAACAGCGGCGAAGTCCCGCAGATAGGTACCGCGAGCACCAACCCCGCAGTCACCGTTGATCCGAAGACAAATACAGTGCGGCCTTACATGTTCCGACTCTGCTACACCGACCCCTATCAGGGAAAGGTCATGGCCGACTACCTCGTCAACAAGCTCGGCGTCAAGAGCACGGCTGTTATCACCGACATCGGAAGCGATTACTCCGAAGGACTCAAGGAGTTTTTCCTCGCACGCGTTGAAGAACTCGGCTGCGAAATGAAGGGTGTTTGGGGTTTCCGCGGCGGCGACGTCGACTTCCGCGCCCAACTGACTGAGATGAAAGCAACCGGCGTCGAAGCGGTCGCGCTCCCCATTCTCTACAAAGAGATGGGCCTGATTATGAAGCAAGCGGCGGAACTCGACTGGAAGCCGATTTTTATAGGAGGCGACGGCTTCAGCCCAAGTATGCACGAGATCGCCGGCGACGCGATGGAGGGGAGCTACTGGGTCTACAGTATGGACCTTGGCAATCCGCAGATGCTCTATCTTCTCTCCCGTTACGAGAAGGAGTACGGCGCCCCGGCAGCCGAACCAGGGAATGTTGCGTACGCATACGATCTGGTCACATGGGTTGCAGACGCAATCAGACGCGCCGGCACGGCTGACCCGAAAGCAATCCGGGACGCGATGGAGAATACGCAGAATCTTCGGCTCGTCCATTTTACCCTCACCGTCGATAAGGCGACCCACAACCCGCTGAACAAGCCTGCCGCGATGATGCTCTGGAAGAATCAACTGTTCAACTTCCTTGAGATGTGGGCTCCGCAGGACAAATTCTAACCTTTTAGGAAACTTTTTTATAGAAACCCCGCCTCATCTTCAGTAGAGGCGGGGTTTTTCCGTTCATACTCCGGAGTTCACTCCCCGACTCTGGCTGTTACCTTGCCTTCCTCCAAAAGTATCCTGATACGCCGTTTCCACTCCTCGCGCTCGTTCGGGTAGTCCTCCCGGAAATGGACGCCGCGGCTCTCCTGCCGGGCAAAGGCCGCCCTTCCTACCGCCTCCGCAGTACGATGGAGGCCGTGTAATTCCATTGCGTGCAGAAGATCGAGAGAAGACGCGATATTCAGCGCTCTTCTTGAAGCATTCAGGCCTTCAATCTTCGAGATACATCGCTCGATCCCTTCCGCATTTCGCCATGGAGAAAGCCCTTTTTGGACTATGCAGCGGAGTTCGCGGCGCACTTCCGCCGGAGAAACGCATTCCCGCTCCGATTGAAGCAAACATTCCGGCAATCTGCATACGGCGTCGGGAACCGCGGAAGGCACGAGAGCCTCTTCAACGGCAGTTTTTCCCGCCCGGAGGCCGAAGACGAGAATATTCGTCAAGGCGTTTCCTCCCATGCGACTTGCTCCGTCAACACCTCCAGAAACCTCCCCGCAGACGAAAAGCCCGGGAAGCGAGGTTCTCCCTTCGGAATCCATCGGTACGCCTCCCGTAAAATAGTGCTGTACGGGACTGACCTGTACGGGCGCGGAACGTTTCTCCGGCGGAAGGTCGAACAATAGCGAGGCCCGGACATCGGGGAGAGAAAGGTCTTCTTCCCTGAGCTTCTCAAGATGAAGCAGCGTCCTTCCCCCTTTGACGGCATGTCCCGCAAGCAAGAGCGCAGCACGGTCGCGGGCAAAGAGGTTCGCTTCTTTTCCGGTGGAGACGCCCCATAAAGGGAAGGCCTCTCTGAGAAACTCCCTTCCGTTCTCATCCGTCACCGGAATGTAGTCAAGCAGGCCCAGACCGACCATCCAGACGGGGTATCCATTCTGATCCCAACCCATCGGGTAGAACTGAACGAACTCCATATCCACAAGTTCAAGACCTGCATCAAGTGCGAGCGCGTATCCGTCCCCTGTCATCCGTAGAGGATTGTCCGTCCGTTCGTAGATCGCCCCGCCTCCTCCGGTCGCCAGAATCACAGCGGAAGCGCCGAAAGAGAATGCCTTCCCCTTCTTCCAGTCAACTGCCTCTACTCCCTCGACGCCATGCGTACCAACCAACAGGCGTGAAGCTATATGATTCTCCAGGATGACGATTCCTTCGCGTCTCGCTATGGCGGCAAGCTCACGGGTCATCCCTCCGCCTCCCATGATTCGCGAAGGGGCGGTCTTTCGTACAGTCGCATGACCGGAGGTATTTATTCGAAAGGAGACCCCCCATTCGGAAAGTGTCCTGAGCGTGGCCTCGGAGTGATCGGCGAGTGTCCGAACCAACGAGGGGTCACTGACGTACCGCCCCGTTTCCATAATGCGACGGTAGTGATCGTCTGGTGAGACCGTCCCGGACGAGAGGGAGAAGAGTCCGCCGGAATAGGCCGTGCAACTGGCTTCTACGCACCCCGTCTTGGAGAGAAGGACGACCTCCGCCCCGGTCTTGCGGGCGGAGATAGCAGCAGTCAGACCAGCTCCTCCCGAACCGACGACGAGCACTCTTGTTTTCATTGTCTTCAACCTCCTCGGAAACGTACTTATTACAAGAGAGCCCCGCTTTACGCGGGGCTCTCGGGAGAACTGATGTTTGAGAAAAAAGGTTATTCTTCTTCCTCTTCCTGCTTGTGTGCAGCGACGACCTTTTTCGTAATCTCGGCCGGCACTTCTTCGTAGTGATCGTACTCCATGGTGAACGAGCCTCTTCCGGACGTCATGGAGCGAAGGATAATCGCATACCGGAACATCTCCGCAAGAGGAGCCTGCGCCTTGACGATCTGCTGGTGTCCCTTGCTGTCTATACCGAGGATACGTCCTCTCCGGCTGTTGAAGTCGCCCATAACGTCGCCGAGGTAGTCTTCCGGCACGGTGACTTCGATATTCATGATCGGCTCGAGAAGAATGGGGCCCGCATCAAGGATACCTTTCTTGAAGGAGAGACGGGCAGCGAGTTTGAACGCCATTTCGGAGCTGTCGACGTCGTGATAGGAGCCGAAGAAGAGCGTCGCCTTGAAGTCGACCACGGGGAATCCGGCAAGCGGTCCCTTGACCATGGATTCACGGAGACCTTTTTCAACCGCAGGGATAAATCCCTTCGGGATGGCGCCGCCGACAATATTGTCCTCGAACACGAATCCGGCGCCCCTCTCAAGCGGCGTGTAGCGGATATGTGCGTCTCCGTATTGGCCGTGACCGCCGGTCTGTTTCTTGTGTTTTCCCTGCGCCTCTGCAGTTTTGCGGATGGTCTCCCGGTAGGGTACCTGGGGCGTCTTGGTATCGAGGTCAACGCCGTAGCGCTCTTTCATCTTCGAGAGGACGATATCGATATGCATATCGCCCATACCCGAGAGCACGCTGTCGTTCGTCTCCGCATTCTTCTCGAAGCTGAGGCTGGGATCTTCTTCCAGCGTCTTGGTAATCGCGTTGCCGAGCTTGTCCTCGTCGGCGCGGCTCTTTGCCGTGATCGCGACGCTGTAGACAGGCTTGGGAAAGTCGATGGGAGGATACAACACCGTCGAGCCTTTCATGCCGAGCGTATCGCCCGCCTGGACGCTCTGAAGCTTCGGGAGGGCGAGAATATCGCCGACAGTAATCTCTTTAACATCCTTGCCTTCCTTACCCGTCATAAACTTGAAGGAGCTGATGCGTTCGTCATCTCCTTTGTTCACGTTGAAGATATTGTTATCGGAAGTGAGGGTTCCGGAGTTGACACGGATGAAAGAGAGCTTGCCTACGTATGGGTCCACCATGACTTTGAAGCAGATAGCGGAGAAAGTGGCGGACGGATCCGGAGCAACCTCTATATCGTTGTCGCCCTTCTTCGCCGGGCGCGAACGGGCTTCCAGCGGCGACGGGAAAAAGTCGACGATGAAGTCGAGTATCTGGTGCACGCCCACATTCTGCGTGGAAGATCCGGGGAAAACAGGGAGAAGAAGACGCGTTGCAATCGCCTTCCGAAGAACGGGGAGCAGTTCATCATCGGAGATCGTCTCTCCGTCAAGATACCGCATCATCACGTCGTCGTCAGCTTCCACAACGGCCTCTACCAGTGATTCTCTGGCCGAAGCAACGTCGTCAGCCATATCGGCGGGCACATCACCCTCGGAAAACTTTCCGCTCCCGTTGGGTTCATATATATACGCTTTGCCGTGGAGAACGTCGACTACGCCCTTGAAGGACGACTCGCTTCCTATAGGAAGGAAGACGGGAACGGCTTTCTCGCTGTACACCGCTTTGATATCGGAGAGCACCTTGCCGAAATCGGCATTCTCACGGTCGAGCTTGGAGATGTAGAATGCGACGGGAAGTCCGAATTCTTCTCCCGTCTCCCAGGCCTTGTCCGTCTGGACTTCGATGCCACTCGTTCCGCTCACAGCGATGACAAGGGCGTCGGCGACGCGAACTGCCGAGCGCATCTCTCCTACGAAATCGGCAAATCCCGGAGTATCCAGGACGAAGAGGGTTTTCCCATTCCTCTCCATTGTGATCAAAGATGTGTTGATCGAGATCTGCCGCTTTTGTTCCTCCTGACTGAAATCGCTGACGGTGTTTCCGTCTTCGACCTTACCCAGTCTGGTCGTACTGCCGCTATCGAAAAGCATGGCCTCAACGAGACTGGTCTTTCCTGCGCCTCCATGGGCCGCGATTGCGAAACTGCGAGTGTTCTCAGGCTGACGGGTTCCCATTGCCAACTACCTCCTCCGGCGTTTCGTTCCTGCCTCTGCTCTATTGCAGGGCAACTTGAATATCTTACGCATAATGCTTCCGTTAGTCAACGAACTGTAAAAAAACTCTTTTCAAAAGCTGGGGAAATACACCCCTTGAAAAAAAGAAATGGTTCAGGGTTTTTCTTTCAACAGCTTCTCGATCAACTCCCCGACAGCCGCCGCATCTGCCTGCCCGCGAGTCTCCCTCATAACGAGCCCCGCCAGGAACTTTCTCTTCTTTCCCTTGTCGTCCTTGCCTCCGAGAATCTCCGCCACGACGTCCGGAGTCGATGCAAGCACGCTTCGGATCATGTCGGCAAGCGCGTCGCCGGAGAGTTCTCCTCCCGTGCCTCCGCTCGCCTCCAGTGCTTTTTCCATAGAGAGCCCTTTTTCGATCATCGCGTTGAATACTTCCCGTGCCGCGGTTGTGGAAAGTTTTCTCTCGTCCACCAGACACACAAGGGAGCCGAGATCTTCCGGCCGCATGGAGAATGAGTCGATGGCTATGCTTCGTTCGTTCAAAACACGGAGCACTTCGGTACGAACCCAGTTTGAAACCCTGGCGGGAGAGGCGCCGGTCCGGACGCAACTCTCAAAGTAATCCGCAAGCTGCGGCGTCTCCGCAAGGAGAGCGGAATCCGCTTCGGGAAGGCCCAACTCGTTGCGGAAGCGGGCCTCTCTGGTCCACGGCATTTCGGGAAGGGATGCACTTACCTGTTCCAATAGTGCGGAAGACGCTTCGATCGGAGGCAGATCGGGATCGGGGAAATACCGATAATCGTGGGCCCCCTCCTTGCTGCGCATGGAGGTAGTCGTTCCCTCCCCGTCGTTCCAGTGTCTTGTCTCCCGATCAAGAATGCCTCCAGCCTCCATCACGTCGATCTGCCTATGAATCTCGTACTCCAAGGCGCGTTCTATAGCGCGAAGCGAGTTCATGTTTTTTATCTCCGAGCGTTCTCCCCAGTAGAGGATCTCGCCCGTCGCGGGGTCTGTCTTCTGTAGCGAAATATTCGCGTCCACGCGCATGGAACCGCGCTCCATATCGCCGTCGGAGACGCCGAGATAACGGACAAGCCTGCGAAGCGAGGTTACATACTCCCGGGCTTCGCTCGGTGAGCGAAGATCAGGCTCTGAAACGATCTCGGCGAGAGGGACGCCTCCACGGTTATAGTCGACGAACGAGAACTCCGCCCCCTCAAGACGACCGTCGGCAGCAGAATGAACCAGCTTTCCGGCATCCTCTTCAAGATGCAGGCGGGTAATCCGGATTCGCTTCAGCGCACCGCCGTCCCCGGAAATGAAGAGCTCGCCCCCCTCTGCCAGAGGAAGGTCATACTGACTTATCTGATACGCTTTCGGCAGATCTGGGTAGAAGTAATTCTTTCTGTGAAAAACCGTCTTGTCCTTGACTGTGCATGAGAGGGCCATGGCCGCCTTGATCCCGAGCTCCACTGCCTTCCCGTTGAGGACGGGGAGAGCTCCGGGCAGACCGAGACAGACCGGACAAACGTTCGTGTTCGGCTCGGCGCCGATGTAGTCCGTGGAACAGGAACAGAAAATTTTCGTTGCTGTCGCAAGCTGGACGTGAATCTCAAGGCCAATGACCGGCAGGTAGGTATATTTCATCTGGCGCCCCCCATTTCAGAACCAGCGATTACGGCATCCGCGGCAGACTGAGGGGAGGATTCCGACCAACCGCACGAAGCTATTTTCGCCTTGCCGAGCTTCTTCTCAAGCACCGCCGCCGTCGAGAGGAGTTCCGGTTCCCCCCATTTGGGAGCAATGAACTGAACCCCTACAGGGAGCGGCTTCTCGCCGGAGGTAAAGCCCCCGTTCAGGGAGAGCGCCGGGAGTCCGGCCAGGTTTACCGGAAGAGTAAAGACATCGGCCAAATACATCTGGATCGGGTCGTCCACAAGCTCTCCCTTTCGAAATGCCGGAGAAGGGGCCGTGGGAAGGGCGATGAGATCGCACCCGGAGAACGCCGTTTCGAACTCTCTTTTCATAAGCTGCCGCACTTTTTGAGCGGTCAGGTAATAGGCATCGTAGTACCCCGAGCTGAGAACATACGTTCCTGTGAGAATTCTGCGTTTCACTTCACTGCCGAAACCGGAGCCCCTTGTCTTGAGATAGAGGTTCTTCAGGGATTTTTCGTTCGAAGAAAGGCCATACCTGACGCCGTCGAACCGGGCAAGGTTGGAGCTCGCCTCCGCAGGAGCGAGGATGTAGTAGCAAGGCAGGCCGAATTCCAGGGAGACGGGAAGCGATATTTCCACAATCTCGGCCCCCTCTTCCCGGCAGAGGGCGAGCGTTTTTTGGAGCACACCATCAACATCCGCGGAAACGGCGTCTTTTTTGTTTCGAAGCTCCTTCACTACGGCGATTTTCTTCCCGGCGAGAGGTGAGTTTTCCCGCCCAGGGGCTGTCCACGGCGAAAGCGCCGCGAAATAGTCGGGGCGCGCTCTTCTGCTGGAGGTCGCGTCGCGCGGGTCGGGGCATGAAATCACGGAGAGCGAAAGTGCGAGATCTTCCACGGTCCGGGAGAAGGGGCCTATCTGATCAAGCGAGGAGGCAAACGCGACAAGACCCCATCGGCTCACAAGCCCGTATGTCGGTTTCAAGCCGTAAATACCGCAGAAGGAGGCCGGTTGACGGATAGAACCGCCGGTATCGCTCCCGAGGGCAAGCGGAGTGTATCCGGCCGCGACGGCGACGGCGCTTCCGCCGGAGCTTCCGCCCGGAACGCGCTTGGTATCCCAGGGGTTCGAGGTCGGTCCAAAGGCGGAGAACTCCGTTGAACTCCCCATGGCGAACTCGTCCATATTACCCTTCGCGGCAACGACGGCTCCGGATGTCTCAAGAAGCTCGGTAACCGTAGCGTCGTACGGAGGGATCCAACCCTCCAGAATTCTGCTTCCGCAGGTTGCGGGCATTCCGCGGACACACATGTTGTCCTTAAGCACAACGGGCACTCCGGCAAGAGGACCCGGGTCTTCCCCGCGCGCGACGGCTGCGTCGACATTTGCGGCATGTTTTTCGGCGATCTCCGGGGCACGATGCAGGAGTGCATGCAAAGAGGGTTCGAGGGTTTCTGCACGTTTATAAAAGGATGTGAGGATCTCAGCGGCGGAAAAGTCCCGCTTCCGTATTCCTCGGACAATCTCGACTGCGGAGAGCGAAGAGAGGCTCATGATGAGGACTCCTCTTCACCGGACGGTGAGGATGCGCCCTCTCCGGCATTCTGCTCGAGAATTCTCGGCACGATGAAAAAAGAGTCTTTCCTTCGCGGGGCCGAGTCAAGAACATCCTCGCGCACGCTCGAGGACGATTGGGACGTCGTCCCGTGCAGGGGGAATTTCCGTATCCGAGAAGAGAAACGGATCGACGGCGTCGAGATCGAGACGCCCTTCTTTTCCGGCCGCGGAGAGCACATTGAAATGCTCAAGGATGGCTCCGAAGTGCCGAACAAGCCCATCCATTTCTTCGTCCTCAACGCGGAGCCTGGCGAGATCAGCTACGTGCCGCACCGCCTTCGTGTCCAGCGCATACGCGCCGGTGTCGCTGGGTGTCATTGCATTCAAACCTCCTGATAAGCAGACGGCGAACGATATGGCGCATCGCTTTCCCAAACGGCTTCAGGAAAAGCACACGCCGAGAAACGCACGAGAAGGAAAGCTCCCGCTCTCCTTATATTACTTTAAGAAAATGCTCAAAAGCGTTCCGCCGGTCTTCTCAATTTCCTTCCAATCTGCATGAAATGGAGAGCGCGGTAAATGAAGGTCACGCTTCGTCCGCTACCCGAGCCATCTCAAGAAATTCTTCTTCATCCACTACCTTTACGCCAAGCGAGACTGCCTTCGAGAGCTTGCTTCCCGCATCTCTTCCCGCCACGACGAACGACGTCTTCTTGCTGACGCTCGAAGAACATACGGCCCCCAGGCGTTTTGCCAGTTTCTCCGCCTCGTTGCGCGTCATGGACTCCATCTCGCCGGTAAACACAAGCCGCATTCCCTCGAACGGCAGAGAACCTACGGGTTTGTTTTCCCCTTCGTCTTCAAGTCGTGGAAAGCGTCCCCCTGACTCCGGCCGCCTCTAACCGCTCAAGAAGTCTCTGATTCTCAGGCTGTTCGAAGAAAGAACGAATGGCCGACGCCATTACCGGCCCCACACCGTCGACCACACCAAGCGTCTCCTCGGATGCGTTCCGAAGCGTCGGGAGATCACGGAAGGCCTCCGCAAGAATCTCCGCGCTGCGCGAACCGGTAAAAACGAATACCGAGGGCGGAGAGAAGGCGTGAAAATGGACGGTCTTTCGATTGTTTCAGTGCGTTGATAAGATTCCTTGCGGACTTCTCCCCCATCCGATCAAGCGAGGCAAGCGTCTCTTCGTCCAACGTATAGAGGTCGGCAAGCGAACGGAGCAGCCCCTTCTCGACGAGCTGATCGACGATCTTGTCTCCCAGCCCCCGGATATCCATTCCGCTGCGCGAGGCAAAGTGTCTGAGTCCTTCCTTGAGCTGCGCCGGGCAGGAAGAACGGTTCGGACAGCGCAGCGCAACCTCTCCTTCAAGACGTACTGCGGGCGTTCCGCATGCAGGGCAGCGCTCGGGCATAATGAACTCCCGTTCCTCCCCGGTTCGCGCGTCAAGCACCGGACCGAGTATTTCCGGGATGATCTCGCCGGGCCTTGCGGACGCGCACCATATCGCCTATGCGTACATCCCTTGCGACGGAGTTCGTCTTCGTTGTGGAGACTTGCCCTCCGCACGACCGAGCCCGAAAGAGTAACAGGCGAGAGAACCGCAACCGGAGTAAGGGTGCCGATACGTCCGACGGAGACGACGATATCCTCCAGGCGGGTACTCTTTTCCTCCGGCGGGTATTTGAAGGCGATCGCCCAGCGCGGCGCATGCGACGTTGCTCCAAGTTCGCCCCATGCTGCGATGGAGTTCAGTTTAACCACAACACCATCTGTCGCGTAGGGGAGCGAAAAGCGCCCCTCGCGCTGCTCTTCGACGAATGCGAGCACATCCTGCGGCGCGGCGCAACGCCTCCAAGCGGGCTGCACCGGAAGTCCAAGCACTGCAAGCTTGCGAAGCGCCTCCTCCTGCGTCTTGAGATCGAAGAGAACGGGGTCGACGACAGTATAGAGGAAAATTGAGAGGCGGCGTTCCGCCACGACAGCGGGATCAAGTTGCCGTAGACTTCCGGCGGCTGCATTCCGCGGGTTGGCGAAGAGGGGCTCTCCCCTCTCCTCCCGCTCCATGTTCAGCTCGGCGAAGTGCTGCCGCTGAAGCAACACCTCGCCGCGTACCTCCATCTTCTGAGGGAATGGACCCGAGAGGCGCAACGGGAGATTGCGTATAGTCCGTAAATTCGCGGTGACATCCTCGCCCGTCCTCCCGTCCCCGCGTGTCGTTCCCCGCGCGAAGACGCCATCCTCATACACAAGAGAAACGGCAAGGCCATCGATCTTCAGCTCGCAGAGATAGCCGTGTTCACCGGCGAACGGTGCGGTACGGGTGAGAAATGCCGAGAGTTCCTCCGTATCGAGCGCATTGTCGAGACTGAGCATAGGAACTGAGAGCTGAACCTTTGTAAACCCCTCGGCTGCCTTTCCTCCTACTCGTTGCGTCGGGGAATCCGGCGACCGGAGGCAAGGGTATTCCTCCTCCAGCCGCCGCAGCTCGGCAAAGAGCGCGTCGTACTGATCGTCCGTAATCTCCGGCCTGTCCAGTACATAGTACAGATGCTCGTGCCGCAGGATTTCCTCTCGTAACAAAACAGCCCGCGAACGCGCTTCTTCGGGGACTCGGCGTATCGTGCTCTCGGCCACCTGAACGACGCCTCTCTTTCTACGCCTCCGGCGCGTCCTTGCTTTTGGGAGACGAGCGGCTTCATCGTCGGGAAGAGAATTACGTCGCGGATGGAGCGCGAATCCGTAAGGAACATCACCAGACGATCAACGCCGATGCCCAACCCGCCGGTCGGGGGGAGCCCCGTCTCGATCGCGTTGATGAAGTCCTCGTCGAAGTCGTGCGCCTCGTCGTCGCCGGCCTCCTTCTTCTTCAGCTGGTCCTCGAAGCGTGCTCTCTGGTCGATGGGGTCGTTCAGTTCGCTGAATGCATTGGCGACTTCCTTACCGCAGATGAACAGCTCGAAACGCCTGGTGTAGTCAGGGTTCTGCGGATCGCGCTTCGCGAGCGGGGAGATCTCCGTAGGGTGTCCCGTAACGAATGTCGGCTGAATGAGCTTTTCTTCGACGAACGTCTCGAACATCAGGCTGAGCACTGTAAAGCGGCTTTCAGTTCCCTTGATCTCCACGCCGCGCTCCTTGCCTATTCTCCGGGCCTCGTCGTCGTCGGTGATGGTACGGAAGTCGACTCCGGTGTACTCCCTCACAAGATCAAGCATCGAGCCTCTCTTGAACGGTTTGTCGAAATCGAGGTCCACATCCTGTGGTAGCGCACGGGACCGAAGGAATCTGGGCCGCGAAACGACAGCCGCGGCGTTCCTAATGATCTCCTCCGTGAGCGCCATCATATCCTCGTAATCCGCATAGGCCCCAGTAGACCTCCATCGCGGTGAACTCGGGGTTGTGCATCGTGTCGAGCCCCTCGTTCGGAAGTTCTTCCCCATCTCGTAGACCCTGCCGAACATCCCGACGACAAGACGCTTCAGGTAGAGCTCCGTTGCGATGCGCAGGTACATCTCCATCCCGAGTGCGTTGTGGAACGTCTTGAACGGGCGGGCGTTGGCGCCTCCAGCAAGAACCGAAAGAATCGGCGTCTCCACTTCGAGCGTACCGTGGTCTTCAAGCGTCTTCCGGATCGAGGAGATGATCTTGGAGCGTTTGCGAAACGTCTCGCGCACGTCCGGGTTCGCGATGAGATCCGTATATCGCTGACGGTAGCGCAGCTCCGTATCCTTCAGGCCGTGCCACTTTTCGGGAAGGGGGCGGAGGGCCTTGCAGAGGAGGACGCACTGCCGCACATGGATCGTCAGTTCCCCGCGCTGCGTTCTGAAGGGATGTCCTACGATGCCCACCCAGTCTCCGGTGTCCACCCACTTTTTTGCAAAGGTGTACTGCTCCTCCCCCATCGCGTTGAACTGAAGATAGAGCTGCAACGTCTCCGTTTCGTCCGCGAGGTTGGCGAACATCGCCTTCCCGTGTTTCCGAAGCGTCATGATTCTTCCCGCAGTGACGACGGAAACGGACTCGTCCATCTCGTCGGCTTCGAGGTGGTCGAAATGCCGCCGGACGTATTCCAACTGATGCTTCCGCTCCCACTTCTCCAGGATATACGGGTTGTACCCTTCCTCGGAGAGCAACCGCTCCAACTTGTCCATCCTCTGGCGGACTATTTCGTCGCCCGGGCCGGTCTCATCTCCTCCGGGAACGGGGTTCAAAACTTCCTGTTCATGATGCGCATCCACTATGTTCCTCTCTCCTTTCAAAATAAACCTCACATGTTTCAAGTATTCCCTCGAAGATCCTTCCAGGAGAGGATGTGCGCGGCGACGCGCCGCAGTTCGCCAATTCCGGGAAGCCCTTTGAACATACCCGACAGAAGCCGCTTCACCATGAGAACGGCGATTCCGGGCCCCGATTCGGCGCAAACGTTTTCGCCGAAATCCAGAAGAAGGGAAAGTTGGAAATCCGGGGAGGGATTTCTGTATTTATTATGCACTTCATAGCCAAGAAAGGCCAGTGTGCGCGGGAAAAGAAACGGATCCGCGATCGCTCCCCGAGCAAGCATCACTGCGGCGCACCCTCCGTTGAGGTATTCCGCGACGCGTTCAGGGGAAAAAACATCTCCGCTGGCACATATTTTTCCCGGAAAGAGCGTTGCTAAACGCGGAAGCAATGTAATCTCGGCTTCTCCGGCATACCGTTGCGCGGGCGTTCTTCCGTGCACGGTCACCGTCGCGGCGCCGGCTTCCAGAAGCCCTTCGCAGAACGCCCTCCGTCGTCAGCGGAAACGTTGACGGGCACTTACGTATCTTCGGCCAGACAGGGAACCCCAGGGCAACCAGCCTCCTCACCATTTCGAAGGCTATCTCCGGACGCTCCAGCAATTTCGATCCGGCGCCCTTCTTCAGCACCTTTGGCATCGGACAGGCCATATTTATGCCCAGAGCAACGATTTTTCTCTGAGCTCCGAGAGGCATACTCCGCCCCCCTGGTCATGGTTTCCGCATCTCCAGAAAAAAGTTGGGCTATTACGGGCGATTCTCCCTCCAAGACGGCAAGCATTCGCTCAGTCTTCGATCCCCGGGAGAAGATCTCATATTCCTCCTCGCCTGGTTTTTTTTTCCTTCGAGGCTTCTTCTCCGATGCGAGCAGTCCGGCACAGCTTATCATCTCTGTATGCACCGCCCCGGCGCCGAGTTTTGAGTAGAGAAGGCGAAGGGCGGGTATGGTCACTCCTGCCAAGGGCGCGAGAAGCAGCGGGTTCGCAAGCCGGAGCCCCCCTATCTCGATCGGATGATGAGCTACGGAGAGCGGAGGAACAGGCAATTCGTCAAGCGTCACCTGGCACGATTCCTTTCATAGATCAGGCGCAGTCCTTCGAGCGTCAGCCACGGATCGACATGTGTAATTGTCTCCGAGAGCGACGCGACGACCGAAGCATGTCCTCCCGTGGCGGCAACAGGCGTCTTCGTTCCCAATTCGCTCCATGTCCTCCGTACCAGAGAGTCGACGAGTCCGGCGTTGCCAAACAGGATACCGGCCTGGATTGACCCTATGGTATTGTTTCCGATGACGCTCTTTGGAGGTTCGAGTGAGACCTGCGGCAGTTTCGCCGTCCTGCCGAAGAGCGCTTCCATCCCTGTGACAAGTCCGGGAGAGATGGTTCCGCCGATATATGCGCCTTCTTTATTAAGAATATCAAGCGTGATGGCGGTTCCAAAATCTACGACAATGAGCGGGGCGCCGAAACGAGCCTTCCCGGCGACAGAGTTAACAAGCCGATCGGCTCCCACCTCGTGCTTCGGAGAATAGGTGATCTCCATCCCAAGGTCGAGACTTGCCGTGACCCTTACGGGAACGACGCCGAGATACTCCTCCAATCCCTCGGAGAGCGCTGTATCGAGAGAAGGGACCACGCTCGAATAGATGACGCCTTCAAGCGACTTCAGCGGAATTCCGGAGATGGAAAGTAGATTGAGAAGATAGATCCCAAACTCATCCGAAGTATGACGTTCGGACATAAGACGCCAATGTTTTTTCAAAGTTTCGCCTTCGTAGATTCCAATGACCGTCGTGGTGTTCCCAACGTCGAGAACGAGCAGCATAATATCTTCCTCCTTGAACGGAAGGATTTAAACATCCGATTATTATACCACCGGAAATATCTTCAAGGAACACTCAAGAGCGCGCCTGCTCCGCAGGCCGGGAAGCAGTGAACGGGGCCCAGCAGAGTTTCGTTTCACAGAAGGAAACACCGCCGCAATCAGGAAAATACCCGCGCCCGCGATCGTCCGCCCTCTCAGGGGGAAGAGGCCTCCTCCTACCGACAAGAGGAACAGTCCTCCTCCGAGCGTTTGCGAGCAACGGAGACCAGGAGAGGGTCCAGGGGAAGAAGAGCATTACACTGTCGGCAATCCACTCCCAGAGAGTAAAAAGCCCTTCTGCGATCCCCCTTCGAAAAAGCACTCCCCCCCGGCAAGGAAAGCAGTGAAGGAAACGAAAGAAAAAGCGCGAGCGGATAGAGCAGTGAAAAGAGAGGGAGCGCGACGAGGTTAAGCGCTATTCCGGCGACGGGAACCTTTCCGAATGTAGCCGTGACCTGAGGGAATGCGGCCAACCAAATGAGAAGGCTCGAAACCGGAATCATCCAGAATGAGAGGCGGCGCTCTCCAAGACCCGCAAGAAGAAGCGCGGCCATCACGGAGAGACGCCAGCCGATGTCGAAGAACCAGGCGGGACGCCAGAGAAGCAGAAGCAACGCAGCGAGGGAAACGGAATTCATCGGAGTATTCTTTCGTCCGAGAACCTTGCCTAAGCAGGAGCGACTGAATCATCAGCGCAGCGCGCAGAGCCCCGGGCGCCCGCTCCGGCGAGAAGAACGTACCCCCAGAGAAAGAGACTCGAAAGAACGGCCGCTGCGCGGCGCGAGCAGACGAGCCGGAGAGCCGGAAAGGAAAGAAAGCGCCACACACCGCGAACGCTACAAGACCGACATGAAAACCCGAAACCGCCAGGAGGTGCGACGTCCCCCATCGTCTGTGGGCTTCCGTCAGATCAGGATCGCGTAGACCGAGAACAGCCGCAAGAAGATACCCTCTTGTCCGATACGGAAGCGTGAGAAGAATCCGTTTTCTGAGCGCCGTTCTCCAACGGGAGAGCGACCATCCGCCGGTCTTCCGTGTAATCGATTCGGGGAGAATCTCGATCGAGACGCCCCTCGCCTCCCAGTAGAGGTCTTCCCGGAAGGAAGAGCCGGGGCGGCTAGCGATCTCTTTCGCTCTGCCGGAGAAGGAGAGCGTATCCCCTTCGAGAACATACCGGTTCGGAGGAAGCCGCATCAGGTACCTTCCAGACGAAGCATCCACAAGTACAATCCGCCTACTCCCCCAAGACCGTTCCAGAACAACTGTTCCTTCGTCCTGAAGAACGCCTGCCTTGATGTTTACGGCACTCACAAGACGATAGCCGCAAGACAACGCACAAGCGAACGCGAGAAGCGAAAGAAA
This sequence comes from Aminobacteriaceae bacterium, assembly GCA_963668335.2. Lineage (GTDB taxonomy): Bacteria > Synergistota > Synergistia > Synergistales > Aminobacteriaceae > JAAYLU01. The sequence goes on along the minus strand of CAXXRY010000032.1, from coordinate 70,470 downwards.
AGCAACATAGAAGAAGAAACGGGGCGGACGATACTCCGAGAGGATAAGAAGAAGCCCCCACACTGTCAGCAAAGCAAGTAATGAAGCGACAAGTACGGGGATCTCCCGCGAAACAGCCGCAATCGAGACGGAAAGACCGGCGAGAATGAAGATAAGCGGGGCCCTTGCCGCTCCCTCCCGAGGGACAAACGGGACGGAAGCAAGATTCTTTTCCGCACGGGGGACACGCTTGGACAGAGTTCGCTCCGCCGTCATTGGATAGCGACAGAATTCCTCATCGCTTCAAGCTTTTTCGTGCCGATCCCCTTGACTTTCAGCAAATCTTCCACACACGAAAAACGCCCCATAGTCTGCCGGAATTCGAGAATAGAACGGGCGATAGCCGGACCGACGCCAGGAAGCCTTTCAAGTTCGGCAGCAGTGGCATTATTCACGTCGACCAGTCCCCCCGATGAAGAGCGGATAGCGTTTCGGAGCACCGCAGGCCGGGACTCGAGGGGGAACGTAACGGAGGATGAAGACTTTCCCGGCGCAGGGGAGCCGCTTCCCCCCGGCGCTCTCTCCAAGAGCGGGGCCGGAGGAAGAAGAGCGGGGACGTGAACATGCATACCGTCCCCAAGCGGCGCAGCCAGGTTCACCTGTACCGGGTCAGCTTTCGGCGTCAATCCTCCGGCAGCTTCAACGAGCTGAAAGACCCTGCTCTCAGGAGGAAGATGGTAGACTCCTGGCGAAAACACTTCACCGGTAACATAAAGAACCCACGCCTTCTTGGCAGAAGGGGGATCCTTCTGAACGGCAGCCGCCGGTTCCGTTACCGCGGGAGCTTGGGACAACGAGAGCGCAGGACCGGCTTTCATCCCCGAAGGAGTATTCACGAACTTGCCGGAGAAGAGGTACACCAAGAATCCCGCGAGAAGAAAACAGCCGATACCAAGGGCAAAAAACGCGAAACCTGCAAGACGATTCCCGTTAAGGCTCCCGTTGTTCTTCATGGTTTCACTGTATCCTCCTTCAGTTTTCGACGTACAGTACGCGCCCGTTCAAACACCAATTTTCTCCGCCCGTTATCTCCACGGAGACAAAATGCCCGAGGAGTTCCTCCCCGCCCTCCACAAGGACGACCTTGTCCGATGGCGTCCTTCCCTGGAGGAGACCTTTCCCCTTCGGCGCGACATCGTCAAGCAGCACATGGAAGCTTCTGCCCACGAGCGATTCGTTGATCTCTCGCGCTATGACCGACTGGATCCTGTTGATTTCATTGAGACGCGCCATCTTGACTTCACGGGATATCTGATCCTCTCTGGCTGCCGCCGAGGTGCCCTCCCTAGGAGAGTAGGCAGCCGAGTGGACCAGGTCGAAACGGAACTCCTTCAAGGCGTGTACCGAGCATTCAAAGTCCTCATCCGTTTCTCCCGGATGGCCGGCGATAAGATCGGTCGTCAACCCTGCGTCTGGAAGAAGTTTTCGTATCAACGATACTGCCGCGCGGTACTGCTCGAGGGTGTACCCCCGGTTCATCATTTTCAATATCCGGTCGCTTCCTGACTGAATGGGGAGGTTTATCGAAGGACAAAGCACATCAGCATGTTCTGCCATGGCTTCGACGATATCCGGGGTGAAATCCCGCGGATGCGACGTAACGAAGCGCAGGAGACGAACGCCGGTAGAGGCCGCATCTCGAAGCAGCGATGAGAATCTGTAGCCGTTTGAGAAATCGCTCCCGTAGCTATTGACGTTCTGTCCAAGGAGGGTGATCTCAAGGACGCCGTCGGCTACAAGCGTCCGCATCTCCTCCAGAATATCCGCAGCAGGACGTGAAACAAATCGGCCCCGGACATACGGGACAATACAGTATGAACAAAAATTGTCGCAGCCGTGCGCGATTGTGACGAATGCCCTCCAGCGGTTCACGCGTTCCGTGGGCGCCCCCGGGAGATCAAGGAACGCTCTTGGATCGTCGTCCAGAAGAAAGATCGTTTCCTCTTTGCCGCCGGCCTTTTCTCCGTCCCTTTCCGAGAACAACTGTTCCAAGGCATCAGGAACTGCGCCGATGTGCCGGGGGCCGGACACGAAACGAACCCACGGGAAACGGGCCGCCATCCTCCGTCCGACGCTCTGAGCAACGCAGCCCGTCACTGCGACGATCGGCTTACGTTCATTCTTCCAACGAACGGCAAAACGACCAAGATCGCTCCACACTTTCTGTTCCGCCTTGTCCCGAATGCTGCACCCGTTAAGGATCACGAGATCCGCTTCGTCCTCGGGGCTTTCTCTCCAACCTCGATCAACAAGAGCGGTTCGTATCTTGTCGCCGTCGTAAACGTTCATCTGGCATCCATATATCTTTAGTGCAAACCGGTGCAAAGAAAAAACTCCTCCCGATGCGAAAATAGAGGTAAAAACAGCAGAAATAGTATTATATACCCTTGGGAAAGAATTTTGATACGTCAAAAGCCCAATTCCCAGGCTCATCCCTCTTTCCTCCTGTAGAAAAGAAAGGAAGAAACGCGCAAGGAAAAAACGTTTCGATAGAGTACAATAGTACCTGAATTTCTGAAAGAGGGACTCAAGGAGGTCGCGAAATGCAAAAAAAACGTTGCTTTTATGCGTTGCTGATGTTTGTGATCATCTTCGGAGGAACGGCATTCGCCTCTGTTTCACTTCCGGATATCCCGGGGTTTGCGGCGGAAGCGATGAACAGTACGCCACTTTCGGCGCCGTCCGGGAATTTCGGTATGTGGCTCTACCGAACCTACCGGTCGGAGAGGGGGGGGATCCTAGAAGCAACCCTGTTGTCGGGGCCGGGAGCAGGCTCTCTTGTTACCGGACCAAAGGGGACAAAAACGGACGACCGCCCTCTGGGCTTCGGTTCGACGTACGAAGTGTTCACCCTTGACGGAAAAACGGCTGTGTTTGAAACAATTCCCTCGGTCGGTCGTTCTCTCGCTGTTGCGCTGGAAGCGAACAGCACGCTCACGCTGGAGTCCTCCTCCCTAGGCAGGGAGGAGATGGAAGAAGCGGCGCTGTGTATCATGCGCATCATGTAATCAGTAGCTTTTCAAGAAAAAGAAGGGCTCCCGCAGGGGCCCTTCTTTTCGATTCGAGATCGCATCCGAATGACTACTCTTCAGGCTCGAACATATCCTTCCCTACGGCGCAGACAGGGCAGACCCAATCATCGGGGATATCTTCAAAGGCCGTCCCCGGAGCGATTCCGGAATCGGGATCGCCCTCGGCGGGATCGTAAACGTAACCGCATACGGTGCACACGTACTTCTTCATGATATTGCCCCCTTCATCAATTCGGAATCAGATCCAACTTCATTATATCGGGCACAGAGAAAAAGGCAACCGGCGGTTGCCAAAATCCTGTTTCTTCCCAGATGATCCTCCGGAATCATACGGATACAATCGCAGTCTTTCTGCCTTTTCCGCCGGAGATACAGACCGAGCCTGTCGACGTCACCAGATAGTCGTCCTCGATGCGCATACCCCCCCACCCTTCAATATAGATACCGGGCTCGATTGTCACGATATCCCCTTCACGGAGAATATCCTTCGATACAGGGGAAAGACGAGGCGCTTCATGGATCTCCAAGCCGAGACCGTGTCCCAGTCCGTGAGAGAAGTGCTTCCCCCACCCTTTCGAAGCGATAATACCGCGCGCTACCGAGTCGACGAACTTTCCTTCCACCCCTGCCTTCAGGGCAGCCGCAGCCGTATCCGCAGCCTCCAGAAGCACCGACTCGATCTCGCGGGCTCCACTCGAAAGCGGCCCCATTGAGAAGTTCCGCGTAAGGTCGGACATGTATCCGTCCACCGTAGCGCCGAAATCGACGGTAACTATGTCGCCTTTTCTGAAAGTCCGGTCAGTCGCCTTTCCGTGAGGCAATGCGCTTCGCTCTCCGGAAGCGACGATGAAGCTGCTCCCCTTCCACCCCGCTTCCGCGCCCCGTTTTCTGAGGGCGTATTCAAGAAGCGCATTCAGCTCAGTTTCCGACATTCCCTCGCGTATAAATCCAAGGCCTTCTTCGTAAGAAGCGTAGGCTATCTCCGCCGCTTTTGCGATTGCGGCAATCTCCACTTCGTCTTTTCGTCTGCGGAGCGCTGGAAGAACGACGGAACAGTCCTTCCAGTGCGGAAGGTTTTTTTCAAGTGCACGGAAAAGAGCGACGGAAATTCGTTCTCCTTCAAAGCCTCCGACGTTCCATCCTTCACCGTGCAGCAGTTCCGCAGTCTTCTCCTGAAGCGTTTTCTGCTCCTGCAAAATGAATGAAAAAGGAGACTGCGTCTTCGCCTGAAGAGCATAACGGCCGTCAGTCACTAAAAGCGCTTTTTCCGCTGATACCACCACCGCGCAGCTGCTCCCCCTAAAACCGGAGATGTATGCTGCCGACTCGCTGTTATAGCCCTCGGTAACCAGAAGAACGAAAACATCCACGCCCTCCTCGGCCAAGAGATTTCGCAGCCTCTTCAGACGGCGTGAAATGTGTTCGAAACTCATTCTTCGAACTCCTTCGGCCTCTCCAGCAACCCCCACAGCTCTTCTCGGACATCGTCCGGACAGTTGCCTGCTCCTTCGACAAAATGTCCGGCCGCGACGCCGGGAATACCTTTTTCACGAAGAGCAGCCAGCGCGTCGGATTCCATCCCCTGCGGGACAACCGCAAGAAGCACCCCGGAAGAGATGAGATGGAGCGGATCGAAATCAAGCTTCTGTACAGCCCTCTTCGTCAGGGGAGAGAACGGAACGCTCCCGTAATCAAGTTCAACTCCGAGACCGCTCAAGCGAATGATCTCCGCTATTCCTCCGCCGACTCCTCCTTCGGTCGGGTCGTGGAGGAAACGCGCCATACCCCGGAGAAGCCTCGCCTCTTCGAGGACAGAGATCTGATCGAGCCACCCCCGCGCCTCCTCCACCCCTTCGGGACCTATGGCAGGGAGCAGAAGATCCGGACGATCGTTGGCCAGAATAGCCAACCCTTCCAACCCCGCGTGTTTTGTGAGAATGAGGACATCACCGGGACGTATATCGGTCGCCCTGTGGACAAAAGCCGTCGGGCCCATCATCGTGCCGACGAGGACCGGCTGATCATACCGTGAAGTCAGCTCGGTGTGTCCTCCGATTACGGCCGCGCCGATGGAGAGACAGGCTTCGTGAATCTCCCGCATGAGCGCTTGTACCAAGGGAACACCGTCCGCGGAGGGAACAAGAAGCGTCGCCACGAAAAAAGAGGGGTCCCCGCCCTTGCAGGCGATATCGTTCGCGTTGATGTGCACAAGAAATTTCCCCGCCCCTTCGCGGGCACCTACAATAGGATCGGAGGCTACGGCGAGATATTTCCCTTCCGGCAACTGAAGAAGCGCCGCGTCCTCTCCGATTCCGGGGCCGATGATGACTTCAGGGCGGGGTGCGCCGCAAAAACGAAAAACGCTCCCTTCAAGGAGCGAGGGGGGAAGCTTCCCTACGAGCTGCTGTTCCATAATTGTTTCCACCTCTCGTCATGCTGTACAGGCATCCGCAGTACGACTGCCTGTACAGGCCATATTCCTTTGATAACACTACGGAGCGGACAAAACCGTTTTTCTTTCTGAAAACGCGCGCGAGCCACTCCACTCCGTACTGCGACGCGCACTCCGCTCCTATTGAGTTTATCAGTTCCGCGTTCTTGTGCGGACTGATCGTCAGGGTTGTGCACAGCAGAGGGATCTTCATTGCTGAAGCTCTCCTGGCAGCCGCTTCCAGCTGAAGACGGAAACAAAGGGCGCATCGCGCGCCCCCTTCCGGTTCGTCCGCCAGGTCCGATGCCGCTTCCAGCCACGTTTCTGGAATGTAGTCCTCCCAAAGAACATTTCCGCCCATACGGAGAGAGAGCGCGGACAGCGCATCACGCCGCCGTTTCTCCTCTGCGGCCGGGTGGATATTATTTCCGTACCAGTACGGAACGACTTCGAGCCCTTCGCCGGGGAGATCCGCCCACGGTACGGTGGCATCCGGAGCGCAGCACACGTGGAGCAAGACCCTCTGCGCACTCACGGCGTCGGCCTCCTAGAGAAGCGTCTCAAAGGCCGCGGCAAGCGACGCCGCGTCGAGTCCCATAGCGGCAAAGACGTCCTCCGAAGCGCCGGAATCTCCGTAGCGATGCACACCGAGCGCTTTAAACGCTGCATTCAGACGAAGTTCCGTCATTCTTGCCGCGAGGATGGAACCCATACCGCTTGCAACACAGTGATCTTCACATGTCAAAACCCTTCCCGTAGCAGCCGCGGTGCGAAGCGCCTCATCGTCCGGAAGCAGGGGCGAGGAAACCGCATAAACGGATACGGAAATCTCTTTTTCCTTCAGCATGTGCGCGGCTTTCAAGGCTCTTCCGGTCATGGCGCCGAGGGCGAAGATAGCGCCGTCGTTCCCTTCGCATACGAGATCCGCCTTCCCGTAACAAAAATCATACCCCTCGCCGAAAAGGAGCGCTCCCCTACCGTTCGTCAGGACATCGAGTTTGCTTCGCCCCATAGCGAGGCAGACGCACCCCGGTTCCCTGATCGCCCAGCGTGTCGCGCGGTCGGTCTGGTTTGGATCGCATGGAACCGCGAGCTTCCAGCCGAAGGTATTCCGAAGCAGTCCCACGTAATCGATCGCCTGATGTGTCATGCCGTCTTCGCCGACATCGAGCCCGACGTGGGTGAGGACTGTCTTCAGATTCGCCTTGTTGATATCGTTGAGGCGCTGCTGGTTGTAGGTTTCGGAAAGGCCGAATACGCCGAAATCGGCCCAGAGGGCCGCGACTCCTGCAGTGGAAGCCGCCCCTGCGACCGTCGCCGTGGCGTGTTCCTGGATGCCTGTCTGGATAAACCACTCCGGGCAGAGGGCGGCGAATTCACCGCTTTTGACCGAACCAGCAAGGTCGCAATCGAAGACAAGAAGCGGCGTGCGTCCTTCCTTCTTATAGTTCATCTTTCCGATGTCGGCAAGGGCGGAACCGAAGGCGGAACGGTTGTCGGTCTTCTTCGCGTCGGGGGTGTAGATGCGCGGTACGCCCGTATCCAGTCCGGGGGAGGACGTCGAAATATGTCTCCCCGTTGGAAGCTGGACTGACGTTCTTCTGTTCCTCGCGTCCTCGAGCAACGACGGTTCACCCCCGAGATCGTGCATCGCCTGGACATAGAGATCGTTGAGCGGCGCTTTCCCGTGGAACTCGGAGCTGTTTTCCATGAACGGCACGCCCTTGCCCATGACTGTCCGGCAGAGGATGACTGTGGGCACTGCACTCTCCGAGGCCTGCTTCAGCGCAGCGTAGAGTTCACGGAAAGAGTGCCCGTCGCACTCCAGCACGTTCCACCCGTCCGCTTTCCAGAGAGCGGGAATATCGGCGGGCATCACTGATTCCAACGAGCCCGAAATTTGAATGCGATTCCAGTCCACCAGCGCCGTGATATTCGACAGCTTTTCCTTCGAGGCAATCCGCCGCGCCTCGGCGCTCTGTCCTTTTGTCTGTCCTCCGTCGCCCATCAGGACGTAGGTTCGCTTTCCGTTTCCGCGGGCGCGTTGTGCGAGTGCGAATCCAACTCCGGCGGAAAGACCTTGTCCGAGGTTTCCGCTCCCCCAGTCGATTCCGGGAACATCGCGCTCAACATGCCCCTGGAAAGGAGAGCCGCACTGACGGAAGTGCGCCACTGCCTCCATGGGGTCGAAAAAACCCCACGCTGCAAGCGCCGTATAGGCTCCGGGCGAGGTGTGGCCGTGGCTTATGGCGACGTAATCGCGGTCGAAAGAGGAGCAGTTTTCCGGCGTGTTGTCGGCAACGCCGTACACGGTGAGGTACATCTCCATGCTGGAGAGCGAACCAGCTGGGTGCCCGCTGTTCGGCAGCGTTACCATTGTGACGGCATTGATGCGGCACTTCGCCGCAGCCTCTTCAAGAGAATGAACCATTGAATCGGTGAGTTCCTCCACGGGGAAGTTTCTCAGAGATGGAAGAGTCGTTTTCATAGAGATCGCCTCCTTGAGTTGTGACAGGACAATTATACTCAAGATGAGAAAAAAGAGGTAAAAAAAGAGGAAAAAAGAGGCGAGAAAACCGTGTTTTGGAGTGCGACGAGGTGGAGGGGACGGTCCCGCCTGGAATCGCCCCCCTTCTTCTTTAGGAGACGTAGACCCTGGGAACCCTTTTCAGAAACATAATGGGCACTTCATAGTTGATAGTATTTCTGGCGGAAGCCATCTCTTCCGGAGTGATCACTTCCTCCCCCTGGCGCCCGAGAAGGACAACTTCGTCTCCTGTTTTGACGCCCATACCGGTAACATTGACCATCGCCTGATCCATACAGATGTTACCGCAGAGCGGGACGCGTTTCCCCTTGACGAGAACGGGAACCTTCATAGAGAGAGACCGAGAATAGCCGTCCGCATAGCCAACGGGAAGCACCGCAATTTCCTCAACTCCCCGGGTCATGTAGTGCAGACCGTAACCGACACCGCTGCGAGGCGGCAGCTCCTTCACGAAAGCCACCTCGGTCTTCACTTCAAATGTGGGCTTCAGTTCAATAGGGCGCGGGCACTCGCCGGAGGGCCACATGCCGTAAAGAATGACCCCCGGACGAACTGCATCGAGGTACTTGTCGGGGCAGGCGAGAATACCTGCACTATTGCAGGCATGCCGCAGAGAGAGGCGGATTCCTCGTTGTGCAGCGGCATCTAACGCTTCCCGGAGGCCGGAGAACTGATAGGCAGTATAGTCGAGTCGGTATTCGTCCGCGACGGCAAAGTGAGTAAACATCCCCTCAATTTTCAGACCGGGGATCGCCAAAAGTTCGTCGAGAACAGCCGGAATATCTCGAGGCAGAAAACCGATCCGTCCCATACCGCTGTCCACCTTGACGTGAACCGTTGCGGGACGTTCCTGTCGGACGGCCTCCGCTCCAAGCGCTCTTGCAAATGAGAGATCCGTTACTGTGGGGGTGATATTCCTGAGTATATACTCTTTCGCCGAACGCTCCGGAGATGGACCGAGAACAAGTAGAGGGGCGTCGATTCCTGCCTCCCGCAACTCGAACGCCTCGTCGGGAATAGCCACAGCGAAACGCCTGCATCCCGCAGCTTCGAGAGCCCGGCAGGCCTGAACAGCGCCATGACCGTATGCGTCGGCCTTGATTACGCCGAAGATTTCAGGCCCTTCTCCGATATGACGGCGAATAGCCTGAAAGTTCTCCTTTAGATTGTCAAGATGGACTTCCATTCGTGTCGCACGGTGCATGGAGTTCCTTCTCCTTTCAAATAAATGAAGGGGCGGCACGCCGCCCCTTTCCGGTATATTCGCCAAGGAGCAAAGCTCTTAAATCTTGATTTCTCCGCTATGGCGCTTCTTGTCGAAGTCGGTCACAAGTCTCCTGAGCTCTCCGGAGAGGATGAGCAGCGCGACAAGGTTCGGAACGGCCATGAGACCGTTGAGCGTATCGGAGAGGTCCCAAAGGTTCGCAAGGAAACCGTATTTATCTCCAAGGAATACGCCGCCGGCAGCTCCAAGCACAAGAACAGCAACCCAGAGGACTTTGAGCAACGGAGAGATCCAAGTGCCGAAGATATAGACGCCGCATGTCTCACTGTACCAGTACCAGCCAAGAATTGTGGAGAATGCAAAAAGAGCCAGTCCGACAGAGAGTATCATCGTTCCTGTACCGCCAAGCACGCTCTCGAAGGCGGAGAGGGAAAGCTGCGCGCCGGTAAGCTCGGGCTGGGATGTAAGCACGCCGCTGGTCATGATGGCAAGTGCCGTAAGAGTGCAGATCACGATGGTATCAGTGAACACTTCGAAGAGACCGTACATACCCTGGCGAACAGGATGGTCAACAACCGCTGTGGCATGTACCATAGGAGCAGAACCGAGACCGGCTTCATTGGAGAAGACGCCTCTGGCAATACCACGCTGAATAGCTGCGCGAACCGTCCAACCGGCGATTGCACCGGGCATGGCCATGGGATCGCTGAAGGCAAAGCTGACCGCGTTGCTGAAAGCAATACCGATTTGGTCAGAGTGCGTGGCAACAACCATGATACCGCCGACGATATAGAAAATAGCCATGAAAGGAACAAGATAGGTGGTAACATCTGCGATTCTCTTGAGTCCGCCGATAATTACGAGGGCCGTCAGTACGGCAAGAATGATACCCGAATACAGGTTAGGCAGGCCGAAACCGAGGTTGAATCCCTCTGCAGCGGAATTTGCCTGAATGGCGCAGCCGATACCGAAAGATGCGAAGAATCCGAAGAAGGCAAATAGCCAGGCGAGCCATTTCGCATTGGCAGCCTTGTCCAGGATGTACATGGTGCCGCCGCGCCAGTTGCCGGCTTCATCCTTCTCACGGAACGGACGGCCAGCGTAACCTCGGCCATTTTTGTCGTCATGCCGAACACAGCCGAAATGAGCATCCAGAAGAGTGCTCCAGGTCCGCCGAGGTGAAGAGCGGTAGCCACGCCCGCGATGTTTCCTGTTCCTATTGTGGAGGCAAGGGCTGTGGAGAGGGCTGCAAACGAAGAAATACTGCCTTCTCCCTCTTTCTTTTTACCGAGGTTTCCAAACACTTCCTTGAACATCAGGAAGAAGTAACGAAGCTGCGGGACTCCAAGAATGACCGTAAGATATACGCCGGTCCCGACGAGCAGTGCGAGCATCCAGGGGCCCCAAACTATTCCATTAATAATACCGTTAATTTCCATTACTTTTTCCATGCTGCTAATTCCCCCTTTTTCATAATAAAGAGTTGAGAAAAAGCGCTTCCTCCCCTAAAAACTGAAGGGGTGTTCCGGATGGATCTGAAGAAAACCAAGGATACTTCGAACGAGAAAACCCATTGACCACCCCCTACACAAAAAAGAAGAGAGAATTACCACAAGAGTTCAAAGAGCAGTATACCACAGTACGAAAAAAAATAGAAAAGAGAAGAGATAGTACTCTTCCCTCTTGTTAGCTAAATGTAGCCGTTACTTCGAAGAATATCCTCAGCTTTGTGAATATTTTTCGCAGCAACCTTGATTACGGGACCAGTGCACCCCATTGAAGATTCAGCATACACGCCCTCTTTCCAAAGAGCTTTCACGCCGTCTTCGATAGTGAGGACATCCACGCCGTGGACCTCTTCATCCGTCGGCTCTGCAGGAGGCGCCGTTATTGTTTCCTGGCTTGCAGCCTTTGGAGTAAGGGTCTCAAGAGTCTCCGCAAGTCCGGCTTTTTTTGCCGAAAGCAGCTCGGCTGCGGTTTTCTCAGGTAATCTTCCGGAGACAACCTTGGCAGTATATTCGAGGGCCCCGGCAATAACCGGAGCTCCCGAAGCACGGGAAATAATCGAAATGACCCTGTTCCAGCCTTCGCCGACCGAGGGGCCGTACCCCCAGCCAAGCGATTCATACGATCCGCCCGTGGTGAAGGAGAGAACATCTTCATGAGCACGTTGCCCGTGAGGGTGTCGGTAACGCATACGTCGATCGCTCCGGCCAAGGATGTCATTCCCCCGGAGCACGGCGCCGCCGTCTTTTCGGACGCTTGCGCCGAAGGAGAGGGAGTATCCGTTTTCCTTCAATCTGGTCAGAGCTTTATGCACGATCTGCGCCCCGTCGACGTTGAGAATTCCGACCGAAGGATTTTCGATTCCCAGCGCCTTTGCCGTCGCGACGCCATAGAGGGCGTTTCGGACCATCGCCTCAACCCTGCCCGTTGCGGAAGTCCCGGTTGAGGAGGCGATGATCATAGGTTTTCCCTTGCCCGGTGTCACCACTCTTCCGATAGTCGTCACACCAAGAGGGAACGGATAGTGCAGTGCGACGGCGCCGGAAATGCGCCCCTCGGCGAGCGCCTTTTCCATAGCTGCGGCAACATTCTCTTCTCACACGGCTCGGTTTCTATCCAGGAGAGCTTTTCAAAACCGGGTATCCCGCGGCCCGATCATCACGACTTCAATGAGTGAGGAATTCTCGGAAGCGAGCATCGCGCCTCGCGCCAGCTCTTCTCCACCAAGTTCGCTGCCCAGCGCCATAAGCCCCACGGAAACGCGGGGTCCGCCCGTACGGGCCTCATTTACGATATCCGCCAGGGCCTCTCCGATGAGTTTTTTAATCTCGGACATCTTGGCCACCACCGGCTATGCGAGCTTCCCGGACAGCTCGGAGAGAACCTCAAGGAGAAGCGCTTTGATATCGTCTTTCGAGACTGCCGAAACAGCGCTCTTCTTGCCCGTCGGTGGCTCGAGAAGGAAAGAAGCGCCGTCCGCAAGGTTCGTCAAACGAGCGAGGAAGAGACTTCCCTTGCCTATGATCATCGCTCTCTTCATCTTCCCCGCGATCATCGCGTCGCAGGCATGTCCGATGAAAGGGACACCGGACGGAATATGGCCCTGCGTATGCGCGATTCCGGGCACGCCGCGTTCCTTGACGAAGGTCATCATATCGGCCTTCTCGATGGCCTTCTTCGTCACCGCAAGAGCCGCCGTCATCTTGATGTTCGCCAGAGGCACGTCGCCCGCGCCTGCAGGAAGTGTAATCTCATTGATGTGCATCTCCGCGGCGAATTTGTCGACGTCGAGGAAAGACAGCCCCACCCTCTCAAGTGGATCGAGAATGAGCGCAGTGGTTACGGCCTGGGGGGAGGAACCTGCGCCTACCGTATGTTTGCCGAGGACATCGAGACGCATCACCGGGAGATCTCCGTCGTCGGGGACGAGCAATACGGCAAAATTGCCCATGCAGTCCTCAAGCGCGGGCATCTTCTTCTTCACATGGTCGCGCCCATTCATGAAGAGCTTCGGAACGGCTCCGCGGCAAGTACAACGCAGTTCTTTCTGGCGCCGCAGGCAACTTGGGAAGCGCCGGCAATCATGGCATTCACAGGACCGGCACAGAAGCTCCGCACGTCGCAACCGCTAGCGTTCGCACATCCGGCGATTTCCGCGATCGCCTTGGCGAAGTTGCCTCCGGCCCTCTGATTCATATCTCCGGCGCCCTCCTCGGAACATTCAATGACAAAATCAACTTCTTCGGGAGACATCCCGGTCTTCTTGAGCAGATGAAGCAGGGAGAGCACGCCTCCCGCTTTGCATGCAAGATTCTCAAGAAGCACATAGGCGAAGAGACAGTCATCGACGTCATGGCCGTTCCGAACGCACCCGACGACCTTTCCTCCGAAATAGAGAGCGAGTCCTTTTTTATGAGCGACTTCTTCCTCGATCTCGGCAAGTTCATGCCCCGCTTCAAGACGGGAAAGCACTTTTTCGCTCATCACCGGGCTGGCGTTGAGCTTCTCCCGAACGGCGGCGGCAAATCCTTTTTCCAGCCAGACGATATCGAACACATCGCATATATCCATAAGGCCGAGGAACTCGTCCTCAGGCATGATTTCACCATAAGCGCCGTACCGGTTCGCACCGGTCAGGCGGTTCGTGTACCAAGGCTGAGGAGTCTGTTCCAGTTTTTCAAGAGAGATACCACCGATGTACGCCTGGTTGGGTGCATAATCCCTGGCATCTTCATAAGTCTGCAAATATGAGGGCAGTTCCTTGAGAAACTCCGTCTCTCCCTTCGTTTCTCGCTCGACATGAGGGGTGTTTCCGTAATGATATCCCGTTTCGGGAGCGTGATTCAGACAGTAGGCGTATCCTTTGATTCCTACGGTGGCCATGACGTTCCAACCTCCTTGTGCTTTTCTCGCACGGCCGGTTCCGGAGTTCCCCCCGGTTCCGGCCGTATACGCAACAGAATCAGTCGGTAAATACCGTCTGTTCCGTTATCTCCGTTTGAAGTGCCTTCAAGGCTTTTTCAACAAGATGGCGACGGATTACTTTTTCTTCAGCCATTGTTCTCGATGGGTCGCCGAGAGGATAGGGTATTGCAACTGCGGGGATAATTCTGTTCGCTCCTACCGTAAGGGAGATGGGGACTATAGTACAGATGTGCACCACAGGAAGGCCTGCGCGCTCAATCTCTTTCACCATCGTTGCACCGCAACGAGTGCAGGTGCCTCAGGTGGATGTGAGGATAACGGCGGTCACTCCGTCCGCGATCAGCCTTTTGGCGATTTCTTCGGCAAAACGCTTTGCACTGGCCACGGCAGTCCCGTTACCGACGGTGGTATAGAACTTGTTATGCAACTTCTTGAAGACGCCCTCTTTTTCCATATCGCGAAGGACATCTACCGGAAGCACTCGGTCCGCATCCTGATCGGCGTACGTTGCGTCATAACCGCCGTGGGCCGTGCAATACGCATCGCATGTAAGATCCATGACGCCGGAGATGTCGTACTCGCCGAACTTGCTCGCACTGGAGGCCTCGATATGATCAGGGTTCCCCTTCGGGCAGATACCGCCGGAGGTGACAAGCGCGATGACCGAATCCTTCATGTTCTTGATCGCGGGATTGGGCGCAACACGGTCGAAGACCGGCATCGGGTATTCGGTAACGAAGGGTTGTGCTTTGAGCTTGGAGACAAACATGTCCACAGCGCGCTCGGCGGCAAGCTTCTCAAAGAACTTGTTCTTTCTGATACCGCGCTCGATGTAGCCTTCCTCGGAAGGCGTACCAAGCTTCTCGCCCTTAAGCAGCTTCAGGACAAGCTTTGCCATCGCGGGAACAGCCTTCCGCATGCCGGCGGCGCTGTCGGGAGTCTCCACGATGTAGAAACTCTTCTTGTACATCTCGACACCCGGGTTCTCCGGGTACATTCCGGAGACGACCGGAATTCCGAGCTTCTTCGCGACGGCTTCGCCGAGAGCGCCGCACGCAGTACCATAGCGTCCCGCGTTGAATGCCGGGCCGGCCACAATTGCGTCGGGTTTGTACTTGCTCATCATACCGAGAATTTCCTCGCTCGCCTTCTCCATATTCGAGGCGAAATACGAGTCGCCGCAGATGACAGTGGCCACGATATCGGCTTCGGCGCCGAGAGCGGCCTTTAGAGCCTGTCCGGGCCCCACAATACCCTCGCGGATCTCCGGCGTTATGTCGGCTTTCTCTTCACCGCCGATTCCGGCGTAAAACTGATTTATATAGTGTATGATCCGGTAAGTCACGATGACGACCTCCCCTCCTACAGGGTGTATTTACTGAACTGCCCGCGAATGCCGCTTACGGCCTCGGACAGTTTTTCGGGATCCAGCACCATTTCCATCATGCTGATCTGCTCTTCCCAGGCGCTTGCATCGCACTCGTCCCGAATCTCCTGTTCAAAAACATGATATACAGCGAGTCCAGACTGGACTCCGGCCAAGGGACCTGCATACGTCGGATCTCCGTTGCTCACCGTTTCGGCGTAGATTTCTGCGCCTTCGGCATCGGATGATCCCAGAACGACGACCACGTTTTCCGGGCCGTACTTATCAACAGCGTCCTTGATGCGCTGCTGATTCTGCAGATCCATGGCTCCTGCGGCGGTTCAGACGAAGCATTCGGTAACGGAGAAAACGATATCGGCGCCGCTGTTCTTTAGACATGCTTCCATAGCGGGACCGGGAACGCCGTCGCGTTCACCGAGGAGAAGTACTTTTTTGCCTGCCAGTTTTCCCATGCTCTTGCACCTCCTTGTCATAACTTTTCCAGGGTATTCCCCGTTTGGTCACATCAGATGGTATACGCGCCAAGCTTCGTGAAACCAAGCTCGCTCGTGGAACCAAGTATTGCCTGAAGTTCCACTGTGATCGTCCCGTCGGCGGCGAGAGAACCCTGCCAGCCTCCGGCGATGACGTTGGCCTCTTCGGGAACGCCAATGACCTTCTCCACAGGAGGCAGCACAATCACTTCGTTGGCGTTTCCTGCGGTCACGCACGCGTCGCCCTCGGGGCACGAGTCGGCAAGCGACTGGCTTGCGCCGTCCTGTCCGGCGTACTCGTCGGTGAGAAGCGTCGTCTTTATTCCGGCACGCTCGGCCTTCCAGCAGTTCATGATGAGGTCGGCGTCGGGGTTGCCGAAGCCCTCCTCCGAGATGAGCAGCCCGTCCACGCCGAGCGTCTTCGCCAGCTTGATCGAATATGAGGAGCTTCTCTTCTTGTCGGCGAGGGTGACATTCTCGTTGGTAACGATGCAGCCGAGGAAGTTGAAATCCTTGCCGTGTCTTTTGAACATGTTATGGATGATCGGGTTGTTCTGATGCACATACGTATTGTTCTTGTCGCACGCGGAAACACAGTTTCCTGAGACGATGGCGCCGTCCATAACCTCGGTGGGGTTGAGGAACGTGGGAAGGATCTTCTTCACGTCCACGCCGTAGAGATACGTGTCGTGAAGGAGCCCCTGCGACTGGAGCATGTACAGATATGCGACCTTCGGAAGCCCGGGATGCGCTTGCATAGCGTCCTTCAGCGAGGGCGTTTCATACGTTTCAACTTCGTCGACCGAAGCGCCGAGGCATTTTTCTGCAAGATACGCCGCAGTCTTCAAACCCGCCATTCTGCATGCCGTCTCGTAGTCGTGCTTCTCGATCCCCTCAACGTTTTCCAAGATGACGACGACGTTGCAGGTTTGCGAATATGGGGTATAGTCCGCTCCCGGCCCTTTCATATCGATGATGCCTTCCTGGAAACGGACGATCTTACCAGTGGTCACAACAGCCGCTCCGGAGAGAACGAGCGTTTTGCCCTCGCCTACGGAATCGACATCGGAGATCATACCCGGAAAAATCCCGCCGGGGCCTTCGATCTTGAATCGAGGCTCCACGACGTCCTTCACTGGAAGAATGCGGACGCTCTCGCCGGGAAGCGCAAAATCGACGTCCACTTTCGCAAGACGCTCGTCTCCGGAAAGAACGGAAAGAAGCTCCTTCTTATTGACGGTGAGTACCCCGCCCTTGGCGAAGGTCGCATCGCCCCAAGCAAGTTTGTTTACTTTTACCTTGTGCAGCTCAAGTTTCATGGCTGTCTGTCTCCCCCCTTTTACAGGCGTCGAAGGCTACTTCAAAAGAGCCTCGACGTTCTCCTTGATCTTCTCCAACGTCACATCTCCACCGCTGATACGGGCCACCTCGGCCCCATCCTTCCAGAACAGGAAGGTAGGGAGCCCCATGACCTTGTTTGCGATCGCCACCCGGCGATTTTCCGATACGTCCACCGAGCAAAATTTTACTTTGCCCTCATACTCGTCCGCCATGGTATGGACGTTGGGAAGCAGCGCCATGCACGGTCCGCATTTCGGCCCCCAAAAATCGACGAGCACAGGAAGTGGGCTCTCCTTGACTTCAACGTCGAAATTCTCCTTCGTCAATTCAACCATTTCTCTTCACCTCCTTTTAGAGACTCAATTCACCGGAACTTCCCGAATGAACATACGATACCGGGAAAGACTTTCTTTCATCAAATCCGCATCGATGAAGGAAAAATCCTGACGCACATCCTCAGGCATTCCCTCGACCGAGAGAATTCGTGACGATTGTGCGGAATAAATAGCAATGGCGTTTTCGATATACTCAACGGAGAGAGGATCGACGGTAGCGGATGATTCCGACACCCGTTCCATCAGGATGGAACGGTATGGATGTTGATGCGGACGAAGGTTTCCGTAAAGAGGGTGCGTAAGAAGAACCCACCCTTTGTGGATGAGATTTCTTGATCGAATAAGGACATCAAGGGAATTGCCTTCGACAAAGTCGCAGGAGTAGATTTGTTCATTCAGAAGCGGGTTATTCGTGACAAGCATTTTGCGACAGAACATCCGGCTGCCTCCTCAAAAGTAGAGCACAGATAAGACATTCTCTGTCGCATAGCCCCGAAGGGAAGAAAAAACACAAACAGGGGAGCTATTCTGTTCAGAGACCCGTCCGACCGCAATCCTTTCGCCTGAGAGTTTCCACCCTATAAAGGGTATTGCCCCTTCGGCGCTCTCCGCAAATACAGGAAAGTCTCTCTTGCGGTGTTCATCCGGAAACGCTCTTCATTTTACACAATGAAAAAAAGGCGTCAAGTCCTTTTTGTGAAAGACGGAGCAAAAAAGCCAAAAAATGCCGGAATCTCTTTGGATTCCGGCATTCTCCCCGACAACTCTACAGGAGCCAGGAGATATTTTCCTACTACTAAAAGGCAGATGTTACCACTTCAAACCGGTGTAGAAGATGTACAGAATAGCTGCGGGAGCGATAACACGGCAGATCCAAATCCAGATTCCCATCAAACTGAAGGAAAGCTCGCCGTCGTTGTTTACCTCTCTCTCCGCGTCTGAGGTCCAGAACCAACCGACGAAAAGGGAGATGAAAACTCCGCCTAGCGGGAGCAGAACGTTCGATGAGATGAAGTCCATGGCGTCCAGGAAGTCCTTCCCCGCGACCTTTGGGGCTCCTGCCAGAGACATGGCGGAAGGGATCCCAAGGACAAAGATAAGCAGCCCCATGACAAATGCCGCCTGCGGTCTGCTCCAGCCTCTGTCGATAAAGTAGGCCGAGACAACTTCAAGAAGGGAGATAGCCGAAGTCAGCGCCGCGATGAAGAGAAGCAGGAAGAAGAGCGCCGACCAGATCATGGCGCCGGGCATCTTCGCAAAAACAGAGGGCAACGTGACGAAAGTCAGTCCGGGGCCTGCGCCGGCGTCCACACCAAAAGCAAAGACTGCCGGGAATATCGCAAGACCTGCAAGAACCGCAACCAAGGTATCGAGAACGCACACCTGAATGGCGGATCCCGGCAGAGCGGTATTCCTGTCGACGTAGCTTCCGTAGGTTATCATGCACCCCATACCAAGGGAGAGCGAGAAGAACGCCTGACCGAGCGCAGCTGAAATCGTAGCCCCGGTGATCTTGGAAAAATCGGGCTTCAGGTAGAACTCAAGCCCCTTAGAAGCGCCTTCGAGAGTGACCGAACGGCCGATGAGGATGAGCAGGATCAGGAAAAGCGCGGGCATAAGGATTTTGCAGTATCTTTCAATTCCCTCGCCGACGCCCTTGTAGACCACATAAATCGTGATCAGCATGAAACCCGCCTGGTAGAGAATCACCTGCATCGTGTTCGTTACGAATCCGCCGAACACGTCGCCCGCTTTCCCCGCTGCGGCATCCGCCATAAGCCCTGTGAAGGAATGGATGAAGTATTTGATCGTCCAGCCGCCGATGACACCGTAGAAGGAAAGAATGATAAATCCTGCGGCGACTCCCATCCAGCCGACGAGAGGCCACAGTCCTCCAGCCAGTTTCTGAAACGAACCGACGGCGTTCAACTGCGCTTTTCTGCCGATCGCCATCTCCGCAAGCATCACGGAGAAACCGATGATAAACACAAGCGCAAGATAGACGAGAACGAACGCCGCTCCGCCGTACTGTCCCGTTATATACGGGAACCGCCAGATATTGCCGAGCCCAACCGCCGAACCGGCAGCCGCCAGAATAAACCCAATCTTGCTACCCCATTGTTCTCTCTGCACATCCTGTGTCATTATACCCATACCCCTCCTTCATTATCGATTTGAGCCTAGAAACCTTCCGGAAGCATCGACGCCTCTTCTTATACCCACCCCCCTATTCCAAATGATATTCACAATATATAATAATCATATTGTATTATACACCAGATCAGGATTCTTCCAAGTGGGCGAGGTGTATTTCCTTATTTCTGGAGTACAATAGAGCGCGAAAAGGAGTGATCACCATGTGCCTTGCTATACCCCACGTTATTCAGGAAATCCGGGACGGAAACAAAGCGGTTGCTTTGGCCGGAGCCGTCCGGACAGAGATACGAACCGATCTTGTAGATTCCCCGGTCCCCGGAGATACTGTGCTTGTCCACGCAGGGTTTGCGATAGAAAAACTCTCCAGGGCAGATTCCGAAGAGCTGATCGCACTTTGGGAGGAGGTCCGGAGTCTCGCCGGAGCCCCCTTCCGGGCTACTTCGACGAGTAATGATGTCTAATATAACTGCGGCCTCGGAGGCACTGAAGGCGGTCGTCACCGAGCCGATCTCGGTGATGGAGGTTTGCGGCACACATACGGTTTCCATCTTCCGCTCCGGAATTCGGAGCCTGCTTCCACCGCAGCTCCGTCTTGTTTCGGGGCCGGGATGCCCCGTATGCGTTACGGACCAAGGAGAAATCGACTGCGCTCTCTCCCTCTTGGAGACTGGCTCGATTGTCGCGGCATACGGCGACATGTTCCGCGTCCCCGGCAAATCGGGTTCTCTTGCATCGAAACGAAGCGCCGGTTTCGACGCACGATTAGTGACGAGCGCCTCCGACGTTCTTGTAATTGCGGAAAAAGAACCCGCGAAAGAAGTGGTCTTCCTCGCCGTCGGCTTCGAAACAACTGCACCGGCGACTGCTGCGCTGGTCCTCGAAGCCTCGGAGCGGAATATCGCTAATCTTTCAATCCTTTCGTTTCACAAGCGAACTCCTCCTGCTCTCAAAGTACTCTCCGCCGATCCGGCCCTTGCGCTCTCAGGTTTTCTTCTTCCAGGTCATGTCAGCGTTATCCTCGGCCATGAACCGTTCCGCTTCCTCGCTGAAGAACAGGGTATTCCAGCAGTTATCGCAGGATTCGACCCTGAACAGATCATGCTCGGTCTTGTGGCGATCGCCCTCCAGAAGAAAAAGGGTGAAGCGGCTCTCCGCTCGGTTTATGGGCAGGCTGTCCGTCCTGAAGGAAATAAAAGAGCGCGTAAACTCATGGAGAGTGTTTTTATCAACAGAGACGCTCCATGGAGAGGACTCGGCGTTCTCACGGATTCCGGCCTTGTCCTTCGAGAAGAATTTTCTCGCTTTGACGCCGAAAAGCGTTTTGCGCTCTCCCCTGCTCCCGGCGAAGCTCCGGCCGGCTGCCGATGCGGAGAAGTACTCACCGGAAGGATCACCCCGACCGAGTGTCCTCTCTTTAGAACAACCTGTACTCCTGTCTCCCCTGTAGGCCCCTGCATGGTCTCCGGGGAGGGGACGTGCGGCGCGTACTTTCGTTATTTCAGAACAAACGGAGGAAAACAATGAATACAGTAACGCTTGGGCACGGAAGCGGAGGTAGGCAGAGCCACGAACTTGTGGAAATGCTGCTGGAAGGCTTCCGGAAACGCAATATCGGCCCGGAAATGGAGGATGCAGCCCTTCTGCAGGGAGGATACGCCATGACGGTCGACGGATTCACAGTTTCTCCGCGGAAGTTCCCAGGCGGAGATATAGGGCATCTCTGCGTCTGCGGCTGTGCGAACGACCTTGCAGTCCGGGGCGCTTCTCCGGATTTCCTGGGAATCGGACTGATTATCGAAGAGGGGTTTCCCGCCGGGGAGCTTGCGGAATACATGGAGAGCGCGGCCGCTACCTGCGAATTGCTCGGGATGACTCTTGCCGCAGGCGATACCAAAGTAGTTCCGTCAGGAACCGTCGACGGCGTCTATTTCTCGGGGAGCGCTTTCGGAAGAATACGGACGGCTCATCCTCTCAGTATGTCGAACATTCGCGAGGAAGACGCCCTGATTGTTTCCACTTCCATCGGCCGCCATGGCGCCGCGATCGCCGCGGCCAGATTCAATCTTTCCGTCGACGGACTCGAAAGCGACTGCGCGGCACTCTGGCCCGCTATTCAACCTCTCTTGTCAATCGATGGGCTTCACTGTATGAGAGACTGCACCCGCGGGGGACTGGGAACAGTTCTCTGCGAATGGGCGGAGTCGGCGAATCTCCACATTTCACTTGACGAATCATCTCTTCCCGTTGACAACACAGTCCGCTCTCTGTGCGATGTTCTGGGATTCGATCCGTTATACATGGCGTGCGAGGGGTGCATCGTTCTTGCCGTCTCGGAAGCCTCCGCACATAAAGTAATCAACACGCTCCAGAGCTCGCCGCTCTGCGGGGCCGCGGCGATTATCGGGAGCGTCTCCAGAGGAGAACCGAAAGGGATGGTCTCCATGAGAACCGCCATAGGAGGCGAGCGCCTCGTTGACATGCCGTTCGGCGAGCTGCTCCCCAGAATTTGCTGAAGAGAAACAGGATCGGAAAATTAAAGACAAAGAAGAGAGAGGGAGGCGTGTTTCGCCTCCCTCTCTCTTCTTTGTCTTTAAGGTCTTTTCAGTGGGACAGTCTTTCGTTGATCCTCGAAATACCAACCGCTCGCCCCGTTTCCTCGTCCAGTGTTACGACAACTCCGTTGAATGCAAGGCCGTCCCCGGAAACCTCAAACTTGGAAGGCATCCCTGTCAGATACCTCGGAAGAACGCCCTCAAGCTTCATCCCGATGGAGCTTCTGTGCCCGCCGGTCATACCGGCGTCAGAAATGTAGGCTGTTCCCTGCGGAAGTATCTCCTCGTCGGCGGTCTGAACATGCGTATGCGTCCCCAGCAGGGCCGCGGCTCTCCCATCCAGATAGTATCCGAGCGCTTTTTTTTCCGAGGTCGCCTCCGCATGAAAATCAATCACGAGCGGGACATCGCCCGCAGCGGCCACAAGCTCATCCGCTTTGCGGAAGGGGCAGTCGAGAGGGGGCATAAAAACCCGTCCTTGCAGGTTCGCAACCATCAGGCGGTGCTCTCCGTTCTCAAGCAGCATCCACCCCTGACCGGGACAAGCATCCGGGTAGTTCGCCGGGCGAACAATCCTCGATTCCGCAGCCAGCACAGGAACTCCTTCACTCTTGTCCCAAATATGATTCCCTGAAGTCATTCCGGAGATCCCCATTGCGAACAGTTCATTGACTATTTTTTGGGTGATGCCTTTCCCGGC
This sequence comes from Aminobacteriaceae bacterium, assembly GCA_963668335.2. GTDB lineage: Bacteria > Synergistota > Synergistia > Synergistales > Aminobacteriaceae > JAAYLU01. Next base: position 47,819 of record CAXXRY010000032.1, on the reverse strand, counting down.
GGCGGCATTTTCACAGTTGGCGAGGACAAAATCGAACCCTCCCTCGCGCTCCGCCAGCTGTGGAAGGAAGGCCGCAACCGCCTTCCTTCCCGGGCTTCCCATAATATCGCCGATAAAAAGAATCTTCATATCGGTTACTTCGCGTACTCCGTGGCGCGCGTCTCTTTCGTCGCTGTAACTTTTATCTGACCGGGGTACTTCATCTCTTCCTCAATCTTTCGCGCGATGTCGTACGCAATTTTATGCACGATCGCATCGTCGGTAATATTCGGGGTCACCACTACGCGGACTTCTCGCCCGGCCTGGATTGCGTAGGCCTTGCTTACACCGTTGAAGGTCTTTGCAAGTTCCTCGAGCTTTTCGAGGCGTTTGACGTAGGCGTCGAGGCTTTCGCGGCGCGCCCCGGGACGCGATGCGCTTACAGCGTCCGCGGAGGCGACGATGACATCGTAGATGCTTTTCGCTTCCTGGTCTTCGTGATGCGAAGCGATCGCGCTTACGACCTCGGGACTTTCGTTGAACCGTCGCGCAAGATCCGCGCCTATCAGGGCGTGAGGACCTTCTACCTGATGGTCCACAGCCTTGCCCAGATCATGGAGCAGACCAGCCCGACGAGCGATTTCCTCGTCAATGCCCAATTCAGCGGCGATCATTCCGGACACGTACGCCACTTCAAGGCTGTGCTGAAGAGCATTTTGTCCGTAGCTGAACCGGAATTTGAGCTGACCGAGAGTTCGCACCAGCTCCGGGTGCATATTTTTGACGCCGGTCTCCAGAATCGCGCTCTCGCCGGCTTCAATAATCTGATTCTCTACATCCTTGGTGGCCTTCTCGATAAGCTCCTCGATCCTTGCCGGATGTATTCTTCCATCGGTCACGAGACGTTCCAGAGAAAGTCTGGCGATCTCGCGGCGTACAGGATCGAAGCTGCTCAGCGTTACAGCTTCCGGTGTATCGTCGACTATAAGATCTACTCCCGCCAAGGTTTCGAAGGTACGGATGTTCCGCCCCTCTCTGCCGATAATCCTTCCCTTCATCTCATCCGAGGGAAGATGCACCACGCTCACTGCCGATTCCGATGTGTGTTCCACCGCACAGCGTTGCACCGCCGTCACGATAATCTCACGCGCTTTTCTGTCCGCCTCCCGCTTGGATTTCTCTTCGAGTTCCTTGATACGAAGACCGAGAAAATGCTGCGCATCTTCCTCCGTCTGGCGAAGAAGTAACTCCCTTGCTTCTTCGCTTGTCATGCGGGCAATTTCTTCAAGGCGTTCCAGCTGTTTCTTTTTGATTTCTTCGAGCTCGAGCATCCTGTTCTCCAGCTCTTCCTGCTTTGCCTTCAACTCCTCTTCACGGTGGGCAACGCGGTCCAGCTTTTTATCCAGGTTCTCTTCTTTCTGCTCTAAACGCCGTTCAGCTCGCTGGAGCTCCGAGCGACGTTCCTTGCCCTCGCGTTCAATCTCTTGACGAAGTTTGAAGATCTCTTCCTTCGCCTCGGTGAGTTTCTCGCGTTTTCCCTGCTCGGCCGCCATTGCCGCTTCCCGCAATATAGCCCGAGCCTGCGCCTTCGCGTTTTCGATGTTCTTGATTCCGAAAGATTTGGAAAGCAGGAACCCCGCTCCAACTCCAGCGGCGATCCCTAGAACGAACGCCACAATTGCAGTAAAAAAGTTCATAGTATCTTGATCACTCCTCGATTATATTTTCAAGGTGCCTTTGTTTTTCACGTCATGGAAGGCACTCTCTTCCACGGCCTCTTTATTTTACAGGTCAGACTTCGCCCTCACAAGCCCTTTCAAGAGCATTTCTGCATGCATTCCTCGAAAAACCGCGCCGAAGCAGTCGTTCGGCGATCTTTCGCCGATCTATTCCCATCCGGATCCATTCCCCGGCAAGCGCAGCCGCATTCTCATCCTCATCTTTCTCTTCCAGTGCCTTGAGTATGTGCTCCTGCGCTACGCCTCTCCTCCGCAACTCGTCCCGAATCCTGTATATTCCCCATTCCGGATGCGATTCCACGAAAAGAAGAGCATAGGCGCCGTCATCGAAAAAACCGGCCTCTTCGTACTTATCTATGAGCATTTCCGCTTCTTTCTCCGAAATCCCCCTGTCTTTAAGTTTGCGGAGAACAACAGCCTTTGTCCAGACACCGCTTGTAAGCAGCGAATGCACATACTCTTCCGGGTTCTTTGCGCCGGGTCTTTTTTTTCTTTCAGGCTGTTTCGACAAGATTCAGCGACCTCCCGAGGACATGAAATACACGCTCCGCCAGAAGCGGCGTTCTCCTGAGCTCCGGATCCTCCCCGACAAGAGCGAATGCTTCCGTTCGGGCGAGCCGGAGAACCTCCTGATCCTTTAAAAGATCGGCAATACGAAAATCCGTCACACCCGACTGCCTGACACCGCAGACTTCCCCGGGACCACGGAGCCGGAGATCCGCCTCAGCAATGGCAAAACCGTCCTCCGTGGAGCAGAAAGCCTCTATTCTCCGTCTGCTTTCAGGCGTCGAGGGCCTACACACAAGAATGCAGACTCCCTCCGCGTTTCCTCTGCCAATTCTTCCTCTCAGCTGATGGAGCTGCGAAAGTCCGAAGCGAACCGCGTCCTCAACCACCATTACTGTCGCCTCGGGAACATCCACCCCAACCTCAACAACGGTGGTAGAAACAAGAAGCTGGGTGACGCCGCTCCGAAAATCCTCCATCGCCCTCTCCTTCTCCGAAAGGGAGAGCCTTCCGTGAAGCAGGCCGACTCCGTGGACACCAAATTCTTCAGAGAGTTCTTCAAACCTCGACGTCGCCGCGGAAAGATCGGAGTCGCTCTCTTCGATGAGAGGACATATCCAGTACGCGCGTTCTCCGGCATCGAATCGTTCTTTTAAAAAACGCAGAAGAGCGGGCAGTTTTTTCGGAGAAACAGCGCTCGTTTTCACTCCTTTTCTTCCCGGCGGCATACCGGAGATCACGGACACAGAGAGATCTCCGTAGACGGTCAGCGTAAGCGTGCGCGGGATTGGTGTCGCTGTCATCACTAAAACGTGCGGCGCGCTTCCCTTGGCGCGGAAGGTATGTTTCTGAAGAACGCCGAAACGATGCTGTTCGTCGACGATGGCTAGACCTAATCGAGCAAACGATACTCCTTCCGAGAACAGAGCGTGCGTTCCTATCGCAACGGCTATTTCACCGGATTCTAGCCCGGCGTACACCTCTTTTTTCTCTTTGACGCCGAGAGAGCCGGTCAGCAATGTGCACGGAATTCCAAGAGCAGTAAAAACAGGCGAAAGGCGGAGAAAGTGCTGGCGGGCAAGAATCTCGGTCGGAGCCAAAAGAGCTCCCTGGCACTCTCCGTCGAGCGCGGCGAGCAATGCGATAAGCGCAACAACAGTCTTGCCCGATCCGACGTCTCCCTGAAGAAGACGATTCATAGGCGCCGTTCGCTCCATATCCGCGAGAATGTCCTCCACGGCGCTCCTCTGCCCTTCCGTGAGCGAAAACGGAAGAAAACGATTCATATACTCCTCGACAAAATGCCCACGGACAAGCGAAGGAGCTCGTTCAAGGGGTTTTTCGGCCCTGTTCCTTCGCAGAGCAAGCCCCGCCTGCAGGAGAAAGAACTCGTCGAAGACAAGGCGTCTCCTGGCGGTCTTCCAGTTCTCCCGAGACGTTGGATAGTGTATTTCCCTCATCGCTTCAGTCAATTTGCACAAGCTGTGGCGCTCCTGCAAAGATGCGGGAAGAAACTCTTCCAGCAGGGGAAGATACTCCTCCAGCGCCGTCCGCACAATGCGGCGCAACGTTTTCTGATGCAGCCCCGCAGTCGCCGGATACAGGGGAACGATCGAGAGCAGGTCCTCTTCTCCGTCGTCCTCTTCAAGAACCTCGAATTCAGGAGCTATAAGCTGAGGAACGCCGTTGTGCATCTCCACTTTGCCGTACAGAGCAACTCTGAGTCCTGAATGGAAGATGTTCTCCAGTCCAACTCTGTTGAACCAGACAGCCTTCGCCATCCCATGACCATCGGAAATCAACACAGTGGTAAGAGCGAGCTTCTTTTTTGCTGTTGTCCGTTTTTCAAGGGCAACAACTCTGGCGATCACCGTCGCCGCCGCTCCGGCCCTGAGAGACGAAAGCGGCGTCAGCGTCCGCCTGTCTTCGTACCGGCGGGGAAAAAGAAACAGGAGATCCTCCGCCGTGAAAACATTGAGGTTGGCCAACTGACGTTCTCTGGAAGGGCCGACTCCCTTCACGAATCGGACGGGATCGGAGAGGTCCGCGCGACGAATAGTCACTTGAGCACGTCGTCCTCCGTAGGTTCAGCACCGTCGTTCTCGTCGGACTCTTCTTCATCGCGTTCAACAAGGGAAGAAAAGCGGGAGAGGAGTGCGCGGAAGTCGGCTTTGAACTCCTGTCTTAGCTGCCTGATATGATTGATCTCCTTCCGCTCTCGCTCCTTCGATGCTTCCGCCTCCTGAATGATCTGTTCCGCCTTGGACTTCGCCTCTCCTATGATGGCCTCGGCTTGGCGGTTTGCCGCTTCTTCCTTGGCGTCCGCAGTCTTCTGCGCCATGAGCAGAGTTCCGGAAAGCGTTTCCTTCAGGCTTTCAAACTCCCGAATCTTGTCCTCCAGGCGGGCTGCATAGCGCTCGAGATCGGCATACTGAACGCAGTACTTCTGGATATCCTCGGCCACTTGATCAAGAAACTGATCGACTTCCGTAGCGGAATACCCTCTCATCGCCTTTGAAAAGCGCTTGCTTTCCACATCGCGAGCTGTCAGCAGATCAGGCACCGTTTTCTTCCTCCCATTCTTCTATCATGCTCTTCCGCGGCGCCGCGAGGAAAATACCGCCCGCTGCGCGCAAAACAGTTCCTCTGTTCGCAAAAGCCACTCCGCAGAGAAAATCCAGCAAGCTCTGTCCTCTTTCCCGGTCAAGCCCCCGAAGATCGACAAGCAGGAGCTTCCCCTTGCGAAGAGCCAGGGCAAGTTCTTCTTTTCTTTGCACTCCCTCAAGTCCGCGGACAATGAGAATCACCGCGCTTTCAGGAACCGGTTTCAGTACGCGGGCCTCTCTTTTTTCGAGTTCCGCCGCTTCCACGCCGCCTTCTTCTTCGGCAGCCGGGTCGACGAGCCCGAGAAAAGCCATCATTTTTTCCAACAAGGCTTCACCTCCCGCTGCGGATCAGGTGCGTTTTCCGAAGATAGCAGAGCCGATACGGACCATAGTGCTTCCCTCTTGAACAGCCCATTCATAATCTCCGCTCATCCCCATGGAAAGCTCCTTCAAGGGGAGCCCGAACGCTTCGCTCAAAGAATTCCTGATCTTCCGAAGCAGCGCGAAGGCTCTTCGCACCTCGGCCTCGTCATCGGTCAGAGGCCCCACCGTCATCAGGCCTTCCACCTGAAGCGCCGGGAACTCCTTCATCACGCTCTCAAGCAGAGGTTCCGCTTCTGAAGGGGAAATTCCATGTTTACTCTCCTCTCCCGAAGTATTCACCTCGATAAGCACCGGAAGGTAAATTTTTTTCTCTTCCGCAACCCGCGCGAGAGCTCTGGCAAGCGACAGCGAGTCCAAGGAGTCGACGGTGGACGCGCATTCAAGAGCCTTCCTCACCTTATTCCCTTGCAGATGCCCGATGAGTCGCCACTCGATGGGAGGTCCGCTCCAAAAACTTCGTTTCTCAGCGAGTTCCTGTACCCGGTTCTCCCCGACCGATACGACGCCGCACCGGACAGCTTCAAGAATATCCTCCACCGGATAGGTTTTTGTCACCGCGACAAGCCGCACGTCATCGTCGTTCCTTCCGCTTTTCCGGACAGCATCGCCAAGTTTTCCCAGCACGTGGTGCAGATTATTTTGTATTGCACTCACCATAGTCGGATTTTCCCTTCCTTCGCTCTTTCTGAATCGAGAACGACAATATTGCCCGACTGTAGCCCTTTTTGGACAAAAAAACGACGCCCTTCCACGGGCAGGCCTTCGATCTCCTTAAACTTTACGATATTCCCCTCCACCTGGAACACCCCGAGCTTTCCTTCACGATATCGAACGGAGGATTCCGGCACAGCAACGCCGACGTGCTCCCCCGTTTCAAGAAACAGTGCGATCTCCCTGGAAGAGACATTCTCGACAGGAAAGAACGGCAATGTTAAATAGAGCTTCACTTTTGTACCAAGAAAACGCGACGCTCTGACGGCAGCCTTACCCGGCCACCCGTGCGCCTCGGCCTTGACGCGCACAAAACCCGCTTGTATATCTTTTTGGAGCGAGGGCGTCACATCGGCGTAGAGTACACACCGAAGCTCTTGAGGCTGCAAGATAAGCTTCCCCACGGCCCCCCCTCGGCGAACGTACGATCCTGGTGAAAAGAATGCAAGAGCGGGGGAAGCGGGCAACGGCGCCATTCCGGGCCAGTGGAACGCATACCGCCACTCTCCTTCGGCTCCGTCCACACCGGGAACAAAATACCCGACCGACTCTGAACGAACAGCCATTCTCCCCGACGATGAACTGATAACCGCAACGGTTTCGCCCCGCGCAACTCTTCTTGTTCCAGGCTCCGGGTACGAAAGGTTACCGTCCCAACGGGAAGCAAGAATCGTCTCTTCCCATATTAAAACTCCCTTGACCGGGATTCTTTCGATGTACGTATAGGGCACTGCCGACACTACATCAGGGCTTTCAAGAGCATTCTGCTCCCACCAGTACTGATACACCCATATCGTTACCGCCGCAACAGCAAGCACCGTGGCAAAATAGAGTATCCGCTTGATGAGATACCCAGTCATGTGACTATCGGGACGAGGAAGCTCCCGCTCCATCGATGTCGAGGCGGGAGAGCGGACTGTTCCCCGAAGCAAGAAGATCGATATTGCGGACGATAAACGAGAGCACGCCTTCGAAGGAAGCATCGTTCACTCCCCCGACATGCGGCGTTACCGTGACGGCGGGGTGAATAAGGATGGGATCCGCCGGAGAATGCGGTTCTTCCCACAGCACATCAAGGCCTGCGCCGGCAATCCACTTTTCCTTCAAAGCTTTTTCAAGCGCGTCTCTGCGAACAAGCCCTCCCCTTGCCACGTTGATGAAGAAGGCGTCTCTGTCCATCGCTTTGAAAAAAGACTCGCTGAAAATATTCTCTGTAGCAGTATTCAGCGAAAGCGCGGCCACAACAAACCGGCATCCTATCACCGCCTGTTCAAGAGCGGGAAGGGGAAAGAAATCATCCACAACCCCCTCCTCCAAGGGAGATGTACGATTCACACCGTTCACAGTCATGCCGAACGCCTTCATACGAAGCGCAACAGATCTCCCCACATTTCCGAGGCCAACCACGCATCCGCGTTTACCCCAAAGCGCAGTCCCCGGAGGCGTATAGACTTTTCCTTCCATTAGTTTCTCTCGGGCGCGGAAAAACCGTTTTGCATGGAGCAACATGTGCAGGAATGCAACCTCGGCTACTCCCTCGGCATTCCCTGTCCCGAGAGAAGGTACATTGCACGCTATAACCCCGCGCTTTGAACAGGCTGCAACATCAATCCCCTCCGTACCCGCCCCCCATTGCTGTACCATACGCAATGAAGGAGCACGGGCGAGCAGCTCGTCGTCCACCGTAGCAGGGCGAATCACCAGAACTTCCGCATCATTCAAGGCCCCCTTGTCGTCGAGAGGATCCGCGATGCTCATCTCATGATGCGCGAACACCGTGGAGAGCGTATCGAAAAAACGTTGAAATTCCTTTCCCCAAAAGAGAACCCTCATCTTGCTCCTCCTCGTGTAGGAATATTTCAGAAGAACATCAAAGAAAAGTCCTTACAGAAAGACATTGAACGGATCGCAATCAGCTTATTTTTCACCTGATAGCAATACACTCCGTTTGATTTTACACCATTTTGCTGCAAAACGAGCCTGCAGGAGAAAGAGCGTATAGGAGCCGTTTTCCTTCCAGACATAAAAATACCACAAGAAGCTGCTTAAAAAACATAGACTATCGACAAAAAAGTGTTTTTTTGTTTTTTAAGCGCTCTCTTTTAAGTTTTCACTTGACTAAATATCAGGTGGAGTGGTATAAACACGCATCATGTTTTTATTTTTTGCGAAGAAACGCTGGAAGGAGTTGAACGGAAGTGGAATTCGAAAAAGCGCGAGATATTTTCGGGATGTACGTTTTCGACAGACGAGCAATGAAGGAGCGCCTACCTCAGCACATTTACAACGACCTTCTGGCATCCATCGAGGGAGGACAGAAACTCGACTCCGCACTCGCTGATATGGTCGCTTCTGCGATGAAGGAGTGGGCTCTCTCCAAAGGAGCTACGCACTGGACGCACTGGTTCCATCCTCGGACCGAGCTCACTGCGGAAAAACACATGTCCTTCATGTCGAAGGACGAAACCGGAATGCCGATCGAATCCTTTAAGGGGAAAGAGCTGATCCAGAGCGAACCGGATGCCTCGTCGCTTCCCTCCGGAGGAATCCGTTCCACTTTCGAGGCCCGCGGATACAGCGCATGGGATCCTTCAAGCCCGGCATTCATCATGATGAGCAAAAAAGGCGGCACACTCTGTATTCCCTCCGTATTCATCTCTTACGACGGTACCCCGCTCGACCTCAAGACGCCGCTTCTCAAAGCTGTGGACGCAGTGGAAACCCGTGCGATGCGAATATTAAAGCTCTTCGGAAACCGCGGTCTAAAATGGGCGCACGTAACAGTCGGGGCCGAACAGGAGTACTTTCTGATCGACAACTCCGTCGCGAAGGATCGTCTTGACCTGCGCTACTGCGGCCGCACAATCCTGGGCTGTCCTCCCCCCAAGGGACAGCAGATGGAAGACCACTACTTCGGCTCCATCCCTCCCCGCGTGCTCGCTTTCATGGAAGACGTCGAGCGGGATCTTTACAGGCTGGGCGTCGTCATCACCACCCGGCATAACGAGGTCGCTCCGTGCCAGTTCGAGTTCGCACCCCAGTTTGCCGACGCGAATCTTGCCTGCGACCAAAACCAGCAGATCATGGACGTCATGCGAAAGATGGCGAAACGGCACGATTTCGCGCTGCTGCTTCACGAAAAGCCGTTCGCCGGTCTCAACGGCAGCGGAAAACATGTCAATTTCTCCATTATGGACAGTGAAGGGCGCAACCTTCTGAAACCGTCGACGAACCATAGGAAGAACATCCAGTTCCTCACTTTCTTAAGCGCTCTGCTTCTCGGATTCGGAAAGTATTACGGCCTTATCCGGGCCTCAATCGCCTCTCCGGGAAACATGCATCGTCTTGGGGGAAATGAAGCGCCTCCTGCAATAATGAGCGCATACCTTGGTTCGGCTATTTCCGGAATTTTGGAGGCCGTTGAAAATGGACTGCCGAACGATCTCCCCGCTCAGGCATTAATCGATCTGGGGATGAACAAGCTGCCCTCCATCATGGCGGATAATTCCGACCGTAACCGTACCGCGCCTCTTGCCTTCACCGGAAACAAATTTGAATTCCGGGCACCCGGCGCGCCGCAATCCATCGCCGGTCCGCTGACGATGCTTCTCGCCGCATGGGCGTGGGGAATGGACAGAGTCGCCGACATGATCGAAGCAAAGGGTTCCGAAGTCGACGTGCTTGAAGCGGCGCTCGACGCGATCAAGTTTGCGGCGGCAGAAAGCCGTCCAATCCGTTTCGAAGGCAACGCCTACAGCGCGGAGTGGCAACAGGAAGCGAAGAAGAGAGGTCTTAAGATAGCGAACAGCACTCAGGAAGCCCTGGCGCTCTACCTTGTGCCCGAACACCGGGAGCTGCTCGCTAGCCTGGGCATAATGAGCGAGCGCGAAGTGGTCGCGTACTACGAGATCCGCCTTGAACAGCATATTAAAACAGTGTCCATCGAAATGGGAATCATACGAGCCATGCTCTGGGAAGGGATACTCCCGGCGATATCCCGTCAGATACTCCTGGAACAAGGCGCCCTCTCATCGCTTCCAGAGGGAATCATCAAGGAATCGGTCTTTTGGAAGAAGAGCATCGCCGATCTTGTTTCGATAAAGAACGGGTTGATCGCCGCTTCTGAAAAGCTCGACGCAATGCTCGCAAAGATGCATGAACTCGAAATCGATGAACAGTCTCGCATGATCGCCGAGGAGGCGCTTCCCTTGTACGTGCACATTCGTAGCCTTTCAGACAGAGCGGAGACGCTTGTAGCGAAGGATATTTGGCCCTACCCGACATACACGAGACTCCTGAATATTTCCTGACGAATTGCCGATTCCCTCTTCCGGACAGACTGACGCGGAAGAACAAGAGAAGCGCCCCGCAATTCGGCGGAGCGCTTCTCTTGTTCTTTTCTATTGGTATAGAGGAGCTGCTCAGTCGATTTCAGAAGCGAGGGAAATGCTGCGAAGATCCACCACCAACTCCAGCACAAGCTCCCGCTGTGCGAGCTCCTTTACTTTCCAGACTACGGGAATTCCTTTTTTTCTGCTTTTTTCAACCAGCTCTGCAATATCCTTGAGGATCTCTCCCGTCGGACCATCAGGGCCGGTAAAGGAAAGGGGCTCTTTTTTTCTCGCCGCAGAAGGCGCTGCAAAGGTCCGGGGCGAGGATTCCCTTTCTTCTTTGACCAGGCGTTCGACCTCGCCCGCAACGAGGTTTTGCTCTATTGCAGTTCGGGCCATGGATATCTGTTCCTCGCCGGAAAGAGCGATGAGCGCGCGTGCCTGGCGTTCTCCCAGCTTCCCCTGCAAGACAAGAAGTTGCACGGGTTCTTCCAGCTTCAACAGTCGCAGTTTGTTTGCCACAGAGGACTGGGACCGGCCAAGCCGGGCTGCCAATTCCGTCTGGCTCCAACCCGTACTATCGAGGATGTCGCGAAGACTCGCCGCCTCCTCGATAGCGGAGAGATCGCTTCGATGGATATTTTCGATGAGCGCCATCACCTGCTGCTCCCTCGGAGCAACCTCCATTATGATTGCCGGTATGCTGGAAAGCCCCGCTTTTTTTGCCGCCCGGAGACGGCGTTCACCGACGACGAGCTCATACCCCTGCTCTGAAGGTATCAGAACCACCGGCTGGATAACGCCCACCTCCGCTATTGAGGCGGCAAGTTCCTCAAGCTCCGCCTCGTCGAAGAACTGTCTGGGTTGCGCTGGATTCGGTCGAATGAGATCGACCGGAATATCGGCTAATCGTCTTTCCGCCTTGGGATCGGAGAGCGGCGCCTTGTTTCCGTCGTTCATCGCAATGTCACCCCTCAAAAAGTTCAAAAATCCAGCCATCCCATCATTCTCCCCCGGCATTTTGGAACTCCGTTTCTGCGCGGCGCACCCCCGCGTCCGGAGTCCGTCAACGACGGCCGGAGTCAAGAAGACGGCGCTCCGTGTATTTCTAACTTCTTCGAACTATTGTACAGATAGAACGAGTTCTCTTCAAGCACACAGGGCGCTTAATAGCGGCGGTCCGCATTGACGAAACGGGTATACTCCCGGAGAAAGACCAGCGAAATCTCGCCGGTCGGTCCATTCCTGTGCTTGGAGAGACTGATGAAGGCACGGTTGTCCTCCTCTTCTCCCGGCGCCCCTGCATCGTAGTACCCGGGACGATAAAGGAGTATGACAGTATCCGCATCCTGTTCGATAGCGCCGCTGTCTCGCAGGTCGGAAAGCTGCGGCTTCTTCTCGTTTCGCTGTTCCACTGCCCGCGAGAGCTGTGAGAGCGCGATAACCGGGGTTTCCAGTTCGCGGGCCACGCCTTTAAGCGCTCTGGAGATTTCTGCTACTTCCTGCTGTTTGTTATCGATACGCCTGGAGGAATTCATGAGCTGAAGGTAGTCAACCAGGACAAGCCCGAGATCTTTATGCTTCGACTTGAAACGCCTGCACCGGGCGCGGAATTCAAGCGTTGAGAGCATTGAACTGTCGTCGATAAAAATAGGAGCCTCCGCAAGCCTCCCTGCGGCCTCGGCGAGCGATTCCCATGCCGATTTCGGGAAAGAGCCGTTCCTGAGATCGTGAATGTTGATTCTTGCCTCTGCGCCGAGCATTCTTTGGACAAGCTGCTCAGCGCCCATTTCAAGGCTGAAGATAAGGACCGGGCGTTTTGCACCCTGTCCCCCGAACTGTGCAATGTTGACTGCGAATGCAGTTTTCCCCATCGAGGGACGCGCCGCGACGATGTTAAGACTTCCCGGCTGGAAACCGCCTGTAAGACGATCCAGCTCGATAAAACCGGAGTTAAAACCCGTTACATCCTGATCGGAGCGGTTATACTGCTCCTCTATCTGCTGGAAAGTCTTTCCGAGCACCTCGGCGACGTGCCTGAAGTTGGTTGAGTTGCGCTTCTGCGCTATCTCGAATACGGCGCGTTCCGCTTCCTCCAAAGCCTCGTCGACATCCATCTCCTCGGTATACCCGAGTTTTACTATGGTATTCCCCGCGCTGATCAACCTGCGGTGGATCGCCTTGTCCCTAACGATCCCCGCATGGTACTCCACGTTCGCCGTGGTGGGAACACTGTCAATAAGGGAACCGATAAATGCCTGTCCTCCAAAGAGGTCACCCTTCCCTTGGCGCGCTATCTCTTCAAGGAATGTAAGCGGATCCACGGGTTTGTCGCGCTGTGCCATGCCGAAAATAACCTCGAACGCAGCTCGATGGGTCGTGTCATAGAAATCCTCAGGCTGGAGGATTTCTATGACGATATTGAGGGCCTCCCTGTCCATGAGGCAGGCGCCCAGCGCGGATCGCTCCGCCTCAAGAGAGACCGGCGGCATCCGGTCCCAGGAGGACTGGACCGACATCTACTCGCCTTCGACGATGAGGGTCATCTCCGCCTCTATCCCCGGATGGAGGCGAACAACAAAAGAATAGCTTCCTATCTGCTTTACGGACTCCGGCATGCGAAGGTTTTTTTTCTCCACCTCGACATCAAGCTGCGCAGCAATGCTCTCCGCAACGTTGGCGGCCGTGATGCTACCGAAGAGACGGCCTTTTTCGCCCATACTCGCCTTCACCTTGACGGCGCGCCCTGAAAGTTTCTTCTGGAGTTCGCGTGCCTCTTTTTCAAGACGAACCTCTTTTTTCTTTCTGGCGGCTTCCTTATCCTTCCACTCCTTCATTCGCTCCGGAGTGGCCTCGTCGGCAAGATTGCGCGGAAACAGGAAATTTCGTGCATATCCATCCGAAATTTCGACAAGATCGCCGGATGCACCCAATTTATTCACGTCTTGCTTTAAAATAACCTTCATGAAGCATCACTCCTTCCGAAACGTCTCCGGAAATCGAGCCACATATCGCCTATCCCGGCCATGACCGCTATGGTGGAAAAAAGAGGAACCAGCACTACTATTATTATAACAACAGTTCGAAGAACCCGCCCGAAAGGAACGCGAGCCCTCTCCGAGAAGAAATACCAAATAAGAGAGAGTCCCTGAAAGAGAAACAAAAAGTTTACCAGAAGACGAAGATTGGTCCCTGCCTTGAGAGCAAAGTTCCACTCGCCGCTTTGCGAGCCGAAAAGCGAGAGAAGTATCGATGCGACAAGCGCGCCGAAAACGCTCTTCGGAAAACGCCACATTGAGAAGGGAGGAAGCGGAGGGAGAGGCGTTCCTCCAACGCGCTTAAGCACAAACGAGCTGATAGTGTAGCTCAAATAGCAGTCAAGCGCGGCGGCCATCGTCAGAATAGTAGGGAAGATGACGGGCAGAAGACGTATAGACTCGGCGAACTGGTCACGAACCGCTGCTATCGACTCCTTACTCATACCAGTCGATTCATAAAACTGAAAAACCTTGTCGATCATAGACTGCATCTCTGCGCCATCGAGCTGAAACGGATTGATCCCGGTGAGTTTTCCGGCGATAACCATGAGAAGAAGTTTACTTCCCAGGGAGAGGAGTATCCCGTACAAGAGAACTTCCACGCCTTTTTCGCAGCGCTTCGCCAGAAAACCGAGCCCCACTCCGAGCACGCCGAAGCCGAGAACAAAAAAGAGCGCCGAGAGCGGCCCGAGGAAAGCCCCGACAAGGAGGGTAGAGACGCCGAGCCCCAAAGTAGCTTTTTTCAGATCGTGACGCAGCCCCAGTATAACAAGAGGGGCGGGGGCAAGAAGAGAAAACGCTACCCCGATAATCGGAAGAAAATGTGCGGCAAGAAAAAGCACTACCGCAAACCCCGCGAGAAGAGCCGATTCAACAAGGCTTCGAGTCGAAGTCACACTGCAACCTCCCTTCGAAAAACTAAAAGGACGGGGGGAGAAGCCAGGCTCCTCCCCCCGAAAAGAACATTTCAGATAGGCTCCCTACTCCAGAGAGAATGGAAGGAGGGCCATATACCGGGCCCTTTTGATTGCCTCGGTGAGCTGACGCTGATGCTTCGCGCAATTTCCCGTCACGCGGCGCGGCATGATCTTCCCACGCTCGCTCACATACTTGCGAAGCTTTTCGACATCTTTGTAATCAACATGCTCAACTTTATCCACGCAGAAAAAACATACCTTAGGACGACGTTTTCCGCCCTTTCGAGGCCCTCTGGGACCGGCTCCGCCTCTGCCCTCGGGCCTGCCTTCGCCTCTGCCTTCATTCATAGCCATTGTGCACTGTCCTCCTTCAAAAAACACCTAAAAGGGGATATCTGCTTCCTCTTCACCTTGCACCGCGGAAATGTCCATCGGGAAGTCGTCGTCCGAACTGCCGCCGCCGAAGCGGCGATCCTTCCGGATGCTGTCGCCGAACCCCTCGTCCTCGAACGAACCTGAAGAAGCGTCCTGCTTCTTCGAGCCAAGGAAAATAACTTCAGAGGCCACTACTTCGGTGACGTAGCGTTTCCCTGAACCGTCCTTAGCTTCGTAACTCCGAACCTGAAGCCTGCCTTCGACGAAAGCGGGACTGCCTTTCTTGAGGTAGCGTTCGCAGTTTTCAGCAGTGGTTCCCCAGACGACAACAGGGATAAAGTCAACGCTTTCCTGGAATTCGCCGTTCTTGTCCTTCCACGTTCTGTTCACGGCTAGAGGAAAGTTTGCAACGGCCTGTTTCCCTGCGGTATACCGCACTTCAGGATCTCGGGCCAGATTCCCCATGAGTACGACTTTGTTGAACCCTTTCGCCACGACGCCGCCTCCTTACTTTTCGTCAAGACGGATTGTCATCTGACGATAAATGTTCGGGCGCAAACCAAGAACACGGTGAAGCTCCCCAAGCTGATCGGGCTTCAGTTTGAAGCTGCACAATGCGTAAAACCCTTCCGTTTTTTTGTCGATAGGGTAGGCAAGACGCCTTTTCCCCCAGAAATCAGTCTTGACGATTTCCCCTTCAAGACTGCGCACGACCTCTTCAACCTTCGCGATCTCCTCTTTGGGATCCTCCAGTTCGGCGCTCACAAGCACCATCATCTCATATGGCCGCACACTCATTCACCTCCTCCCTTTGGACTCTGGCCCCTTTTCTACGAAAGGGGCAGGGAAAAACTCGCCATGGGATTATACATTATTGTCTCCCTTCAGGCAAGGAATTCTTCTTTTTTTCGATTTTGAAAACCAGCTCTCCAGGAAAGGAGAGGTTGTACTGTTCGCGGGCAAGATGCGCCAGCCCCTCCGTAGTGCCATAGAACGCTATCTTCTCCCGAAGCTCCTGCACAGTGCGGCTCATTGAGACCAAAATCGCCATCCGTTCATCGACAAGAGCTGTAAGACGGTTGATCTTTTGGATCTCCAGAAAATAGGATGTCCCCATTATGGCCGCAAAAAGGCTCAGAAGCGCCGCAAGCAGAATCCAACGGAGGCGAAGCACATTCCTACATCCTCTCGGGAGCGGAAACTCCTAGCAGCTCAAGCGCCGTTGAAAGCACAGTACCGGCAGCCTGGACAAGGAGCAGACGCCCTTTCATCACGCGCTCCTCCTCGCCGAGAATGCGGCATGCGTTGTAGAAGGAGTGAAAATCGCCGGCGAGATCCAATACATAAGTTACCAGTATATGGGGTGCAAGCTCGCGCGATGCTTTTTCCATCTCTTCCGGGAAGGCGCCGAGCCGTGCCAGAAGACGTTTCTCTTCATCGCCGGAGAGCGCCTCGATATTCACCTCGGCTGCACCCGGAAGCGGCACGCCGCGGGCATCCGCTTCACGGAGAACACTGCATATACGGGCATTCGCGTACTGAGCATAGTAGACAGGGTTGTCATTGGAGGCCTGTTTTGCAAGTTCAAGATCAAAATCGAGATGAGAGTCGCTCCGCCGCATGACAAAGAAAAAGCGTGTCGCATCAACCCCGACTTCGTCCAGTACGTCCCGTAGCGTGACGAACTGACCTGATCGCGTGGACATGGCGATCTGCTGTCCGTCCCGAAGGAGATTCACAAACTGAATGAGCAGTACCTGAAGATCCTCGGCATTCCTTCCGAGCGCTTCAACACCTGCTTTCATCCTCGGGACGTACCCATGATGATCCGCCCCCCAGATGTCAATGATTTTTTCGAACCCCCTGTCGAACTTCTCCTTGTGATACGTTATGTCCGACGCAAAGTACGTGGGCACTCCGTTGCTCCGGATCAGGACCCTGTCCTTTTCGTCGGTGAAGTCCGTCGATTTGAACCAGAGCGCGCCTTCATTTTCGAAAGCAAAACCATGTTCTTTCAGTGTTTGCATTGCCGAAGGGACCAAATCGCGCTCATACAAACTCTTCTCCGAGAACCAGACGTCGAACTTCACACCGAAATCGGCCAGATCCTTCTTTATCGTTTCCAAAATAGCGTCCGCTGCGAATTTTTTAAAGAACGAATGGCTTTCCTCCAGAGGCATGGGGAGAAAACGGTCGCCCTCAAGCTCGCGAACGGCGCGCGCGATATCGTAGATATACTCCCCCTTATAGCCATCCTCGGGGAAGGGGGCCTTTTCAGGAAAACATAAAACCTCGAAATAGCGCGACTGTGTCGAGCGTCCGAGGATGTCCATCTGGAGCCCCGCGTCGTTGATATAGTACTCCCGCTCCACCCGCCAGCCCGTGAAGGAGAGAATGGAGGCTATGATGTCTCCGACAGCCGCCCCTCTGCCGTGTCCTACGTGAAGCGGTCCCGTGGGATTCGCACTGACAAATTCTACCTGCACCTTTCGGCCTTCGCCGAGAGAAGAAGAACCGTACATTTTCCCTTCACGGAGAATCTCGGAAAGGACATTCTCCATCCACTTCAGCGAGAGGAAAAAGTTGATGAAGCCGGGAGCGGCTACTTCAACCTTTGCAACAAACTCGTTCTTCTCAAGACGGTCGACGATCAATCCCGCCAAATCAAGAGGTTTTTCTCCGAACTTCTTGCAGAGCTTCATCGCACAGTTCGTCGAAACATCTCCCTGCCCCTCGCGTTTAGGTTTTTCAAATGCGATCTCCGGCAGGTCCGAAGAGAGAATCCCTTTCTCGTCAGCCAGTTTCCGCAACGCGTTTTCAACGATCCCCCGAAGGGATTTTATTACATCCGCCATACAGCCACCTCCATAGGTTCTCTTCGTTTAGCGCGAACGCATGGGAAGATTCTTGGTCCCCCAGGACATCCATCGCTGGACGGCTTCGGCGAGACTCCTTCCCACTGCATCGTTTATCGTATCGGTGCTCAGAACGAGCTTCGCTCCTGCCGTCAGCGTGTTGCGCCGGCGGTTATGAAAGACCGACTCCTCGTACTTGACTTTTTCCAGCGAACGTGCCACGGAAGCAGGCAGCATTACAATATCCGTCTTCGGAGGGAGTTTCAGCGTGAAACTCTGTTCGACCACAAAGGGGAAGTTCATCCTGTACTCTTCCGACCATCGGCTCAGCTCATTCAGCCACGCCGGCAAAACTGCCGGATACGGAAAGAGCATAGCCCCCCCCGCTCACGATACTGTTCCGCAGTGAAACAGGGAACGTCGCCTGCCATCCGTACTTGATGGACTTTACCGCTTCGCTTCCCTCGCTGAAGGGAAGCGAAGGGAACAGTTCGTTCATAAGACGTTTCAGCGTCTCCGTATTCGGGCTCCCTCCGGGGAAGAAAAAAGCGCTCCATCCGTTCCGGACGAAGACATCGACATGTCCGTTCGCCTCCCCGTCGGCGGAGAGTTCAAGGTTCCATTCGACCGAAAGCCTGTGTTCCGCAGCGGAACTACCGCTGACGATTCGCCCGGTAAGACTGCTCCCGGCGGAGGTATAGATATGTTTTCCCCACAGCGATGGGGGCGTCTCGCTCGGACTCTGGCTCTGCCCGAGATCAAGGAAAAACGGGGAGATACCAACAAGATTCAACTCCAGCACAGGACGAAGAACCGATCCTCCCGAAGCGGGGGTCTCGTCATCGAGTGCATGCGCTGTCAGCCAATGCACCGTGCTCTCCCAACCTGCCTTTCGCATCCACCTGTTGAGAATAAGCACCTTTTCCCATTGTGACCAGGGCCCCTCCTCGGGGATAGTCGAACGTACAATCGAGGACAGAAATTCTCCCTCGAACGTAGGCGCCGCATTCATCCATGAAATAAGTGCGCTCCCTGCCCGCAGCTTATTCTGCTGATTGATCAGTTTGTCCATTGAAGAGGACGGCTGAGGAACGAGTACATTCTCGTACGCTGAAAGCATCCTCGCCAGAGGTTCAAGTCCTTTTCTGGTGGAAAACGCCAAATAGGATCGCGCATCACCCCGTAACGTCCGGGCCGTCCATGGAAGATTATTCACCATATGCCATGCATGCCGTTCAACCGGGCCGACATTCTCTCTTCTGAGATTGCCGACGCCTTTCGCCGATACGGCAAGATCGCTGCCGGCAGGAATGTCGACCGTAACCAGAAGCTCCCAAAGCGGGAGGGTTTCATTCACCCATAAAAAATCATCCACGGCAAACCTTTTAGGAAAGACCTCCCGATATGAAAGCGATAGAATGTACTCATCCTGAAGATCCGGGAAAGCAAGCTCGACAATCGAAACCCCGCCCAACTGAGTCTTTCTGGGAAGTACAGGAGCGAGCATCCGACCGGACCCCGGGTCGTAAAGCGCCGCTGAAAAAACCTCCACGCTTCCTCCATCCTCTGGTACAGGAAGGGTCCATCTGCTCCACGACTGGTCAATTCCCCTCCGGGCAAGAATAACGTACAGAGAATCGCGCGTCATAGCGCCATCGGCGCCCAAAGAGTACCGTACATCCTTCAGCCATATGATACCTGAGCTTCCCGGGTAGTCGGAAAAATACGGACACTCCTGGATCATACGGGGAATATTCGCCGAAGGCGCGGAAAAGCTCTCTCCAGGTGAAAAAAAGAGAACTACAGCAACCGCAAGCAAAGACAACACAGCAGAAAACATCTTTTTGCACGCGCTCATGGCACACTCTCCTTTCCGTATCCCGACGCCCTTCTTATGCATTCTTACCGCAGCAGTGCTTGTATTTTTTCCCGCTGCCGCACGGACAGGGGTCGTTCCTTCCTGTCTTCGGTCCCTTTTTGACAGGCTGCGGAGCGCCTTCACTTCCATGTTTCAGTGAAGGTGGTTGCTGGTCCTGAAAGGCGCCGAAAGGAAGAATAAACTCTCTTCCTTCGCGGCGGTTGCTTCCGTCGCTCGCTCCGCCGCGTTCGCTCACCACACGAACTCTGAAGGACAGCTCGGCAACCGATTCCCGTACGCGCTCCATCATCGACTGGAAGAGGTTGTACGATTCAAACTGGTATTCCAGCAACGGGTCCTTCTGACCGATCGCTCGAAGCCCGATTCCCCGCCGTAGCTCGTCCATAGCAAGAAGATGGTCCTTCCAGCCGCTGTCGAGCGTATGAAGCACGAGAAAACGAAGCAACGCCCGCCCCTCCTCTTCACCGAGAGTCTCCATTTTTTCGATAAATCGGTTGCGGATTTCGGCCACCAGCTCATCACGGCGTGCAAGCATGTCCCGGACGTTGTCAACGTCTTCAAGCCTGTTCTCCAGCCCTCCTCCGAAGATACCCTTCAGACGGGCGATCGCGCGCGCGGGATCAGCTTCCCCTTCCTCCGGGAAGTACCGTTCAAGTATATCGTCGATCACGCCTTCTATGATTTCCCAGACATGTTCCTGGATACCTTCGTCGCGAAGGATTTGCTGACGTTCTGAATAAACGGCCTCTCTCTGGCGGTTCATGACGTTGTCATACGCCAGAAGCTGCTTTCGAATATCAAAATGGAGCTGTTCCACTTTTTTCTGGGCATTTGCAATCGCTTTTGTGAGGAGATTATGTTCTATCGACTCTCCCTCCTCCATTCCGAGCTTCTCCATGAGCCCCTGAATGCGTTCGGAGCCGAAAAGACGGAGAAGATCGTCTTCAAGCGAAAGATAGAAGCGGCTGGAACCAGGATCGCCCTGACGTCCCGCTCGTCCCCGAAGCTGATTGTCGATCCGCCGGGATTCATGACGCTCGGTACCCAGTATTTTGAGACCTCCGAGCTCCTTGACCTTCTCCCGTTCCGCGCGGCACTGCTCACGGTATTTTTCAAGCAGTGCAGAATACTCTTCCGAACTCTCCGCGGCTTCCCCGTTCTCCCGGCGAAGGGCTTCCCTTGCCAAGAACTCGGGATTCCCGCCGAGGAGAATGTCCGTACCGCGTCCCGCCATATTGGTGGCGACAGTCACTGCGCCGAGATGACCCGCTTGGGCGACAATCTGCGCTTCCCGCTCGTGATGCTTGGCATTGAGTACCTGATGCGGAATCTTACGCGCCTTGAGCAGTTTACTCAGACGTTCCGAACTTTCTATAGATGTGGTTCCAACAAGGACAGGGCACCCTTCCTTATAGGATTCCTCTATCTCGTCCGCAGCGGCGGCAAACTTTTCCAAAACGGTTCTGTAGATGACGTCCGGGCAGTCCTCGCGAATCATCTCCACATTCGTCGGGACAACAATAACTTCAAGGCCGTAGATCTCCTTGAACTCCTCCGCTTCGGTCGCGGCGGTTCCCGTCATTCCGGCAAGTTTTCGATACATGCGGAAATAGTTCTGAAGAGTGATGGTGGCCAGCGTTTGGCTCTCTCTGCCGACCTTCACACCCTCTTTGGCCTCGATGGCCTGATGCAGTCCGTCGGAGTAGCGGCGGCCGACCATCAAACGGCCGGTGAACTCATCGACGATAATGATTTCCCCGTCCTTCACCACATAGTGGACATCCTTCTGGAAGAGAATGCGCGCTTTCAGCGCCTGTACTATCCGGTGCGCAAGATCGGAGTGCGCAGCATCGGAAAAAAGATCCGGCAGCTTGAGAAGCTCCTCGCATCGGGCAATTCCGGCTTCGGTCATCGCAACATTCCGTTCTTTCTCGTCCTTCTCGAAGTCGCGTCCTTCCTTCAGCTGCCGGGCGATCCTGTCGGAGGTAGTGTACATATCCACATTGTCGTCCGATGGACCGGAGATGATGAGCGGGGTTCGCGCTTCGTCGATCAGGATGGAGTCGACCTCGTCCACGATGCAGTACGCGTGTCCCCTCTGTACAAGGTGCGACTCGTTCACCGCCATGTTGTCGCGCAGATAATCGAAACCAAATTCGCTGTTGGTTCCGTATGTGATATCCGCTTTGTAGGCGGCAAGGCGCTCTTCCGGGTTCATGTACGCGTAAATGACTCCAACAGAGAGTCCAAGGAACGAGTAAATCGGCCCCATCCACTCGGCGTCCCTTTTAGCCAGGTAGTCGTTCACCGTTACCAAGTGGACGCCTTCCCCTGAAAGAGCGTTCAACACAACGGCAAGAGTTGCAACGAGCGTTTTTCCCTCTCCCGTCTTCATCTCGGTGATCTTTCCCTCGTGCAGCGCCATACCGCCCATCAGCTGGACGTCGAAGTGACGCAGTCCAATGGTGCGCCTGGACACTTCTCTCACTGCCGCGAAGACCTCCGGAAGCACATCATCACGGGTTTCACCCTCCATGAGGCGCTTTTTAAACGAAGCGCCTTTCTCGCGCAACTCTTCGTCGGAGAGTGATAAAAGTGCAGGCTCAAGGGCGTTGACCTGTTCTACGATACTTGTATAGCGCTTCAGGGCCCGTTCGTTAGGATCCAGACCGAGGGCCTTTTTAAACATTTCGAGCATAGCGTCACCTCAACAAAAAATTCGGCCGTGCAGCGCGCACGGCACAAAATACCGGGTCATTATATGTCCCGAACCCGTCGTGGTCAAAGTATTTATGCGGACCTCCCGGAAACGACGCGTCGGGACTGAAGAGCGCACGACTACTCGGTAAAGAGTTTTTTCCCCTTTATTAAATAGTCCATACCAGACCAGAGCGTCATCAGCATAGCCACCCACATAACATGGATTCCGAAGGGAATGTTGAAGATGATCATCGAAATTGCCACGATCTGAAAGACCGTCTTCAGTTTTCCCGCGTTGGAGGCCGCAATAACAATACCTTCAGCTGCAGCAACCATCCTGACTCCCGTTACAATCATCTCCCGGGAGAGAATAACAACCACTATCCAGGCCGGAATACGGTGAAGCTCGACCAAAGCTATAAGAGCCGCCATGACAAGAATTTTGTCCGCGAGCGGATCAATAAACTTGCCAAGGTTTGTAACCATTCCCTTCTTCCGGGCGATATAGCCGTCGGCGGTATCCGTAAGGGCCGCAAGGATAAACACGGCGCCCGCCAAAACATCGCCGACCGTTACCAAAATCCCGAGATCTTCGACACTGTAGACGGGGTACGTAAATTTGAACGTCAGGAAAATCAAAACGAGAGGCGCGAGAAAAACACGAAGGAGACTGAGTGTGTTTGGTATATTCCATACTTTTTTCCCCACGGGAATGTTCCTCCTGAAAGATGATTTGCGTGTACAGTGTAGTTGATAAAGCAAAAAAGGGCAACCGGAAAACGTCCCGGCTACCCTTTTCAGTTCATAGAAACGCTTTATCCCCCCAAGTAAGCTTCTTTGACACGCGAATCCTTGAGGAGCTCTTCTCCCTTACCCTCCAAAACTATGGTCCCGACCTCAAGTATATAGGCGTAGGAGGCGATCTTAAGAGCTGCAAAGGCGTTCTGTTCCACAAGGAGCACTGTTTTTCCCAGAGCGTTTATCTCGCCGATTATTTCAAAGACCTCTTTCACGAGGAGCGGCGCGAGTCCCAGCGAGGGTTCGTCAAGCATAACAAGCTTCGGCTGGCTCATAAGCGCGCGGCCCACTGCGAGCATCTGCTGTTCCCCTCCGGAAAGAGTTCCTCCCTTCTGCCAAGAGCGTTCTTTCAACCTGGGGAAGAGTTCGTACACATGATCCCTGTCACGTTCGATTCCGTCCTTGTCATTCCGAATAAAAGCGCCGAGCTGAAGATTCTCCTCAACCGTAAGATGAGGAAGGATCCGACGCCCTTCAGGACTCATGGCTATTCCAAGCTTCACCATTTCCTCCGGAGTCTTGCCGATGAGATTAACCTCCTCTGCCGCACCGCCGCCGGAGGGAGTGTAGAGAATCTTTCCCTTGACATTTTTTACCAGTCCCGCCACAGCGCGGATGGTGCTGCTCTTTCCGGCGCCGTTCGCTCCGATAAGAGTGACTATGGCCCCTTCAGGAATTGCGAGGTTAATCCCCTTTACGGCGTGAATGGCGCCGTAATACACATGGAGATTCTCAATTTTCAACATATTTTACATACTCCTCTCCAAGGTAGGCCACGATCACCTTTTGGTCCGACTGGATGGCGTCGGGGTTGCCCTCGGCAATTTTTACGCCGTAGTCAAGAACCCAGATGTACTCGCACACGCCCATGACGACTTTCATATCGTGTTCGATAAGAAGGATGGTCAGGTTAAAGCGCTTCTGGATATTCCGGATGAACGACATGAGCTCTTGTGATTCCTGGGGGTTCATGCCGGCCGCGGGTTCGTCGAGAAGGAGAAATTTGGGATCGGTCGCAAGAGCGCGCGCAATCTCAAGGCGGCGTTGCGCTCCGTAGGAGAGGGACGACGAGGGTTCGTTCGCAAAAGCCTCCAGGCCCACAGATTTCAATAGATCCATCGATTTCTCGCGAATGACCTCCTCTTCCGCCCTGAACGAGGGAAGTCCCAGCGGAGCCATCCACCATTTCGATTTTCTGCGGACGTGACAGCCGATCATGACGTTTTCCAGAACTGTCTCGTTTGAGAAAAGACGGATATTCTGGAATGTCCTCGATATCCCCGAACGGCAGACCATGTGCGGCTGAAGTCCCGTTATATCCTTCCCGTCGAAAAAGATACGTCCTTCGGTAGGTCGATAAAAACCTGTAATCATGTTGAAAACAGTCGTCTTGCCCGCGCCGTTCGGTCCAATGAGACCGACGATTGTTCCCTGAGGGACATCAATGGTAAAATTCCCCACTGCGGTGAGACCGCCGAACCGCATAGTGAGATTCTCAGTCCGAAGTATGGATGCGGGAGTCGTCATTTCATTTTCCCTCCCTTTTCTTCACGTTCCGTGCTTCGTCTTCCGCGAGAGAAAAACGTATCCCACGTAATCTCCCGCATTCCCATGATACCCTCTCTACGGAAGAGGATTATAAGAATGAGCGCGAGGGAAAAGATCACCATTCTCATTCCTGGAACACCCGGAATCTCGAAGGAGCCGATCACCATTGGATTCTCGACGAAGCGAAGCCATTCAAGAAGAATAGTGATTACGATACTTCCGATAATACTGCCCGTAATGGACCCCAAACCTCCCGCGACGGCGATCATGAGGATATTGAACGTGAGGACAAACATGAACATCCTCGGGTCTATCGTGGTGATGAGGCTTCCCATGAGAGCGCCGCCCACGCCAGCGAAGAAAGCGCCTATTGTAAACGCGAGCACTCTGTAGAAGAAAGTGTTGATTCCCATGTTTTTCGCTGCGATTTCATCATCGCGGATCGCTTTCAACACATTTCCGAAATTGCTGTTTACGAGACGTATGATAAAGAAGAGGGTCAAAAGGAGCCAGGCATAATTCCACCAGATATTCGCATAGGGAGGAATTCCCTTGATACCGAGGGCGCCGTTGGTTATAAAGCTCAGGTTGGTGAGCACGACACGGATGATCTCCGCGAAGCCGAGAGTGGCGATGCCAAGATAATCTCCGCCCAGACGCAGAACAGGTATGGCGATGAGAAGCGCGAAAAAAGCCGCGATCAAACCGCCCGAAAGCACCGCGATAAAGAACGGCGCTTTGATGACTGAAAGAGGCCAGATCAAAGGCTCAAGAATCCACATAGCTTCTTTCTGGGCCGGCGAAAGAATAAGGATTGAGCATACGTATGCGCCTATTGCCATGAACCCCGCATGGCCGAGAGAGAACATCCCTGTAAAACCGTAGATGAGATTCAGACTGAGTGCAAGGATTGCGTTGACCGCGATGAGGTTGAGCACCTGAATCTTGTAGCCGTCGAGAGTATTTTGAGCCCAGTAGAGAAATGCGCCGAGGGCGGCGATAAGGAGACAGTTGAGTATGAGATTGCGCGTCCTGGTGTTCATCATATTTTGTCCTCCAGTTTCTCTCCCATCAACCCCGTGGGCTTCAGGAGAAGGATGACGATGAGGAGCACGAAGGCAAATGCATCACGATAGCCCGACAGGTGCGGAAAAAAAGCGACGGCCATAATTTCGATGAGACCGAGCAGCATACCGCCGATCATGGCCCCCTGGATGGATCCTATGCCTCCGAATACGGCGGCAATAAAGGCTTTCAGTCCCGGGACAAGTCCCATGAAAGGGTGAATCTGGGGATATCTGAGAGCCCACATGATTCCCGAAGCCGCAGCAAGAGCGGAACCGATACCGAAGGTGAACGCGATGATCTTGTTCACTGAAACACCCATCAAACGTGTCGTTTCAATATCCTTCGATATAGCCCTCATGGCAAGCCCCGGTTTCGTCCGATACACGATCCATAAGAGTCCGAGAACCAGGAGAACTGTCACAATAGGCACGACGATAGCCAGAGGCAGAATACGGACATTACCGATTTTAAAAACCTTCACAAGCCAGTCCGGCCTGGCCACAGGACGTGGAATACCCGTGAAGATCACGATGCTCAGGTTTTGAATCAGGAACGAGACGCCGATTGCGCTGATGAGCGCCGATATGCGAGGAGCGTCGCGAAGCGGCTTGTACGCAACTTTATCAACAAAAATCCCGCAGAGAGAGGACCCCAAAATAGCGACGACCACTGCAAGTCCCCACGGAAGATTCAAAAGAGTGATCGCGTAGAAAACCAGATATGCCCCCAGCATGAAGATCTCGCCGTGGGCGAAATTTATCAGACGCAAAATACCGTAGACCATAGTATAGCCAATAGCGATAAGGCCATAGAGAGAGCCAAGTGTAATCGCATTGAAAAGGTGCTGGATGAACATGCTGCCGCTCATTGGAGATCCCCCTTGCTTCAAGAAAATGGAGGGTGGAGGCTGGAACCTCCGCCCTCCGTAATAAGGCGCATTCTTGTCTCCCTCCAGCTAAATTCAGATCGGGAGACATCGGAGACTCTTCCCTAAAGCTGGGGCTCCACGGTTCCGATGAACTGCTTCTTACCGTCTTTTATCTGAACGATACCAACCGGGCTTTCAGCATCGTGAGTCTTGTTGATCGTCTTGCTTCCGGTCACGCCGGGGAAATCCTTGGTCGCGGCCAGAGCGGAGCGGATCGCATCGGGCTCAGCGCTTCCGGCGCGTTTGATCGCATCAACAACGAGCATGTAGGAGTCATACCCAAGCGCCGCATTGACATTGGGGGCCTTTTCAGGGTTATTCTTCGTCCAGTTCTCGGTGAAGGTTTTCGCGATAGGGCTCATATCAACCATCGACGGGTCATACGGGAAGGTCGTGTGAATGAAACCCTCGACCGCATCTCCGCCGATATTGACTATTTCCGGGTTGTCCATCGCGTCGCCGCCCATGATCTGGAACTCCGCGCCCAGTTCTCTGGCCTGCTTCATGATAATCGCGCCCTCGGCAAAGTCGGCCGGGATGAAAAGAAGGTCTGGATTCTGGCTGATGATCTCCGTAAGCTGCGCAGTAAAGTCCTGATCGCCGGAGTTGTACTTAAGTTCCGCAACGATCTCGCCGCCAAGCTTCTTATAGGACTGTTTGAAGAAATTGGCAAGCCCTACGCAGTAGTCGTTCGCCACATCGATAAGGAGCGCAGCCTTTTTCATTTTGAGGGAATTGATTGCATACGTTGCAGCGCCCGCTCCCTGGAAGGGATCGATGAAGCATGCTCTGAAGACATACATCTTGCCCTGGGTAACCAGCGGGTTGGTGCAGGAAGTACCCATCATCGGGATCTTCGCGGCTTCGGCGACTTCGCCGCCGGCCATGGCGAGAGAGGATCCGTACGTTCCGATGACGGAGACGACCTTATCATATTCGATAAGGCGCTTCACTGCGTTGGCGGCCTCGACCTTATCAGTTTTGTTGTCGACGATGACAAGTTCGACTTTCTTTCCGAGCACCTCCGACATTTCCTTGTGAGCCATCTGAATGCCTTCAAGTTCCAACTGTCCGCCGAAAGCGGTTCTTCCGGTCAAAGGAAGATATACGCCGATCTTGATCGTATCGGCGGCCATAGCCGTTCCCGCAACAACGAAAACCAACAGTGCAGCCAGCAGTACATTACGAAGCTTCATTCGGTTCCCTCCTCAGATATTGATATTCGACTTCACGATAAATTATACACAAAAAAAGGGACTTCCGGAAGCCCTTTCTTTTCTTTATTTTCACTTTTAAAGGGCATATGAAGACGAGCGCTTAAGACGTACATTACTGAGCATATTCGAAAAGTTGAGTGCGGACCCTATCCTGAAGCTCGGCTTTCTTCCCCTCGTTCCAGCTGGACGTCCTGGTGAAATACCCGGTAATCCTCGTAATGCCGTCCACATCCGCACTTCCACAGGCCGGGCACGACTCCCGCAGGCCTCGCGTCGTCGCGCCGCAACCGTTGCAAACGGTGAATTCCGGGCTGAAAGTAATTTGCGCGTTTTCGGAGTGGCGGAAAATTTTCTGCACAAATGAAGAAAGAGCGCGGGCATCCGGTTTGTGCTCGCCCATCCAAATGTGCGTAATGGCCCCGGCGGAGATAAGCGGGTGGAAGCGCCCCTCCTCCACGATCTTCCTCACAGGATCCATAGGGATATTGTACGGGAAGTGCGTGCTGTTGGTGTAGTACACCTCTCCCGTGGCGGGGTTGCCCTTCACCACGTCGAGCGCCTCCGGACACGACTTGAGATCCAGTTTCGCAAAACGATAGGTTGTACTCTCGGCAGGAGTCTGCTCGAGCACGATATCGAGCCCGTAGCGTTCCGAAAGAATCTGGCATTTCAAATTCATGTATTGCGTGACAGCGAGCGCGAGCTGGAATGCCTCTTCCGATTCATGAAGCTGATACCCCGTGATTGTCTGAACCATTTCGTTCATCCCCAGTATCCCGACGAGGTACTTCGCCCTCTCGAAACGGAGATACGGTTCGCCGTCGTGTTCCATGCAGAGGACAGAGAGCGGGCCATGCTTGCCGAGAGCAAGTATCTCACGAAGAAACTTTTTTTTCTGCAGGTGCGCTTTCGCGGCTATCTCCATGTAGTGATCTACCAAATCAAAGAGAGTCTCTCTGTCTCCCCCGCTCCTGTACGCCATTCTGGGGAGGTTGAGCGTGACGTTCTGCAGGGCGCAGAAGCGAAGCTTCCAGGGAGTTCTCGCCTCCAGAATATCCCTGTGATCAAGCTCGAAGCTTAAACGGCAACACTCGGAGAGTTTGACCGCGTCTCCCCGGTCGAAGACAAAATAGGTATTCCCCTTTTCGGACGCGACTTCGCAGGCAAGGGAGAGCATCTCCTCCCATCCTTCCTCGCGGAAAAAGTCCTCGGTGATATGCAGCAGGGGCTTGGGGAAGAAAAAGGGCTGCCCCCGACTGTCGCCTTCCATGTACACCGAAAAGAGCGCTCTCAGGAACCGCTTCGCTTCTGAAGCATAGTCTCCGTATGTCTTCCCCGTCTCCTTACCTCCCGGACCGATCGCGGGCACATCCCGAAAATGCTTCGGAACCTCATAATACAGGTTCACATCCGTGAAGGCAACCTGGCCGCCTCGACCTCCTGCGAGCTGATTGAACTCGAAGATGAGCATCTGGGCAATCTGATGAATTCGCTCATCCGAAAGACCTTCAAGATAGGGAGCAAAAAAAGTGTTCACAGCATCCCAACCGATAGCCCCGGCAAAATTGTTCTGCAGTACGGAGGTCATCTTAAGAAGGTGAGCGAGCAGCACGTCCGGGTGACGAGCCGGAGCGGAGATGCTCGTGATGGAGGGCAGATTCAGACCATACTTCGCCACATAGGCGATGCTCTGCCCGGAACAGTACGGACGGTTCACCATGCCAAGATCATGAAGATGGACATTCCCCGAAAGATGCGCCTCGGCCACATCTCCGGAAAAAACGCGCGTAAGGGCGTACTGCTTCAGAGCCAGTTCAGCCACCGACAGGTTGATAGACTCGGGGTTGAGGGTGGTATTGCTGTTTTCCCTGTTCGGGTGGAGCATCATTGTTTCAAGATCATGCACAGGAATCCCTATGCGGCTGTGGTCCTGAAGCTTCGCGTCCAAGCCTCGCTGAAAAAGCTTGACGTTCACCAGTTCGCGAACGAGCGACGTGCTCACCCGGTCGCGGCCCCAGCGCATGAGGTCCGACTCAACTTCGGCTGCGATTTCTCCGGCAAGGCCCGGCTCGACTCCGGCTTCCTTCACCAGAGCTTCGAGAATCCGCTCCGCGTTCCAAGGGTGAGTTTCCTCGTGCCCAAAAGCGTCGACCATGAGCGCAAGGTCGGTCGCTTCACCTCCAGGAGCAAACATGAGCATCTGACGTCCGCTTTTTCTTAATGTATCCTCCATGTCTCCTTTGGGTTTCAGCAGCACCGGAGTATCATTCAGACGATCCTTCTCCATTTCCGGAGCCCTCCTTTTTTTCCCGTTCGCCGATGAGCCGGGCGATTTCGTGCTGAAAGCTTTCTATATCCGTAAATTCCCTATAAACCGAAGCGAAACGGACATAGGCGACCTGACTGATCCGTTTCAGCCCTTCCATGACCCTCTGTCCTATTTCGGACACGGGGATGTCTCCGTACCCCTCGGCTTTGAGGTCGGCTTCAATACGTGTCGCCAGATCCTCGATTTGTTCGAGCGATACGGGAAGCTTCTCACATGCCCGGCTAATTCCCCTGACAATCTTGTCCCGACCGAATGTCTCTCTGCTACCATCCTTTTTTATCACCCGGAGAGGGCGTTTCTCCTCGATTTTTTCATATGTAGTGAACCTGGAGGAGCATTCAGGACACTCCCTCCTCCGACGGACAACACGCCCTTCATCCGCAGTCCTCGTTTCGATTACCCGCGTCTCCAATGCGCCACATGACGGACATCGCACGGAAATACCCCCTATATATAGCATTTACCGCGAAATACTACTCCTATATGGTGTATATTACCAGAGAGACATTGTACTCCTTTCATACGGGACTTTTAGACGTGTCGGCAAAGTACAAAAAAAAGCCGGGTTTCCCCGGCTTTTCTAGGTCTCAAACAATTGTGCTACAGCGGTCAATCAACAAGGGACTGAAGATAGTCATGAACATGTGAACGAACTCGTTTACCGTCAGCGCGGCCTTTTACGGCAGCCATAACCTTCCCCATCACTTTCCCCATATCTTTGGGGCCGGCGGCCTTGACGAACGCGCCGGCTTCTTCGACGATGTGTTCCAATTCCTCGTCGGATAGCTGCTCCGGAAGGTAGGTTTCGAGGAAAAGAGCTTCCCTCAGTTCTTCAGCCGCCCTATCTCCTGCGCCGACCAAAGTGTACTGTTCAGCGGCCTCCCGGCGTTGTTTCACAAGACGCTGTATGAGGGCGATAACATCGTCCTCCGTCAGCTCCACTGAACGCCCCTTCTCGGCCTTTGCTCGCTGCAACTCCGCCTTGAGCATCCGGAGAGAGGAGAGCTCCATCTCCTTCCGCGACTTCATGGCGGCAACAAGATCATCCGATAAACGCTTCTCGAGTTCAATCACGCGGCATTACCCCCTGGGCTTGCTCCGTCTTTTCCTGGCGGCTTCGGCCCGTTTCGTCTTTTTCGCCTCACTGGGCTTTTCGTAGTGCTCCCTCTTCCGGACTTCCCGAAGGGTTCCCACCTTGGAGACTTCCCGTTTGAACCGCCTGAGGGCGTCATCGAGGGATTCGTTATCTCTTCGAACGACAGTCGTCATAAACATTCCCCCCTTTCTTTGCCACCCGCATCTACCCCGGTGGCCAGCGGAAACTACGTCCCGCCAACAGGTGAATATGAAGGTGGGGAATCGTCTGTCCCGCCTTTGCCCCGCAGTTCACCACCAACCTGTATCCGTCTTTGTCAAGACCAAGGGAGGCGGCTATGCGGACTGCGCAATCCAGGACTTTCGACCACACTTCGGGGTTTTGAACGTCGGCAGCCGATTCAACGTGTTCTTTCGGTATTACGAGAAAATGATGCGGAGCTTGAGGGGCGATATCGCGAATCGCAAATACAGCGCCGTCCTCGAAGACTTTTTCCACATGCACTGCTCCCGAAGCCATTTCGCAGAAAAGACATTTTCCGTCCAAAAATCCCACCTCACAACGTGACAGTATTCTATACCAGATTTTGAGCGCGCACAATAGACTGCGCCCAAACTCGTACGGCAGATGACACTGGATTTTCAGCGAGCATCTTCACCCGGCCAAAGGCCCATACGGGAACGCTCCTGTCTTTGAGAATTCGTAGCAGCGGCGTCAACACCTCGTCTTCTTCTCTCTTGAGCAGGCGAATCAGTGTCAGATCATCCGGAAGAGACTTCTCCGACCATCGAGAGAGCGCTTGGGAAAGAACCCGCGGCGAAGGATGAGACAGGAGTTTTCGCACGACGGACATCTTCACGGGCAGAATGGAGGCCCACCTCAACAACGTGAGCGCGGCAGCCTCGGAAAGCAGGATACTACGCGCGCTCAACGCGGAGGCGATATCCGCTTTCTGATCCTCGGAGAAATCCAGAAGAAGGATGTGCTCCACGGTATCGTCGTCGGGAGGCCACATCCGAAGCATTTCGAGCACGGCCAAAAAAATAGTTTTCTCAAGGGGCTGTCTGGCGAGAGCTCCAAGCGCAAGCACACGCACTCCGGGGTGAGTGCTCAGAAGACGTTTCGCCAGAGAGGAAACAGTCCTTTTTTCATTCTTCCGAGTCGCTTTCTCAAGAATACGGGCCATGGAGAGCTCCGCCTCGACTAACGCTTTTTCAAGAAGCAAATCCTGGACCCGTTTCGAACTCTCTTTTTCCCTCTCTTCACGCCGTTCGTTCTTCGGCCGGCGAGGAGGAGATTTTTTCCAGGAAAAAGGAGACCTCTTTTCGGCATTCGCATGCTTCTTTTTCTTCAGAGACTCGGAAATTTGCGCCGGCGTTGCAGACTTCAGCTGCGCATACGCTGCGGCGATAGTCTCGAACTGCTTTGCTTTTTGCGGGCCGGCGATATCGGGATGGCAGGAGAGCGCAAGCCTGCGGAACGCCGAGCGGATTTCCCGCAGATGCGCTCCGGGCTGAACCCCCAGTATCTCGAAACAATCCGTCAACTCAAGAACGACGTTCATTTCTATCGCACAACCCTCTCCATTTCTGAAATCATCCGTTCCAGCGAATCAAAAGCCTCGGAGGAATAATCGCCGTCTCCAAGGGTTTTCATCATGCGCAGAAGCGCCGCTCCACGTGCCTGCTGCGCCGGTGAAAGCGATACGGAGAGACGCGCAAACCGTCTTTCGAGCCCCTTTGTCTCCTCGGTCGTCTCCGAAGGTGAAGGAGGAACACCCTCGCCAAGTTCAAGGGGCGCTATCGAAGAGACGCTTCCGTCGGAACGTATTATATCAATTCGTAAAAGCCCGTCCGAGTCTACCGAGAAAGAAAGCGTTATTTCTTCGTCTTTTCTGGCCTCGGGCGCTTTTACGGAGGCAATAATTCTCCTTGCGGAGCCTTCGCCCTGGAAAACGCTCATGGTGAACGAGCCGCTGCCGACGCTGTAGAAATTTCTTTCCGCACGAACAGGAAGATGCAGTCCTTTTTCCAGGAGCGTCACCGGAGTTCCGTCAGCTGCCAATATTCCCAAGTTCTGCGAGAGGACGTCGATAAGGAGACGCTCCTTTGTAGGAGACATGCCGTAGAGAGCGGCGCCCGTAACAACGGACTCGTCCGGACACTGATTAAGATGCTCCGGCCTGGCGACCCGCTCTTCCAGCAGGGAGCGAAGAAGCGGTATCCGGCTTCCTCCTCCCACCAGCAAAAGCTTCGAAGGCTTGAACTTCCTCCATAGACGACTCACCGCCGTAGTCACCTGCTCAATGGATGGACGAATCAGATCTTCGAACTCCTCGCGCGTTACGAGGAGAGGAGGGCTGGAAATCCCCGCCGGAGGCGTCCATTCACACGAAGCGCAGGAGGAAAGAGCGATTTTGAGAGATTCAGCTTCAGAAAGAAGCGTTCTCCACAGGGGAGAGTTGTCTTCGAGACGAGATAGTTGCATCTTCTCGTTCAAACTGGATGCAAGAAAGATGTCGAAATCACGGCCTCCCGAAGCAGGCAACCCTGCGCTCTCAAGCACCTGCCACACTCCTCCTTCGCTCTCCACAACGGAGACATCGACAGTCCCGGCGCCGTAATCGAGAATAAGAAACTTCCCCATTGTTCCGAAGGCAAGCGCGGCCGCCGTCGGTTCATTCACTATACGGATCGAGGAAAAACCCGCGGAACGTGCAGTTCTTCCCATGGCGGATCGTTCCGCAAAACTGAAAAAAGCAGGGACGGTAAGGACGCAGGAGGAGATAAACGTTCCAAGGAATGCCTCAGCGTCCTCCCGCAGCAATGTCAGCAGAGGAACCAGCACGTCTTCCGGCGTATAGGATGAGCGGCCGCATCGTGCCCGCCATGGAGAACCAAGTTTTCGCTTCATGTCCCACCAGGTTGTGGAAGGATTTTTCATTTCGCTGCGCACTGCATCTTCCCCGGCGCGCCACCCTGATTGAGTCAAGGCCGTTACCGAAGGCGTTCGTCCTCCTCCCCAGCGGCTCGGAACCACTACGACTCCCTTCCCCTGAACAGGGACTGCAGAGAGCGCATACCGTGTTCCGAGATCGATACCTAGGACGGGGACGCTCATTCAAACAGACGACCTTTCAAAGAATCATCACTCAGGCCGGTAATACTGACCACAACCTCATCTCCTGCTGCGAATAGAGGATCGTCTCCATATTTCTCAACCCTTCCCGTCACGCGAAGAAAGGACGGAGAAAGTCCGCTAAATATCCGTTTCACACCAACCGAGGATTCATCAAAGGAAGAAACACTCTCCACGAGCACCGGAACATCCCGACCTATCCAACGTACACTGTATCCAGTCAACAGTTTTTCCCCGACTTCAAGAGCCCTCTTACTCCTTGAGGAGATCTCCCGCGAAGGCACTCTTTCAGGGAAAGAGAAGGCTTTCGTCCCCTTGCGGGGAGAGAACGGGAAGACATGTACCTTTCCGAAGCGACATTCTTCAAGGAAAACGAGTGTTTCTTCGAAGGAGCGTTCGTCCTCCCCGGGGAAACCGACGAGTAGATCGGTACTGATGTGCACATCTTCTCCTAGCGATGTACGTACTCTTCGCAATATATCACGATACTCCGCAGTCGAATACCCCCTGTTCATAAGAGAAAGTACACGATCGCTTCCACTCTGGAGGGGAATATGGAGATGAGGTTGGAAGGAGGGAATTCCGGCAAGCGTTTCAAGCAGGTCATCGTCGATTCCCAGCGGTTCGATAGATCCGAAGCGAAGACGGCGAAGTCCCTCGACCGCAGCCGTTCTTTTGACAAGCTCCGCAAGCGATATCTCGCCGTACTCTCCGTACAGCCCCAAATGCACCCCGGTGAGCACAACCTCCCGGCAGCCGGAAGAGACAATGGACCTAATCTCCTCCAGGACGTCGCTTGGAGATCGGCTGACAGGGAACCCGCGCGCATAGGGAACTGCACAGTAGGTACAGAAGTGATTGCAGCCGTCCTGCACCTTGACGAAGGCGCGTGTATGAAGAAGCGGCTTCGTGAGAAAAAGGGAATCCCACTCCGTACTGCGCAGTACATCTTCCCGGCAAACAGAGAAGCGACGGGAAGCGTCCCCGAAGAGCTTTGAAAGAAGAAGCGGAACATGCTTTTTTTTCCGGTTGCCGACGAGCAGATGAATCCCGAGCGACTTCGCCTCCTCCTCCGGGAGGTTCTGCGCCCAGCACCCGCACGCCACGATAACGGCATCGGGGGAAGTGCGGCGTACCCGCCCGATCATCTGCCGGCACTTCTTGTCCGCAACCGACGTTACGGTACAGCTCACCAGAACCGCAGCATCACAGTCAGGAGTATCGCTCAGAATTGCTTGCGCCTCTGCAAAAACATTGGCAAGAGCCTCCCCCTCGTACTGGTTGGACCGGCATCCAAGCGTGCAGATCCAGATTCTCTTACCGGCGAGATGGCGCAGCATAGGGTTCCACCGCCACCCCCCACCAGTCGCCAAGGGAGAGTTCATCAACAACGCGCAATCCTGTTTCCTCAAGCGCAGCGCAGAAACGTTCACGCTCCTTTACAAGCAAACCGGAAAAAAGAGCGCGTCCCTTCTCCTTCAGTCGAGCCGGTACATTCGGAAGCATTTCGAGAAGCGGTTCGATAATAATATTCGCCATAAGGAGGTCAACCGTTTCGTCCATTCCATCGAGAAGATTCCCCTCCTCAAGTTCCACCGTTCCGGAGGGAATTTCGTTCAGTCCCAGATTGTGACTGATCTCGGAGAGCACCGCTGGATCGAGGTCGCGCGCCCTGACGTGCCGCGCTCCCAGCTTGACGGCGGCAATAGAGAGTATACCTGAACCGGCTCCGATGTCTGCGGCTGAAATCCCCGGAGCTACAGTGCGTTCCAAAAGCGTCAGCACAATTTGCGTGCTCTCGTGATACCCTGTTCCGAACGCGGATCCCGGGTAGATATACAAAGGCATGCGTCCTACGGGTTCGTTTCCCTTGTGCCACGGCGCAAGCACAACGAGCCCTTCTCCTACCGCAAGGGGAGGAAATGCTTCCTTCCAGTCGGTATGCCATTGCTTGTTCTCTATTTTCCCCATGTCGGCGATCCTGACTTCCGGCCACGGGGACAGAGCTCCGCCAAGGCGTTCAAGCCAAAACCCAAGATCCTGGGAGCTGCGAAAGTATGCCCGCAGGAGAACGGAAGCTTCTCCGGCAGTCTCCTCTGAACCTATGCTCCCCGACATATCGGCAAGAGAGGCCAGAACCTCCTCGCTCCCGGGCCGCCCTTCCAGAGTGACATACCACCAGAAGCTTTCTGCTGAACCGTTCATGCCGAATTCCTCCCGGAAGATGAAATAAGGGAGGCTAGCACAGCCTCCCTTTTCTTGCTGATAAAGAGTGTAGCAGAAGAAGCACCGTTTTTACAGGGCGAAAGCACCGTCATCGCACGAGCCCCTGAAAAAAAGACCTATCCTTCGAAGAGATTCCTGAAGAATTTACCGAAAACTCCAGAATCCTCAACTTTAACATTCATCTCCCTAGCCAGTTCCTCAAGAAGGGCGCGCTGTTTCTCCGTCAGCTTCGTCGGCACATCCACCGTCACATGGACAAACAGATCCCCTTTACCTCTGGGGCCGCGAAGCCGGGGTACACCGCGTCCGCGAATCGCAAAAACCTTCCCCGGCTGTGTTCCGGAGGGGATGTCCAGCGTTTCGTGATCGCCGTAAAGCACCGGTACTTCGACCGTACACCCCAAGGCCGCCTGCGGGAAGGATATTGAGAGACGGGTATGCAGATCCCCGCCCTCCCTCTTGAAATCGGGATGTTCCTGAACGCTCACGACCAGATAGAGATCTCCCGAGGAACCCCCGTTTACACCGGGCTCCCCCTCGCCGGATATTCGAAGCCGGGTTCCGGTATCCACGCCCGCCGGTATTTTTACCTCGACCTTGTGCTGTGTCCGCACCCGCCCCTGACCGCCGCACTCAGGGCACTTCTCCTTGATGATCTTTCCGGAGCCGTTACAACGGGGACAGGTATTTACCGAGACGAACTGCCCAAAAGGCGTTTGCTGTCTGCTCTCCACTTGCCCGCGCCCGCCGCACTGTGAGCAGTTCTCGGGGGATGTACCCGACTTTGCGCCGGTCCCGCTGCATGCGCTGCAGGATTCCCAGCGGGGAATCTGAAATTCTTTCGCCGCTCCGGTGGCCGCCTCCAGCAAGGTGACCTCAACCTCCATCTCCAGGTCGGCCCCCCGGCGAGGGGCGTTGGGATTCGCTCTTCGCCGCCCCGTTCCGCCCCCGAAGACGCTGTCGAAAATATCTCCGAAGATATCTCCCATACCGCCGAATCCTTCGAACGGACTCCCACCGCCCGGCATATCGCCCACGGTCCCGAACTGGTCGTATTGGGTCCGTTTCTGTGAGTCGCTAAGAACTTCGTATGCCTGGTTGATCTTCTTAAAACGCTCCTCGGCATCCTTGTTCCCCGGATTGGCGTCAGGGTGGTACTTCCGTACCAGCTGGCGGTAGGCTTTCTTTATGTCAGCGGCGGAAGCGTCCCGGGGTACCCCCAGTATCTGATACAGGTCGTCGGTCTCTCCTCCGCTGTACATACACAGTCACCTCCCCTACGCCTGGCCCTGGTCGCTGAACTCAGCGTCCACGGTATCGCCGTCGGAGGCGTTCCCCGCCGCTTCCGAAGAGCCGTCCTGCTGCTGCGCCTGAGAATAGAGCCTGGTGGAGAACTCCTGCAACGCCTTCTCAAGTCTCTCCTTCGCCGTGCGGATGGAGGCGAGGTCTTCTCCGGAGAGAAGTCTGCGGAGCTCTTCCATTCCAGATGTGATTTTCCCCTTCTCTTCAGGGGTCATCTTGTCGCCGTTCTCGGAGAGAAGACGCTCCGCGGCGTACGCGGCGCTGTCCGCCTCGTTCTTCGTTTCGGCTGTCTCCCTTTTCTTCTTGTCCTCTTCTTCGAACTCTTCCGCCTGATTTTTCATCCGCTCGATATCGTCCTTCGAGAGGTTCGACGAGTGGATCGAGATATTCTGCGCCTTCCCGGTCCCCTTGTCCTTCGCGCTCACATTGAGAATGCCGTTGACGTCGATATTGAAGGTGACCTCGATCTGCGGAATGCCGCGGGGCGCCGGGGGAATCCCGTCGAGGACGAATTTGCCCAGCTTCACGTTATCGGCGGCCATGGCTCGTTCTCCCTGGAGCACGCTGATTTCGACCTGCGTCTGATTGTTCCCGGCAGTGGTGAATGTCTGACTCTTCGAGACGGGGATGGCGGTATTGCGCTCGATAATCTTCGTGAACACGCCGCCGAGCGTCTCCAGGCCGAGGGAGAGCGGCGTTACGTCCACGAGGACAATGTCCTTGTGATCGCCTGCAAGAATAGCTCCCTGAATCGCAGCGCCCGCCGCAACGCACTCGTCGGGATTGATGCCTTTTGTGGGTTCCTTCCCGAGAAGTTCCTTGATCTTCCGCTGCACCATCGGCATGCGGGTGGAACCGCCGACCAGGAGGATCTTGTCGATCTCTCCGGCGGACAGACCGGAATCCTGAATCGCCTGGCGTGTGGGCTTCACGGTACGCTCCAGAAGATCGGACGTCATCTCTTCGAACTTGGCTCTGGAGAGGCTCATCTCAAGGTGCTTGGGCCCGGAAGCGTTCGCCGTAATGAAGGGAAGAGAGATAGTGGTCTCGGGCATCGAAGAGAGTTCGACTTTCGCCTTCTCCGCAGCCTCGCGGAGCCGCTGCAGCGCCATGCGGTCGTTCTTCAGGTCGATTCCCTCGGACTTGCGGAACTGCTCCACCATCCAGCCCACAACTCTCATATCCCAGTCGTCGCCGCCAAGACGGTTGTCGCCGGCGGTGGCGAGCACCTCGAAAACCCCCTCGCCCACGTCGAGGATAGACACGTCGAAGGTACCGCCGCCGAGGTCGAAGACGAGGATCTTATGCTCGCCCTGTTTGTTCTCCCCGTAGGCCAGGCATGCGGCCGTAGGCTCGTTGATGATGCGAAGCACCTCAAGCCCGGCTATCGCTCCCGCGTCCTTCGTCGCCTGGCGCTGGGCGTCGGTGAAATAGGCGGGGACGGTTATCACCGCCTTCGTCACCGGCTCGCCGAGGTAGTCTTCCGCATCGCGCTTCATCTTCTGCAAAATCATCGAAGAAATTTCCTGAGGCGTGTACTTCTTGCCGTCGATGGTGACCCTATGGTCAGTCCCCATCTCTCGTTTGATGGACATGATCGTCCTGTCGCCGTTCACGATAGCCTGGCGCTTGGCGAGCTGGCCGACAAGACGCTCTCCTTCTTTCGTAAACGCAACGACGGACGGCGTCGTCCGGTTTCCTTCAGCATTGGGGATTATTGTTGTAACGTCCCCCTCCTGAACAGCAATGCAGCTGTTGGTTGTTCCAAGATCGATTCCTACCACTTTCGACATTTTTTTTCTCACCTCGTAATAGATTGGACAAAAGATCATCTATGCTCCGAACATAGCAAATGCTGCACACGCTGCAAGAGCTTGTTTGTTTATTGTACTCGGGAGAGCATCCCGCCGCGATGTCCCGGTAGAGAAAGAAGCCGGCGCACTCGTCTTATTCCGACGTAAAAGACGCCACCTTCACTTTTGCCGGACGAAGCACGCGTTCCTTCGTCCGGAAACCTGACTGGATCTCCTCCAGGACGATTCCATTCTGCTCGGGATCATTTGTGGCAACGGCTGCTACCGCTTCGTGCAACTCCGGGGAAAACACGGAGCCTATAGATGGCACAACCTCGACGCCCATCGATTCAAGGACCGAGAGAAACTGTTTCCTGACCATGGCGACACCTTGAAGCACGCTCTTCCCGTCGACATCCGGCGTCACTGAAAGTGCGCGATCCAGATTGTCGAGAACCGGCAGAAAATCAAGCGCCTTCTCTTCGGCGATTGTCGAACGTTCCTTCTGGCGATCCCTGTCGATCCTCTTCCGATAGTTGAAAAAATCGGCGCGCGCTCTCGCAAGAGCGTCGGTCAGTTCATTCTTCTCCCTCTCCGCATTCTGAAGCGCCTCAAACAGCTCCTCCGCTGAACGCGACTCCTCCTGGATATCTTCCGAATCATTCGGCGAAACGCCATCTTGGCACGAAGAGTATGGTACCTGCTCTTTTTCCTGCTCCGAAAAAACCGGATCGTTGACACAGCTCATTCGTGTCGCTCCTTTCGTATAAAAGCTACTGGACGAGCATATCGTCCAAATCTTCTGCAAGCGTTTCTAGTATGGCGATCGACTTCTCGTAGTCCATACGCAGCGGGCCTATAAGTCCCAAGATCGCCCTGCGGCTCTGACCTGATGCGGGGACGAGCACAAGGGAGAGCTGTTTCATCTCCTCTTCCGTATTCTCATCTCCGATGGTGACGGAAACACCCTGTTTTATGCTGTAGCGTTCAACCATTTCGGCAAGCGCCTGTTCCTGTTCAAGAAGAGAGAGCACCGTCTGGAACTTCCCTATATCCTGAAAATCGGGCAAGCTCAGGATATGCTGCGCCCCTCCTATGAAAAGGCGGGAACTCCGCCTGTTCAAGAGCGCATCCATCTGGACTATTGCCTCGCGGCAAGTATCCCAAACACGCTCCAGACCGTCGAGAACA
The DNA here is from genome assembly GCA_963668335.2 of Aminobacteriaceae bacterium. Taxonomy (GTDB): domain Bacteria; phylum Synergistota; class Synergistia; order Synergistales; family Aminobacteriaceae; genus JAAYLU01. Next base: position 7,164 of record CAXXRY010000032.1, on the reverse strand, counting down.
TATCTGAAAAGGACATCGCGAACTTCGCTCCAAGAATGCCCCTCGGCTATAGTGGTGATTCGGCGTCCGAGCTCGTCAAGCATATCCTGAGACAGCTCGCAGGGAAGCTGAATGTTGGAGTGATGCACCAGTCCACCTTCGAGAACAATCAAAAGCAGCACAGTATTGCCTCCGAGGCGAAGAAAGCTCACACGTTGGATCTGCACCTCTTCAAGTGCAGAGAGAGCCGTCACTCCCACACAGTTTGTCGCCTGCCCGAGGAGCCGGGAAACATAGGTAAGGATCGATTCGATTCCCTGCTTGCGTTCGCTGATCTCCCGTTTCCACTTCTCCGTCTCGGCGGGAGCGGTACGTCTTCGCTGCATGATCGCGTCCACATACAAACGATACGCCTTCGATGTCGGCAGCCTTCCCGCGGACGTATGCGGCTGGGAAAAATACCCCATCTCTTCCAGGTCAGCCATCTCGTTTCGTATCGTCGCGGGGCTGCACCCCCGGAGATACTTCTTCGAAATCGTCCTGGAACCCGCCGGCTCGCCCGTCTGGATATATTCGTAGACAACGGAAAAAACAACTTCGAGCTGTCTCTCCGTAAGCATTTTGACACCTCCCTGTTGCGTTAGCACTCTTTCGACATGAGTGCCAATGCATTGCTCCCGGAAGGTAGAGTAACAATCCATGATATGATTGTCAAGACTGGTCAAAGGCTTTTTATTTTATTTTTATCGCTCCGGGCAGCTCTTTTGCCGACGAGACACCCCCGTAGAGGGAAAATGGAGGGCATACGAATGAATGAAAAAAATGTGCGTACTACAATCCTGCTTGTACGTCACGGAGAGTGCAGGGGAAACATCGAAGGACTCTTTCGGGGGCGTGTTGATTTCCCTTTGAACGAGACCGGTCTCCGTCAGGCGAAAGAGGTCGCCGGGGAACTCGTGCAATTTCATCCGGAAGTTGTATTCACCAGTCCTCTGCTGAGGGCGGCTTCCACCGCAGAAGCAATAGCCGCCGCCGCCGCCGCCCCGATGATCGTGGACGATGGATTCAACAACATCCGCCTCGGGATTTGGGAGGGACGGGCTAAAAAAGAGATTGCCGCCCAATTTCCGGAGATGTGGAAAACCTGGCTTGAAAACCCGGAAGCGCTTTCGGTCGAGGGGGCGGAATCGATGGATGCCGTACAGTTTCGTTCAAAAAAAAGCCTTGACCGCATTGTCGGCGAAAACAAAGGAAAAACCTTCGCGGTAGTCACGCACAGAACCGTCATTAAACCGCTTCTTGCCGGATGCCTCGGAATTCCTTCTCCTTATTTCTGGAAAACCCATATGGATACCGCCGCCTACTCAGTGCTCCATTTCGACGATATCCACGGCTACAGTATCTTCTCCCTGAACCGGACAAATCACCTCTCCGGGTTTACAACAGAATGGATTTAAAAATGGTGGATCACGGCGGGAAAGGAAAAAACTTCCCCCGGCGCTCCACCATTTTCAAGGAATATAGTATCATACTCTCCAAGGAAACATTACGCTGCGAAACTCGGCGTCTCTTCGCCGGGCCTTCGGGCGCGATCGGCTCATCATGCGGGAGGCTGCCCTCTTGAGAGACGGAAAAATCATGCTGTCCATCACTCTTATATTCGTCCTCTGCCTCCTTGCGCGGCAGAGTCATGCGTACGTGAAAGCGCTTACAGCCCCCGGACACCCCCTCGTCCTGATACTCGATCAAGAGGACAACATCATCCGAAAAGCCTTTCTTCGTTCGCCGGAAGGAGTACGGCCGCTGAAACAGATAGAACAGCACACACTGCTTTCCGACTCGTACATTTTCTTGAATGCCGACAGCGACTTTCTGGGAGACCTTGTGTGGAGAATCGAACTCAGGAAACCGAAAAGCGAGGAGACTATCTCCCTCTGGATCACCTCGGTTACCGAAGCCACAACTGTCTGGCTTGCGCTCGCACCCGCTGGATCCAGCCTCTGGGAGATATTTCCCGCGCTGCCGAACGGCAGGGAAGACGTCTTTCTCTATATTGCTCCCCAACTCCCGGAATATCGGGCGCTTGGAAAGAAGAGCGGACCGGAAACGCTCACGTTCATCTATACAATGCTCCTCACGAAAAACGGTCCCAAGCTGGCCGCCATTCCGGAAATCTACACGAAACTGCTTCCTTTGGCGGCGCTCGTCCGCAAGGCGCAGGAAGATAAATCGCTTGAAGAGGCCTACGGTGAACTTTTCAATGACTTCAACCGGATGGCTTGCGGAAATATGCCCTCACGGGAGGCAATGAACAACTTTCTGTGGGAACGCATCCTGACAGTCCGCTGGAAACGCTGAACCGGGGCGCATCCTGAAGGAGACGCCCCGGGCCGCTTCTTTACTCTATCGTCTCCTTCAGAACACGGAGCACATCCTCTGCATGCCCTGCAACCTTGACCTTGGAAAAAACGTGCGTCACAACGCCATCTGAATTCACCAAAAGCGAAGAACGCTCAACCCCCATATACTCTTTCCCGTACATCCTCTTCTGCTTCCAGAAACCGCAGGCCTCGATAAAAACATGCTCCGGATCGCTCAAAAGGGGAAAGGAAATCCCAAGCTTCGCCGCAAACTTCCGGTGACTCTCGACTGAATCGGGGCTTACACCGAGGACACGACAATTCAGCGCTTCAAACGCGGGCAACCTGTCCGCAAAGTCCCTGACTTCGTTTGTTCACCCTGATGTGTTGTCCTTGCTATAGAAGAAGATAACCAGCCAACTTCCTGAAAAATCCGTATTCACATACTCCTTCCCCGAACCGTCCTGAAGACAAAATCCGGGTAAAGCGGTTCCCACCATACGTTCTCCCTCCTTAAGAGCACATTCCGTCGAGCAGCTCTTTCACCGCTTCTCTTGGCGCATTCCGCCGGAAAAGCGGTGTATCGTCGCTTCTGTACGCTCCAAGCGAGGCCTCGAAGGTCGTCTGTTCCTCTCCACGATAGAGCACTCCCAGAGGAAAAGGCGTTTCCGAGAGGGCGTGAGAGAGCGCTTTTTGAAAGTCCTTCGTATCATGATCTTCGAGCCAGTAGGTATTTTCCTTGAACCAGGCGTAGGTATTGATTGAATTGAAGGAGACACACGGCTGGAAAATATCCACCAGCGCGTACCCTCTGTAGCGTATAGCCTCCTTGATTACGTCCTTCGTTCTCTCAACATCACCCGCGTATGCTCTCGCAACGAACCCCGCGCCCTGTACAAGCGCGGTGGCCAGCGGGTTGAACGGCTGCGAATGGACGCCGTCCACCTGCACGGAGGTACGGAACCCCTTCGGGCTCGTAGGTGAAGCTTGGCCCTTGGTCAAACCGTACACCATGTTGTTAAAGACGAGATTCGTGATCCCTGGATTTCTCCGTATCGTATGCAGAAAGTGGTTCCCCCCCTCTCCGTACATATCACCGTCGCCCCCTATTGCGACCACAACAAGGGATGGGTTCGCCGCCTTGATCGCCGTCGCGTTGGAAAGCGCCCTGCCATGCAACCCGTTGAAAAAGTGAGACTTCATATAATGCGGCGTCTTTGCCGCCTGGCCGATACCGGAGACAACCACCACATCAAGCGGAGAGAGTTTCAGCTCCACAAGCGCCGATTTTATCGAGTCGAGAATCTTGAAATCTCCGCACCCCGGGCACCAGGAGAGGTCGATGCCGGGGAGGTCAAAAAGGTGTAGCCGCCATCACGATTTCCTCCTTTTCCGAAAAAACTTCCAACAGTCTATCCGCGGCCTCTTCCACAGAGAACTGAAGCCCGTTGTACTTCAACACCGCGTCGGTCGCCTTGATCCCCGTATGGTCCGAAGCAGACGGGCGAACTGCCCGTGCTGTTTCCCTCTGCGGCAACAAGCCTCCGTCCCCTCTTCAACACCTCCTCCACCGAGGAATGAAGCGGCCATACCTGCTCGAAGGCCAGAAGAGACACGCCCTTCAAATCCAAAATCGACAACGCCTCCCTGAAAATGGGATCGTCGACCCCCAGCAGAGCACAAGATCCAAAAAATCCTCCGGACCGTAGAGTTTAGGGGCAAGCGCTTCAGAACGCATTCCTTCAAGCTTTCGCATCCGTTTTTCCTGCATGCGTTTCCGTAGCTTGAAATCCTCGTAAACGTGCCCGACCTCATCATGCTCATGGCTGTCAGCGCCGACGATACCCTTTCCCACCCGGGAACCCCGAAGGGAGAACAGCCGGACGGAGTATCCTCATACCGTCTGTACTCCTCTCCTGTCTTCGGTATAAGGGAGGGGTTTCCCAAAAGCGACAGATCCTCAGACCGGACGTTATAGAAGGAGTTCACAAAATACTGGTCTGTCAGTACAATCGCCGGCGTCTGGAATTTCGACGCCACACGGAACGCCTCCTGGGTGAGCGAGAATGCGCTTTCTATAGTCCCCGGAGCAAATAGCGCCCTTGGAAACTCCCCGTGCCCCGAGTACAAAGCAAGCTCCAGGTCCGCCTGCTCCGTACGCGTCGCCATCCCCGTGGCAGGCCCGGCCTCTGGGAGAGATGCACTACAACAGGTGTCTCCATAACTCCGGCGAGGCTCAGCCCCTCTCCCATGAGTGCAAAACCGCCCCCGGATGTTGTCACCAAAGGGCGGGCGCCTGTATATGAAGCTCCCAAGGCCATGTTGATTGCGGCCAGTTCATCCTCCACCTGCTCCACAGCCGCGCCAACCTTCATGGCATGCTTCGCGAAGAAGGAGAGCACACCTGTCGCCGGAGACATTGGGTAGGCAGTCACAAAATTACATCCTGCGGCCATCGCTCCGAGTGAAACGGCATCGCTTCCGTTGAGTAGTGCCTTCCCGCTGCCGGAGTCCACCTTCATGCCGGAGAGAAGTCCCTTTCCCTCCACCAGCCTTTCCCCGATCTCATATCCGGCACGGCACGCCTTTGTATTTTTTGCGGCGACATCGCCGGACTTCCCGGAAAAAACGCTCCTCGAAAAAAAGCCTCAGCCCTCTCGGTTCTCAATCCAAGAATTCCAAGCAGAATGCCCGCCGCAACGGAATTCGAGTAAATACGCCCCCCGCTTCGGCGGCAAGGTGGGACAGAGGCGCATGCACAAAATGCCACAGCTCTCATCAAACTCTCCCTTTAATTCCTCTGTATCGCCAATTATCACTGTCGACTTCCCTATACGTTCTCGAATGTTTGTACGCACGTTTCGGCTAAGAACCAGCAGGATATCGATACGATCCACAAGGGCATCCACGCGAGACTGGGCAATACGCAGCTCGGTGGAGTTGTTTCCTCCCCTAACCCTTGACATATACTCCCGCGACCCGAAGACCGAAAAACCGGAGTCTACCACAATCCGTGCGAGCATATCCTCCACAGTTTGAATACCAAGCCCTGCCGCACCACAAAGAACGCAGGAGACTTCCTTCACATCTCTTGTAAACGGAAAGATCATGTTCGTCCTCCCTTCGAAAAATGATACTTCTGCATTCGATTATACAGCCTTTCTTCACGAAAAGCCCCACGGATGCCGGGGCCACTTCCGGACCGCTTCATGCTATAATACTTCGAAGAAGTATGGACGATAGATATGCAACAAGTATGGTTTTCCAAGAAAATACGGAGGGTGGTTTTTTATGGGGAAATTTAGATGTCTGTCGTGCAAAAGCGAATTCGAGTTGGACGAGAAAAACTCGACCATGCGTTGCCAACGATGCGGTAGCAGGTTCCTCGAAGTAATAGACGCCGCAAACAGGAAACGAGGCAAATCTTGGAGCTCGAAGTCATTCAGTGTAGGGAAAAGCACAAAATAGCCTGTTAAAAAAACGAATTAAGGAAGGCGCCGAAAAAATCCGGCGCCTTCCTTAATTTCTACAGCGGGTGTTTTGTATAACGCGTGAACTCGAGCGCCTCTAAGCCTTGATATTGGAATCTTTAAGCGCCTTCAGCGATTCGAAGACCATCATGATCGCCAGAACCAAAAGGATAATAGACGGGACGACCAGAACGTAATTAGGATGCTCATAGGCTAAATTGTCCTTGATCAAGAAACCAAGGCCGCAACAGTCGTCACAAGCATGAACCACATCGGTACATCGCAAATCGATTATCCTTCTTCAGGGCCTTGCCAACCCAAACACCGATTGTCAACAGCGCAAGAGCGGCAACAAGCTGGTTGGAAGCGCCGAAGATCGGCCAGATGGCAAGCCACGCGGGAATGACGTTCCCTGTAGGACCATGCGCTTTCGTAAGAAGGAGGGCCATACCACCGGCAACAGCGATCACAGTGGCAGTATACTTGTCGATCTTCATGTTCGAGAGTTCTTGAATCTGGTACCGCGTCAAACGGGTCGCCGTGTCAAGCGACGTCAGAAGGAAGGAGTTGATCGCCAGAAGTCCGAGAGACATGCCAACCTTCGGGTCGATGCCGATAATCGCGGCAAACTTTCCGAATCCCTCAGCATAGGTAATCGTGGGCCGCCCTTTGCAATAGTGCCGGTAATCATGATGGTCGCGATGGCGATAACGGCAACCAGGCCTTCAAGAAGCATGGAACCGTAGCCAACAAGCACGGTGTCCTTCTCTTTACGCAACTGCTTGGAGGTTGTTCCGCTGCCCACCAAGGAGTGGAAACCGGAGATGGCGCGCACGCCGACGATAACGAAGAGCATAGGCCAAATATACTGATTATTAGCAACAAATCCTTTGAATGCCGGAAGAACAACCTCGAACCCCTCGCCCTTGCCCATCAGCATCCGATCATTCCGATGATGACGGCGAAGTAGAGGAAGTAGGAGGCCAAGTAGTCGCGCGGCTGAAGAAAGAAGCCATACCGGCAGGACGGATGCGAAGAAAATGTATCCGGCAAGAATCCAGCGCCATGTCTCCATAGGAAGCTTGAACACCGCTGCGACCCATGCGGCCTGATTACCGTACCAGCAGGCGTAAATAACAATGGGAACCATGACAATAGTCATGAGCCACAGTGGGACGTGATACTTATAAATAAGTACACCAAAAAGCAGAGCCATGCCGATATAAAGCGAGGCTGAAAAGCAACGGCGGGATCCGCCGCGAAGGAACCGGCGGAAAGCTGCAGGAATACTGCAACCACAAGAACAAGGGCAAGGATCGTGAAGCAAAGGAAGAGGATTTTCCCTTTGCGGCCAA
>CAXXRY010000031.1:0-6857 GCA_963668335.2 Aminobacteriaceae bacterium | reverse complement strand
ACGAGAAAATCGAGGACTTCGCCTTCGACGATGCGCTGAAGAGCATCTGGAGTTTCATCTCGCGCGGAAACAAGTACATCGACGAGACTATGCCCTGGAAGCTTGCCAAGGAGGGGAAGACAGAAGAGCTCTCCTCCGTGCTCAACACCCTCTACGACATCCTTCGCCTGAACGCCATGCTCGTGGCTCCCTTCATCCCGGAAACTGCGGCGCGGATATGGGAGCAGCTCGGCCTCGAGGGCGAGCCGGTGAACATGCGCTTCGACGATTTCTCTTGGGGCGAGAGGATCCCCGGACACGCGGTGAAGAAGGGGAAGGTCCTCTTCCCGCGTATCGACCTCAAGGAATGGAAGAAGGAGAGGGAGGAGAAAACTCCCGTTCCCGCGCAGGCCGCTTCGGAAGAGCCCGCGATCGTCCACGAGGATCTGGTGGGGATCGACAGCTTCAAGGCCGTCGAGCTCCGCGTGGCGCAGATTCTGAACGTGGAGGAGATACCGAAGTCGAAGAAGCTCTACAAATTGACCGTCGACCTCGGATACGAGAAGCGAACCATCGTCTCCGGCATCAAGGAGTTCTTTACGCCGGACGAGTTGCTGCACAAGAAAATCGTAGTAGTGGTGAACCTCCAGCCCGCAAAGCTCTGCGGCGTGGAGAGCAACGGGATGCTGCTCGCCGCCGGGGACGGAAAGAAAACGACGCTTGCACTGCTCACCCCCGACAAGGATATCCCTCTCGGCAGCCGCGTGAGCTAAAAGAACGCATCCGGGACGCCGCTCCCGCAGCGGAGAGTCCCGGCAGGTATCAGTGACGGGGAGCCTCTCCGGAAATCCGGGGAGGCTCCCTGATTCCTGTATCCGCGGAACACTGCGGCACATCGTGAAAACGAACAGAAAATGAGGATGAAGCAGATGAAAAATGAGAGATACTTCCCGCAGAGTACCGCGGGTCAAGAGCACTCTGTGCCCGCTGAAGTCACGGCGCTCGTGGACACACACTGCCACGTGCACGCGGACGACTACGGCGACGAGACTGCCGCGGTCGTGGAGCGCGCCGTGCAGGCCGGAGTGGCGCGCATGCTCGTCATCGGAAGCGACACACGGACGAGCCGCCTTGCCGTGGAGGCTGCGGAACGGTTCGCCTCCTCCGGGGTTTTCGCCGCCGTAGGCATACACCCGCACGAAGCTTCTACGGAACCCTCATGTTCCGTGGAGGGGAAGGGGATCCCGGAGGAGCTTCGACAACTGGCCGCTCGCCCCCGCGTCGCGGCGATCGGCGAGACCGGGCTCGACTATCACTACGATCACTCGCCGCGCGATCAGCAGCGGAACAGCTTCCGCGAGCATATCCGCTTCTCTGCGGAGACGGGTAAGCCGCTCGTCATCCACGGGCGGGAGTCCTACGAAGACCTGCGCAGCCTTCTCCATGAGGAGCGCGGGGAGCGGATACGCGCCGTCGTCCACTGCTTCTCCGGGACGGAGGAAGATGCGCGTGATTTTCTGGAGATGGGGTACTTTCTCTCCTTCGGCGGCCCGCTCACATTTCCAAAGAACGATGCGCTGCGCGCGCTCTTCCGTGAACTGCCGGAGGAGCATATTCTGCTGGAGACCGACTCTCCCTGGCTGACCCCGCACCCGTTCAGGGGCAAGCGGAACGAGCCGATGCACGTCAGGCTGGTCTATGAGAAGGCCGCGGAGATCAAGGGCGTTCCCTTCGCCTCTTTTGCCGCCGCAATGGAGGCGAATGCCGATCGACTCTTCGGATGGGGCGTGGAGCACATCGCGGGGGACAGGACGTCATGAGCGCGAAACTCCCCCTCGAATTCGTCGTCGACGCGGTCTGTCCGGTCACCGGGGCACGAGCCGGACGGATCATCACGCAGCACGGCGAGATTCCAACTCCGGTCTTCATGCCGGTCGGCACACAAGCGACCGTCAAGGCGATGGCGCCCTTCGAACTTGAGGAGATCGGCGCGAAGATCATCCTCTCCAACACCTACCATCTCCACCTACGACCCGGCGGCGAGCTCGTCCGAGCGGCGGGCGGGCTGCACAATTTCATGCGGTGGGATCATCCCATCCTGACGGACAGCGGAGGGTTTCAGGTTTTTTCCCTTGCCTCGCTCGGCCGGATCTCGGACGAGGGTGTGGTCTGCAAGTCGCACCTCGACGGCTCGACGCACGTCATGTCGCCGGAGTGGTCCATGGAGACCCAGCTGCATCTCGGAAGCGACATCGCCATGTGCTTCGACCAGTGCGCCCCCTACCCGTGCTCGCGGGAGGAGGCGGAGGAAGCGGTACGGCGGACGACCCTCTGGGCGGGCCGCTCTCTCGACGCGCACTCCCGTGGAATCGAAGAGGCGCCGCACCAGGCGCTTTTCGGCATCGTGCAGGGGTCGGTCCACGAGGATCTGCGGCTTCGATCCGCCGCCGAACTGATCCCCCTCGACTTCCCCGGATACGCCGTGGGGGGGCTCTCGGTCGGCGAGCCCGCCGAAGAGATGTACCGGATTCTCGACGTGCTCAATCCCGTGCTCCCCGCGACGAAGCCGCGCTACTTGATGGGGGTCGGCAGGCCGGACAACCTGGTCGAGGGCGTCGCCCGCGGCGTCGATATGTTCGACTGCGTGCTGCCCACCCGCAACGGCCGCAACGGCACGCTCCTCACGCCCGAGGGGGCGATGAACATCAAGAAAAAGCAGTACGAGAGGGACTTCTCGCCCGTCGACACGGAGTGCGACTGCTACGCCTGCCGCACCTTCACCCGCGCGTACCTCCGTCACCTCTACAGGGCGGGGGAGATACTCGCCATGCGCCTGTGCAGCTGGCATAACCTCCGGTATCTTGTCCGGCTCGGAGAGCGCATGCGCGCCGCTATCCTGGAGGGAACCTTCCCGGAATTCCGCAGAGAGTTCCACGCGAGATTCCGCGCGCCGGAGGCCTCCTGATGTCGCCGCGTATCCTCTCCGTCGACCCTTGGAACCCCCAGCCCGGCCCGATAGCCGAAGCTGCGGAGATACTCCTCTCGGGGGGGCTTGTCGCCTTTCCGACGGAGACGGTCTATGGACTCGGGGCAAACGGGCTGGACCCTCGCGCCGCCGTGAAGATCTTCTCCGCAAAGGGACGGCCCGCGGATAACCCGCTCATCCTTCATTTCGCCGCGCCCGAGGCGGTCGACGAAGTCGCGTTGGTTCCCCCGAACGCCGGACGGCTGATGGAGCTCTTCTGGCCGGGGCCGCTCACGCTCGTGCTTCCGTCGAGGGGTATCGTTCCCCTTGAAGTGACCGCAGGGCTCGACAGCGTCGCCGTCCGGATGCCGTCGCACCCGGCCGCTCTTGCCCTGCTTGCGCGGGCGAACGTCCCGGTCGCAGCGCCGAGCGCGAACTCGAGCGGCAGGCCGAGTCCGACAGACGCCGCCGCCGTGGCGTCGGACCTCGCGGAGGGTGTGGATCTCATCCTCGATGGGGGAGAGACATCCGTGGGCGTGGAATCCACTGTCCTCGACGCCACTGGAGAACAGCTTGTTCTCCTTCGTCCCGGAGGCTGCTCGGTCGAGGAGATAGAAGCTCGCTCCGGCATGAAGGTGCTTCTCTCCGGTGGTGCAGCGCATAGGTCGCCGGGAACGAGGTACCGTCACTACGCTCCCCGCATCCCGCTGCTGCTGGATACGGACGCGGACGGGATCGCTCTCGCCGCGGCAAAGGGGGCTGGAACCCTGCGCATCGCATGGGTCGGCATGCACGCTCCGGAGATCAGCCTGGGGGAGGGTGTTGCGCACCCCGGGCTGCGTATTCTCTTCGACTCCCCGGAGAACTACGCGCGCGGTCTTTTCCATGCACTCAGGATCTTTGAGGAGAGGGGAGCTGATCTTATCGCGGCGCAATGGCCCCCCTCGGAAGCGGGTATAGGGCGCGCGCTGCGAGACAGGTTGACGCGGGCTTCAATGAAAGAGTGATTTTTTCCGAGGAATTCTTTTTTCGCTCTTGCAAAAGCCTTCTTCCCTTGCTACAATTACCCGCGTGGTTTTGAAAGGCCGGGGTGGCGGAATTGGTAGACGCGCTAGATTCAGGTTCTAGTAGGCATAACGCCTGTCGGGGTTCGAGTCCCCGCTTCGGCACCATCGAAAATTTGAGGGCAACCTTTTTTTCGAAGGTCGTACTATGTCTGTTGACATAGTACGACCTTTTTGTTATCTTAACTCTTTGTCAGCACCATTTTCCCCATATTTTTTTCAGGGAGGTCAAAAGGTTCATGGCCGAATTTGTCCCCGTCAGCAGCAAGCGCCGGAGGTTGACCTTTGGACGTGCCCGGGATTTAGTTGAAATCCCCGACATGATCGAAGTGCAGCGTGATTCCTACAACTGGTTTTATCAGGAGAACAGGGAAGCGGACATGCGCTCCCGCCACGGATTGCAGGAGCTGCTGCAGGAAGTGTTTCCAATAGAAAGCTATGACGGCTCGTTCGCTCTCGAGTTCGTCCGCTACATACTCGACGATCCGTCTACAGAGGAGGAGGAAGCCCGTCAGCGGGATCTGACGTGGTCCCGTCCCGTCCGTGCGACGATTCGTCTCGTGAACCGGAAGACCAGGGAGCTCAAGGAAGAGGAGATCTTCCTCGGCGACTTTCCTATCATGACGGGGAGAGGCACGTTCATCATCAACGGGACGGAACGTGTCGTCGTGAATCAGCTTGCCCGTTCCGCAGGAATCTATTTCACGAAGGACGAGATGATTCCGGGGCAGGAATCGTACTCCGCCAAGATCATCCCCGAGCGGGGGGCCTGGCTCGAATTCGCGCTCTCCCAGGGCGAACCGCTCACTGTAAACATCGACAACCGGAAGAAGATCCCGGCGACGCTCCTGTTGAAGATATTCGGCGCCGGTTCGAACGAAGGCGTGCTCGAACTCTTCAACTCGCGCACCGTGGAGAAAGACGTCTCCGAGGATGAGGTCAGAGGGTTGCTCTCGGCGGAATCCGTGCTCGATCCCGACGGCGGCGTGATTCTCCCGAGAAACCGCCTCATCACGAAAGAGCATCTTGAAGCGCTCTGGGAGATGGGGAGGACGAAGGTTCGCGTCTGGGACGCGGATCCCGCCATTGCGCTCACGCTTGAGCGCGACAACGCGGCGAACGCCGACGATGCGATGGTGGAGCTCTTCCGGAAACTGCGTCCGAACGAACCCGCGAGGATAGAGAACGCACGGGAGTACGTCCATACGCTCTTCTTCGACCCGAGGCGCTATAACCTGGGGCGCGTGGGGCGCTACAAGATGAACCGCAGTCTCGGCCTCTCCATTTCCGAGGAGGTCCGTCTGCTCCAGCTCGAAGACCTGACAAAGATCGTCACGGGGCTCCTGACCCTGAAGGATCCGGAGAAGATCGGGGATGACATCGACCATCTCGGCAACCGGCGGGTACGATCCGTCGGCGAACTGCTCGCAAATCAGATACGCATCGGTCTGCTGCGTATGGAGCGCATCGCAAAGGAACGCATGACCACGATCCCCGACCTCGGGGCGGCCATGGCCCGCGACTTGATCAACGTGCGCCCCATTGCCGCAAGTCTTCGCGAATTCTTCGGCTCGGGACAGCTTTCGCAGTTCATGGACCAGACGAATCCGCTCGCGGAAGTGACGCATCGCCGCCGCCTCTCCGCGCTCGGCCCGGGGGGACTCTCCCGCGAGCGCGCAGGGTTCGAGGCGCGTGACGTGCACTACACGCACTACGGCAGGGTCTGCCCGATAGAAACGCCCGAAGGTCCGAACATCGGCCTGGTGACCTCTCTGGCAACGTACGCGCGCCTGAACGAGTACGGCTTCCTCATCACGCCGCGCAGAAAAGTCGTGAACGGGCGCGTTACCGGAGAGATCGTCTTTCTCTCCGCCGACGAGGAGGACGGCGTCTACGTCGGTATGGCGAACACCCCTGTCGACGATGAAGGTATGATCACCGAGCCCGAGTGTTTCACGCGATACCAGGGAAACATCGTCACGGTTCCTCGCGAAGAGGTGAGTTACCTCGATGTGTCGCCGAAGCAGATCGTTTCCTCGTCTACGGCGCTCATCCCTTTCCTTGAGCACGACGACGCGAATCGCGCCCTGATGGGCTCGAACATGCAGCGTCAGGCGGTGCCGCTCATCGCGCCGCAGGCGCCTGTTGTCGGCACGGGGATGGAGCACCGTATCGCCAAAGACTCCGGCTCGTGCGTCGTCGCCCGCAAGAACGGAACGGTCGAATATGTCGATTCCACCCGCATCGAGATACGAAGCGGGGTTGAAACAATCGTTTACCCGATGATCAAGTTCCGCCGTTCGAACCAGGGAACCATCATTCACCAAAAACCCCTCGTCCGGAAGGGCGATACCGTCTCCGCAGGCGAGCTCGTCGCGGACGGACAGGCCGTCGAAGGCGGCGAACTCGCGCTCGGTCGAAACGTCCTGGTGGCCTTCATGGCATGGGAGGGGTACAACTTCGAGGACGCCATCCTGTTGAGCGAGCGTCTCGTCGAGGAAGACTTCTACTCCTCTATCCACATCGAGGAGTACGAGATAGAAGCCAGGGACACAAAACTCGGTCCCGAGGAGATTACCCGCGACATCCCGAACGTCGGCGAGGACGTGCTGAAAAACCTCGACGACGAAGGAATCGTCCGCGTCGGCGCGGAAGTGAACGCCGGAGATATCCTCGTCGGCAAGGTCACCCCCAAGGGGGAGTCCGATCAGACGCCCGAGGAAAAGCTGCTCCGCGCCATCTTCGGCGAGAAGGCGCGCGAGGTGCGCGACACATCGCTGAAAGTACCCCACGGCGCGCGCGGCAAAGTGGTCGCGGTAAAACAGATGACTCGCGCAGACAGTCCGGAC
>CAXXRY010000030.1:0-96891 GCA_963668335.2 Aminobacteriaceae bacterium | reverse complement strand
GCGCGCTCCTTCCCGGCCTGCTTCTGGCGACATTGTTCATAAACGTACATTCTGGTCCGATGTCATCTGAATCCGGAGATCGGTCCGGCTCTTCCTCCTGAAGAACTGTTCACTTTCAAAACAAAAGCTCGTGGCGTTGAAGGGTGTCATACTCCCGCTCGCCCTGGTGATCTGCGTCCTCGGATCGGATCTTCATGGGGATCGCCACACCTACCGAGGCCGCCGCAGTCGGCGCGTTCGGCTCGGTTCTTTCGGCCCGCCATCCACAGAAAACTCTCTTGGAATGTTCTCCGCGAAGCGGCCGTCCAGACGTTGAAGACGGTTTCCATGGTTATGTGGGTCATCTTCGGTGCGGGATGTTTCGTCTCGATATACCAGGGATTGGGGCGCTTCCCAGTTCATTCAGGGAGTGCTGAAGTCGTGCCCGTCAGCCCGTGGATGATCATGTTGCTGATGCAGGCAACGTGGATCATTTTGGGCTGCCTCATGGATGCACTGAGCATCCTGATGATCACGAGCCCGATTTTCGTTCCCATGGCGCAGTTTCTCGGGTTCGACCTCCTTTGGTTCGGCGTTCTCTTCGCGGTGAACACGGAGATGGGGCTACCTCACGCCTCCCTTCGGCGTCAATCTGATCGTCATGAAGGGGATAGTCCAGGACAGAGGGCGTCCCGATGAGCGACGTCTACAGGGCCGTCTGGCCGTTTGTGACGCTCCAGCTCCTCGGACTTATCTGCGTGGTTTTCTTCCCGCAGCTCGCCACTTGGCTTCCCGAAATTCTGTTCAGGCATTGAGGATGACGGTCCGAATGGGGGGATGTCCTGCACGGTGATTTCCACGGTGAATAGAGTGAAAAAACATGGCGCTGTTCGGTTGAAAACGATTGTTGATTTGTTTTTCTCAATTTATTATGTTGGGAGGAAAGAACAATGGCGGGAAAAAACGTGCGTCGGGTAGTGGTGTTCTCGTAGCGACGCTCTCTCTGCTTTTCGCGCTCTTCGGAGCGGCGGGGGCGGAAGCGTCGGAGCAGGTGTTTAAATGGAGAATGCAGAGCGTGGACCCTCCCGGAATGGTTGGACCGGAAATCACGCAGAAGGCTTTCTGCGACCGGGTTCGCGAAATGTCGGGCGGGACGTCTTGACATCACGCTCTATACCGCGGGGCAGCTCACGCCGACGAAGGAGATCGTCGAATCGCTTGGAGCCGGAACGATCGATATTTCCTACACAACGGGCGCTTACTATACTGGAATCGTTCCCGAGGCCAATCTGGAGCAGGCGGGACTGCCTCCGCTGGTTTTGGACAGCCTTCGCGACGCGATCAATCTGTACTGGTACGGAGAACTCGGCGAAATCATCAGAGAAGGGTACGCGAAGGAAGGCGTCTATTACCTTGGCGCAGTGCCCTGGGGAGGTTCCTATCACTTTCTGGAGCAAGGAACCTATGTATGGCGTGGATGATCTGAAAGGATACAAACCTCGTTCTTTCGGCTATACGGGCGAAGACCCTCGCAAAACTGGGCGCGTCGCCGGCGTTTCTGCCGCACGAGGAGGTCTATCTCTCTCTCGCCCAAGGGATCATCAACGGCTCGATGACCGACGGCAGCTACTACGAGAGGATGAAGTACTACGAGGTCGCGCCGTACTATATCGTGCCCGACTCTCCAATGTGCAGGAGATGTGCCTGCTCGTCCTCCATGAAGTCGTGGGAAGCGCTCCCCGACGACCTGAAGGCTTATTCTGCGCGAGGCCCACATTCACTTCTCGCTCGATCACGGCCAGCACTTGGTGAACGCGTATAACTCCATGATGGCCAAAATGGACGAGTTTGAAGTCCACCGTTATCGTCTGGCCAGAGGAGGAGCAGAAGAAAATACGCCAAGCGGGGCTGGAATTCTTCCCGGAAATAGCGGCGAAGAGCCCCGGGTGCGCGCGCGGAATCGAAATTTTGACGCAGTATCTTAAGGAAAAGAAACTCGTCGACTGATTCCTTTCGAGCGGCGCGACGTTTCGTGCGCGCCTGCCCATCACGCGTCTGCATACTATCTTTTCCTGGAATGATGAAAGCGGAGGTTGCGAAATATGTAGCCTCCGCTCTTTTCTTTTTCTCTCCGATAATCCGAAACTCCCTTGTTTGACAGCGCACTACCTCCGAAGATACACTTTGCTGAGAAGATATTTTTTTAGTGGGGGTGCGTTATGAAAAGGGGTTTATGAGCATGCCGGGGCGCTCCGTCCAAAGGGAGAAACGCCGACGATGACGTCCCCCGGACATCGAATACCGGAACGATCCGCAACTTCGCGAGTCGATCGAGCTCCGCATCCTCCTGGGCAATCTGCGCAGGATTCAGCGTCTTCTGTCGGGACTCTCGCTCTTTCTGGCGCTGGTGCTCTTTTGCAGTCCCCTGCTGTACGGAAAATCGGTGCAGCACTTCGGATCCGCAGTTCCCCTTGATATGCAGATTCTCTGGCGCAGCGCCTGGCTCGCCTTCGACCTCCTCGCGCTTTTCGGTATCCGCCGCATTCTCTCGCATCCGCCGGAGCGGGTCGGTCGTGTGCACAGGGTCGTGGAAACGCGTTCCGCTCATGAACATGCTCTTCGTCGTTTCTCTGCTCACAGCGGGGTATGCGTACAACCCTTCTCTGGAAATGCTGTATATAGCCCTTTTCGCCATGGCGCCCCTCATACGCTTGAACGCCGTCAAAACATTCATCGTCGTCGGGTTGCCTCTGCTGCTGCTTGTGGGGGCTCATGGATCGCCGCGCGGGCGGAATCGCGCATATGTCCAACATGATCAGCCTGATCGCCGTCGCCATTCTCTCCGCGATCGTCTTCAGAGAGATGTACCGTTCCAGCGTTCGCGAACTCGAGCAGCAGGCGATCATCGAGCGTCAGTTGAAAATTATGGAAACGTATGCGAATACGGACGGGCTGACCGGGCTCGCCAATCGCAGGAGCCCTCGACGAACATTTGGAGACCGAATGGAGAAGAGGTATGCGCGAGCATAACTTCCTGGCCGTCGTCATGCTGGACATCGATCTTTTCAGGAGCTACAACGTAAGTACGGCCATCCGTCCGGAGACGAATGTATCCGGAGCATCGCCTCCGTCATTAAGGGGTATGCGCGGAGGGCGGGGGACATGGTCGCGCGCTACGGCGGCGAGGGAATTCGTGATCGTGCTGCCGGGCGTCGATCTCGGGGATGCCGCGTCGATAGCGGAGAAGATTCGCTTGGAGATTTTTTTTCCGCAAACCGGCCGCATGCAGAGTCGCCGGAAGGCCGGGTGGACGTCAGACGCGGGGGTGTCCTCCGCCCCGGCGGCCTCTCTCGACTGCGGCGAAGCGCTTCTGCGCTCTGCGGACAGGGCGTTGTGCCGCTCGAAGGCGGAAGGGTGCAACAGGGTTGTCGCTTGCCGACGAACATGAAGAACATCTGCACTCCTCTGTGTGATGCGGATGTTCCGTAGGTCGAGTCCATTTTGCGGCGCGGCTGCACTGCCAATCGACGATCGACGGTATGGAAATCGGATGACCGCGATGGAAGCCCGGCTGGAAGGAGAGTCTCCTCCCAAGGAGGGGCCGTCTTTCCGCAAAAAGGAGATCCGCGTATAAGCATACACCCCTCCGGGTCTATCTACCATAGGGCCTAGGGGCGCATGAGTTTTGCGTGAATATAATTGTTTATGTCAATAAAATGCCGCGTCAGCATGCTGCGACAATTTTTTCCGAGCATGCGTTTCGTTCGACGAATAAGTGGAACTCTTTCGTAGCGGAACGGGGCGTCTTCAGCTCAGCGCGACATCGAGAAGCATCATCGTCGCAAACCCCCGCCATGGTCGCCATAGTGACAGTATCGATATTCTCCTCTTTCCGCTGTGATTCCGGAATCAACTCCTCCACCACCACGAAATCATTGCGCCGGCCGCGAAGCAGAGAGCATAAGGTAGAATATTCTGCATATATAGGACAAAAAAAGCACCGAGCACTCCGGCAATCGGCTCGACTAAGCCGGAAGCCTGTCCCATAAGAAAACTCTTTGTTCGTCCCATCCCTTCTCTTCTCAACGGTAACGAGACCGCAGCCCCTTCGGGAAAATTCTGAAGCCCTATGCCGATCGCCAGGGCAATGGCGCCCCCGATCGTCGCGGACGGAAGATTTGCCGCCACGGCCCCGAAAGCAACGCCCACGGCAAGGCCTTCGGGGATGTTGTGCAAGGTGATTGCGAGCACCAGAAGCGTACTGCGTCGCCATGACGTCTTCACGCCCTCCGCGTGTTCGGCGGCCCAAACCAAGATGAAGATGAGGGAGAAACCGGTCGGTCAGTCTCATGAAAATGCCCCCGCCATGAATCCCACCACCCGCCGTCAGCCATGGAATCTGCCCCGTCTGTTCGGCCATTTCGATACCGGGGGAGAGGAGCGACCAGAAACTTGCGGCGATCATGACGCCTGCGGCGAATCCGAGCATAGAGTCCATAAGCTTCGCGTTGACCGTTTTCGTGAAAAAGACGATACTGGCTCCCGCCGCCGTGACGCCCCATGTGAAGAGCGTGGCGATAAGGGCTTGTGCGACATATCCATAGTGCTGAAAAAAGTCGGTCATTTCCTTTTTCCCATCCTTTCATCATCGCATTTTTCTCTATACGTTTTATTATCCCAGTCTAGGCGCGATCCGTCCGAAGCGTTTTCGATGCGTCGGCTCGTTCGCGTACGAATCCAGTTGATGGCGCGGAACGACGGCGGAAGTGGGATGTCCACGTCCGCCGGCTTCCGGAGGTTGGCCTGAGCGATGCGGAAGAGTCCCTTGTTATAGAGGCTGAGACGAACGAACCGCACGATCTCTTCGATTCCCTCCGACATTCTGTCGGCGCGCTTTTTTTAGACGCAGAAAGGACTTCTTGCTCCAAGGTTCTTCGTTGTCTTGACGCTCGCAGAGTTTTTTCCACTTGCAAAGCCGGCCTTTCGGTCTGCCGAGCGAAACGCTGAGTGGTTCGCTCGGCAGATCGCCATTGCGAAAGTGTTGCACGGCCAGAATGCGCTACTGTTCTTCCCTTGCTTTTTACGCGTTTCGCCTCGATAATATAAAGATACCCGTGAAAATGCAGCAAACTAAAATTTTTGCAAAAAATGTTAACAATTTCTTGACACTTAACAGATAAGTATATCACGGGCAAGGGAGGGGTGCGAAGTGAAAAATGTCGCGGGAAGTGTAGCAGGAAAGGTGTTGTGTGTGTGTGTCGGAATGGTGTTTCTTCTCGTCTCGGTAGCGTGGTCGCAGGAACAGGTCGATGTACGCTATCTCTCCAATGGGAAAAAAGGTAATTCCGGCGACCTGCAGCATCGGGAACTGGCGGATCACCGACATCAAACTGCCCGATCTGCTCCTGACAAATAACGGGGAGACTGCTCTGGACGTCGAGGGGGCGGAGATGCTCGGGTTCGTCTCCGGTACGGAGGCGGTGCGTCTGCGCATATCCGGCGGCGAGCTGCGCGAAGCCATACGGAATACCGCGGGCTGGATCGGCGATCCGAACACGCCGTTGCCCGTCCTGCAGCTTTCGTTCGGCGATGTCGCGCTTCCCGAAGGAGCGCTTGCGGAAGGGACCATCGTTGGCGCCGGGAAGAGCGTGGTGCTCCCCGCTCTCGAAAATCTCCTATCTGCATCATGTGGGCCAGTCGTTGCTCGACGGCATGGAAATCCGGTTGACCATGAGCATGGAACCCGGACGGAAGGAGACTCTCGTCTTTCCGGTGCAGCTTGTTTCCCACCGTTCCAGGGGAGACTACGTCTTCCCTCTGAAAGGCGATCTGCGCATAGCGTACACCCCCCCTGAGCTACATACACCACAGAGCGTCGGGATCCCAGGAGTTCGGCATGGACATCGTCGCCGCAGTCCAGAAGGGCGCGGCTTCCTTCACCGACATTTCCCTGCCGGAGCCGAAACGGCTTCCCGATTACGGCATCTGGGGCCGGGAGGTGCTCTCCATCGGAGACGGGGTGGTGGCGGGGGATCGGGGACAAGTTCCCCGAGGAGCGGATGAGCGATCCCGTCCTCTTCGGGAAGCCCGGGTATACCAGCGGACTCCTGAAGGAGTTGCTTCCCTTGATCGGCTGGACGAACACTGTGGCTGGCAACTATGTGATCGTCGACCACGAAAACGGAGAGTTCAGCATGTACGCTCATCTTCAGGAAGGTTCCATCCTCGTGAAAGCGGGGGAGAGCGTGAAGAAGGGGCAGGTTGTCGGGAAGGTGGGAAACACCGGGAACTCGGGAGCGCCCCATCTCCATTTTCAGTTGATGGACTCTGCGAACTTTTTCACGGCGAACGGACTCCCCGTCATGTTCGGGAACGTGCCGAAAGACGCGATAATCAGCGAGTTCCCGGTGGAGGCGAACTGCCCTGGCGTTCAGCGACAGCATCTTCACGGCGATACCGTAAAGCCGGAGAATAGCTCCCGAAAAAAACTTCTGCGAAAACCAGTCCGGAATGCGGGGGAGGTTTTTGAAGCGCTTATTGTGAAAGGGGGACTGAATTTCAAAAAGGAGCGGATATCGATGACCTGAGAAGACGAAATTGCGGTCCGGGACGAAAAAGCCTCCGATGTGTTGAGAGAATGGAGAAGAAGAGCCGTCGTTGTCATTTTGAATGTGATGGCGGTCGTCGCGTTGCCGGCCTACGCGGTGTCCACTGTGATGTGGTATGCTTCGGGCGACTGGATAAGCATGTTTCTGGTGAGCTCCGTCTATTTCACCCCTGCTCTTTGCCGCCGTATTGCGGAGAATCGATTTCAGGAAACGCGCCTGGACAGTCCTTTCGGCTGGTTATGTAATGGCGGGCGTCAATCTGACCACAGGCGGAGGTTTGGAAAGTTCCGGGCGCCTCTACTTGCTGGCTCTGCCTGTGTTCGCGTTCATCCTGATCGACACGCGCGCCGGTTGGATCGCAACGGTCGTCTCCGCTTTGATATACGCCGCGTTCTGTGTGTTGATCCACATCGGAATGCTGGATGTTTTTCTTCTCGCTACGTCCAATCCCCTTGCGTTTTCGAACTGGGTGGCGCGAGGAATAACGTTTTTTATGCTGCTTGTCATGATCATCACGTTGCTGACGAGGATGTCCAGCTTTCTGCTCAAGACGCTCGAAGCCGAACGGAAAATGTCTTTGGAACTGCAACACACCTACGATGAAACTCTGGAGAGTCTGGCGCGCGCACTGGAGATACGGGACATAGAAACGGCCGGTCATTCGCACCGTGTGTGCGAGACGACGGAAAAACTCGCCGGTATGATCGAGGTGGAGAAGGAGGACATGATAGCAATACACCGGGGCTCGTTGCTGCACGATATCGGCAAAATGGGCATAAAGGACAGCGTGCTGCTCAAGCCGGGCAAGCTGACTGACGAAGAGTTTCAGCTGATGCAGAAACATACCGTCTATGCGTACAATTTGCTTGCCGGAATTCCGTATCTGACGCGGGCGCTGGAAATACCCTACTGCCATCACGAGAAGTGGGATGGCACGGGCTATCCGCGCGGACTGAAAGGGAACGAAATTCCACTCTCGGCGCGAATTTTCTCAGTAGTGGATGTGTATGATGCGCTGACTTCGGACCGTCCCTACCGTCCGGCCTGGCCCCGGGAAAAAGCCTTGGCCTATATACTCGAACGGGCCGGAGCCGATTTCGACCCTATGGTCGTCGATATTTTTAAAAAATTTGTTCATAATGAAGGGGCTGGTCTCGTAGACTCGGGTTCGGCGGAAAGAGAGCGGGCTTCTTTTGAAAAGACGGCGGAGACGGCTCAACGGCCTGATCCCGAAATGGGTTCGATGGAGGTGTCGCATATGTCCGGGCGTGATGAAGATCTTCTGGCGAAGGAGCTGGAAAAGCTGGCGGCGGCGGGCGGGAAGATTGCGGCGAAGATAACGGGCAAGTCAAGTCCCGCGGCTACTCAGGAAGATTCCGAGATAATGCGCCAAGCGGCGCGGCGGTTGGATACCGATCAGTACAGTGAAGAGCGCACAATCGAGGAAGATGCGAGAAGCGTGCTCCAACTTGCGTACGACGCCCTGAAAAACACCGGTCGAATCCTGGAGGAGAACGAACGTGAAAGCTCCGTGAATCCACGGATTTCCGGCGTGGTGGGCTCGGGCTTCTTCGGGAAAAATCCTGCGGTGGTCCACGCGGAGATAGTCGGTGCGGAGGAGGAGCGATGCACTCTACGCCTGACGGGATTTGCCAAGGAAGGACTGATCAAGCAAGGGACCGCAAGAAAAGCAGTCGAGAAGGTGCTGCGGGAGTTCGACTCGAGGGGCTGATAGTAGTCGCCGGCGACGAAGAAGCTTCCCCTTCATGTGATATGGAGGGTATAATGCAAGAGCATTTCGCCCCGACCTTCATTCTCGTGCACTTTCCGACCGGTAGCGAGAAGACGAGTGCCAGGCGCTTCGCGCTCCTTTGGCTTTGCTCCGATGATCGCTCCGGAGGCTTCCGGGGATGAATCCCCGTCCTCCGGTTGTGGTGGTCGGGCGGCGGATAGCTTCCAGCGTCGTCCTCGCTCCGCTTGCCATCGCCCATCGAACATCCGTGGAGCCCCTGCGGTTTTTTGAGGTATTGGGTAGGATTCTATGGCGCGCTGTTTCCCACCGTGTTCGCTTATATGCAAAGCGGCATCGGAGGGAGTCCGTAACGTGCGCCTTGCGACCTTTCTCGTCCGATAGGCGTCATACTCATCGGGGGCGCGTTTCTCGGAGAACGGCTCGGTCCGAAGCCCTTCGTCGGAATGACGTTCGTCGCTCTCGCGACAATCGGCGGCAGGTTCTTCGGTTCGCTGAGGAAAATGTTCGGGTATTTGTCGTTCGTTGGTATTTTCCGAAGAGGAGTGATGACGGAAAGTATGCTGGGAAATCTCTTGAAAAGCGGAGGACTGAATATGTGGAAAGGAACGCTGCAGGACCAATACCTATCGACGGGGCAGGAGGGGTACGCTTCCGCCGCCCCTGTACGTTACCCGGACGGGGTGGAGCTTATCGACTGCGCGCTGGGGACGAATCCGCTGGGAACGCCTCCTTCGGTGAAAGCTGTTCTGGAAACGACGAGGAAGCTGTCCGTATGCGGCTATCCGGAGCCGGAGCCGGAGCGCTTAAAAGAAACGATCGTTTCGAAATTTCCCTTGTGGAGTGTTCTTCCAGAGCATATTCTTGTCGGAGGAGGTTCCATGGGGGTGCTTGTCACCCTCTCGCGCCTTCTGCTCGGGCCGGAGGCCTCCTTTACGGGAGTTTCCCCCCAGTTCACGGACGGAATCCTGCAGGGGATGTACACGGGAGCTTCCTATCATCCCGTTCTTCTGGAAGCTCCAGGGTTCGTCTTCGGCGGCGACATCGCGGGGCGGCTTACCGAGACCCCTTCTTCGCTGATCTATCTGGACCGTCCCAACAATCCTACGGGACAGGTGCTTCCTTTGGAGATGGTGGAACGGATAGCCTATGAGGCCATGAACAACAACACATGGCTGATTGTCGACGAGGCCTACGGCGACTTCATTCCCGATGAAGAGTCCTCCGCAGCCATCGATCTGCCCAACCTTGTAACCTGCCGTTCTTTCTCGAAGGGGCGCGGCGCGGCGGGTATAAGGGTCGGCTTTGCGATAACGCGGAACCGCGAGCTGGCGGCGTCGTTCCGGAAGCTCCAGCCGCCCTTTGTCGTCGGCGTCGTGGACGCGCTGCTCGCCGGGGCGATCCTGTACGACGATGGATTCCTCGAAAAAACGCGGCGGTATGTTCGGACGGCCAAGGAAAAAACGATAAAGGCTTTGCAAGGCAAGAAAGGACTGAAAGCGGCGGAGACCGACCTCCGCGTTCCCATTCTTCTGCTCACCCGGGAGTCGGGGGATCTCGTCTCCATGCTCGGCGCTTTAGGCATCTCCTGCGAGCCGGGGGCGGGATTCTTCGGCCTCGACAACAGCTCCGTCAGGCTTCGTGTTCCATCTCCGGGGCAGTTGGATGAGTTTCTCCGGAGAATCGACACACTCTGACGCCCAAATAGAAGAGCGCCCTTCCGGCAGTTTCGCGAAGGGGCGCTCCTCTTCTTTTAGAAGGGTGCTTGTTATTTCCCCTGTGTTGCGATCTTGTAAATACCGATGGTGAACAGGCCCACTCCCTGAAGGATGAAGAAGACCCAGCTTATCGTTCCGTACCCTTGAGCGATGAGCCCGATCAGTCCGAAGTTGGAGATGAGCATGCCCATGAGAGCAAGCAAAGCGCCGACGGCGCCTCTGGCCAGGTTGCTCATGCCTTTGCCCCTCTTCTCGATCAGGGTGGCGTTGATTCGCTCGTTGATGGAGTGGAAGAAGCCGACGCCCGTCTCGATCATGGTGCCGAAAAGAACGATCAGCCAGACGGGCAGAAGGAACTTCACGCCGAGTTGCGCGATGATCCCGTTCGAAGGTATCTCCATGCTCAACACGTCGGGGTAGAAGCCTATCATGACCACATAGAAGAAGACCGCCGGGATAATGCAGATCAGCGCTGCCGCTATACCCGAGAGGATGGCTTCCCTCCGGTTCTCCAGGTAGTTCAGGGAGAACAGCACCGTTGAAGTCACGGCGATATTGTAGAACGCGTATTTAAAGCCGCCCATCTGCCATCCCTCTTTGACCGTTCCGGCCGCGAAGTTTGCGGAGATGGTCTCGCCGAAATGGGAAAACCCGAGGACCAGGAAGACGATGAAAACGGCGTACAGGAGATACGACCACCAGGAAAGGGCCACTTCTATGGTTTTGCTGCCGCTATAGGTGAGATATGCCACGAAAACGAGGAAAATCGCGGAACCGACTATGGGGGGGAGTCCGAAGGAATCTCTCAATATACTCCCGGAAGCGGCTCCCACGACGCCCATGATGAGGCAGAGGAGGACGATGAAGGCTATTTCGTAGATGATCCAGCCCTTGCCGATGAGCCGTTCGAAAAACGTCCGGTAATCATACGCCTTGAAGACTCGTGCGAATTCAAAGGTGAGAGCGAAGAGCGCCGCCCACAGCACAAATGTCAGCCCCATGCCCATGAGACCGCCCGTCGGTCCGTACTGCCCGAAATACTCCACCAACTCGCGCCCCGTACCGTACCCTCCGGCGATGAGTACCGACTGTGCGATGAAACCCGGCAGCAGGTACTTCTTGTACCAGCTGTAATTCATAAAGAAACCCAGCGGACTGCTTTTTTTCTCGTTTTCCATACCAATCTCTCCTTTTGTGTGTTCGGATAGCGTTCTCTCTTCAAGACGCACCTTTCCCGCCCTTTGTTCGAGTAGAACGAAAATCAGGACCGGGAGTTTTATTTTCTCAGTACTGAGAGAATCACTTGTCCGGACGAAAATTTGCGGATAATCTTAAAATGAAGGTATTGCTCTGTCAAGCTAAAAATATAAACCGGGAAAGGGAAGGAAGAGGAAAACGACGAAACCGCGCGTCGAAAATCGTTTTCCCATTCGGAGTTTCATCATAGAGTGCGAGTGTATTCATGCAAATGAATGCATACGGTATGCGTACCTCTTCGCGTATGTTCTGTGTTGCATAGCGGTAGGTCTTCCCGTAGAATACAATAAAAGGTATACCGCGAGCGGTTTCCTAATTTAAAGAGAGGTGAATCTATTTTGAACAAAATCGGTCTTATCCCGAAACTGATTATCGGCATCATCGTCGGCATTCTCGTAGGCAAGTACGGCGGGGTTCTTCCGGTGCGGATTCTGGCGACCTTCAACGGTCTTTTCGGCAACTTCCTCGGTTTTGTCATTCCGCTTATCATCATCGGTTTCGTGGCTCCCGGCATCGGCGAACTGGAGGCCGGCGCAGGGAAGTTGCTCGGCATGACGGCGGGTATCGCCTATTCCTCGACCGTCATGGCCGGTCTTGCGGCGTTCTTCGTGAACAGCGCGCTCTTCCCGCTCTTTTTGACGCCGGGGAGCATCGTGCTGGACGATCCGGGGAATCCGGAGCACGCGCTGCTGCCCTCGCTCTTCAACGTCGATATGCCGCCTCTGATGGGTGTGATGACGGCTCTGCTGCTGGCCTTCACCCTCGGCCTGGGGATGGCGGCCATACGGAGCGGAGCGCTCCAGCGTGGGTTCAAGGAGTTCCAGCAGATCATCGAAAAGCTCATCAAGGGGATCATCATTCCGCTGCTTCCATTCCACATCGCCGGTATCTTCGCGAACATGACGCACGCCGGGCAGGTGGCGGAGATCCTCTCTGTCTTCCTGAAGGTGTTTTTGATCATCATCGCGCTCCATCTTGGTGTCCTGATCTGCCAATACGTTGCGGCCGGACTCATCGGCGGCAAAAATCCGTTCAGGCTGCTGCGGACGATGCTTCCTGCCTATTTGACGGCCCTTGGGACGCAGTCGTCGGCGGCGACCATTCCCGTAACGCTTGAGCAGAGCGTCCGCAACGGAGTCCGCAGGAGTGTGGCGAACTTCGTCGTCCCGCTCTGCGCCACCATCCACATGTCGGGGAGTACCATCACCATCACGAGCTGTGCAATGGCAATCATGGTGCTCAACGGCATCGCCTTTTCCTTTCCCACGATGATCGGCTTCATCATGATGCTCGGCATCACGATGGTGGCCGCTCCGGGAGTGCCGGGAGGTTCGGTGATGGCGGCCCTGGGGCTGCTTCAGACCATGCTTGGATTCGACCAGACGCTTCTCTCGCTGATGATTGCGCTCTACGTGGCGCAGGACAGCTTCGGGACGGCGTGCAATGTGACGGGCGACGGCGCGATCGCGGTGTGCGTCAACAGAATTTACGGAAAGCTCGCGGAAGACGAGGCGCCGGGCGGAGCCTCCTGATCCGGTATGTTTTTTCTCAAGGGCGCTCCGGACAACATGCTGGAAAGGCGCGGGCAGCGGGGAGACGTGTAGTCCGAATATGCGTTGGATGAGATGTTGAAGGAGCGGAGGTGCAGGAATGAAAAAAAAGGCGCGTTACTCGCCGACGGCGGCTGATTCCGATGCGCTCCCGCGGAACGGTGCGGATGGTGCGATTGAGGAACCCGCCGTGGATTGTCCCGAGGAGCCCTTTCAAACAGGCGATCCACTTCCTTCCGCGCTGGACGATTTCGACACGATCGCCCGCGAAGCCGATGGAAAGCGGATTGCGATCTTTCTCGACTACGACGGCACGCTCTCTCCGATCGTGGAGACTCCGGAGCAGGCGATTATGGCCGCGGATATGCGGGAGGCGGTCGTCAAACTCGCCGAGCTCACACCGTTGGGAATCATCAGCGGCCGGGATCTCGAAGACGTGCGCGACAAGGTGAAGATCGACGGCATAGTCTACGCCGGAAGCCACGGCTTCGACATCACGGGCCCCGACGGACTGAAGTTCGAAAATACCGTCGGGGAGGATTTTCTCCCCGCGCTCGACAGCGCGGGGAACGCCCTTTCGGAGAAAATCGGCGCTCTCGAAGGACTCATTTTGGAGAGGAAAAAGTTCGCCATCGCCATCCACTACCGGCAGGTTGCTCCCGAAAACATCGAGCGGATAGAGGCCGCCGTCGACGAAGTGACATCGGATCATCCCGACCTCAGAAAAGCCTACGGCAAAAAAATCTTCGAACTCCAGCCCAAGGTGGATTGGCACAAGGGAAAGGCGCTCTTCTCGCTGATGCGCACGCTGGAACTCGACCGGGACGACGTGCTCCCCGTCTATATCGGAGACGACGTGACCGACGAAGACGCGTTCCGCGCGCTGCAGAGAAGAGGCGTCGGCATCGTGGTCCGGGAAGAAGCCTACGAGACCGCCGCTGCGTTCAGCCTGAAAGATCCCGATGAAGTCCGGGAGTTTCTTCTCCGTTTGATTCCGTTGTGCAGGAGATCGTCATGAGTACGTGGTCGCTTGTCTACGAAGGATTCGACCCGAAGAGCGAGCGCCCGCGCGAGGCTCTCTGCACCCTGGGGAACGGATATTTCGCTACTCGGGGCGCGGCGCCGGAGGCCGAAGCGGACGGCGTGCACTCTCACGGACGGTCGCATTCAAGGACGTCGAGGGGCGAAAGACCACGCTGATTCAGCGGCGCTTCGTTCATATAGGACGGATGCGCCTCGCCGGCCTGGAGACGACCGTTATTCCGGAGAACTGGAGCGGCCGTCTCCAGGTGCTTTCGAGTCTCGAAGGAACGGTGATCAACTCCGGAGTCGAGCGCTCCAAAAAGCTCGACGGCAAACACCTTTCGTTCATCCGGAGCGAATGTCTGGACGACGAGACCGTTTTTCTGCTCGTAGAGACCGACCGGTTGAACATACGCGTCGCCGAGGCCGCCAGAACCCGTGTTTTCGCCGGGGACGAAGCGCGCGAAGTTGGGGCGCCGGCTGTCCGATAACACCCATCTGCAGCGGCATGTGAACGCGGCCATCGCCTACAATGTCTGGCAGTACGATAATGTCGGCGGCGAAATGCAGTTTCTGAAAAGCTACGGCGCGGAGATTCTTTTTAGATCGCGTGCTTTCTACACGGGGCTGGAGTTCCGCGACGGAATGCTCTCCCTGAATCCGAAGATCCCCGACGATCTGCCCGCTCTCTCCATGAAGATACAGTACGGGGGAAACTGGTTCGATTTCTCTTTGACCAGGGAGCGTATGACTGTACACTGTGATCGGTACGAGCTGGACGCGGCGAGGATATCGTTCCGCGGCGACGTTAACTCTGTGTATGAAAAGTTTAGGAGGCGATGCCAAGTGAAAAGAATAGTTGCGCTTACGTTAAATCCGGCGATCGACAAGAGTTCGAGCGTGTCCCACGTCGTCGCCGAGAGGAAGCTCTACTGCGCCCGGCCCCGATTCGAAGCCGGAGGCGGCGGGGTGAACGTCGCCAGAGCTGTGAAGAAGCTCGGAGGGGAGTCCGTGCTTCTCTATCCGGCGGGAGGCCTGACGGGTACGAGGCTTCGGAAGCTTCTGGACGAGGAGGGGCTGCACCACCGTCCCTTCCCGATAAAGGGGGCTGTTCGGGAGAGTCTTGCGATCTACGAGGAGGCCACCGGACTGCAGTACCGCTTCGGAATGCCCGGTCCCGAGCTCTCTCAAGACGAGTGGGAGGGCTTCCTTCGGGAGCTCTCCGGGATGGATCCTTTTCCCGACTATCTGGTGGCCAGCGGAAGCCTTCCTCCCGGCGTGCCCGCCTACTTCTATGCGGAGGTGGTGCGTATAGGGAAGTTGAGAGGGGCGAAGACCGTTGTCGATACCTCGGGGGAGGCGCTTCACGAGGCGCTGCGGGAAGGTGTTTTTCTGATCAAGCCGAACATCCGCGAGTTCAGGGAGATGGTCGGTGAAGATGTCAAGGAGAAGGACCAGATCGCGGAGGCGGCCCGCCGACTTGTTGGAAGCGGCCGGTGCGAGGCGTTGACGATCTCTCTCGGCGCTGCGGGGGCCTTGATGGTCTCGAAGGAGTTCTGCAGGCACATAGTACCTCCCACAGTGCCCATATCGAGCAAAGTGGGCGCCGGCGACAGCATGGTGGCCGGGATAGTCCTGAGCCTTGCGCGGGGCATGTCGCTTGAAGAATCCTGCCTTTTCGGTGTTGCGGCGGGCACTGCGGCCGTCATGACGCCGGGGAGCGAGCTGTGCCGGAGAGAGGATGCCGAAAGGCTGTATCGGTCGATGACCTCGGAAAAGTGAAGGCGAGTTTCGCGGATCGGCGCGCTTTCTTCGATTAAAAACAGGTTCCGGTTTAGAAGGAATGCAGCGGAGATACACGTACGGTCCTGTGAATGGTGAACTCATGAATTGCGATGAAGAGGGAGGCCGTTTGAACGCCTCCCTCTTTGAAATACCGGTTCTCCGCGCTGCTACGGCTTCAATACGACCTTCAGTCCTTTGCGGCTTTCGATGAGGTCGAATCCTTCTTTCCATCCCTCCAGCGGGAGTTCGTGGGTGATAAGGGCGTCGAGCGGCATCTGCCCCTGTCCCATGATGACGAGGACCTTCTCCCAAATATCCCATGAGTGGCTGAACGACCCCTGGAGGGTCGCACCCTTCGAGAGTAGCGGGTCGAGGCTGATGTCCACGGGCTTTGGCCCCCACGCTACCTTGTTGATGACGCCTGCGGGCATGACCAGCTCCATCGAGAGCTTGAGCGTCGCGGTCGGACCTGCGGCGTCGATGACGGAGTTGAATCCGTACCCTTCGTTGAACTTCGCGGCCACGCTCTTCGGATCCGAGGATCCGTCGAGGAGATGCGTCTCCGTCGCGCCGTACCGCTTCGCTATTTCAAGACGCTTTTCGTCGCCGGGCGCACCGAAGACGGCGATGTGGCTCGCCCCGGCGAGCTTCGCCATGTGCGCGCAGAGCAGCCCTATCGGTCCGGGGCCGAGGACGGCGACGCAGTCGCCCGCCTTGACGCCCGTCTTCGCGATCACCACGTTGTAGGCCACGCAGACGGGCTCCGTGCAGGAGGCGTCCCGCAGCGTAACCGAATCGGGAACGGCGTGGAGAATACGCTCCGGCACGCGGACGTACTCCGCGAACGCGCCGTCGACGCCGAAGCCGTACCCCTTCCGCTCCCGGCAGAAGCGGTAGTTGTTCGTCTTGCAGAGGACGCACTCGCCGCAGAAACGGGCATGCGTTTCCGCGGTCACCCGGTCGCCGGCCTTCCACTTTTTCACGTTCGCGCCTACCTTTTCGATGGTTCCCGAGAACTCGTGCCCGAGAATGAGGGGAATCGCCATGGGGTAGGAGACCTGATTGTGGTACATGTGCGGGTCGCTTCCGCAGATGCCGATGTACGCGACCTTTACGAGCACGTCCGACGCCTCGATCTCCGGTATCGGGACGTCCCGTACTTCCGTATTGCCGTCTTCTCTCTTGTATTTCACCACTGCGCGCATAAGTCCGTTCTCCCTCCTCGCCGCCGAGAACATCGGCGGCGTTTCGTTGTCTATTCCGCGGAGAGCGTCTCTCCGTCCTCCATTGTCGTCTGTTCGGCGTAGTACTGTCGTGTTCGTTTGATCCCCGTCCAGATAAGCCACGCGATGCACAACAAAAGCAGCAGCCCGATGGGGCGCTCGAGCAGCGGCATGATTGCGCCGCGGCTCTGCTGGAGGGCCCGGCGGAAGCTGGTGTCGGCCAGCGGACCGAGGATGAGTCCAAGGACGAGCGGAGCCAGCGGATAGTCCATCTGCCGCAGGATGTACCCCAGAACGCCGAAGGCGAGCATCAGGTAGACGTCGAAAATACGGACGCCTCCCGCGTACGCCCCGATG
This sequence comes from Aminobacteriaceae bacterium, assembly GCA_963668335.2. GTDB lineage: Bacteria > Synergistota > Synergistia > Synergistales > Aminobacteriaceae > JAAYLU01. The sequence goes on along the minus strand of CAXXRY010000030.1, from coordinate 79,641 downwards.
ACGGTCAGGGGGATGACGATGGGGAGCAGGATCTCCCGCTTGATTTTCAGAATGGCCACCATCGGTTTGGCGAGCGCAAGCCCCCAGAAGAGCATGGCGAACGAGCCGAGAATGAGCATGGCCGCTACGAGGGGGAGAAAGCCGGGGTTTTCAAAGTTGAGCATCGGGCCGGGGCGGACGCCGTGAAGCCAGACGGCCGCGAGGAACATCGCCGACGGAGGGCTTCCGGGTACGGCGAGGGTGAGCAGCGGGATCATTGCGCCGCCGATGACGGCGTTGTTCGCCACTTCGGAGCAGACCAGCCCTTCGTAGCTCCCCGTGCCGAACTTGTGCCCCTGTTTGGAGCGTCTCTTGCCCACGTCGTAGGAGAGCCAGCTCCCGATATCCTCGCCCGCTCCGGGAATGGCGCCGATGACGACGCCGATGACACCCGAGCGAATTGCGGACGGGATGAGCGGAATGAACTCCTTCATCGGCGGAATAATCTTCCCGACCTTTCCGTCGATCTTGTACGCCACATTTTCCTGAAGCACGGCGAGGAACTCCGAGACGCCGAAGACGCCGATGAGCGCGGGAATGAGCGGAATGCCCCCCTTGAGCTGAAGGAAGTTGAACGTCAGGCGGGGGTAGGCGAAGATCTGCTCCATCCCCACCATGGCCGCGGCGAAGCCGAGAAAACCGACGATCCACCCCTTGAGCGGGTCCTTTCCGGCGGAGAGCGTGCCGCAGATCATGATGCCGAAGAGAGCCAGAAGGAAGAGCTCCCAGTGGCCGAAGCGGAGCGCGATTTTGTAGACGAGCGGCGAGAGGAAAATCATCACCAAAATGCTGAAGATGGTGCCGACGAAGGAGGCGATGAGTCCTGTTCCTATGGCGAGCCCGCCCTTTCCCGCTTTCGCCAGCGGGAAGCCGTCGAGACATGTTGCTGCGGCGGAAGGGGTTCCGGGGATGTTGATCATGATCGCCGCGTTGAGTCCTCCCGAGACGGCGCCGACGTAGACCGCCAGAAGGAAGGCGACGGCGTTCTCCAGCGGCATTCCGTAGGAGAGGTTGATAAGCAGTGCGAGCGCCATTGTCGCGGTCAGCCCGGGGATGGCCCCCACAAGCATTCCGAGAAGGCTGCCGCCGAATATCAGGCCGAGAATGGTCGGATTGAGCCCCCCCAGCAGGGAGCCTCCCACCTGTACCGCTTCGTCGGCGAGAAGATGCAGTATCTCCATGTATCCGTCCCTCCTTTACGGCATCGGGATCTGGAAGAGATCCCGAAATGCGAATGTGATGGCGTAGGCCGCCAGAAAGGAGACCAGCAGTATCCAATGCAGCTTCATCGCCTTGAGGTAGATGAAGGTGACCAGGAGGTAGCCGACGGTAGCCCAGAGAAAAGGAAAATTCGCGACGGCGGCCACGTATGCGATGATAAGGAGGAGAAGGACGACCGCCTTGCGAACCCTTGGCGAGGTTGTGAACGCGTGAAGGTTTTCCCTTCCCAGAACATGCGAAGCCTGCTCCCACCCCCCTCGTTTCGCTGCGGAGCGGAGAAGGAGAAGGCCGAGAAGAATGAAGACCGCTCCGAGGATGAGAGGAAAAAGACCCGGCGAGACGAGCAGGGAGTTGTTGAACACGCGCATCCTCAGGGCGGCGATGGAGAACGCCGCCCCGAAGAGCACCAGGCAAACGGCCGTGATGAAATCGGCCCCGGATCCCTTGTAGACTTTTCGCGTCATGCTACTTCGTCAGCTTCTTCTTCTCGGTCTCCCAATCCCAGTCGGCCAGCTTGGGAATGCCGAATTCCTCGGGCGATTTCTCGGTCATCCCTGAATTGTGGAGCACCCAGGCGTATCCCGAGATCTGGAGCGAAATGAAGCGGTCTGCGGCCTCGCCGGTCAAACCGACGATATTGAGCCCCTTTTTCTTTGTGTACTCCTCGATTTCAGGCTGCTTAATAGCCCAGAGGAAGGCTTCGGTAACCTTGTCCTTGATCTCCTGAGGTGCGTCGCGGCGCATGCAGATAGGCCACGTCTCGCCGAGGTCGGGGATCTTGTCGCTTCCGGGGAGCACCTTGACGATCGGGTCGATGGTGATCGTATCGGTGATCTTCATCGGCTCTCTCGTCATCACGACGACCGCCTTGATGGTTCCTGCCTGCGCCATGTCGATTGCGGAGGAGAAGGTCACGATGCCCGCCTCGATCTCGCCGGCGAGGACCGCCGTGGCGATGCTCCGGTCGCCGTCGAAGGTGACGTAGTTTATCTCTTTGATACCCGCTACTTCTGCGATGGCCTGCATGATCACGTGGGGGCCGTTTCCGAAGCCGGATGCGCCCATATTGATCTTTCCGGCCTTAAGTGCGTCGATGACGTCCTGGAAGGTCTTCAGCTCGCCGTCGGCGGCGACGAGAATGGCCGCGGGGCCCTGGAACGGATGCCAGGAGGACCACTCCTCCCATCCGGAGTTGGAGGTCTCTTTCACTTTGAAGCCGCCGAAGCAGCCCGATCCGGTGGCGAACATCGTGTATCCGTCGGCGGGAAGGCCGAGGACGTGCTCCGCGGCAACTGCGCTCGCCGCGCCGGGCATGTTGGCGACGTTGATCGTTTCGTTCAGATACTTGGACATAAGCGCGACCACGGGACGGACGGAGGTGTCCGTCCCGCCGCCTGCGCCGAAGCCGACGATGACGGTGGGCGTTCCCTTTTCCCATACTTTCTCCGCGGCGACCGCGCCGCCCGCGACGACGAAGACGATGACAAGTGCGATTGCAACCATTGAAACGAACTTCTTCACAACGACCACTCCTTTTGATATACAAGGCTGTACTGCTCGTGTTCCGGAAGCTTTTCGAACGGTGCGCGACTGGCTTGTCACGATTTTTCCCGGTGCATCCCCCCTTGCATAGTCTGTCCGCGTGCGCGGACGGTTATTTTTTCAGCGACAGGCTGTTCAGCTTCTCGTAGAAGAGACCGAGCGCACCGTGATCCAGCGTCTCGTGCCCCTCTCCGGCGAGGTTCTGGAACATCTCCATGAGCTGGGCCGCAAGGGGCATCGAGATATGGAGCGAACGGCTGGTCTCCAGGACGTTGTTGAGGTCCTTGATGTGCAGGTTGATACGGAAGCCCGGATTGTAGCGGCCTTCGAACATGCGGGGCGCTTTGTCCTCCATGCACTGGCTGCCGGCGAGGCCGCCGCGGATGGCCTGAAAGACCTTCTCCGGGTCCACTCCGGCCTTTTTCGCGAATGCCATCCCCTCGGCAACCGCCGCGATGTTGATCGCCACGATGGTCTGGTTGACGAGTTTTGTCGTCTGCCCCGCGCCCAGTTCGCCGACGAGCGTGCTCTTGCCCATCAGGGCGAGGATGTCCTTCACCTTTTCGTAAGCGGCCTCGGAGCCGCCCACCATGATGGCCAGGGTTCCCTTCTCGGCCTTCTCCTGCCCTCCGCTGACCGGGGCGTCGAGCATCTCCGCACCCTTTTCGGCGAGCATCGCCCCCAGTTCGCGGCTCGCCAGCGGCGCGATGGAGCTCATGTCGACGACGATCTGCCCCTTCTTCGTTCCTTCCAGGATGCCGTTCTTGCCGCAGACAACCTCGCGGACGTGCGGGGAGTTCGGCAGCATGGTGACGACGATGTCCGACTTTTCCGCGACATCCTTCGAGGACGTCCCCTTCGCCGCGCCCGCCGCGACAACTTCATCCACGGCGGCGGAGACGACGTCGTAGACGATGAGGGACAGCCCTCCGGCCAGAAGATTTTTCGCCATGGGCTTCCCCATGATGCCGAGCCCGATAAATCCGATTGTGCTCATAAAAATCGCCTCCCTGTATGAATTGCTTACTTTTTCAGCAGCGTTTCCGCCGCCTTCGCAACGGCCTCTTTGGTCAGCCCGTAGAACTCCAGCAGCTCCTCATAGCAGACGGCCGACTGGCCGTACCTGTCCTGAATGCCCACCATCCTCATCGGCAGGGGCGTTTCGCAGAGGGCCTCCGCAACCGCCGATCCCAGTCCGCCGTAGATTGTGTGCTCTTCGCAGCTGACGATCCCGCGGACGTTTCCGAGAGCTTCCCGGAGTGATTCCCCGCAGAGGGGCTTGATCGTGCCGATATGCACGACGCGCGCCGAAATGCCCTGCTTCTGAAGAATTCCTGCCGCTTCGAGGGCGACGGAGGTCATGGTTCCCGTGCAGACGAGGGCAACATCGTTCCCCTCTTTAACCACGAGCGGTTTGCCGATCTCGAAGGGCGTCTTCTCATCGAAGAGTACCGGCAGGTCGTTTCGGTTCAGACGGATATAGACCGGCCCGTCGATGGCCGCCGCGGCGTGCACGGCCCATTTCGTCTCGATCCCGTCCGCCGGGCAGAGGACCGTCATGTGCGGAAGGACGCGCATAGTGGCGAGGTCCTCGAACGACTGGTGCGTCGCGCCGTCGCCGAAGTCCGAAAGTCCGCAGCTCGAACCGACGATCTTTACGTTGAGGTTCGGCAGGCAGACGCTCTGGCGTATCTGGTCGAAGGGGCGTCCCGTCGCGAAGACGGAGAAGGAGTGCGCGAACGGTATCTTTCCGCTGAGCGCCAGTCCGGCCGCTACGGAGATCATGTTCTGTTCGCCGATCCCCATTTCGAAGTAGCGCTCCGGGAAATTCTTCTCGACGACGACGGACTGCGTGGAGCCGCAGAGGTCCGCATCGAGCGCGACGACATTCGTGTTCTCTCCCGCAAGGGAGAGCAGCGCTTCGCCGTAGGCGGTGCGTAGATTCATCAACATGTCATTCTCCCCCTCACATCGCCATGATCTCGCGGCGGGCGGCTTCCTGCTGTTCTCTCGTCAGCAGGTTGTTGTGGTAGGCGGGCGTGTTCTCCGCAAAGGAGACGCCCTTTCCCTTGACCGTTCCGGCGATGATGGCGGACGGGGCGCCCTTGACCTCCGACGCGTCGTCGAGCGCCTGGAGAACCTGCGCCATGTCGTGTCCGTCGATCTCGAAGGTCTTCCAACCGAAGGCGTCGAACTTGCCGCGGATATTGCCCAGGTTGTAGCGGTCGCACGTGCGCCCCACCGCCTGGATGCCGTTCATGTCGACGATGGCGGTCAGGTTGTCCAGTTTGAACGCCGCGGCCGCGGTCACTGCCTCCCAGACCTGTCCCTCGGCGAGTTCTCCGTCCCCGAGGACGACCCATGTGCGGTAGTTCAGCTTGTCGAGCCTTCCGGCGAGCGCCATGCCCACACCTATGGAGAGCCCCTGTCCGAGCGAGCCGGTGTTCGCCTCCACGCCGGGAGTTTCGCGCTCCGGGTGTCCCTGGAGGATGCAGCCGAGCGTCTTCGTCTTCAGCAGCGTCTCCCTCGGAAAGTACCCCGCCTCCGCGAGCGCCGCGTACTGGGCAAGGACCGAGTGCCCCTTGCTCATGATGAAACGGTCGCGGTCCGGCATGAAGCGGTTCTTCGGATCGTGGCGCATCTTGTGGAAGTAGAGCGCCGCGACGATGTCGGCGCACGACATGGAGCCGCCGAGATGTCCGCGCTTGTCCACGCCGAGCGCGTCGATGATGCCGAGGCGCACGGCGCGCGCTTTCTCTTTCATTGCCGATACAGTCTCCTGATTCATGATTCACCTCCGGTTGGTGTAAGGGAACTCTTCGGGAGATGTGTCTCCCGGACGATGCTTTCAAGGTACTGGCGGGTGTTGTACAGGTGCGCGCGCATCTCCTTCTCCGCGAGCTTCGCGTTATGGTCGATCACGGCCTTCGCGATGGCGATGTGGCTCTGGGCGACCGGCTTTTTTCGGGTGGAGATGAGCGAGGTGACGATCTGCTGCTTATAGAAGAAGTTGTGAAGCGAGCGCATTGTCTCGATGCAGAGGGGGTTGCCGGCGATCTCCGCGAGGAATGCGTGAAAGGCGATGTCCGTCTCGGCGAACTCCGAAGGGGGGAGCGAATCGTCGTTCACGGCTCCTGCGAGTTCGAGGAGCCTGTCCGACTGCGCGGGAACGATGCGTTCCGCGGCGAGGTAGGTGGTGGACGGTTCGAGGCAGATGCGGAATTCGACGATATTGAACAGTTCGCGGGCGGTCCGGCTGTCGGGGATATGCCGTGAGAGGACGTTGTGTTCGAGTTCGGAAGGGCTGGCGACCACAGTACCGTGTCCCGGGATCACCTTCAGGAGGTTCGAGGCTTTCAGGAGGTTGAGGGCCTCGCGTACGGTGGAACGTCCGGCGTTGAAGAGTTTGGCCAGCTCCATCTCGGTGGGGAATTTGTCGCCTGGTTTCCAGCGGCCCTCACGTATCAGTTCGTGGAGCTTTTCATGGATCATGTCGCTGCGGTTCTTCCGTTGGAACGGTATGATTGGTTCCACGAGAGCACTCTCCTTGAAAAATTCGGCTTGACGTACGTGTTCTTTATCCTATGTCTGTTGTCTGACAACGTTAGCACAAGCAAAGGACTCCGTCAAATTTATTCTATTTTTCACAAAAAGAACCGAGAGGTTACTTTTTTACCTTTCTCCGCTTTCTGGCGTTCCTTTTTCCAATCCGGTGTCTCGTGGCGAAGGAAGAACGCTCATTTCGGGAGAGTTCGGGGTTAGTATCAGTGTTTTGCGGGGAATTGTTTGCGTATTCTTTACGCGTTCAGCAAAGATTTCATTTTTTCGGCGGTATCCGTACCCGGTACAGGCGTATGTATGATCATTTTCAAGCCGGAGTTGTCGGCGACGTCGAAATTGCTGACCTCGAAATCCAATATTCCCGCGACGGGGTGGTCCAATCTTTTGCGCACTTCATTGTCCCCATGGATTTCGTGCAGCGGCCACCACAGGGAGAATTCCTCGCTCTGTTCTTTCAAATCGCCGACGAACCGTAGGAGCCACGGGTCTTCGACGAGCTTTCCGCAGACTGTCCGGAATCTTCCCAGCAACGCCTTGGCGTTCGCTTCCCAGTCGACGAGCAGTTTTTTGTATCCGGGCTCCGTGAACACCGCCCACACGACGTTGCGCTGCCGGGCGTTCATCCTGCTGAAGTCGCCGAAGAGAAGGCACGATTCCTCGTTCCAGGCGAGGACGTTCCAGCACCGGTCGACGACGAGCGACGGACAGAAACGCAAGCTGTCCAGAACATGTTGCAACGCCGGGCTTACTGTTCCGGCGTATTCCGGCATGTCCGTCGGGGTAGCCTGGTTCGCCAGGTGGTAAAGGTGGAGGCGTTCCTGCCTGTCCAGCAGAAGAACCCTGGAGAGGCTCTCCAGCACCTGGGTCGACACGCGGATGGGACGTCCCTGTTCGAGCCATGTGTACCAGGTCAGGCCTATGCCGGCGAGCTGGGCGACTTCCTCCCTCCGCAACCCGGGAGTCCGGCGTCGCGGCCCCTCCGGAAGCCCTGCCTGGGACGGCATGATCCTGGCCCTCCGTGTTTTCAGAAAGTCTGAGAGCTCTTTATACCTGTGTGCGTCGGCGTCCATGTGTGAAGCTCCCTCTGCCTGGTAGATTTTATACCAGTATATACTGGCTCCTGTTCACAGGATATACTCCGGAGTACCATAACGCAAGGAAAACACGGAGAAAAACCAATGGAGGCGAATGAAAATGCAGTTTTTATGGACAACTGTGAATGTGAAGGATTTGGACGAGTCGATCGCGTTTTACTCTGACCTCGTGGAGCTGAAGATGCTGCGCCGATTCCCTGCGGGGCCGGGGGTGGAAATAGCCTTTTTGGGCAACGGCGCCGAGAACGAAACGCTGGTCGAGCTCCTGGCGGACGCAGGCAAGAAAGATGTCGCATTCGGCGAGCATATTTCTATCGGCTTTGCCGTCGATTCCGCCGACGCGATGATGGAGAGGGTGAAGGAAAAGAATATTCCCGTACACTCCGGGCCGTTTGAAACGCCCGCTTTCAAGTTTTTCTGTATCAAGGATCCGAACGGACTGAACGTGCAATTTTTCGAGCGGAAAAAATAAGGTCGCAGTATGGAAAGAGGACCCGCGCCCGGACGGATTTCCCTCAGGTTTTTCCATGACTGACGGGAGCGGTAAATCCGGGGGAAAACTCACTAAAGACGAGAGACCGAGGGTACGGGACGATCCGAACCATGCGCACCGTTCCGTCCCCTCTTCGACGGGTGGAGTTCAGGCCCGTTCTTTTACTCTATAGACGAAATCCTTCAGCGCCGCCCCCGCCGGAACCATGGGGAGCGCGAGCTCTTCCTGCGGAATGCGGCAATCCAGAAGGCCCGGGCCCGGTGTCTGGAGCAGGTCGTCGAGCGCGTCGTCGAGTTGGTCGAGTGCGGCGCAAGTGCGTGCGTGGACGCCGAACCCTCTCGCGATGGTGGGGAAGTGGCATGTGGGTGAGGGGTTGACGGCGAAATAGCGTCCGTCGCAGTAAAATTCCTGAAGTTGCCGGACCATGCCGAGACTGTCGTTGTTCAGGATGAAGATCTTCACCGGGATTTGGTATCGCGCGCAGGTCTCGAGTTCCTGGATGTTCATCATGAAGCCGCCGTCGCCCACGAAGCAGAGAACGGGCGTTTTGCCGTGCGCGAGGGAGGCTCCAATGGCCGCGGGAAGCGCGTACCCCATCGTTCCCAGTCCGCCGGTGGTGAGAAACGTCCTCGGGTAGAGACTCTTCCAGAAGAGGGCGGCCCACATCTGATGCTGCCCCACGTCCACCGCGGCGGTCCAGTGATTGCCGAGCCTTCGCTGGAGCAATCCGAAGATCGCGGAGGGAAGAAAGTCCGTCTCCTCGGGATCAGCAAGGGGGTAGTCATTCTTTATTTTTTGCGTTGCCACCGCCCACTCGCTCTCCGCCCTTTCCGGCAGCGTTTCCGCAAGACGCGCGAGGATTGCTCTCGCCTCGCCGACGAGCGGGACCGCGCACCGCACGATCTTGTCGATTTCGGCGTCGTCGATGTCGATGTGAATGACGGCGGCATTCTTCGCAAAATCGGTCGCCTTGCCGGTGGTTCTGTCGCTGAAGCGTGTTCCTACGCCCAGAATCACGTCGGCTTCGGAGAGCGCGAGATTGGCGGCGGGGGTTCCGTGCATCCCCGCCATGCCGAGGGAGAGCTGGTGCGTCTCCGGGAACGCGCCTTTGCCCATCAGCGTGGTCGCGACGGGAATCTGAAGCCTCTCGGCCAGGCGCAGGAGCTGTGCCGCCGCGCCTCCTGCGATGACGCCGCCTCCCGCGAGGATGACCGGCCGCTCGGCGGTTTCGAGCAGATGAGCGGCCTTGGTCATCCGGGAGCCGTTCTCCTCGTTGTGCGCTCGATGACGGGCGAAGAGCACGCTCTCGGGCCGGAGGTACGCCCCCCCGCTCCGTTGAATGTCGACGGGAAGCTCTACGACGACCGGCCCCGGGCGTCCCGACGCCGCGATTTCAAAGGCGCTTCGTATCACGGACGGGATGTCGTCCGGCGAGCGGACCAGGAAGCAGTGCTTCACGTGCGACAAGCTGTCGCCGAACGTGTCGGCCTCCTGGAATGCGTCCGTGCCCAGGAGCGAGGTTGGAACCTGCCCCGTGATCGCCACCACGGGAACGGAATCGAAATGCGCCGTGGCGAGGCCGGTGAGGATATTGGTGAATCCGGGGCCGGAGGTGCAGATGCACACGCCCGGTTCGCCGCTCGCCCGCGCATAGCCGTCGGCGGCATGCGCGGCGGCTTGCTCGTGCCGGACGAGAATATGGGAGAAGGGAGCGTCGCGGAGCGCGTCGTACAGTGGAAGTACCGCTCCTCCCGGTATTCCGAATACGTACCGGACTCCCTCCAGTGCAAGAGCTTCCACGGCCATATGCGCGCCTGTCATTCCCATTGGTTTCCGCTCCCTTCTCCGTGCCGGTTTAGCTCGTGGGCGCCGATTTGGCGTCCATCCAGGGCATCATCGCGCGCAGTTCCTTACCCACGGCTTCGATCGAGTGCGCCTGCTCCCGCTCCATCCACTTCTTCATACGCGGACGACCGCACTGGTTTTCCAGAATCCAGTCCTTCGCGAACGAGCCGTCGCGGACATCGGAGAGCAACTCCTTCATCGTCTGCCGAACCCGATCGTCGATGACCTTCTTCCCCGCGGTCAGGTCCCCGTATTTCGCGGTGTCGCTGACGGAGTAGCGCATCCAGCCGATGCCGCCTTCGTAGATCATATCCACGATGAGCTTTATCTCGTTGAGGCACTCGAAGTAGGCGATCTCCGGCTGGTATCCGGCCTCGACGAGCGTATCGTACCCCGCCTTCACCAGCTCGGTGATGCCGCCGCAGAGAACCGCCTGCTCGCCGAAGAGGTCGGTCTCGGTCTCTTCCTTGAAGGTGGTGGAGAGGATGCCCGCGCGGCCTCCTCCGATGGCGCACGCGTAGGCGAGTCCGATCTCGCGAGCCGCTCCGGAGGCGTCCTGCTGGACGGCGAGCAGGCACGGCACGCCCCGTCCCTCGGCGTACATGCGCCGGACGAGATGTCCCGGCCCTTTGGGCGCGACCATGAAGATGTCGTTCTCCTTGGAGGGTTCCACCTGGTTGAAATGGATGGAGAAGCCGTGCGCGAAGGCGAGCGCCGCGCCCTTCTTCAGATTCGGGGCGACCTGCGCGCGGTAGATGTTCCCCTGCACGTGGTCGGGCATGAGGAACATGACGATGTCGGCGCGCTTCGTCGCCTCGGCGACAGTGTACACTTCGAATCCGTCCGCCTCGGCGGTCGCTTTCGACCTGCTCCCCTCGTGAAGGCCTACTACGACGGAGACACCGCTGTCGCGCAGATTTTGAGAGTGCGCGTGCCCTTGGCTTCCGTAGCCGAGTACGGCGACGGCCTTTCCTTCGAGAAGCTTCATATTCGCGTCCTTGTCGTAGAGTGCCTTTGTCATTTCAATCCAACCCCTTTTCCCGATATGTAGTCTATGCTTCAAGGGCCCTGCGGCCTCTTTCCGCCGTGCGGTTCCGCGCCTCGCCGGCACAAAAAAACCGGGACCCCCGCTGCTGCGGGGATCCCGGTCGAGGACTCTTCGTCGGTCTATACGACGAGAAGCACTCCGGGAGGATCCCCGCAGCGACCGAGAAGTACTACTACTACAAGAACAAGAACGGTACGCACCACTTCGGCTGCCTTCTTCACGGGAACCCCTCCTTTGCTTTCACGTCTTGAGTGTAAATTGGAGGTTATCTTACAGGGCTCTTCCTGGATTGTCAATAGGGGAGTGTGAATTTTTTCGAAAAGCGGAAGAAATGTCATTCTACAGGAAGGTATGTGCGGCGTCATCAAAAGACGCCGCACATACCGCTTCTTCTTCGAGACTATTCGTCCTCTTCCCCGCCGCCGCCGCAACTTCCGCAGCCGCATCCGCCGCTTCCGCACCCGCCGCATCCGTCTCCGGATTCCTCCTCGTAGGCCTCCAGCAGTATGTCGTCGAGGTTTTCGAGCCCCTCGCTGAAGACGCCGTGGACGATCTCCGCCGTCTCCTCCTCGCTCGCCGGGTCGGTGGCGTCGAAGACGGCCTCCCACTCTGCGAAGGTCTCGTCGGTCGCGGTGACCGGCGTGAGTTTCAGGGTGGCGACGTAGTTCTTCAGTTTCATTCCGGTCTCAAGGATCGTGTAGGTGACCGAAAAGTCCAGGTCCGAAAGGGACAAAAGCTGTTCGCGCATCCACTCGCCGTTGGCGAGCTGGAAGTGGCGCACGCTTCCGATGCACGCCTCGCAGTCGGGGCTGCATGCGTCCTCAAGTTCGCTCGCCGTGATTCCCGGATGCCATTTCGGCAGGCCGTTGAAGTCGCGGACAACCTCCCACGCCTCCTCTACGGGGGCGGAGAGTATGGTGCTGTAGTACACTCGCGGCATGTTCGTTTCCTCCTCAGAATGTGATCTTTTTGAAATCTTGCGTCTGTGTTTTTATGGCCGTCTCCGTCGGCAACCGCTCCATGGAGCTTGCGCCGTAGAAGCCGTGGACGTGCTTGCAGTGCTTCAGAATGTACGAGGCGTCCTCGGGCATGGCGATGGGGCCGCCGTGGCAGAGGACGAGTATGTCCGGGCGAACCTGCTTCGCGGCCTCCGCCCAGCCGTCGATGAGGGGCGCGCACTCCTCGAGCGTCTTGGCGGTCTTCGCGCCGATGGAGCCCTTCGTGGTCAGCCCCATGTGGCAGACGAGGATGTCGGCCCCCGCCTCCGCCATGGCGACGGCGTCTTTTTCACTGAAGACGTACGGGGTGACGAGGAGATCGCGTTCGTGCGCCGCCCGCATGGCTTCGACTTCGAGGCCGTACCCCATGCCGGTTTCCTCCAGGTTGGCCCGGAAAACGCCGTCGATGAGGCCGACCGTCGGGAAGTTCTGCACCCCTGCGAATCCGAGGGAGATCAGTTCGTCGAAATACTTGTCCCAGATTGTGAAGGGGTCGGTGCCGTTGACTCCGGCGAGCACCGGCGTCTTCTTCACCACGGGGAGGACTTCGTACGCCATCTCCTTGACGATATCGTTCGCGTTGCCGTAGGCGAGGAGTCCCGCGAGCGAGCCTCGCCCCGCCATGCGGTAGCGTCCCGAGTTGTAGATGACGATGAGGTCGATGTCCCCCGCTTCCTCCCACTTCGCGGAGATGCCGGTTCCCGCGCCGCCGCCGATGATCGGCTCGCGGCGCTTCGCCATATCGTGGAACTTCGCCATAAGCTCCGAGCGTGTCGGTCGTTTCATCAGTGAATCCTTCCTTTCGTTACGGATTGATCTCCAGGTAGTTCTCCACGAGGGCCGCGGCGAACTCCGGATCGTTGACGTGCAGGGGGAGCTTCACGAGACGGCGCGTACCGGTCTGCTGCACGGTGCGCTCGAGCGCCGCGAAAAGGGCCTCGTCCGCCTCGGGCCAGTAGAACGCCTGTCCCGGCGCGTCGATCATGGACACTCCCTTCAGCGGGAGCAGGAAGCGTACTGGTCCGGTCATCGCGTTCAGCTTCTTTCCGATCCACTCGCCCATCAGCGTGTTCTCTTCTGGGGTGGTGCGCATCAGCGTCACCTGCGGGTTATGCACATAGAGCTTGCGGTTTTTTGTACTTCTCGGGCACGGTCTCCATCGCGCCGAAGTTCACCATGTCGAGCGCGCCGACCGAGCCGACGTAGGGAATGCCCGTCCGGGCGAAGGCTCCCAGGCGGTCTTCGCCCGCGCTGAGGACGCCGCCCATCAAGTGGTCGCAGATCTCGGTGGTGGTGACGTCGAGGACGCGTTTTCATCATCCCCGAGTCCACCAGCTTCTCGAAGGACTGCCCGCCCGCGCCGGTTGCGTGGGAAAACGAGGGCAGTCGAACTCGCTTTCGAGCGCATGCCGGGACCATGTCCACGCACGGCGTGGTGACCCCGAACATCGTCATGCCCAGGAGCGGCCTGTCCTCTCCTGAGGGTACCGTCCCCTTCACCATCCCGGCGAGGGGCGTTGGCCGCGTTCGCCAGGACGACGCGCGAGACCCGGTTGATCCCCGCGACGTCGGTGGACGGAGTACATCATGGCGATGTCGTTCGGCCCGACGTAGGGGGGCCACATTTCCCGACGCCCATGGTGGAAACCATGATCTTCGGGGTTTCCCAGCGGTAGCGCACGCATGCCCGAAGTGACGATGGATGTCCCGCCGGACCCCCCCGAGGCCCACGACTCCGCCTAGGTCGCCCCGGCCCGGGAGAAACGCGGCAAGCGCCTCGGCCCATCGCGCCGACGGCCTCGCCCCGCTCCTTCACGGTGTCGAGGAAGGAGGGGGTCGACGGGTGGCACGCGGCCACTTCGCGGCTCGGGATGTCCACAGGGTGCTCGTGGGGTTTTCGTCCCCACGTCCACGAGGAGCGCCTCCACGCCCGATTGCCGAATGAGATCGGCCACGAACTTCAGCTCCTCGAACTTCGTGTCGCACGTTCCCACAACATAGGCTTTCTTCATTCCGTCCTCCTTGCTTCATCACAGGATACCCCCGTTCGGGGAAAACTACGGAATCATTATACCCTTACATGCTCGGGCCGTGTGAAAATTTCCTCTTTGCGGAGTGTCGAGCCGCGCGTGCGAATTTCTGTTGCGATACGTCCTCCCGAATGCGGCGGACATTCCGCGCGCTCTCTGGTTATTCTTCCGGTGAACTGCTAGAATAAAGAGAAGAGTGTGCGACTAATTTGTTTTGCAGGAGGTGCTGTCATGAACGCCGGTCTTATGCCTGAACTGCTCGAAAAAATTCAAAAAAAATTCCGTCCGATGGAGGTTCGTCCGGGAGCGCCCCTTCCAAAGCTTTCCGGCACGCTGCCCTACGTCAAGGAGATGAGCGGCTACCCGAGATTTTGCGGCTCCACCATGGGCGCCGAGGTCCTGTGGGAAATGGATATCCTTGAGAAAGCGGCTGCAAAGCCGAAGGATACCGACTTCACCGCGGAGTACACCGTCGCAGGACGGCATACCAGGGTGCTCGGAAGGAATCACCGCTACCTGGACTATCCTGTCAACGTCTTCCTGAACATTTGTATGCTCCACGACGGTCAGGTTGAAATATTCGATTTTTGTATCAATCTTCTTGCCGAAATAGCCACGGTCAACTGGTACGCCCAGAGACTTCCCGAGGAGATGCGGGGGGTGCGCGATCGGCGGAAAGGACGCCTATGCTTTCGACAGGAAGAACGGAACCATTACCCTGAATATTCCCACGGCGGTCTACAAGCTTTTGCCTCTTTCACTCACATCGACGTCGGGGGCGGTAGGAAGAGTGATGTTGCCTCTCTCTCCGGGAGAGAGCTTCTACGAGAAGCGGGGGTGAGAGTGAGAAAAACGAAATGCCCTTTGCAAAAGAAAAACTTTGTTTTATAATACCAGGATAAATTTATAAAAGTTTAAGAGGAGGGTTAAAATGAAAAAGCTGTGTGGACTTCTATGCGCCGTTGCTCTTGCGGGATTCCTTTCGGGAAGCGCTTTCGCGGCCGATTTTACGCTGAAGCTGGCGAACGCGGGTCCCGCCGATCCTGAAGACCGTACGGTCATAGCGGTGGAGATTTTCAAGAACCACGTCGAGACGAAGACCGGCGGATCGGTCAAGATCGAGGTCTTCCATGCGTCGCAGCTCGGGAACGAGAAAGAGATTCTTGAAGGTCTGGCGCTCGGGACCATCGAATTGGGCACCATCACCACCGGACCGGTGCCGACGCTTTTCAAGCCCATCATGGTCTTCGACATCCCCTTCCTCTTCCCCAACCAGGTCGTCGCCTGGGAAGTGCTCGACGGTCCCTTCGGCCGCAAGCTGATGGAGGAGATGCGCAAGAGCACCGGGATACGGACGCTGGCGATCAGCGAGAACGGCTACCGCCACTTCGTCACCGGCAGCAAGCAGGTCAAGAATATGGCCGATATGAAGGGGCTCAAGATCCGCACGATGGAGAACCCCGCGCACATGAAGATGGTCGAGTCTCTCGGCGGGGCGCCTACGCCAATCGCCTTCGGAGAGCTGTACATGGCGTTGCAGCAGGGCGTGGTCGACGGCTGCGAACTGCCCGTGACCCTGATCAACAACGGAAAATACTACGAGGTGCAGAAGTATGTGATCCTCAACGGGCACCTCTACAATCCGCTGATCATGTTCGTCAACGACAAGGTATGGGAGAAGCTCTCCCAGGACCAGAAGGCCGCGCTCTACGAGGGCGCGCAGCTCTTCAACATCGCGCAACGGGCGATCTCCGAGCGGCAAGTGCAGAGCGGCCTTCTGAACGTGCAGAAAAACGGAATGACCGTCTACGTTCCCACGGCCGCCGAGTTGAACGAGTTCCGTTCCGCGGCGCAGCCCGCCGTGCTGGACTACGTCAAGGCGCAGGCCGGGGAGCAGTGGGTGAACGAGGCGCTTGAAGCCGTCGCCGCCGCCGAGGCGAAGATGGCGGAGATGCTGAAGTAGCTCCGGACGGCTTCTTTTTTGTCGGGAATACACATCGGGGAAGGGGCGCTCGGTCGCCCCGTCCCCTTTTCCATTTCGCTGTGAAGGAGAGGTGGAGCAATGAAGTTTTTGGAGAGAGTATTGGCGTGCTTCGACAAGGCGGCCTTCGCCGCAGTCGCTCTCCTGATGGGAAGCATGGGCGTCGTCGCGTTCGCGGCGGTTTTTTACCGCTTCGTCCTTCACGACCCGATCACGTGGTCCGAGGAGGCCGCGCGGTACATGATGGTGTGGGTGACCTTCCTGGGGGCCGGGTACGCGATGGGGAAGGGGAAGCATATCGGCGTTACGATGTTCGTTGAAAAGCTTCCGGAGGGGGTGCGGCGGAAGGTTATCTTCGTGGCGGAGGCCGTGATCATGCTCTTCCTTGCCGCGGTGACCGTACAGGGAGTGAAGCTCATCGTAAGCCTGTGGGTGCAAACGTCGCCCGCGATGAATCTCCCCATGTGGCTACCGTATCTGGCGATCCCCGTGGGCGCCGTGTACATGTTTCTTCATCTTCTTCGGCTGATGCTCTCCCGGTCGGCTCAGGTTCTCGCCACCGCCGATATAGAGCTTGACGCCGCCCTGAAGAGAAAGGGGGATGACAGATGATCGCGCTCATGACGGTCTCCTTCGTTGTCTGTTTTGTGATGGGGATTCCTCTGGCGCTTGTCATGGGGATCACAGGGTTCTCCGTCATTCTCGCGATGGGCGTCCCCCTGCAGCTCGTGGCACAGCGCATGTTCACCGGGATCGACTCGTTCCCGCTCATGGCGGTGCCGTTCTTCATCCTCGCGGGTGACCTGATGAACCGGGGCGGGACCACGGTCCGCATCATCGGCTTCGCCAACAGCCTCGTGGGGCATATTCGGGGCGGACTGGCCCACGCCTGCATCGTGGCGAACATGATCTTCGCCGGCATCAGCGGCTCCGCGGTGGCCGACGCCTCCGCCATCGGCTCCATCATGATCCCCTCGATGGAAAAGAACGGCTACGACCTCGACTTCAGCGCCGCGCTCAACAGCGCCGCTGCGACGATCGGCCCGATCATCCCTCCGAGCATCATCATGGTCATCTATGGCGTCTCGGTGAACGTCTCCGTCGGCGGTCTCTTCGCCGCGGGATTCATTCCGGGTATCATGCTCGGCCTTGTGTTGATGCTCGTCGTTTCGCGCGTCTCGAAAAAGAAGAACTACGCGATGTCGGAGGGCTTTTCCGGGGCGAGGGTGAGAAAAGAGCTGAAATCGTCGGTGTGGGCGTTGATGGCTCCTGTGATCATCCTGGGCGGCATTCTCGGCGGCGTCTTCACGCCGACGGAGGCCGCGGCGGTCGCTGTGATCTATTCCTTCTTCGTCGGGAAGTTCGTCTTCAAGGAGATTACGTGGAAGGATCTGCCGGACATTCTCTTCCAGAGCGGCATCACCACCGGCGCGATACTGCTGATTATCTCGCTGGCCAACGTCTTTGCCTGGGTGATCGCGGCGAACCAGATCCCCGTGAAGCTCTCGTCGATGTTTCTCTCGGCGACGTCGAATCCGTATGTCTTTCTTCTGATCGTCAATATTCTGCTGCTCATCGTCGGGATGTTCATGGAGACGGGGGCAGCCATCATCCTGCTGGCGCCGATTCTCGCGCCCATAGCGACGCAGCTCGGCATCCATCCGCTGCACTTCGGCTTTATGATGGTGCTGAACCTTGCCATCGGGATGGCGACGCCGCCCGTCGGGGTATGCCTCTTCGTGAGCTGCGGCATCACCGGGCTGAGCCTGGAAAAGGTCTCGGCGGCGGTGATGCGCTTTGTCCTTGCGCAGATCGCCATACTTGTCCTGGTAACCTACGTCGCTCCCATTTCCCTCTTTCTGCCGAAGCTTTTGGGCTTCATCCGGTAGGGGGAATTCAGATTGCGAAGGAACGACGGGGGCGGGGTTTTTCCGCCCCCTTTTTTGTTCGTCCGGCTACTCGGCGCGGACGATCGCGCCCTTCGCCGCAGAGGAGGCAAGCTTCGAGTAGAGCGCAAGGTGCCCTCTGGTCACCTTGGGGGATGGCTTCCTCCACGAGGCGAAACGCTCCTGAATTTCTCCCTCGTCGACGTGAAGGTGCAGCTTCCCCTCGATCACGTCGATGGTGATTCTGTCGCCGTCTCGCACGATGGCGATCGGGCCTCCTTCCGCCGCCTCGGGGGAGACGTGGCCGACGAAGCAGCCGTTGTTCGTGCCGGAGAAGCGTCCGTCGGTCACCAGTGCGGTGCACTTGTTCAGCCCCATGCCGTAGAGGTACTTCATCGCGCGGTACATCTCACGCATTCCGGGACCGCCCTTCGGCCCCTCGTATCGGATGACCACCACATTCCCCTTGTGAATCTTTCCGGCGAGGATGGCGGCGTTCGCCTCGTCCTCGCTGTCGAAGACGCGGGCTTCCCCGGTAAAAACGTGGAGCGTCGGGTCGATCGCGCCCGGCTTCGTCACGCCTGTGTCCGGCGCGAGGTTGCCCCGCAGGACGGCGATCCCGCCCCGCTTCGAGAAGGGGGACTCGAGCGTTTTCATCACTTCGTCGTTCTTCGGGAAGGCGAAGCGGAAGGCTTTTACGTTTCCTTCCACGGTGTGCCCCGTACAGGTCATGGCGTCCTTTTCGATGATCGGGAGCATGTTCTTCAACATCCGGGGGATGCCCCCCGCCATCCAGAAGTCCTCGGTGTTCCACTTCGACGCGGGGTTGATCCGCACGATCTGAGGCGTCTCCTGTTCGAGGCGGGAGAAGAGCTCCATCACGTCGACGCCTGCCTCCGCCTCCGCGGCAATGGCGGCGAGGTGCATCACCGCGTTGGTTGAGCCGCTCATGGCGAGTGTCGCCCGCACGCCGTTCACGATGGAGGAGGCGTTCAGTATCTTCCGCGCCGTCAACCCCTCGCGGGCCATCTCGCAGATACGCTCTCCCGTGGCGCAGGCCAGCCGCAGCCGTTCGGCGTGGACAGCCGGAACCAGCGCGCTTCCCGGAAGGGTCATCCCGAGGACCTCGGCGAGGCAGCACATCGTGTTCGCGGTGCCGAAGAAGGAGCAGGAGCCGCAGGTGGGCGCGCAGAGGTTTTCGAGCGAATGAAACTCCTCCTCCGAGATACGGCCCGCCGTCAGCATCCCCAGCGCCTCGTGGAGCGATGTCTCGTCCGTCTTGCGTCCGTCGAACTCTACGCCGCCGAGCATCGGACCGCCGGTGATCATGATCGCGGGGATGTCGAGCCGGGCAGCCGCCATCAGCATGCCGGGGACGATCTTGTCGCACGAGGCCAGCAGGACGATCGCGTCCATGTGATGGGCTTCGACGACGAGCTCGACCGAGTCGGCGATGACCTCGCGCTGCGGGAGGATGAAGTGCATCCCCCTGTGCCCCTCGCAGACGCCGTCGCACGACGCGATGACGCCGAACTCCGCCGCCAC
Organism: Aminobacteriaceae bacterium; assembly: GCA_963668335.2. Taxonomy (GTDB): domain Bacteria; phylum Synergistota; class Synergistia; order Synergistales; family Aminobacteriaceae; genus JAAYLU01. Next base: position 60,358 of record CAXXRY010000030.1, on the reverse strand, counting down.
CCCCCCTGCGCGGTGGATCCCTTTCTTCACCTGTTCGGCGACTTGGTTCAGGTTGAAGTGCCCCGGGACCAGCGTGTTCCACGAGTTCGCGATGCCGATGACCGGCCGCTCCGCGAAATCCCCGTCGCAGTATCCCATCGACTTCCACAGCGCCCGCGCCCCGGCATTCGGCGCTCCCGCAAAGACCTCCGAGCTTCTCCATTTATTTGTCATGAACGGTCCTCCTCAGGAAAATTGCAATTCTTCTGCATAGTAGGGGAGAACGGGCATTTCGTCAACGGGGTGCAAAAATTCAAAAAATGCGAAAATCACGATGCGAATATCCTCAGGAGAGGCTATACTAAAACCGCGTATTGAAAAATAAAATGAAGAAGAAGGAGGGAGAAAGCATGATTCGTTGCCGGACCGTTGCGTGGACGCTGATCTTTCTCTTTGCGGCGTGTTGCGTTCCTGCGGAGAGCGTGATGCCTCCCGAGGTGTATGCGAACATGGCCGAAAAATCGAAGATCAAGGCGACGGCGGTTGTAGAGTCTGTGGAGGTTTTGGAGACGGGGAAACAGAGTACATGGAAGAGCGTTGTCTTCAAACTAAGATTCCCTTTCGCAGAGAACGTGCCGGAGCAGTTCACGGGAACCTGCTACTCCGTCGACTTCCAGTGGCAGGAGCCGCCTGTGGGCGGGACTCTTTATTACTACCCTGAAGTGGGAGACCTCGTCTACGTGACGGTGGGATCGAACGGCGGTCCGATCACGAGCTACACCTACCTGAACGATGTGATGGAGAGCCTCTTTATCGACAATGAAGATAAAATACGCTACGGCATGGGGAACGCCTGGCTGGATCTTTAGAAAAGAAAACAGCCTGTGGTTCTCCTGATGCTGTGAGAAGCGGGGAAAAGCGCAATCATGCTTTCTGCTGCTCTTCTCTCCGCGGAAGCGGATGAGAGCCGGTCCAATTATCCTATCGTGACCCTGTCCCGTCCTTCCTGTTTGCTCTTGTACATCATGGAGTCGGCACGTTTAAGGAGCTTCTCGGGGGAATCGCCCTCGACAGGACAGGTGCCTCCGATGGAGATGGTCACCGAGAGCTGTTCTCCCTCTATTTCGATCCAGGAGTTGCGAACGACTATGCGGAGCTTTTCACCGATCGGCAGGAGCACCTCCGGGTTAGCGTTCGGGAAGAGGCCGACGAATTCCTCGCCCCCCCAGCGTCCAACGGTATCGTAGTTTCTGACGGACGAGGAGAGCGACTGCGCGACAGTCCGCAGCACCTGGTCGCCGACGTCGTGTCCGTAGGTGTCGTTGAATCGCTTGAAGTGGTCGATGTCGAAGAAGAGCAGTCCGAACGGTATGCGGTTGGACTCCCACAAACGGAAGAGGCGGTCCAGCTCCGGATTCAGGTAGCTCCTGTTCGGCACGCCGGTGAGCGGGTCGATCATTGCGCATCGTTCTAGCTCCTCCATCCGCTGACGCAGACTCTCTTCGGGGTTGAGCTCGCTGAAGAGCTCGATGCCGCCGATGACATTCCCGTCGTCGTCCTCGAGCGGAGTGGTGCGCACGGAGATGGCGACCCTGTGTCCTCTCCTGTGGTGCAGAAAAACTTCGGCTTCTCTGGAGGAGCCGTCCTTCATGGTGTCGAGGAGCGGACACCCCTCTTTGCACAGCTGGGTTCCCTCGCAGTCGACGTGGACGAGGATGTTGTCCATGCACGAACTCCCGAGGACCTCCTCCCTGCGAAACCCGGTGATTCGCTCCGCGCCATTGTTCCAGAAGGTGATCTTTCTGTCGAGGTCGACGAAGTAGACTCCTTCTTTGAGCGTATCCAGCATCCGAAGATAGTCTCGCCGCATTCTTCTCATCCTTTCGTAGGAGGCTGTTTTCACTTTTCTTTGAAAAAAGTACCGTATGATACTTGGGTTTCGTTTTCAATGATTCATCGTTTGCTCCAGCCGGTGTTTCCGTGCGCTCTTTTCCGATGTTTTCTTTACATCAAAGATTGTGTGTGATATAGCGAGATTTTCAGGCGTTGGGTATGAATAGTGCATGATAATGCTCTTTTTTTCGGAAGCCGTACGCCATAACGCTTATAGGTGCTGTTATTATAGCTGAAAGCTGGTGAAGAGGTGTTCGAATCATCTCTTTGTTCCTTGAAAAAAAACCTCTTGTGTTCTGTGTGTGTCTGCTTTGCGGGGGTGCTGTCGCTGCTCTTTCTCTTGTTGTCGTGTGTTTCCGACGCGGACGCGGCCGAACAAAAAAAATTTTTCTCGTCCTGCACTCGTTTCATCAGGGGTACGAATGTACCGACTCCGTCCAGCAAGGCATCCTCGACGAACTGGCGCCCCGGCGGAAGGACGTGTCGCTCTCCGTTGAGTATCTGGACTCCATACGCTATCCGGAGGCGAGTCACCTGGAGGCCGTGCACGAGCTCTTCTGCGAGCTCCCCGTCGTCTTCCGCGGCGTCAACGAAGCGATCTCCGTCAGGGAGACGATTGAGATCGCCCTGAAGCTTCGTCCTTCCGCGAAGACGGTTGCCGTGGTGGCCGGTTCCGGCCCCGCCGAAATCCGCAACCTGGAGATGGCGAAGGCCGCGAAACCTTTCTTCAAGGGAAGAGTGGCGTTCGAGTATCTGTACGGCTTCGAACCGGAGGAGATCGCGAATCGCCTGAAGGAGCGTTCATCGGAAGATATCGTCCTCTACCTCTCCTACCTTCTCTCCCCTTCAGGGAAAAGGCTCTCGGTCGAGGAGAACAGGACGTTTGTCCTCGGGGTACTCCCTTCTTCTTCACACGACCGGGGACGGATTGGCCGCGACCTGGGACGAGCTCGTCGTCCACCGCTTCTTCAGCAAGGAGCTTTTCTCCAAACACGGGGCGCCCATGCTCATCATCGATCCGGAGAGTAGACTCATTCTGGCGGGGAATCAGGCGGCGCACAGCTTCTACGGTTTTCCGGAGCTTCAGGGGATGATGATCGACCGTATCAACGCGCTCTCACCGCAGAAAGTGCGGGAGGAGATGCAAAAAGCGACCGGACTGCGGAAAAATCATTTCGATTTTCGCCACCGGCTTGCCGACGGTTCGGTACGCGATGTGCGGGTCTACTCCTACCCGATCGCGCTCGACGAGACGGGCACTCTCGCGGGACTTGTCGGCAGCATCATGGACATCACGGAGAGAAAAAGCATGGAAGATGATCTGCGCGCCGCGCTCCGCGAACTCCAACAAAAGACGGAACTGGCGAACGAGATGGCCGAGCGTGCGCAGGCGGCAAGCGTTGCGAAAAGCGCGTTTCTGGCGAATATGAGCCACGAGATACGCACGCCCATGAACGGCATTCTCGGCATGACCGGTCTGCTGTTGGAGACCGGTTTGACGCAGGAGCAGCGGGGGCGACGCATTCTTGCTGGCCGAGGACAATGTCACCAACCAGAGGGTCGTTCCGGGCATACTGAAGAAGATAGGCGTGACGGTGGATGCCGTAGAGAACGGTGAAGCTGCGCTCGAAGTACTTGCTTCATGCTCTTACGACCTTGTGCTGATGGATTGCCGGATGCTCGTGATGGACGGATACGAGGCAACCCGCAGAATCCGTCGCATGGAAGGGGGCGTCCGGAATATTCCCGTTATTGCACTGACTGCGTGCGCCATGCCCGGAGACAGGGAGAAATGTCTTGAAGCGGGCATCGGAGCGGAGCGGGTCCGAAGCGTGGCGTTCGTGGTGGAGAATGCAGCCCGTAACGGAGCGATGGACGAAGCCGCTTCTTTTGCGGAGCGCTCGAGCTCGAGTTCGGGAGGTTGAAGCGCTTCGTCGAAGAAAGAACTCGTCCGAACAAAGGGGGAGGCGCTTCCCCGGATAATTCGATTGTGAAAGAGTGAAGTGTGGAGCGCTTTCTTTCGGGAGGCGTTTGGTCTCTTTCTGAAAAGAGCCGCCGCGTGGTATAGTAATGCCATTCCCCCGTGCCCTCATGGAATGACCGGAGAACGGCGGGTTATGGAAGTCTTTTTCACGTTCTTTATTTATCTGAAAGGGGTTTTGTGATGGCGATGTTGGCTCTGGCCGCAATGCTCACATTGAGCGATGTCGAGTTGTACTACGAGGTGTACGGCGACGGACCGCCCCTGCTGTTGATCGCCGGGCTCGCGTCGGACTCGCAGAGCTGGGGATCTTCGCTGCCTCCGCTTGCGGAGCATTTTACCGTCATCTGCCCCGACAACAGGGGAGTGGGGCGCTCCAAACCCGCGGACGCCCCGGTTTCGATCGAGCGGATGGCGGACGACTACGCCGTGCTGGTTCGATCCCTCGGATATGAAAAAGTTCACATTCTCGGGCACTCCATGGGGGGATTCGTCGCGCAGGCAATGGCGATTCGCTTTCCCGAACTTGTGGACAGGCTCGTGCTCGCCGGAACAGGTTCAAAGTTCTCGGCACGAAATGCGGCTCTCTTCTCCGATGGTTTGGAAACGCTTGAACGCGGCGCCGATCCCGTCCCTCTGGTTCCGCAACTTCTTCTACTGGTTATTCACCCCCGCGTTTTTCGAGCAGCCCGGTATGCTCGACGCTGCGGTGAACTACGCGTTGAACTATCCGTGGCCTCAGGAGACAGTCTCTTTTCGGAACCAGGTCGAGGCGGTCTGCGCTTTTGATGTTACCGCCGATTTGCCGAAGATTACCGCGCCCACCCTGGTGCTCGCCGGCGCGGAGGATATCCTGTTCACGCCGGGTGAAATCCGGCAAATTTGCAGCCGGTCTGCCGGATGCAACAGTTGAAATAATCGACGGGGCGGCCCACTCCATCCACATGGAGCGGGGAAATGAGTTTGTCCGCGCAATCATCGAATTTTTAACCAACCAAAGGGGGCGCCGATGAGAAAGTTCGTCTACATTGATTACGAGAATCTTCCGGGAGTCCATATCGAGGATGTGGAGGGGACGAAGTTCCTCATTTTCATCGGGGAGAATCAGAAAAAGATTCCCACGGACACCATAGTCCGGATGCAACCGCTCGGCGAACGGGTGGAGTGGATCACCATCAGCGGCGTGGGACGGAACGCGCTGGACTTTCATATCGCCTACTACCTGGCGAAATACCACACGAACAACACCGTAACGCACTACATCCTCTCGAAGGACGCAGGGTACGACCCCCTGATCAAGCACGTCGCCAAGTTCGGCCAGAGGGTCAAGCGCATCATCACGCTCGAGGAGATCAAGGAGAAGCCCGTCCTCTGCCCCGGAGCTGGCGCAAAAGTACGCCAAGGTGCTGGAAATCTTGAAGAAGCAGGACAAGACGCGCCGTCCGAAGATCCGCAAGACGCTGGCGTCGAGCATCGAAACGCTCTTTCAGGGGCAGGTCTCGAAGGAGGATACCGATCTCCTTATCGAGCATCTCTTCCGCGAGCGGTTCATCGAGGAAAAGAACAAACGCATCGCCTATCTGGACTGAGATTTCTTCCACGATTTGCGAAGGAAGGGGGAGAGGAATTTGTTGTCGCTTTCTTCCTTCGCGGCGTCTGCGGAGAGACTGCTGCCGGACGTTTTCTCTGAACGTTACTTCAGAGCGACATTTTCCTTCCTCGGTCTGCGTATGGACCCTTCCGGTAAGGCGGCGAGGAATATCGCCAGAACGATCAGCAGGCTACCGTTGACCTCCCGCAGCGTAGGTATCTCGCCGCTCAAGAGGCCGGCGAGCCCTATGCCCGCAGGTATCTCCGCGGTACAGATGTGTGCTGGCCGTCGCGGCGGAGATAAAACGCAGTGAGTAGCAGTAGGCGCAATGCCTCAGCACGCTGCCGACGAGCGCCATGATCGCGACGGACGCCCAGTCGGAGGTTCCCAACACCGCGATATCTCCCCATCCGAAAATAAAGTGCTTGACCGTCGCCATGATCAACCCCTCCGAAAAGATGCCCGTAGAAGATCATTGATGAACTGGAAAACCTGTCGCGCGAGAGGAGCGCCCGTCCCATCAGGAACTGCCCCGAGAGACCTATGACCGCAACCGTTCCCCAGAATACGCCCAGAAGCGAGAAGCTCGCGTTCGATGCGCCGGATGCGAACACGCCGATCCAGACTCCTGCGATGACCAGAAACGCGGCTATGTATTGAAAGATCGTCGGACGTTCTTTGGTGATCCACAATCCTCCAAGAAGCGTTGCGAGGGGGAATGTGTAGTGTATGATGAGCGCCGCCGGGACCGTAAGGTATTTCAGAGAGTACATGAAGCCCGTCGCGGTGAGGGGAATAACGAGAAGAGAGTATGCAAGAAGGACGAGCCCTTCGTGGAAGGAGATGCGGAGAGATCGGGGATTCTTGAGGAGGAGCCATAACAGCAGCACGAGCGCCGTAAGAATAGTCCGTCCAAGGACAACCGTGGTCATGTCGACCCCCCGGAGAGCGAGGATGCGGCCGAGAGGGCTGACGACCCCCCAGGAGACGCCCGTAACCAGTGCGGCGAGAACTCCCGCCCAATGCGTTGTCATTTTTCCGGTTCCTCCTATAAGAAATTTTGGTATTTAAAAAAGACTGAAAAACAATTGACACGCAAGCCTCTCTAAGATTATAATGTTATAAAAATTACGATGTTCATCGTATCGGGAAAAAGGGAAAAAGTCTACAAGGGAGCTGTGGGCAATGGGAATCAATCCACCACTCTATTATAGTATATATTCTGATATTCGGCGTAAAATCATGGACGGAGAACTTCAGCCCGGCGATATGCTGCCTAAGGAGTCCGATCTGGAGCGAGCGTACGGAGTGAGCAAAGCGCCCGTGCGTCAAGCTATGGGCAAGCTCGAAACCGAGGCTCTGATCGTGCGAAGGCAGGGAAAGGGGACTTTCGTCTCCGACAGGACGGAGCAACTTCGATGGCTTGTCTTTGGCGGATTCCGGGAGTTTTATGAGGAACATTTCAAGGAACTCTCCTGTAGAATGCTCACGGTCGAAAGCATCTTTCCCGACGAAAAAACGAAGCAGGTTCTGAACTTGCGCAACGATAATCAAGTCATTCATATACATCGACTGCGTTCCTTGGCCGAGATTCCTGTTTTTTCCATTCACTCCTTTCTTCCAGATACAATGAATATTGAAACCTTTCGGAAAGCTGGAGATTTTTTCAATATAAGCAATGTGCTCAAGAAGTATTTTTCGATTGATCTGAAGAGCGCCAAGGAGTTTATCACGGCGGTACAAGCGGACGAAAATACCGCCGAATGTTTAAAAATAGACGCTGGTTCCCCGGTGTTGCAGATAGAACGTACGAATTTTGACGATTTGGGGAATTTGGTGCATTTCAGCCGGTATTTCTGCCGTTCTGAACTTTGCTGCTATTGCTCGTCCTATGGTATGGACGGCTCGTGTTGAACGTCCGCCTGCAGTAGCACAGAGAACGAAAGTTATCTGCGAAAGAGGAGAGGCCGCTTCTCGCGGAAAAAGAGAGTCGGCGCGCTTCCATTACAACAGAGAGGGGCACAATCGTGATTATCAATGAATCGGTGAAAACGCTTTCCAACGAGGTTCTTCAGAAGTACGCCGCCGTGGATCCGGCTACTATAGGGCATACGCGCCATTTCGGTTTTTCCTGCGCGGAGTTCAAAACGTCCATTCCAGGAGCCAAGGCGATCGGACGGGCTGTGACGTTGCGGATTCCTTCCATGGATTCGACGCTTTGTCATAAAGCTCCCGAATTTATAGGCAAAGGGGATATACTTGTCATAGATCGCGCCGGAGAGATGAACTACGCTTGCCTTGGAGGCATGGTTGCCTACGCGATGAAATTGACGGGGGTGGAGGCGGTTATTCTCGACGGAGCGGCCACGGATATTCAGGAGATCCGAGAAATGGGGTTGCTTGTCTTCTATCGTCGTCTTTCGGCTATCACGACCCGTGTTCTGGGCAACGACGGGGAGCTCAACACGACGGTAAACTGCGGCGGAGCGGTCGTCAATCCGGGAGATATCATCGTCGCCGACGAGAACGGTTTTGTTGCACTTCCTCCAGAGGAAGCGGAGAGTATTCTCCGGGCCGCGCTCGAACGCCAGGCTACTGAGCCGGAAAAGCAGGCTATGATGCGTTCGGGGAAAAAACTCGCCGATATATCCAGGGCGAATGAACTTATAAAAGCAAAGTTCGGGCAGTAACGAGAAGAACATCACTAAAAGGAGGCTGAACGGTATGTTGAAGCGAAGTATTCTTTTTCTTCTTGCGGGGCTCTTTGTGATAGGCGCATTTGTGAGCGGTTCCGAGGCGGTCTTGCGGTTGAAGCTCGGTATGAAAATGACCGAGTCGCATCATGAATCGGTTGCGCTGCGTCATTTCGCCGACTATGTAAAAGAACAGACAAAAGGCGAAATCGTTATCGATATTTTCTATGCGGAGGCCCTCGGCGACTCAAAAAAGCAGATAGAGAACATGATAAACGGCCTACAGGACTTCTATGCCGAAGGCTATTCCTTTTATGCTCCGTACGTTCCCGAGTTTCGCGTGGTCGGAGGCGGCGTCCCTTATGTGTTCGAGAGCAACGAGCAGTTTCGAAAGTACCTTCTGAGCGATGTGCAGCAGGAACTGGAAAAGCGTCTGATCGAAAAAGCCGGCTTACGAATAGTCAGTAGAGACAAGAATTGGCTTCGGGGACCCTACCGCGTTCTCGCTTCCAAACGTCCGATCAAAAGCCTTGACGACGTGAAGGGACTTAAATTGAGAATGGCCTCGGCTCCGCTCTCCGTCAAGTCGTGGGAATATCTTGGCGCGGCGGTTACTGTCATTCCGTATTCAGAAACGTATCTCGCCCTGAAGCAGGGGACTGTGGACGCCGTGACGTGCCCCGTGACGGATGCTCTGTACCAGAAATTCTGCGAGGTCGCGCCGTATCTCACCGTGACCAACGAGTATGCTCAACAAGTAGCGGTCGTCATGAACGAGAGACGCTACCAGAGCCTTACTCCCGAGCAGCGTGAGATTATTCACGAGGGCCTTCGTCAGGGAGGTGAAATCTGCACTCGACTTGCGCTGGAGAACGGAGAGAAACTTGTACAGGAGATGAAGGACAAGTACGGGGTGGAGATGATCGAAATAGATCTTAAGCCTTGGCAGGAAAAGATGAGCGGCCTCGTCGCCGTCCTTGAGCAAGAGGGAGTCGTCCCCGCAGGTTTCATTAAAAAAGCGCAGGACGCTGTAAAATAGTCCGAAAAAAGTATACTCGCTTCTCCGAAGCGGAGCAGGACGCCATACGGGGGGGGCTCGTACGAGGGCCCCCCTCTGCATACAAAGAGGTGAAAAAATGCGAAACTTTCTCGCGCTTATAAAAAGGAGTCTCATCGGCGGCTTTTCCATCCTTTTAGGTATCAACGGATTTCTTATGATCATCGTAGCGACGCTTCAGATAGTTTCCAGGGCCTTCGGACGCCCCGTGGCGTGGACAGTGGAAGTCCTCCTCTTTCTGGGGCTGTACTCCATCATCCCCGGGACCGCGATCGTCTTTTTGAAAGGCGAAGAGGTGGAAGTCGGCTTTTTCGTGGATTCTCTTCCTGGATTTCTGGCGCTTTGGGTGTCGCGTCTTATGGCGCTCCTGGGGGCGCTCTTCGGCGCGGTGCTTATCTACGCCAATCTTGAGTATCGGGGATTGGTAAGCCTAGGCAAGCCTGAGCAGTATCTGCCGTTCCCTCTCGAGGTCAATACGTGGCCGCTGTATCTGCTGGGGGCGTGCATACTGTGGAGAATGACCGAAAAAATGATCGGTACGTTCCGCTCCGCCGGAGCGGAAAAAACCGGCGTCGGGAAAGTGGTGTAAGCATGGTTTCCCTCGGACTCCTCGGAACCCTGATCGCTCTTCTGTTTCTCAAGATGCCGATTCCGCTGGCAATGGGAATCGCCGTGCTCGTTGGATGCTGGCTGGGCGACTTTCCGTTCTATATTCTCGCTCAAGGGATCGTGGATGGTTCCATGACGTGGAGCCTCCTCTCGATCTTCTTTTTCATCATGGCCGGCAACATCATGAACAGCTGCGGCATCGCGGAACGTATTTTCGCCTTTGCGCGGGCCTGCGTCGGTCATTGGAAGGGCGGTCTTGCGCACGTCAATGTTCTCTGTTCGATGATCTTCGCCGGGATATCCGGATCGGCGGCCGCAGACTGCGCGGCGCTCGGTCCCATCGAGATCAAATCCATGACGGATTCCGGATACGATCTGAAATACAGCACGGGGATCACTCTGGCCTCGTCCATGATCGGTCCGATCATACCACCGAGCGTCTCGTTCATCCTCTACGGCGTCATGGCGAACGTATCTATCGCCAAGCTTTTTCTTGCGGGCATAATTCCGGGAGTCGTCATCGGAATAGGGCTTATGCTCACGAGCGCATGGCTGGCGCACAAGCTCCCTCGTAAATTTCCCCGCGAGGAACGAATGCCGATGAAACAGAGGCTGGGTATTTTCAAGACGGCGGTATGGGCGCTTCTCGCGCCGATCATCATCCTGTACGGAATGACGTCGGGGTTTGTCAGCCCAACCGAAGCGGGGGTCGTAGCCGTTCTGTACTCGCTTGTCCTCGGATTGTGCTATCGCAGTCTTAAATTGAAAAATCTCTGGTCGGTGATCGTTTCCTCGATGTTCACGGCTGCGAACAGCCTGATTCTCTTCGGCATCGCGTCGACGATGTCGTATATACTCACTTTGGAGAGGACGCCGGTGATCATGGCGGAGTTTGTCCTCAGCTTGACGCAGAATAAATGGATCATCCTCGTGCTCGTCAATATTCTGCTGCTTTTCCTCGGTACCATTACCTCGGCGGCGAGCATCATGATTCTGCTCACCCCCATCCTTGTCCCGCTTATGCAGCGTGTCGGCGTCGATCCCGTACAGCTCGGCGTTATCATGGCCTTCGGTTTGACCATCGGCATCTCGACTCCTCCCGTGGGAATCGGGCTCTTTATCCTTTCGGATATTACAAAACAGCGCGTCGAGGACGTAGTCCGGGGAGTCGCGCCCTTTTTGCCCGTGCTTGTTTTGATGCTGCTGCTGCTCACTTTCGTTCCGCAGCTCTCGCTATGGTTGCCTTCGTTACTTCTGCCCTATTGACAGTCAGATGTGGAAGGGGGAATTCTGAATGAACCGTTTTTTGATGGGTGTTCTGCAGATGGACAGCACGAACGATAAACAGGAAAATCTACGGAAGATCGAGCGTTTGATCGAAAAAGCCGCGGCACGGGGAGCTCGATTCGTCTCCATGCCCGAGAATATCAACTTCATCGGCGGAACGGAGGAGAGTATTGCAAGCGCCGAGCCCATTCCCGGCGAAACGTCCCGCTTCTTCTCGGCGCTCGCGAAGAAGCATACGTTGTGGATTCACTGCGGGAGCTACGCCGAGTGCGCGCCGGGAGAGAGAAAGGTCTACAACACCTCCATAGTTGTCGATCCCGCAGGAGATATCGTCGCCTCATACAGGAAGATCCACCTGTACGACGTGGACATAGCGGACGGTCCCAGCGTCAGAGAATCCGACTCGAAAATTCCCGGAAAGGAGATCGTCGCCTTCGATTCCGAGTTCGGTCGGATGGGGCTCTCCATCTGCTACGACATGCGTTTTCCGGAACTGTACCGGATCCTTGCGTTGAAGGGAGCGAAACTTATGTTCGTTCCGGCCAACTATACGCTCTTTACCGGGAAAGATCATTGGGAAACGGTGCTCCGCGCCAGAGCCATAGAAAACCAGTGCTTCGTCGTCGCTGCCGGACAGGTCGGAATGAAACCGCGCTTTCAGGCTTATGGGAGATCGATGATCGTCGATCCCTGGGGTACTGTTGTTGCGCAGGCTTCCGACGGAGAAGGAATCTTCGTCGCGGAGATAGACATGGAGCGTGTAGAGAGCATTCGGCGGCAGCTTCCCAGCTTTCCGAACAGACGCCCCGAAGCATACGTTTGGAATTGAGGAATTGAGACGATGCATTCGCGCATAGTAAAAATCGCGGAGGAACTGCATTCCGAATTGCTCGGATTGAGCCATATCATTCATGCCAATCCGGAAACGGCCTTCGAAGAGTATAAAGCCGTCGTGTTCCAGAAGGAACTACTCGAAAAATATGGATTCAAAGTGGAGACGCGGTTCTGCGATCTTCCCACGGCCTACAGAGCGTCTTTCCCGGGGAGGAAAGACGGTCCGGTTGTCGCCTTCATCGCGGAATACGACGCGTTGCGGGATATCGGACATGCCTGCGGACACAATATCATCGCCTCGGTCGCCGTGGGAGCGGCTATCGCCCTCTCGAAGGCGGCGCCGGAACTTCAGGGGGAAATTCAGGTTATAGGAAGCCCCGCGGAGGAAACCGGCGGAGGAAAGGTTTTTCTCGTCGAGCGCGGCGCGTTTCAAAACGTCGATTTCGCCATGATGATCCACCCCGGCACGGAGAATTTGTACGGCAGAGGCGGCATAGCGGCGACACACGTCGACGTCGAATTTTTCGGAAAAGCCTCCCACGCGGTTGAACCCCGAAAGGGAATCAACGCGCTTACTTCGATGCTGGAGTTCTTTAATTCTCTCAACGGGTTGCGCCAAACGTGGGACAAGGGGCACGTCCTCACAGGTATCATAACGAACGGAGGCAAGGCCCCGAATGTCGTTCCAGACTATACGTCCGCCAGTTTCGTCCCCAGAAGTCCGACGAAAAAGGGATTGTTTCTGATTCTCGAGGATATGGAGCGCGCGGCGAAAGCCGCCGCGCTGCTCACCGGAGCGGAGTATGCCATGAAGTACGATGTCGTCTACGCGGAGCGGTATCCCAATATCGCTATGGGGGAGCGCTTCCGAGACAACATGGCGATATTGGGAGAGACGGTTGTCTTTGCCGATGCGCGGATTCCGTTGGGATCTTCGGATATCGGGAACGTCTCCCTTGAACTCCCCACGATCCATGAATATATAGCCATCGCGGATGAATCGACAACGAGCCATTCGGATCGCTTTCGCGAAGCGGCCGTCTCTCCCCGTGGAGACGAGGCCGTGCTGCTCGGTACGAAAGCGCTTGCAATGACGGCGTGGGATGTTTTCTCCGATCCGCAGCTCCGGGAAAGGGTGATCGCCGAATACCGCGAAAAAGTCTTTCCTTTCAAATCCTAGACGGGAGTCAGGAACGTCTATCTCTCGAACACAATATGCCGGGATAGGGAGTGTTTTCCTGTCCCGGCGTTTTCATGCCCTGTAGATGCATACACTACACGGAGAAACCCGGAGATCGGTTGCATGCGGTAGCCGGCGAAGCTACCACTCGGTCACGCTGCCGTCGACGTTTCTCCACACCGGATTCCGCCAGTCGTGTCCGATCCGCGCTTTTTCGCGGACGGTTTCCTCGCAGACCTCGATGCCCAGCCCCGGTCCTTCCGGGAGCGCGACGAAACCGTTCTCGTAGCGGAAGACCGACGGATCCTTCAGGTAGTCCAGCAGGTCGGTCTCCTGATTGTAGTGGATGCCGAGGCTCTGCTCCTGGATGAAGGCGTTCGGGGTGCAGAAGTCGAGTTGAAGGCAGGCCGCGAGTGCTATCGGGCCGAGCGGGCAGTGCGGCGCGACGGCGATGTCGTACGCCTCCGCCATGGCCGCGATCTTCCGCACTTCCCAAATTCCCCCGGCGTGGCTGAGATCGGGCTGGAGAATGTCCACTGCGCCGCATGTGATCAGATCCTTGAAGTCCGATCGCCCGAAATTGCGCTCTCCCGTGGCGATGGGCGTCGCAGTGTGGCGGCGAAGCTCGGTGAACGCCTCCCGGTTTTCGACGAGGACCGGTTCCTCGACGAACATGAGATGGTACGGCTCCAACTCCTTCATCAGCACCCGCGCCATCGCGGTACGGACCCTGCCGTGTAAGTCGACCGCGATGTCGAGCGAGTGGCCGAAGGCGTCCCGAAGCGCCTGTACGCGTGACAGCACCTCTTCGATCTTCGAGAAGTTGTCGATCCACGCCATCTCCGCCGTGCCGTTCATCTTCACGGCGTTCATGCCAGCGTCCATTTTCCCGCGGGCTTCCTCGACCACTTCGGACGGGCGGTCGCCCCCTATCCACGAGTAGACGCGCATCTTTTCGCGCACCGCGCCGCCGAGCATCCTGTGAACGGGGAGGCCGAACATCTTCCCCGTGATGTCCCACATCGCCTGCTCGATGCCGGAGATCGCGCTCATCAGAACGGGGCCGCCCCTATAGAAGCCTCCGCGGTAGAGGACTTGCCACAGATCCTCGATCTTCGTCGGGTCTGCGCCGACCACGTATTCGCTCATCTCGCGGACGGCAGCGGCCACGGTATCGGCCCGTCCCTCGACGACCGGTTCTCCCCACCCCTCGACGCCTTCGTCGGTGACGAGCTTCAGAAAAAGCCAGCGGGGCGGGACCTTGAACAGTTCCAACCGTTCGATTCTGGCCATGGCTACTTCATATGGGCGCGAATTTGCGCGATCTGGGTGACGATACGTTCGGAGGTCTCGCTGATGGCGGGGAAATCGCCTTCGACGCCGGCCGGTTTAACGAGCGCGCTTCCCAATCCAACGGCGAAAGCCCCCGCCTGGAACCAGTCGTCGAGGTTGCCCGGAGCGACGCCGCCGATCGGCATGATCTGCGCGCCGGGCAGGGGACCGCGGACCGCTTTGATGAACTTCGGCCCCAGTACTTCTCCCGGAAACGCCTTCACGACGTCGACTCCGTGCTCCATGGCGCGGACGATCTCGGTGACCGTTCCCACGCCGGGCATGTAGGCGATGCCGGAGCGGTTGCACATCCTCGCCACTTCCTCGCTGAAGCAGTGAGAGACGATGAACTCGGCTCCCGCGTCGATGCAAAGGCGCGCCGTCGTTGCGTCGGCGACTGTCCCCGCGCCGAGGATCAACCCTTTGCAGCGGCCGCGTTCGATGATCTCCTTCATGATGTCGAGGGCGCCGGGAAAGGTCGTGGAAACCTCGAGCACGTCGATTCCTCCCTCGAAGACCGCCTCCGCCGCCGCCACGCCCGTCTCGATGTCCGGAGTCCTTATGATCCCGACGACGCCGAGATCCGAGATACGCCGCAGCACTTCGTATTTTCTAATGTTCATAGATTTCGCCTCCTTATGCGGTGTTGCGCTTGACGTTGTATTTTTCAGACAGTATAATAACATAAAATCAGACAACCAAAATATTTTTTTGGAGGAAATGCAGTGAATCAAGTACAGGATGAGTTCAAGATGTTCCAATCCCTGATGAAGGGGCTTACCGCCATCTTCGGGACCAACTGCGAAGCAGTGCTCCACGACCTCACGGAGGGATACGAGAGTACCGTGGTGATGATTGAGAACGGCCACGTGACCGGCAGGCGCGTAGGCGACTGCGGAAGCAATCTCGGGCTTGAGGTGCTTCGCGGAACGGTGGTTGACGGCGACAAGTACGGTTATTTTACCAACACCCCCGACGGCAGGGTGCTTCGCTCGTCTTCGATCTATATCCGCAACGACGACGGCAAGGTCGTCGGGTGTCTTTGCGTCAACTTCGACGTCTCCAATCTGATGGTGGCAGACAAAACCATCCGCTCCCTTATCTCCAACGGCGACGGGGAAAAAGAAGAAGAGTTTTTCGTCAACGATGTGAACCAACTCCTCGACGCGCTGCTTCAGAAGGCGCAGGAGGAGGTCGGAAAACCCGTCTCCTACATGAGCAGGGAGGAGAAGATTCAAGTTGTCCGGTTCCTCGATCAGAAGGGCGCTTTCCTGATCACCAAGGCGGGGAACAGGATATGCCAGTTTCTCGACATCTCGAAGTTCACCCTGTACTCCTATCTTGACGAGGTCCATTCCGAAAGTCAATCCTCAAAATAAGGCGGCGATACGCAGTGTCTACAGATGTATACCGGAAACTAGGAGTTCGAAAACTCATCAACGCGGCGGGAACCTACACGATGGTCGGAGGTTCCCGGATGAGCGAGGAGACGCTCGCGGCCATGGCCGAAGCGGCGCGAAACCACGTGGTGCTTAAGGAGCTGCAGACGAAGGTCCACGAACGTCTGGCCTCCATTACGCGCAACGAGGCGGCCTTCGTCACGAACGGCGCGGCGGCGGCCCTGCACATCGCTGGAGCGTCCTGTATCGCCCGCCTGTACGGCCGTCCCTTCGCTTCGCTTTCGCCGGAGCAGATCGCCCGGAGCGAGATCATTATCCACAGAGCCCACCGCAACCCCTACGACTGGGGAGTGCGACTACTGAACGCCCGCATCGTCGAAATCGGCTTCCCCAACACGATCCTCCCGACCGTCGAGGACGACCTTGAATACGCCATTACAGAAAACACCGCCGCCATCTTTTACTTTTTCATGCCTCCCGGGGGGTGGGTTGCCAAGGGCGCGCTCTCGCTTGAAGCCACGCTGCGAGTCGCCGCGCGCCGGGGCGTCCCGGTGGTGGTGGACGCGGCGGCGCAGCTTCCCCCGACCGAGAATCTGTGGCGGATTACAGGGGAAGGGGCGGACGTCTGCGTTTTCAGCGGGGGCAAGGATCTCCGCGGGCCGCAGGCGAGCGGCCTGATGGTGGGGAAGAAGGAGATCTTCGAGTGGATCGCGCGGACTGCCTTTCCGACGTACGGTGTCGGCAGGATGTTCAAGGTCGGCCGGGAGGAGATCGTCGGCCTCCTGTCCGCTGTGGAGCAGTACGTTGCAATGGATTCAGGCGCCCGCTTGCGCTGGGCGGAAGAACAAGTTGCCCGCGTTGTTCGGGAGTTCGAAGGAAACGTGAATCTTTCTGTACAGCGCGTTTTCCCCAACGAGGCCGGACAGCCGTTCCCGCAGATGCTCTTCAGGTTCGCGCTCCCGGAGTGCGCGGAGGAGGCGCTTCGGCTGCTGCGAGAGGGCGATCCCTCCATTTTCGCCATGGCGGCCGACGGGCAGTCCGTCTTTGTTAATCCGATGACCCTTCGGGATGACGAGATTGACCTCGTTCTGTCGCGCATGCGGGAGATCGGGCGGATTTTGAGCGGGAAAGGAGTGCAGGAATAATGGTTGAAATATTCGGCGACCAGAAGGGAAGTGCGCTCTTACCGAAGGGCTTTGTTCTCATTAAGGGCGGCAGGGTGCTCGACCCGGCGAACGGCGTGGATGAAACACTCGACCTTGCGATCGCCGACGGCGTCGTGGCCGGAACGGGGCGCGATCTTCCCGAAACGGGAGCGGGCAAAGTAATCGACGCATCCGGCCTTCTGGTGACTCCTGCCGTCGTGGATATTCATACGCATCTCTTCGCGACCGGCGGCAACCCCGACGCATGGGCCGGCGAGAGCAGCGTCTTCCCGGACGGATTCAGCTTCCGAGGCGGTGTCGCCACGATGGTGGACGCGGGGAGCGCGGGGTGGCGCAACTTCGACCTCTTCAGAGTTTCCGTGATCGACAGGGCGAAGACGCGCGTCCTCTCGTTCCTGAATATAGCGAGTTACGGAATGATCAACGACATCATTGAGCAGCACGCTCCCGATTTCGACCCCGCGGCGACGGCGAAGAAGGCAAAGCGACACGCCGACGTCGTCGTCGGGATCAAAAGCGCGCACTACTGGAATCCGGGGTGGGAGTCCGTGGACCGGGCAGTGGAGGCCGGCGAGCTCTCCGGATTACCGGTCATGGTCGACTTCGGCTATTTCATGAAAGAGCGCCCCTACTGGCAACTGGTCGCGGAAAAGCTCCGCCGCGGCGACATCAGCACGCACTGCTTCCGGGGGCCTGTGCCGGTCGCGGACGAGGAAGGACGCGTCTATCCCTATCTTTTCGAGGCCCGGAAGCGCGGCGTTCTCTTCGATCTGGGGCATGGTGGAGGGAGCTTTCTCTTCCGCAACGCGCTTCCCGCGATCAGGGGCGGATTCTACCCCGACTCGATCTCGTCGGATCTTCACGTCTTCAGCATGAACGGCGCGATGATGGACATGCCGACGACGATGTCGAAATGCCTCGCCATGGGGATGCCGCTACAGGAGGTGGTCGCGCGCTCCACGTTCATTCCGGCGAGAATGATCGGCCATCCGGAGCTTGGCCATCTGTCGAAAGGGGCTCCTGCGGACGTCGCGCTCTGGACGCTCCGCGAGGGAGCGTTCGGATTCAAGGATACAGTAGGGGGTCGTCTCCGCGGCGGCGTTCGATTGGAGTGCGAGATGACCCTCAAAGACGGGGAGACGATGTGGGATCTGAATGCGCGCGATGCGGCGGAATATGTTGAAATTCCTGCGGACGCGGGCATCCGCGAGGGCGAGTACCGGATTCCTCCCGAAACGGAGATGTGCTGATTGCCGAGGAGGTGATGCATCGGAACGGAAACGGAGCGTCATGCGGAGCGGCGGCCTCGGGCCGCGACCGGCCCGTTCGAAGAGCGGAATATATTCAAAAGGGGTGACAAATATGGGTAAATGGAAACGGGTAGTGTTGATCTGGAGCGTTTCGTTGGTGCTTCTCGCCGTCTGCGGCATGGCGGGGGCGGCGGAAAAGGGAGGCGTGCTGCGGGTCGCGGTGATCGACGAGCCCCCCACCCTCGATCAGCAGGTGGTGACCTCGGACCTGGCGACCATGATCGCGCAGCATATCTTCGAGGGACTGTACACGTTCGATTCCAAGTACAGCCCCGTACCGCTTCTCGTGAAGTCGGAAGAGATCAAGGACAACGGAAAAAACGATCGTCCTGACGCTCAGGGACGGCGTGAAATTCCACAACGGGAAGACGCTCGGAGCGGAAGACGTGCTTGCGTCGCTGAACCGCTGGGGCAAGTTCGGAGCACGCGGCCCAGTTCTGTTCGGTAATCTGGAGAAGGTTGAAGCCACCGGCGCGCTGGAAGTGACTATGACGTTCAAAGCCCCCTTCGCTCCGTGGAAGAACCTGCTCGCCTTCATCAACGGCGGACCGGTGATCTATCCGAAGGAAGCGGTCGAGGGCGCCGAGAAGACGCCCATAGCTCCCGACCAGTATATCGGTACCGGTCCTTATAAGTTCGCGGAGCGTAACCCCGGGAGATATATCAAACTGGTGCGCTTCGACGAGTACGTCGGAAGAGGCGAGGCCCCGGACGGATACGCAGGAAAGCGCGAGGCGCTCTTCGACGAAATTCGCTTCATCCCCGTCTCGGATGTCGGTACGAGAGTGAACGGCGTCAAGGCGGGAGACTACGATTACGCCGAGCAGATTCTGGGCGATCTCTTCGAGGAATTGAAGAACGACTCGGCAGTGGTGACGACAGTGAACCAGGGCGCCAACCAGGGGATGATGTTCTTCAACTCCAGAGACGGGATAATGAAGAACAACTTCGCGCTGCGACGGGCTCTTCAGGCGGCGCTCGACTTGACCCCAGTGCTTCAGGCGGCGATCGGCGCCGGAGAGCTGTGGAAGGCTTCCGGCTCCTTCATGCCGGAGACGACGCTCTGGTATTCGAAGGCCGGGCTCGACAAATTCAGCGCGGGAAACGCCGAGCTTGCGAAGTCGCTTGCGAAGGAGGCCGGCTACAATGGAGAGAAGATCACCCTGATGGCCTCCACGGCGTACAAATTCCACTACGACAGCACCCTTGTCATGGTGCAGCAGCTCAAGGCGGCGGGGTTCAACATCGACCACCAGATCTACGACTGGGCGACGTTGATCTCCAAGAGAGGCGACCCGACGCAGTGGGATATGTTCTTCACTCATCACGGTTTCGTCCCCGACCCTATCCTCTTCACCTTCATGAGCGAAGCCTACCCGGGGTGGTGGACCACGGAGACGAAGCGGGCGCTTGCCGCCGAGTTCGCGGGCACGCTCGACGAAGCGAAACGAAGAGAGGTTTGGGACAAGATACAGGCGCTCGTCTATGAAGAGGTTCCCGTGATCAAGACCGGCGACCACTTTACGTACGATATCTATTCGCCGAAGGTGAGCGGGCTTTCGGAGTCCTCGCTCATCTGGCCGAAGTTCTGGGGCGTGCGTTTCGGGAAATAGCGAGGATGTATTCCTGCAACCCGCGGGCGGAGGAGGCGCGCAGCCAACCCCGCCCGCATCCATCCGAAGAAAGGGGGAAGGCGCGATGTTTTCGTATATAGTCAGGCGGGCAGCGAGCATGCTCCCGTCGCTCCTTCTCGCGTCGATCATCGTATTCTCCTTCATCCATCTCATTCCGGGCGACCCGGCCCAGATCATGCTCGGCGATCAGGCCACGCCCGAGCAGGTCCAGGGGCTCAGGGAGGCCATGGGGCTCGACCGTCCCCTTTATGTGCAGTACGGACGATGGCTTTCCGGAGTGCTCGGGGGGGATTTCGGCACGTCGATCTTTTTTCATCGTCCAGTGCTCGAAGTCATCGCCGACAGGGCCGAAACGAGCATTTTCATCGCCGTCTTCTCGATGCTTCTGATCCTGCTGGTCGGCGTACCGATCGGCATTCTCTCCGCGGTGCGCTACAACAGCAGACTCGACCAGTTTTTTTCGGGGCTGTCGATGTTCTTTGCGTCGGCTCCCACCTTCTGGCTCGGGTTGAACCTGATGCTCCTCTTCTCCGTGACGCTTCGCTGGCTTCCCACGTCGGGCTTCCCGTCGATCCTGGAGTCCGGCGACTGGACGAACCTCCGGTACCTTGTACTGCCCTGTATCACCCTTGCGGCCCCCAATTCGGCGCTCATCATCCGACTGACCCGTTCGAGCATGCTCGACGTCGCCAAGGCCGACTACGTAAAAACGGCGCGAGCAAAGGGGCTCTCCGAGGGCGCGGTGACTATTCGCCATATCTTTCGTAACTCGCTCGTCTCCGTCGTGTCCGCCCTCGGTTTCACCTTCGTCGCGCTTGTCGCCGGAACCGTGGTCACCGAGACCGTTTTCTCGCTTCCCGGAATCGGACGGCTGGTGGTGGAGTCCGTCCTGCGGAGAGATTACCCGACGATTCAGGGAATCATCCTCATCGTCGCGTTTCTCTATATGCTGATCAACCTTCTGGTGGACCTCTCCTTCGCGATTCTGGACCCCAGAATACGGTACAGTTAGGAGGGCGCGCATGAACTTCCTCTCCGCGTTCTACAAGCGCAAAATCGCCTTCGCCGGCCTCCTGATCATCGTCGTCATGCTCTTCTTCGCGCTTTTCGCGGACGTGATTTCGCCGTTCGATCCGCAGGCGATGAACCCGGTCGACAAGCTCAGGCCCCCGGAAGGGACATACCTCTTCGGCACCGACAACTTTGGACGCGACATCTTCAGCCGTGTTGTGCACGGCGCGCGGACAAGTCTCGCAGGTTCGGCCGGGGTGATTCTCTTCTCGCTCTCCATCGGCGTGCTCATCGGCGTCTCCTCGGGCTACTTCCGGGGGGTCGAACCCTTCCTGATGCGCCTGATCGACGTGCTCATGGCATTTCCACCGCTGCTGCTCGCGCTCGTCCTCGTCTCCATTCTCGGACGGGGGATGCTCAATGTGATCATCGCCGTCGGCGCGACGTACCTCACAAGGACTACCCGCATCGTCTACGGTCTCACGCTGAAGCTGAGGGAGGAACCGTACATCGAGGCCGCCGTCGCCTCCGGTGTGAAAGAGCGATGGATTATCCTGCGGCACGTGCTCCCCAATATGATGTCGCCCCTGATCGTCCAGGCCACCTTCACCTTCGCCTTCTCGCTGCTGGATATGGCGGCGCTCGACTTTCTCGGCCTGGGCATTCCCCCGTCGATCCCGAGCTGGGGGGAACATGCTCAGCGAAGGTCGGATGTATCTCACCCGCGCTCCGTGGTTGCTCCTCTTTCCCGGATCGTGCATCCTCCTGACGGTGCTTGCGTTCAACCTCGCGGGCGATGTGCTCCGCGACCGGCTCGATCCGCACTTCCGTCGGGACGTCGAGGGGGTGTAGCATTCGATGGAGAAGAATAGGGAACATCTTCTGGAAATTCGCGATCTGAAAGTACGCTTTCCCTCCGGCGACGGCTTCATATATCCGGTGAACGGCGTGGAACTGCACATTGAACGGGGAGAGACCCTCGGGCTGGTGGGCGAGTCGGGGAGCGGCAAGTCCATGACGTCCCTGGCCGTTCTCGGCCTTGTCCCCCGCCCTCACGGAAAAATGGTCTCCGGGAGCATCCGCTTCAAGGGGAGAGAGCTCGCGTCTCTGAGTAACGAGGAAATGATGAAGATCCGCGGACGGGAGATCTCCATGATCTTCCAGGAGCCGATGACGTCGCTCAACCCTGTGTACACGGTCGGCCGCCAGATAGCGGAGGGCATTCTGGCCCACGGGGCGATGTCGAAGCGGGCCGCCCGTGACCGTGCCGTGGAGATGCTTCGCAAAGTCGGTATCCCGAGCCCGGAAAAGCGTGTGGACGTCTATCCGCACCTTCTGAGCGGCGGCATGCGCCAGAGAGTCATGATCGCCATGGCGCTGGCGCTCGAACCGGAGCTGCTCATCGCGGACGAGCCGACGACCGCGCTCGACGTGACGATCCAGGCGCAGATACTCGATCTTCTGGAGACGTTGAAGAGAGAACGTGTCATGTCGGTGCTGCTGATCACCCATAATCTGGGCATCGTCGCGGAGTCGGCGCAGCGGGTCGCGGTGATGTACGCGGGAAAGATCGTCGAACTGGCGTCGACGGAGGCGTTGTTCCGCACGCCGCTTCACCCCTACACCCGCGGACTGATGGACTCGATCCCGCCTATGGAGGGGCGTACGGAACGCCTTCAGGCCATTCCCGGAATGGTCCCCTCGCTTGACGCCCTTCCGCCGGGGTGTGCCTTCGTCAATCGCTGTCCGCTGGCGATCGACGCGTGCAGCGCCGAAGAACCCTCGTTTCTGGAGGCTGCTCCGGGGCATTTCACCCGTTGCCTTCGATGGAGAACGATGGCGGCTGCCGAAGGGAGCGCCGACTCATGAACGAATACCTGCTTGAAGTTCGTAATCTAAAAAAGTATTTTCCGGTTCGCTCGGGGATCTTTCAGAGGGTATCGGGGTATGTACGGGCTTGTCGACGGAGTTTCCTTCTCGATGAAGAGAGGGGAGACGCTCGGGCTCGTCGGAGAATCGGGGTGCGGGAAATCGACCACCGGAAGAGTTGTTCTGCGATTGCTTCCCGCAACCTCGGGAGAGGCGCGCTTCCGTGGGAGGGATCTTCTCGCGCTTCAAGGCGAGGAGCTGCGCGCAGCGCGGCGGAGTTTCAGATGATCTTTCAAGACCCCTTCGCGTCCCTCGATCCCCGGATGACCGTGGCGCGGATTGTCGGCGAGCCGATCGTCGCGCACGAACCGGACGCTCCGTTCAAGGAGCGGCAGGAACGGGTCGCCTCCATTCTGCGGGAAGTCGGCCTGGACGCGTCGTCGCTTTCCCGCTACGCTTTCGAGTTCAGCGGCGGCCAACGACAGCGGATCGGCATCGCGAGGGCGCTTGTCCTGAATCCGTCGCTCGTGGTGGCGGACGAGCCTGTGTCGGCGCTCGACGTCTCCATTCAGGCGCAGGTGATCAACCTTCTTGCGGAGTTGAGGGAGAAGTTTGCTCTCACGTACCTCTTTATCGCCCACGACTTGAGCGTGGTGAAGCACATAAGCGACCGTGTGGCGGTCATGTATCTCGGACGTATCGTCGAACTTGCGGAGACGGAGACGCTCTTTTCCGATCCGCTCCACCCGTATACGCAGGCGCTGCTCTCCGCGGCGCCGGTTCCGGTTCTGGGCAAGAAGGGACGTCGCATCATTCTCGGAGGGGATGTTCCGAGCCCTCTGAACCCTCCGTCGGGGTGTCCGTTCCATCCGCGGTGCGTGTACGCGATGGAGCGCTGCCGGAGCGACGTCCCGCGCTCCGTGGAGCGGGAGGGGCGTTCCGTCGCATGCCATCTCCACTCTTGAATCGGGTAGAATGAGGTAAAATTATCGAAGCAAGTCCAACCAAAGGAGGAAATAACTATGAAAAAAGTTATCCGTACCGACAAAGCGCCTGAGCCCATCGGACCGTATTCCCAAGGTCTGGTCTGCGGCAACCGCGTCTACGTCTCCGGACAGGGCCCCAGGAATCCCGAGACGGGGACGAACCCCGAAGGGATTCGCGAGCAGACCCGGCAGGTCTTGAAGAATATCAAGGCGATCCTGGAGGCGGGCGGCGCGACGATGGATCAAGTGGTTAAGGTGACGGCTCATCTGACGAATCTCGACCGCGATTTCCAAGGGTATAACGAGGTGTACAACGAGTTTTTCACCGAACCGTACCCTGTCCGGATCACCGTGCAGAGCCAGCTCTTCGGTATGCTGGTGGAGATCGACGCCATCGCGGAGTTGGACTGAGAACGGAGGATCGGATACCTGCGCTCGCCTCGCGTTCATGAGTGTTCTTTTAAAGCGCAATAGAAACGCCCCCTCGCTGCGAGGGGGCGTTTCTATTGCGCATCATTTGTTCACAACGGCTCTTATGATTTTCTCCGAACGAGAGCGAGTTGATCGCCGCTTTCTATGTCGACGACGAATCGCTCCGCAAGTCTACGAAGATCCTCCGCGGTGCTGTTCACCTCGGTAGCGCCGCTCGCGACGTTTTCCATGGCCGCCGCGGTCTCTTCCATGGAGGCCGCCACGGTCTGCACCTGCGTATCCGCATTCTCCATCACCGACGCCGTTCTGTCGATCAGCTCAACGACGGCTTCCGCCTTGTCCGCTTCCTGGTCCGTGGCCTCGATGATAAGCCGTATGTCGTCCACGGAGCTTTTCGTCGCCGCCATGATCTTTTCAAGCGCGTCTCCCGCGACGTGGGCGATGGCGACTCCCTCCTCGACGTCGTGAAGGCTCTTCTCCATTGAGGTCACCGCTGCGGAGGTGCCTTGGAGGATCCGTCCCACAAGCTCCGCAACTTCCCGAGCTCCCTGCTGCGACTGCTCGGCGAGCTTCCGCACCTCGTCGGCGACGACGGCGAATCCCCGTCCCGCCTCGCCCGCGCGAGCTGCCTCTATGGCCGCGTTCAACGCGAGGAGGTTGGTCTGGTCCGCCAGGGAGGTTATGGTCGTGCCCACGACGCCGATTCTCTGAGAATACTGGTTGAGCTGCGAGATGGTCTTTCCGGTGTCCGCAACGGCATCCCGGATACCTTCCATGTGCCCGATGGAGGAGGCGACGGTCTCCTTTCCCTTCGCTGCCGCTTCCGCCATATCTCGGGAGTTTTCGTTGGCCCGCGAGGCGACCGATTTGGCGGATTGGATGACGGTGTTCATGTCGAGTATGTGACGCGAGGCGTCGACGGCGCTGCTGCGCCCCAGGCTCACTTCTTCCGCGAGCTTGCCGTTGCTCTCCGCGACCTCGTTGGTGGTGCTGGTGACCTCCTCGCAGGAAGCGGCCGTGTTCTCGGAGAGCGTGGAAAGGACGATCGATTTCTTCTGAAGTTCGGAGATGACGTCGCGGAGACTGTCGAGCATGGCGTCGAGCGAATGCCCCACGGTTGAAAGCTCGTCGTCGCCCGTCATGGAGGTTCGGACGGTCAGATTCCCCTCCTTGCCCGCCTTCGAGGCGGCAAGAATGGAGGCGACCGAACGGCGTATCGACCGGATGGTGGTGAATGCGATGACGACGGCCAGAAGCGCTACGAGGACGGCTACCGCACTCATGGCGACATTCGCCGTCGTCATGCGCTTTTTGTTCGCCAAGGCGCTGGTCTCGGCGCCGATGTCCAGGATTTCTCCGATCTCGTTGATGTTCCCCCGGATTTTTTTGAAGAGGGGATCCTCGATCCGGGCCACGGAGCCGAGCGCAAGTTTTCCCGTCCGGATATCGTCGATCTGTTGTTCCGACTCTTTGATCCACACCGGGAAGTCCTGATTCAGGGTGTTGAACTTGTCGAAGACGGATTCCGTTTTTCCCTCAAGCCGGAACGGTTCCCACGTGTTTTTGTTTCGGTCGAGAAGTTTGTCGGCGTTGCCGAGTCTCTCCACGACCTGTGCTACGTTCTCCCGAAAATCTTCGAGATTCTTTTCAAAATCATTTCCGGTTCCCTGCTGCAGTATGGCCTGCTTCGCTACGAGCCCCTGGTACAGGTCGCGGTCGCCGTTGAGCACCAGGCTCTGCGCCACGAAGGCTTCCTGGTGGATCTGCGAAAGAAGGTCGTTGTAGATGACATTCGCCGAGTACATCAAGACGCTTGTCACAATAAGTATGCCGAAAACAGGGATAAGCGCGAGAATCCATAGTCTCGTTTTTAACGTCAAGCCCTTCATTATTCCCCGCTCCTTTCATTGAGTCGCACTTTTCCGCACATAGGATAGGCCTTCTTTCTTATTCTACACCAGACTCGAGGATTCGGGATATCCCCCGGCCGGATACGGGGAAGATATGTCAGGAGAAGGTGTAAAATAAGAAAAAGTTTTTTCGGCAACATATTCAAAGGAGGCGTGACTGATGCACTTCGGATTGGACGGAAAGACTGCGCTGGTTTTAGCCTCGGGTTCCGGGCTTGGGAAGGCCGTGGCCGGAGAGTTCCTGAAGGAGGGGGCGGACGTGGTGCTCGCCGGAAGGGGAGCGGAGAAGCTCGAAAGAGCGGCTGCGGACTTGCGCGGGGTGACCGGAATCACGCCTCGTTTTCAGCAGTGCGACATCACGAAGGCCGAGGAGCTGCACAGGCTGGTACGCTTCGCCGCGGAAAAACACGGAGGCGTGGACGTGCTTGTGAACAATGCGGGAGGGCCTCCCGCCGGAACGTTCGAGATGTTCGACGACGGCGCCTGGACAGGAGCTTTCGAGCTGACGCTGCTGAGTTACGTGCGGGCGATCCGCGAGGTTCTTCCGTATATGAAACAGCGCGGTTGGGGCCGCATCGTCAACTCGACGTCCTCTTCGGTGCGGGAGGCCATCGAGAACCTCATTCTCTCCAATACGTTTCGGCTCGGCGTGATCGGGCTGACGAAGAGCCTCGCCTCCGAGTTCGCTCCCTACGGCATCCTCGTGAACGCAATCGGGCCGGGGCGCTTCGACACGGAACGCATTCGGTCGCTCGACCGCTCGCTGGCCGAGAAGAAGGGGCTGCCCGTTGAGGATGTCGCCAGGGCGTCGCTCGCGCGGATTCCGATGGGACGGTACGGCGACCCCGAAGAGTACGGGCGGCTCGCCGTCTTCCTCGGGTCGGAGGCGAACACGTACATCACGGGGCAGACGATCCTCGCCGACGGCGGTATGACGAAGGCGGTGCCGTAGGGTCAGCGCGTGAAGAAGGCGGCCAGATACGGCGTGACGATCAGGATGATGGTCAACCGGAGGAGATGGAACATCATCGAGACCGGGGTTTCGGCGCCTGCGTCCGTGGCCGAGAGCGCCATTCCGGCGAGCCCGCCGGGCGCTGTGGCGTAGATCGCCGTCTGCAGATCCAGATCGAACCAGCGGCTGATCCCCCACGCGGCGATCATGCAGAACACGATGAGCACGAGGATGTAGCCCACGGCGACCGGGACGGCCTCGGGGTGCCGGCGGATGGAAGCGACGTCCGAGTTCGAGACGACGACGTAGGCCACGAGGAGCTGCGAAAGGGTCGACAGCAGATTGCCGCTCGGTATGTCGGCGAGGACGATCCCTTGGCCAGCAGCCCGGCGATCATGCCTCCGGTGAGGATGCCCGAAGGGAGTCTGAAGTGGTGTCCGGCCCACGCTCCCAAAAGAATTGCCGCGACGATGATCCCCTGATCTTTCATGCAAAAGGTCCTCCGTTATGTGAAGAATGCCGGTCTCCTCTTGGGAAGGGGAGACCGGCGCGTATATTACAGGACTTTCCGTATCGTGTCGATGATCGTGCCGTCCCGGTACTCCACCAGGCCGACGATTTCGTCGCCGAAACGCACCTCGTCCGGGATGCCGGTCACCTTCTCGATCTCCGTTTTCAGCTGCCGGATGTCCTTCACGGGGAGCCCCGCGTCCGATGCGAGGGCCCGCAAGTCCTCCCTCAGCGGGTTGATGGCCATCCCGCGTTCGGTGACGATGACGTCCACGGTTTCTCCCGGCGTCACGACAGTTTGTACCCGGTTCCGTATAGAGGGCACGCCGTTGCGCATCGAGGGGATGGTGATCACGGTGAGCTTCGCCCCGGCGGCCGTGTCCGAGTGCCCGCCGGACGCGCCCCTGAGGACGCCGTCGTGCCCTGTAAGCACGTCGACGTTGAAGTCCACGTCCACGTCGAGCGCGGCGAGGATGACCACGTCGAGGTCGTTGACGAGGCACCCCTTGTTGAACGGGTTGGCGTAGCAGGAGACGTCCACTTCCATGTGCCGCGGGTTGTTCGCTATCGACGAGGTCACGGCCGCGTCGAAGCTCTGCACGTCGAAGAGGGCGTCGAAGAGCCCCTCCTCCAGCATGGACGCCATATAGCCGGTGATGCCCCCGATGCAGTAGCTCCCCCTGATTGCGTGCGATTTCATGTACTCCTTCACGTAGCGCGCCACCGCGAGGCTGGGGCCGCCGCCTCCCGTCTGGAACGAACAGCCGTTCTTCAGCGTCCCCGAGGCCTTGAGGAGGCCGAACGCCAGCTCCGCGATCCTGAGCTGCACAGGGTCTCGTGTCACGCGGGTGGCCCCTGTGGCGATCTTCGACGGGTCGCCGATGGAGTCGATCACGACCACTTGATCCACCAGGTACTGCGGAACCGAGATGCGCGGGGAGAGCGGATACTCCGCGAGGTTGTCGGTCACGGCGATCACATGGTCGGCGTAGCGCGCGTCGAGCATCGCGTACCCCATCGAGCCGCAGGCCGTCTTGCCCGCCGAACCGGTGAAGTTGCCGAGCCTGTCGCAGGCCGGCGCCGCCAGAAAAGCCACGTCGATGTGGAGACTTCCCTCCTCGACGGCGCGCGCCCGCCCTCCGTGGCTGCGGATCATGACGGGAAGCTCGAATTCCCCGTTCGATATGGCTTTCCCTACCTCTCCCCGCACGCCAGAGGTGTTCAGCCGCGCGACGATCCCCTTACGCACGGCGTCGGCGACGCAGTCGTGCGAATCGCCCAGCGAACTCGGCGCGAGCGTGACGTTCCGTATGCCCATCTCGTCGAGCAGCGAGAGGACGATCCCCACCAGCGCGTCCCCGTTTCTGAGGTGATGGTGGAAGGAGATCGTCATGCCGTCCCGCAGTCCCGATCGTTCGATCGCTTCCTTGAGGCTGCGCGCCACCTTGTTCGTCGTCGGCGCGGCGATTTTTCTCGGGTAGAGCGTCGGCGTCCAGACGTGGTTTCCGTCGAGTCGTGCGCGGGGCCCCGCGTACGGGGCGAATTCCCCGAGTTCTGGAACGAACGTCGGGACCTCTCTTCCGATGGCGTTCTTCACAAGATTCTCCGGTTTCATAGGCCCTCGACCTCCATTCCTGCGAGACGTGCAAGTTCGAGCGTCCGCACGGCCTGCGCGACGACGGGCGCGTCCACCATTCGGCCGTCGACGGCCACGACGCCCAGTCCTCGCTCTTCGGCCTCCCTCGCTCCCCGGACGATGCGCTCCGCCTTCCGGACCTCTTTCTCGTCCGGAGAGAACGCCTCATGGATGATCGCGATCTGTGAAGGGTGAATGGCGGCCTTGCCGGAGAAGCCCAGCGAGACCGACATCCTTGCCTGCTCGCGGAGTCCCTCAGGGTTGTTGATGTCGGTGTACACCGTGTCGAACGCGAGCAGGCCGTTCGCCTTCGCCGCGAGGATGACGGCGCTCTTTGCGTAGAGCATCTCCAGCCCCTCCCGGGTTGCCTTGATGCCCAAGTCGGCGGCGAGATCCTGTCCGCCGATGGTGAGCCCCAGGATGCGGGGGGAGGAGGCGGCGATCGATGGCGCGTTCACGATCGCCCTCGCCGTTTCGAGCATCGCGTGAATGCGTACCGAACCCGCCTTCATGCCGTGCTCGCGCTCCAGCCGTGCGATGATTTCGTCGGCGGTCCGGACATCGTCCGGAGAGTCGATCTTGGGAATTCTCACGGCGTCCGGGCACGCGGGAACGATCTCTTCAAGGTCGTCCCCGAAGAAGGAGGTATCCAGTCCGTTGATGCGCACGACGCGCTCCACCGAGCCGAAATCGAGCGTCCGCAGCGCGTGTTTCACCAACTTGCGGGCCGAATCCTTTTCAGATATGGAGATGGAGTCCTCCAGGTCGAGGAGGACTCCATCCGAACCGTAGATGGCGCAGTTCTGGATCATGCCGGGATTGTTCCCCGGAATGTAGAGCAGGGACCGCCGGGGACGGTCCAAAAACGTACTCATAGGGCATGCTTCCTTCTTTTCAGTAGTGAGTAGACGAGCGAGACGCCGGCGAGCGCGATGAGCGTCACGGAGATCGGTTTCGAGAAGAAGATTCCGAGCGAACCGTCCGAGAGCGACATCGAGTTCCGGAACGACTGTTCCGTGGTACCGCCGAGAATCAGGGCGAGCACCATGGGCGGCAGCGGAATTTCGAGTTTCGAGAAGATGTACCCGCCGAGGGCGAAGCCCATGACGAGGATGAAATCAAAGGAGCTGTAGTTCAGGAAGTAGGTTCCCATGAAGGCCATCCCCAGAATGAGGGGCATCATGACCCGCTGAGGAATCTTCAGCAGCTGGACCAGCGGTATGGCCAGCGGTAGATTGATGATGACGAGAATGATGTTGCCGATGAGGATGGAGGCGATGACCCCCCACGCGATCTCGGGGTACTGGGAGAAGAGAATCGGACCGGGCTTGACGCCGAGCATCATCAGCGCGCCGAGCATGACCGCCGTCGTTCCCGAGCCGGGGATGCCGAGCGTGAGCAGCGGCACCATAGCGCCCGCCGCGCAGGAGTTGTTCGCCGCTTCGGGCGCCGCAAGTCCTTCGATGGCGCCCTTGCCGAACTTCTCCGGGTGTTTGCTCAGGTTCTTCTCCATTGCGTAGGACATGAAGGTGGCGATACTCGCTCCCATGCCGGGAAGCACGCCGACGAAGAAGCCGAGCGGCGAGCTGCGGAGCATGGGCATGACGCACTTCTTGAACTGCGACCAGCTTACCCACACCTTGCCGATGCTCTTCGAGTCAAGGCTGTATTCAGTGTTTAAGTTCTTTAGATTCTTGAAGACCTCGCAGATGGCGTACACTCCGATCATCACGACGAGGAAATCGATGCCGTCCTGCAATTCCTCCACGCCGTACGTGAAGCGAAGGATGCCGGTCAATGCATCGATGCCGATGGTCGAGAGCATGAAGCCGATGCACATCGCGATGACGCCCTTCAGAAGGCTACCTTCGGCGAGCGTGATGGTCGCGACAAGCGCGAAGAGCATCAGCGAGAACATCTCCGCGGGGCCGAAGCGGAGCGCGGCATCCGCGATGGGACCGGTGAGGAAGACCAAAAAAAGCATGCCGATCGTGCCGCCGATGAACGAGGCGATGGCGGAGATCGCAAGCGCCGCTCCGGCTTCTCCGTTCTTCGTCATGGGGTAGCCGTCGAAGCACGAAACGATAGCGGAGGCGTCGCCCGGAGTGTTGATCATGATCGAAGCGCGTGAACCGCCGAACATCGCGCCGTAGTAGACGGCGCACATCGTGATAAGCGCCGTCGAGGGGTTCATCCCGTAGGTGATGGGGATGAGGATGGCCACGCCGGTCGCTGGCCCGAGGCCGGGGAGCATTCCCATGACGGTGCCGAGAAGGCCTCCGATGAAGACCCACAGTATATTGTATGCCGTGATGGCGGTGGAGAATCCTATGGAGAGATTGTGAAGAATTGCATCCATGATTGCCGACCTCCTAGAAGGGGAGCATATTCTCGATGATGCCGCGAGGGAGGCTCAGCTGGAGAGCCACTGCGAACGCCGCGTATGTGACCACGGGGAAAAGGATGGATATGAGGATGTTCTGGACGAAATGCCCCCGGTTGATGAGCAGCGTTGCGCAGAACATGAAGGCCGCCGTGGCGACCATGTATCCCCATGTATCGAGGACAAGTCCGTAGGTTACTCCCAATATCATGATCACAAGAATTTTGGACCATACGGCGCGCTCCGTAAAAAAATTCCACTCGACCGGTGTGGACTTCCCGCTCCTCCTGTCCAGAACGCAGAGAAGCGCTCCGGCGATCATGGCGACGCTCCCGATGATCATGGGGAAGAGCTTCGGCCCCGTTCTGTCTCCTGCCGTAACTTCAGGAAACTGCACTGCCGTAAAAAAATAGATTGCTCCCAGAACGAGAGAGAGCAGCCCGCTCGTGAAGTTTTTGCTCATTCTGCAACCTCCGTCTTCTGTCGTTGTTCCACAATAGAAAGACGGCGGGAAGATCCGTCGATCCTCCCGCCGAAGAAAGAGTCCGGATTACTTCTTCAGCCCGACCTTCGTCAGCAGCTCGTCGAAGTCCGTGGTGCTCTTCTCGAGGAAGGCCGTGTGCGCGGCGGAATTCTGGTAGAAGTTGCTCCACCCGAGGTTCGCGATGAGGGTCTTCCAGGTTTCGGTCTGCACCATCTTTGTAAAGACGTCGTCCCAGTACTTCACCTGCTCCGGCGTCAGATCGGGAGCGCCGATGATGCCTCTCCAGTGCGGGAAGACGAGGTTGACGCCCTGCGCTGTGAAGGTGTCGACGTCCGGAAGGAAGTCGAGCTTCTCATCGGCGCTCACGCCGATGATCCGCATCTTGCCGGCTTTGTGCTGTTCAAGCACTTCGCCGAGTCCGATCGTGGTGGCCTTCACGTGGCCGCCGAGAAGCGCCGGGACGATCTCTCCGCCCGCGCCGGGGTAGACGATGAACTTGATGCTTGAGGGCTCCACGCCGAATATCTGGGCGAGCTCAAGGAACATCAGGTGGTCGTTGTTGCCGAGGGTGGGGCCTACGCCTACCGGCACTGCCGAGGGATTGGCCTTGATGGCCTCGAAGAGATCCTTCACGGTCTTCCAGGGGGAGTCCTGCTCGACCGCGATGGCGATCCATTCCGTCTGGAGAGCGGCGATGGGGGTGACATCCTTGTAGGTGATATCGCTTTTACCGAGAAGGTTGTTGAGCATGAGCAACGTGGACGTTGCGGCGAGGTACTCTCCCTGTCCCTTCTTGTTCTTCAGATAGTTCCATCCTGTGGCGCCGCCGCCGCCCGGCTTGTTGACGACGATGACGTTCTTTTCGACGAGCTTCTCATCGGTCAGCGCCTTCTGGACGGTGCGGCAGAGCATATCCCATCCTCCGCCGGGGTTGGCCGGAGCGATGAGCTCGATGGTGCGGGAGGGCTTCCATTCGGCGGAGGCGGTTCCCGCGACGGCGAACACTACGACGAGCAACACAACTGCAAACAGCTTTTTCATACCTTTGTTTCCCCCTCTGTACTAGGATTTTTGCTTCTCCGCTTCCTTGAAGGAGCGGTACCAGCCCTTAAAAAAACTGAAAATCCTCCAGTTCCTTTGCATACCCCGACTTCTCGCGCCAGATGTCGAACGACTCGTCGAGATGCTCAGTCCAGACGGCGGCGGCTCTCTCCGGGTCGTGCGCGGCGAGAGCCGCGTAGAGCAGTTTTCGTCGGGAGAGGCTCTTGTTGATTCTGTTGGGAAGGATGATCCGCATCACCATATAGCGGTCGAAGACTTCCCGCTGGGCCCAGACGAGCTCGGCAAGCCGTTCGGATCCGCACGCCTCGAAGGCGATCTTGTTGAATTTCTTGACGATGGGAAAGAAGCGGTCGAGCAGCTCATTGTCGCTGAACTCGGCGAAGACGGCGTCGGCTTGCGCAAGGAGTTCGCGCATCGCGTCCAGCTCGCCGTCGGTGATGCGGACGGCGGCGTAGCGGACGGCCAATGTTTCGAGGGCTTTGCGTATGGCGAAGGAGTTCGCGAGTTCATAGGGCGAGACACTGCAAATTCGGTTCCCCTTCATCGGGACCCGTTCGATGTACCCCTCCGCCTCAAGTTTCTGCACCGCCTCCCGGACCGGGGTACGGCTGACTCCGTACTCGTCGGCGATCTCACCGTCGGTGAACGTCGCGTCCGCTTTCAGTTCGCCGCGGATGATCGCTTTTCGGAGGTGCTCGTAGATGACGTCGCGCATTGGTTTTGTACGCAGTTCCGGGACGTTCTTCAAGAGCGGCACGCGATCATCTCCTTGAGAGTTTTTTTGTTTTTTTCTAAAAAAAATTGGATCCACTATCCAACATCCAGCATCCATGTCGTATAATAGCTCTTAGTGGCAATGCTGTAAAGTGGGTAAATAGACTGTATTTTGTATATTTGCACGAGGGGGCGGGAAGATGGGCAAGAATCTTGTCTGGAAGGTGATCGGGGAGCATCTTGTAGGAGAGGCGCCGGAAGGCGGCGAGATTTCGCTGAAGATCGACCACACGCTGACGCAGGATACGACGGGGACCATGGCGTATCTCCAGTTCGAGGCCACAGGCGTTCCGCGGACACGCGCGGAGCGTTCGGTGAGCTACGTCGACCACAACACGCTGCAGGCGACGTTCGAGAACGCCGACGATCACAATTATCTGCAGGATGTCGCGGCGAAATACGGGCTGCTCTTCTCCAGGCCGGGGAACGGCATCTGCCATCAGGTGCATCTTGAACGGTTCGGCGTCCCCGGCAAGACGCTCCTCGGCTCCGACAGCCACACGCCTACGGGGGGCGCCCTTGGGATGCTCGCCATGGGCGCGGGCGGACTGGACGTGGCGCTTGCGATGGCGGGGGTTCCGTTTTCCATTCCCCGGCCGAAGGTGCTCAAGGTGGAGCTGAAGGGATGTCTTCGTCCGTGGGTTGCGGCGAAGGACGTCATCCTGGAGGTGCTCCGCGTTCTCACCGTGAAGGGAGGCGTCGGCAAGATCCTTGAGTACTGCGGCGAGGGTATTTCAACGCTCACAGTCCCGGAGCGCGGGACGATCACGAACATGGGAGCGGAGATCGGCGCGACGACGTCGATCTTCCCGAGCGACGAACAGACGCGGCGTTTTCTTGAAGCGCAGGGGAGAGGCTCCGACTTCAGGCCTCTTGTCGCCGACGGAGACGCGGAGTACGATGAGACCCTCGTCATCGATCTGTCGACGCTTGAACCGCTCATCGCGCTGCCGCACTCGCCCGACAAGGTGGTCCCGGTGCGCGGGGTTGCGGGCATGCCCGTCGATCAGTGCTTCATCGGAAGCTGCACGAACTCTTCCTACCTCGACCTTGCGCGGACGGCGGAGATTCTGCGCGGGCGGCGCGTCGCGGAACGCACCAGTCTCTGCATCGCTCCCGGCTCTCGCCAGACGCTTTTGATGATTGCGAAGAACGGCATCCTGACGGACTTCATCACCGCCGGGGGCGCGTATTCTGGAGAGCGCCTGCGGTCCATGCATCGGCATCGGCCAGGCGCCGTGCAGCGGCGGCGTGTCGCTGCGGACGTCGAACCGGAACTTCGAGGGGCGTTCCGGCACGAAGGACGCGCTGGTGCATCTTGTGAGCGCCGAGACGGCCGCGGTTTCGGCGCTCCGGGGCGTGATCACCGATCCGAGAACGCTCGGGGAGGCCGTCGAGGTACGGCTTCCCGAGAAGTATATCGTCGACGATTCGATGGTGCTCCTTCCTCCCGAGGACGGCGCCTCCGTCGAGATTCGCAGAGGGCCGAACATCAAGCCGCTTCCCGAGTTCCTCCCCATGGCCGACGAGATACAGGGCGAGGTGCTGCTGAAGATGGGGGACAACATCACGACGGACCACATCCTTCCAGCGGGCAGCCGGATTATGTCGCTGCGCTCGAACCTTCCGGCTATCTCGGAGTACTGCTTCAACATCGTCGACCCGTCCTTCCCGGAGCGAGCGCGCAACGCCGGAGGAGGAATCCTGGTCGCTGGGGAGAACTACGGGCAAGGATCGAGCCGGGAACATGCGGCCCTCTCGCCGCTCTTTTTAGGCGTGAAGGCGATCATCGCCGTCTCGTATGCAAGGATTCACAGGCAGAACCTGGTGAACGCGGGTATTCTGCCGCTTCTCTTCGAGGACAGGGCCGATCTTGAGAAGATCGCGCAAGGGGACCGACTGGAGCTGCGGAATCTTCACTCCGCCCTCGAAGGCGAGTTTGTGGAAGTGTGGAACGCGACGAGGGGGACGATTCTGAATGCGCGCCACGGGCTTTCGCGGCGACAGCGGGAGATCCTGCTCGCGGGAGGTGCGCTCAACGCCGCCCGGAACGCGCACCACCGATGAGGAACGCATAAGCAACGAAAGGGGGAGCGCGCATGTTCGGACTGGAGGAGCGGGCGCTTGTCTCGCCGAGGGAGATGAAGGAGCGCGAACGGCTGTTGGCGTCGAGGAGGCTCTCGGTTCCGGGAAACGAATCCGTGATCCTTGGATTTTTCGAGGAGGAGCGCCTCGTCGCAACCGGCTCCCTGGTGGGGAACATCCTGCAGGGGATCGCGGTCGACCGGGAGC
Organism: Aminobacteriaceae bacterium; assembly: GCA_963668335.2. GTDB lineage: Bacteria > Synergistota > Synergistia > Synergistales > Aminobacteriaceae > JAAYLU01. Next base: position 24,111 of record CAXXRY010000030.1, on the reverse strand, counting down.
TTGAGGGAGAAGGCGTCGCCGCGACGGTGACCTCCGCGCTGCTGAAAAAAGCGATGCAGATGGGGCGCAGGCAACTCTTCCTGTACTCGAAACCGGACGAGGCGAAGCGCTTCGAGGCGCTCGGTTTCACGTTGCTGGCAACAGCTACCGTCAAGCGGACGGGTTTGGGAGCATCGCTGCTGGAGTGGGGAGCTGAAGGGATAGACAAATGGAGGATGGCGATAGCCACGAAGGCGGAAGGCGGCCCGGAGGGGGGCCGGCGTCGCGGTGGTGAACTGCAACCCGTTCACACTGGGGCACTATCGCCTGCTGGAGTATGCCGCCGCGCAAACACCCCGCCTGTACGTTCTTGTCGTGGAGGAGGATCGTTCGCTCTTCCCCTTCGAGGCGCGCTTCCGGCTTGTCAAAGAGGGAGTGTCCGGACTGAAGAACGTCGTTGCCCTTCGCGGAGGACCGTACGTCATCTCGTCGGCCACCTTCCCGTCGTATTTCACGCGGATCGAATCCGGCGAGGAGGAACGGATTACGGAGCTTTACGCGGCGCTCGATATCGAACTCTTCGGAAGGTTATGTCGCTCCGGCGCTCCGCGTAACGGACCGGTTCGTGGGGACGGAGCCGTATTGTCCAGTGACCTCCATCTACAATAGAATGATGAAGGAGCGCCTGCCGAAGGGCGGCGAGGGATGGCCGCCCGTGCGCGTCCACGAGATGCCGCGCTTCGAGATGGAGGGGCTGCCCGTCAGCGCGTCGCGGTGTGCGCGACCTGATTCGCGAGGACAGTTTGGAAAACGTCCGGCCGCTTGTTCCCGAGTCCACGTGGAAGTGGCTCGTCTCGGAAGAAGCGCGTCCGGGTGATCGAAAAAATCAGGAACAGCGAGTCGAGACATTGAATGAGGACGCTTCGCGTCCGCGGAAAGGAGAAGGTTGCATGAACGGTGTGAAAAACAGCGTCGCGGGGTCGCTTGAATCGAGCGACGTGCTGGTGACGGTAGGGTCCCGCGGAGGGGGAGGAAAAACAAACTCGACGTGGAGAGCATCGTCTTCAAACAGTTCGGGGCGCGTATCCGCTTCCGTCGTCGAGGAGGTCGTCGCCGCCTCCGGCATCAAGGGCGCCGCGGTGCGTATTCAGGACAGGGGCGCGCTGGAGTGCACGCTCCGCGCCCGTCTGGAGACGGCCCTGGAACGGGCGCTCAAGGCCTGATGACGTCCCCTCTCGACGCCCGGGAAACGCGGGTGGAGGCATCGGCTCGACCTTGCTTCCGCGCTTCCGGCCGGCTGCTCGCTGCTCTCCTTCACGCTCCGTATGCCCGCGCCGCTGCGCCTCGGCGGCGAGTACGACCGGGCGGCGGGGGAGTGGTTCGGCGAGCTGCGCGAGTTTCTTGAGCGGGAGGGGATATCTGCCCTTTCGTACGAATTCCGCGTCTCCGGGGACGGACCGGAGGGGTTCTGCGCCGTCCGGGGCGAGGCGAATGATGTGAAGCGTCGCGCCGTCGTCTTCGAGGAGACGCATCCGTGCGGCGAGCTCGTCGACGTCGACGTCACGTGTCCGGCTGGTTCGGCGCCGGGGAGGAGAGAGCTGGGGCTACCGCCTCGGCGCTGCGTCGTCTGCGGTGGCGAGGCCGTGCCTTGTGTGAGGGGGCGCGCGCACTCCGCGGAGGAGCTTCGCGCTGCCGTGGAGGGTATTGCAGGAAGAGGGACAAGGGCTTGAGCGGGGAAGTGCGTCTTTCGGGCCGGGCCGGCGCATTCCGGAAGAGCGCGGCGGCCGGGGTTTCCTGAGCGGGCTGAATTCCGGAGACGTCGATGTGCATGCTCCGGACGAGCTGGAGCGACGATGTGCTTTTATCGGGAGCTGCGCCCGTACCGCAGTGCTGTATGAAGCCGCCGCGGCGCCGAAGCCCGGACTGGTGACCCCCTTCTCGAACGGCGCGCACGCCGATATGGACTACTTCACCTTCCTCGCCAGCGCCGCCGCGCTCGCCCCCTTCTGGGAGCGCTTCGCCCTGCTCGGCGCTTCCTTCGCGGCGCGGGCTCGCGCGGAGGAGGGGGGGGGTGGTGGTGAATTCGCCTGATCCGGCGACGCTGTTTCCCTTGCTTCGCGAAGAGGGGGTGTGCGCCGAACGGACAATGTTCGCCGCCACAGGAGACGTGAACACGCATAAGGGGCTCATCTTCTCCCTCGGCGTGCTCTGCGGCGCAGGGGGTATGCTGGCTTTCGGAAGAGGCGCGGCCCACCCCTGAAGCCTGCGCGCGGAGAGGCTCGGCCCATCGTGCGCGGCATAGTGGAGCGCGACTTCTCCGACGCCGGGAAGGAAGGCGCCTTCGGAACTGACCGGCTGGTGAGCGGCTCTACCTGTCCGAAGGGGGTAACGGGAATCCGAGGCGAGGCGGAGCGGGGTTTTCCCCTCTGTCGTCGGCGCGGCCCTTCCCCGCCTTCGCCAGCTGCGTGCCGAAGGTATGGGGCTTAACGACCGCCATTGTGGAGACGCTTCTCCTCCTGATGACGGAGGTGGAGGATACGAATATCCTCGCGCGAGGGGGGGCGGGGAGGGGTGAGCGAGTAGTTCGACTTGCGGCCCTCAACGCTCTTGCCCTCGGAGGTGTGCGCACCAAAAAAGGAGACCGCGCCGTCGGGAAAATGGACGCGCTCCTCGCTTTACGCCGCCTCAGCCCCGGAGGTGCGGCGGATCTTCTGGCAGTAACGGTCTTTTTTCACCTTATGGAGACGTTGGGAGCGACGGAGGCAGTTCGTCCAGCGCACAGACCATAGGCACGAAAATGATGCCGCTGACTTCCCTGGAAGGGCCGGTTTCCAAAAAACCCATCTTCCGGTAGACCGGGACCGCGAACGGAGAGGAATTGACCGTGATCATCCGCACATCGGGCCGCCGCCGCAGGCACTCGGTCACTGCCTGTCGCAACAACGCTCTCGCTATACCTCCGCAGTGAAACTCACGCTTCACGAAAATCATCGAGATATGGCTGCAATCGCGCGCCTCGAGAACCCCGGCAAGCTCTGTTCCTTCTTCGGCGAGGATGACCATGTGCTTTTCATCGTTGCGGTTCCGCAACGCCGACGGATCGGCGAATCTGAAAAATTCCTCAACGCCCTCCGGCCTATAGTCCGGAGCCACAAATTCATTGAAAACCTCCTCGACGAGCGCGCAGACGCGTTCTTCTTCACCATGTCGCATGAATCGATACGTGATATCCATTGAATGACCTCGCCTGTGTAGAAAAAGAGTGCTCTCAAAAACTCTCCGCCCGACGACGGAAGAGCGGGGGGAAAGTCAACCATTATTAATGAGCGAAATAATAAAAAATTTTATTATTTTTGTCAATGGATTCGGGAAAAAGAAAATATGATTGCGCTACGCCGATGAACACGGAAGGTTCATGAAGCGAACTGAGAACGCCGCCGCTTGACGGTTTTCTTTAATGTGGTATTATTGCCACATAGGGGGCGGTGTCGTGGATAAAAAGACGTTGAGTCTTAAAAAGGTCGATATTCTGAAGGGCATTGCTCATCCTGTCCGTCTGCATATTGTAGAGGCGCTTTCAAAAAGGGATATGTGCGTGTGCGAGATCGCGGAAATGTTCAACTTCGACCGGACGACGATCAGCAAGCATCTTGCGCTGATGAAGAGCTTCGGCATTCTCGAAGACCGCAAAGAGGGGTTGAACGTCTTTTATAGTTTGCGGATGCGCTGCCTTATACCGCTTCTCGCGTGCATCGAGCGGGTCGCGTCGGGGGACGATCCAAAGGTGTTGTTTCCGCTCTACGGATGCGGAAATTCCGATAAAAATACCGATCAGGAGGGGTAACGAATGAAAATCCAGATTCTGGGCACAGGATGCGCGAAGTGCAAGAAGCTCGGCGAACTTGCCGACCAGGCGGCGAAGGAACTCGGTCTGGAGTACGAGATCGAAAAAGTAACGGGAATTCCAGAGATCATGGAGTTCGGCGTGATGACGACACCCGCGCTCGCCGTGGACGGCAAGGTGCTCGCCGCCGGGCATGTCCCTTCGTTCGAGAAGGTGAAGGAGCTGCTTCTGAAGGCGAAGGGGTAAGCCGACACACGCACCCCCGCCCCGGCGGGGGTTTTCCTTTGCTCTCTCAGTGAACAAAACGCCACATAAAGACGATATTCTATGAAATGGAGAGAGATACTATGAGCGACCGTAAAAAGTTTTTTTGGATAGCCGCGTTTTTTCTGACGTTCTACTTCATCCCCGAGGGGAACGAGCGCGTTCTCGCAGGGTTAGCGGAGTCCGTGGCCATGATGGCGGACTACGCGCGGGAGCACGTGCTCCTCTGTCTGATTCCCGCGTTCTTCATCGCCGGGGCCATCTCGGTTTTCGTGAGCCAGCAGTCGGTGATGAAGTACCTGGGGGCAAAGGCGAAGAAGTGGATCGCGTACTCGGTGGCCTCGGTCTCCGGCACGGTGCTGGCGGTATGTTCGTGCACGGTGCTTCCCCTCTTCGCCGGCATCTACATGCGGGGCGCGGGGCTCGGGCCCGCCACGGCCTTCCTCTACTCCGGCCCCGCTATCAACGTGCTTGCCATCGTGCTGACGGCCAGGGTGCTCGGGCTTGAACTCGGCATTGCGCGCGCGGTGGGCGCTGTGCTCTTCAGCGTGATCATCGGTCTCTTGATGGCTGCGATCTTCGGCAAGGAGGAAAAGGCCCGGCAGGAGGGGTTCGCGCAGATCCCCGAGGATGAGGGAGGCCGCTCCCTGTGGAAGACCGTCGTCTATATGGCGAGCATGGTGGTTTTCCTCGTCTTCGCCAACTGGGCCGCGCCCAAAACTTCGAACGCCTTCTGGGAGGGGGTCTACAACATGAAGTGGATCCTCGCCGGAGCGGGAATCGCCGTCACGGTCCTCACCTCGTGGCTGTGGTTCACCCGCGACGAGCGGCAGGACTGGTACACGTCGACTTGGGGGTACGCGCTCCAGGTCATGCCGCTTCTTTTCGGCGGCGTGCTGGTCGCGGGATTTCTCCTCGGACGGCCGGGGCACGAGGCGCTCATCCCGAGTCGCTATGTCGCCATGCTGGTGGGCGGCAATTCGTTGGCGGCGAACTTTTTCGCCTCGATCTCCGGAGCGTTCATGTACTTCGCCACGCTGACCGAGGTTCCCATTCTTCAGGGGCTGCTCGGCGCGGGTATGGGCAAAGGCCCCGCGCTCGCCCTTCTGCTCGCGGGACCCGCGCTCTCGCTGCCGAGCATGCTGGTGATCAACAGCATCCTCGGCCTCAGGAAGACCGCGGCGTACGTAGTTCTGGTGGTGGCCCTCTCGACGGCGGCTGGAATGCTCTTCGGGATTATCGCTTCCTAAGGGGAGTTTCGGGCATTTGCCCTACCCCCAGAACACCAGCGACGCGAGGTACGACACGTAGAGGGCGCAGAAGATCGCGCCCTCCCATCGTTCGATGGCCCTGCCTTTCCCTGTGAAGATGAAGATGAAGAGCAGCAGGCTGGCGACGATATTCAGCCCCATATCGAGGTTCGACAGAGCGGGAACCGCCACCGGGGCGATGACGGCCGAAGACCCCAGCACGAAAAAGGTATTGAAGATGTTCGATCCCACCACGTTGCCGATCGCGATGTCGACCCGCTTCTTCATCGCGGCGACGACCGACGTGGCAAGTTCCGGCAGCGACGTCCCGATAGAGATGATCGTGAGGGCGATGACGCGCTCGGAGATGCCGATGTCGCGGGCGAAGCGCGTGGCGAAGAAGACGATGGCTCTGCCTCCTCCGCTCAGCAGGAGAAGGCCCGCGAGGAGCATCAGGAGCGCCTTCCGGGGAGGGAACTCCTTTATCTCCGTGTTGTCGTCGAGGTTTCCCGCCTTCGCGAGCGTGACGTTATAGGATAAAAAGATGACGAGGAAGAGAAGCAGGATGATGCCGTCGATCCTCGAAAAACCGGACCACGCGGCGTTGTCGATGAAAATATCGTTTCCCATCACGAGGATGGCGACGGCGGCGAGCAGGGAGAGGGGGATCTCGATCCACGTGGTGTTCGGCTTGACGGCCAGAGGGTAGATGACCGCGGAGATTCCGAGTATCCCCATGATGTTCATGATGTTGCTGCCGAGGACGTTCCCGAGTACGATATCGGTGTTCCCCGACAGCGAGGCGAAGAAGTTGACGATGAACTCCGGCGCGGATGTGCCGAACGCGACGATCGTGAGTCCTATGACGATCGCCGGGATGTTGAATCGCTTTGCGAGGGACGATGCGCCGTCCACGAGTATGTCCGCCCCGTAGATCAGGGGAAGGAATGCGATCAGAGTAGCCAGTAAGTTAAGCATAGTACGGAACACCTCTTTTTAACTGGTATGAGCTTTCCATGAATTGCTCTTTGCGTCGGTACGCCCAAAGGGCGGCGTCAGGTCGGTTGCCCTATCCACTTCGTCGAAATGCCGTATTGTTTTGTAGGGGAAGGGGTATGTCTCGTTGTTCGAGTTCACGATGATGATATTCCCGGCCTGCGCGTTTTCCGCCGACTGAATCCCTGCGTAGGAATCCTCGAAGACCGTCGTGTTTCCGTTTTCCGTCCCCAGACGCCGCATCGCCTTCAGAAAAAGATCGGGAGCGGGTTTCCCGGCTATCGTCCCGTCGTTGTAGACGATGTGCTCGCGGGTGAAGTAGGCGAGCAGGTCGAACTTTCGGATGAAGTACTCCACGTTGGTTTTCCCGGCCGCTGTTGCGATCGCAATGGAGACGCCGCGCTCCAGCAGCTCCTCGATGAGCGGCACGGCTCCGGGCGCCAGCGCGACATCCTGCTGTTCGCACTCCTCACGGTAGTACTCTTCCTTTTCCTCTATGAGACGGGCTACTTCTTCCCCGTCGAGTGTTTTTTTGTAGATATACTCGAAGGAGTCCTTCCCGTTCCTGCCGTGGATATGCGTCATCTTCTCCTCTTTGGTGAGTTCGACGCCCCATTTGGCGAGGTACGTGTCCCATGATCGTTCCTGGTACTCCGTATCCCAGAAGAGCGTGCCGTTGAAGTCGAAGACGACGCCGATGCTACGGTTCTCCGCGTCTTTCATCGCTCTTGTTCAGCCTCCCTTTTATCCCTGCTTTGCCGGAAGTGTTACTCCAGCCAGCGGACGATCTCCTCGAGCATCGTGTAGTGAAGCATCTTCGTCACAGGTCCGGGCTCTCCGGAGGCGATGACCTGATCGCCTATTTTCACCACGGGGACGACCTCTTTCACCGAGCCTGTGATGAACGCCTCCTCCGCGGTTGCAAGTTCCGAAAGAAGGGGGCATCGTTCCTCGATCTTCATCCCCTTTTCCGAGGCGAGCTGGAGTATGATATCCCTCATGGTTCCCTTGAGTACCCGCGAGAGGGGCGCGGTAACGAGTTTCCCTCCCGTGTACAGAAAAAACGAACTGTGGGCCGCCTCCGTGATCTCGCCGTCGGGGCAGTAGAGGATCTCGTAGGCGTCTCCGCGTTTCGCGTACCCGGAATAGGAAAACATGTAGTCGATGCTCTTCACCCCCGGAATGTGACGGCCGCCGTCGACAGGGAGAAGAAGTACGCCGTTGGAGTAGACCTCGGGAGCCGGCTTCTGGACCTTCTCGAAGAGGATGAAGAGCCTGGCCGCGGGGAAACAGCCGGAGAGAAAACACGTCGCCGCCGGTGATGTAGGGGCGGACCAGGCAGTCCTCGGGCATCCTGGAGATTCCTTCCTGAACGACGGCTTTGATCTCCTCTATGGGGAGAGGAATCGTGATGCAGGCGCTCTCCGCGGAGCGCGCAAGACGTTCGAGATGAGGCGTCAGCATCAGCGGGCGCTTTCGGAAAGTGCTGATGGACTCAAAGACGCCGACGCCGCGGAGAATGATGTAATCGGAAACCGGAAGCGTTGCCTTCTCCTTCGGCAGGAACGTTCCGTTCATATAGCACAGGGACATGGAGAATCACCTCGAAATTTCGGTCTTGGAACCTTTGCAGTATAAGGGTATCATAGAGAAAATGCACGGGGTTTTTCGACGAATATTTGAAGGGAGAGCGGTTATGTCGAAATCGGTGTTCCGATGCTTTACCTACAGGCTCTTTTTCATCGCGCTCTTTCTTTTCCTTCCCCGCGGAGAAGCATGTGCTCGGAACGAAGGGTATCGTGTGCTGCTGCTCAACTCGTATCACAGCAACTTCGTCTGGGCTGCCGAAATCACGGACGGAATAAGGCAGGCGCTCCTTTCCAGTGGTTCCGAGGTCGAGTTTTTGACCGAATACATGGATACCAAACGAGGCTTTTCAGTGGACGCGTTGAAGGCATTTTCGGAGTATATGGAAAAAAAATACTCCGGCCGGAGTTTCGACCTGCTCATCTGTTCCGACGACGACGCGCTCGTTTTTCTTCGCAGGATAGGGAAACGGCTTTTTTCCGGATGTCCCCGTGATTTTTTGCGGCGTGAACAGTACTTCGCTGTACGAACCGGAGGTCTACCCGCACATTACCGGCCTTTTTGAGAACGTCGACATCTCGGGCACCGCCGAGCTCGCCCTCCGTCTTTTCCCGCGTACCCGCACTCTGGCGCTCGTGAGCGATCTCTCCACCACGGGAATGACGGTGATCAGCCAGGCGCGGAAGGAACTTGCTTTCTTGGAGGGTCGCGTCCAGGTTCTCGACCTTTTCGCATTCTCGGGAGAAGAACTCCAGGATGCGCTTTCCGCTCTTCCGCCCGAGACTGTGGTGCTCATGCTGGTGTACTTTCAGGATGAACAAGGGAATTTCATCTCTCCGTCGCGCGGCGTCGCCCTTGTAAAAGACGCATGCGCCTTCCCGCTCTTCGGTCTCTGGAGCATGATGCCCGAGGCCGGAGCACTCGGCGGGAGCGTCCTGCAGGCCCGCCGTCACGGCGAAAAGGCCGCGGGAATCGCGCTGCGCGTGCTCGCCGGCACTCTCCCTTCGGATATTCCCGCCGAAACCGACACGGAGTACGTACCGATGTTCGACTTCGAGGAGTTGAATCGCTTCCGGCTCTCCCGAAGTGATCTGGGGCAGAATGCCGTGGTGCTCAATGAGCCGGAGCACATTCCTTCCAGGAGCTGGAAAATTTTCATCGTCAACGCTGTCGTTCTCTTTGCGTCCATAGGCTATGTCGCGCTGCTGCTGGTCAACGAGCTCCGGAGGAAGAACGCGGCGAAGGAGATTGCGCTCCGCAAAGCCATGTGGGAGGGACTCTATCGGAACGCTCCGGATGCCTACGTCGTCTTCGGTGACGACAACGTCGTCCTGAATGTGAACGAGAAGTTCTGCGAACTTTTCGGCTACGAGCATGACGAAACGATCGGACACGATGTCGACAGCCTGGTCGCGAAGGGGACGGATGCGGAAGAGGAAGCGGCGGAGATCTCCCGGAGGGTCTTGAACGGCGAGACGGTCTACTGCGAAGGGGTGCGTAAAAAAAAGAACGGGGATTCCATCCATGTAGCTATTCAGGGCGTTCTCTTCCCCGTGCCCGAGGGAGGAGCGCGGGGTTACGGAATTTACAGCGACATCTCGGAACGGCGCCGCAACGAGGAGGAAATGAACAGGCATCTTCTTTCCGAGGCCGCGATATCCTCCATCTCCGCGCGGCTCCTGACGGAGAACGGGCTTTTAGGAATCCCGCCGTCGCTCGAAGAGATGGCTTCATTTACGGGGGCGAAGGAAGGATTTCTCATCGAATTCTCCATGACGGGCGAGATCGTCCGTGAACTGCTCTTCTCGGAAGGGCGGGCTTCATGGAGTACTTCGCCGCATATCTCCGAAGTCTTCCCTGAATCCGATCTTCGCTCGATCACGCAGTACCTCTGGGAGAAGGGGCGCCTGCTGCTGGACGAACGCCTGCCGGCGCCGCTCTTCGAGGTGGAGCGCCTTTGGGAACTGAAACGGCTCTTCGGAGCCCCGCTCCTGATACTTCCGATTTACTCTGAACGGATGGTGAGCGGTTGGCTCGGGCTTCAGCTTCCGGAGAGTCCTCTTCTTTCTTCGCACGAATCGTTCCTGGGAATGTTCTGCGACCTCGTCGGCGGAGTCTTGCTGCAGCAGAAGCGGCGGAGCATGACGTCGGAACGTGCGCGCATACTCGACGGTACTTCGCGCGGAATCGTCGAGATTCTCGGGCGGACGCTCGCCATGAAGGACCCGTACACCGTGGGACATCAGTTCGAGGTTGCCCGCCTCGCCCGTGCGATGGCGGAGCGCGGAGGATACGACGAGGCCTTCCTGGAACGGGTCTACTACGCCGGTCTTGTCCACGACCTGGGCAAGATCGTGATTCCGTCGTCCATCCTCTCGAAACCGGGGAGGCTGAACACGGTGGAGTTCGAGATCATCAAGAACCACGCCCTGCACGGATGGGAGATTCTCTCCTCGACGGAATTCCCGTGGCCGCTTGCCGAAATCGTGGTGCAGCACCACGAACGTCTCGACGGCTCGGGGTACCCGCACGGTCTCAAAGGGGCGGCGATTCGCACCGAGGCGCGTTTCATCGCAGTGGCGGACGTGGTGGAGGCGATGACATCCCACAGGCCGTACCGTCCGGGACTGGGGATCGAGAGAGCCCTGGAGGAGATTCGCACGCACAGCGGAACGTGGTTCGATCCCTTGGTGGTGGAGCTGTGTCTTGCGGTGATCGAGGAGGGCTTCGTCTTCGACGAGAAAAGTTACAAAGTCGCCCTCCCGTGAACCTTTGTCCGGGAGAACAATATACTGTATAATGAGTTCTGTTAATAGCTTTTGAATCTGAAAACAGCGGACAGAAGAGATGATCGCGGTTCCGAAGGGGAGGGTCTGTATGTCGTTGCATGTTCTTGCAATCAATCCCGGCTCCACAAGCACGAAAATAGCCTGGTTCACCGACGGGCGGGAGGTATGGAGAGAGACGGTCCGGCATGATCCCGAGGCGTTGGGGGTCTTCCCATCCGTAGCGGAGCAGTTTCAGTTTCGCCTGGATACCATCGCCGAGGCGGTAGCGTCGAAAGGCTGCTCCTTCGACACCCTCTCGGCGGTTGCAGGGCGAGGCGGTCTCGTCGAACCGATTCCCGGCGGTACGTACGCCGTCGACGACGTCCTCCTGAAACGCCTCCGGATGGGGAAGCCGTGGGAGCATGCCTCGAACCTCGGCGGCATCCTCGCCGACGCGATCTGCCGGCCGAGAGGCATCCCCGCCTTTATCGTCGATCCGGTCGCCGTCGACGAGATGAACCCCGCAGCGAAGGTCACCGGTCTTCCCGAGCTTCCAAAACTCTCGCTGGGCCATGCGCTCAACGTGAAGGCCACCGTGCGCCGCGCCGCCAAGGACCTCGGTGAGCCGTGGGATTCCATGAACTTCATCGTCGCCCATATAGGCGGCGGTATTACCGTCTGCGCCCACGAAAAGGGGCGGATGACCGACTTGAACAACGCCAACGACTTCGGCCCGTTCTCTCCAGAGAGAGCCGGAGGCCTGCCTGCCGGGGACCTGCTCCGATTCTGCTTCGAGAGCGGCCTCACGGAGAAGGAGGTTCTCCGCAAAGTCGTCGGGAAGGGCGGCCTTGCCGCATACACCGGCACAAGCGATGTGCGCGAGGTGAAGGCGCTGATCGCGGAGGGAGACGAGGCCGCGAGGCTCGCATACGAGGCCATGGCTTACTCCGTCGCCCGCGAGATCGGTGCGATGGGCGCCGCGCTCTCCGGAAAAGTCGACGCCATCCTCGTCACAGGCGGCGTGGCGTACGACAACGATTTCGTCGCGCTCCTCCAGAAGCGCGTCCAGTGGATCGCTCCCGTGCTTATCTACCCGGGCGAGGACGAGATGCCCGCGCTCGCGGAAGGGGCGTTCAGGGTTCTTCAGGGCGAGGAGCGGCAGAAAGTATATTCCGAGTACATCTCAGGAGGCGATCGTTCATGACTATGCACGGTATCGATTTTCTTCTTGCGGAGAGCAAAAAAGGGCGCTCCATGACGCTTGCCCTCGCCTGTCCCTACGGTGACGACGCCTTGGGCGCGGCGTGCAGGGCGCAGCGTGAAGGGATCGTCAGGACGATTCTTATCGGCGACGAGGGGAAAATACGCTCGCTCGCGGAGCGCGACGGCTACGATCTCTCGGATATTTCGGTCGTCGACGAGAAGAGCGACGACAAGGCGATCGAGCGGAGCGTCAAGATGGTCTCCTCGGGAGAGGCCGACCTGCTGATGAAGGGACTCGTGAAGACGTCGTCGTTGCTGAAGGCCGTACTCGACAAGGAGTGGGGGCTGCGTACGGGCTCGCTGCTCTCGCACCTCTTCCTCTTCGAGGTGCCCACGCTCGGAGGCCGGGTGATCGGCATCTCCGACGGCGGCATGAACACTTATCCCGACCTGAACGCGAAGGTGAAGATTGTCGAGAACGCGGTTGCCTGCTACCACAGGATCGGCGTCCCGCAGCCGAAAATCGCGGCCCTCGCAGCCGTCGAGGTGGTGAACCCCGACATGCCCGCAACGCTTGAAGCCGCCGCGCTCGCCAAGATGAACGAGCGGGGGCAGATCAAGGGCTGTCTCGTCGACGGCCCCTTTGCGCTGGACAACGCCGTAAGCGAGGAGTCCGCGCGCATCAAGGGCATTTCTTCGCCGGTGGCGGGCAACGCCGATATGCTGCTCGTGCCGGACATAGAGTCCGGAAACTTCGTCGGCAAGGTGCTGCTTTATTTGACGGGCGGCAAGGGAGCGGGCGTCATCCTTGGCGCGCGCAAACCGATCGTGCTCACCAGCCGCTTCGACAGTATGGAGACAAAGCTGCTTTCAATCGCCCTGGGGGCAGTCGTCGCCAGGAGCTAAAAAAGAAAATTTCATTCAGAGGAGGAGTTTTTGTTATGGAACAGATTCGTTCGCTTTCCCAGCTTTTGGACTACGCAAAGAAGATCGGCGCGGAGAAGGGGCCGAAGAAGCTCTCGGTCGCAATGGCCGAGGAGGCGGGTTTGCTGACCGCCATCGAAGAGGCGCGCAAGGCGGGCTTTGCGGAGGCAATCCTCGTCGGCAACGGCGACAAAATGAAAGCTGCCGCGGAGCAGGCGGGAGTCGATCTCTCCAACTACGAGGTCATCGACGAGCGCGAGGAGCCCGCGATGGGGATCGCCGCGGTCTCCCAGGTCTCCTCCAAGAAGGCCGACATCTATATGAAGGGCCAGATCCACACGAACAACTTCCTCCGCGCGATGCTCAACAAGGAAGTCGGACTCCGCAAAGGGAAGAACACGATCTCCCACTGCTACTTCCACAGCGTCGAAGGGTACGACCGCATCTTCTTCATCGCCGACGCCGCCTTCAACATGTATCCGGATCTTGCCGCGAAGGCCGATATCACCCAGAATACCGTCGGACTCGCCCGCTCGTTCGGCGTTGCCGAGCCCAAGGTCGCCGTCCTCGCCGCCGTCGAAGTGGTGAATCCCGACATGCCCGCGACCCTCGACGCTGCAGCGCTCACGCAGATGAATCGCCGCGGCCAGATAAAGAACTGCATCGTCGACGGCCCGTTCGCTCTCGACAATGCGGTGAGCGAGGAGTCCGCCAAGACGAAGGGAATCGTCTCCCCCGTCGCAGGAAAAGCCGATATCTTCATCGTCCCGAACATCGACGCGGGGAACATGCTCGCGAAGGGGATCGTCTACTTCTCGAAGAACGAGACGGCCGGACTCATCCTCGGCGCCTCCGCTCCCATCGTCCTCACAAGCCGCGCCGACTCGACAAGGGCGAAGCTGCTCTCCATCGCCGCGGCGGTCACGCTCTCCGACTTCAACAAGTAGGGCGTTCGTCATTATGAAAATCCTCGCGCTCAATCCCGGCTCCACCAGCACCAAGGTCGCGCTCTTCGAGGACCATGCCGAACTCTGGAGCGAAACGCAGCGCTACGACACGGACGTGATCGGCCGTTTCTCCGGCGTCATGGAGCAGGAGGAATTCCGCCTTGAAGAGATCCGCAAGTGCCTTGCCGCGCACGGCGCAACGGTCGCGGACCTCGACGCGGTAGTGGGGCGGGGAGGACTTCTCAAGCCGATCAAGAGCGGGACGTACGAAGTGAGCGATAAGATGCTCGAAGACCTGCGCGCCTGTACGTGGGGCGCGCACGCAAGCAACCTGGGCGCTCCGCTGGCTGTTCGCCTGGCCGACGAGGGCGGATGCGGGAAGGCGTACATCGTCGACCCTGTCGTCGTGGACGAAATGTGTCCGCTCGCACGCTACTCCGGTCTTCCGGAGATCGAGCGCCGCTCCATCTTCCACGCGCTCAACCAGAAGGCCGTGGCCAGAAGAGCGGCCGAGGAACTGAAAAAAACGTATGTGGAATGCAACCTCGTCGTTGCCCACATGGGCGGCGGCGTCTCCGTGGGTGCCCATGAAAAGGGGCGCGTAATCGACGTGAACAACGCGCTCGACGGCGACGGCCCCTTCTCTCCGGAGCGGGCCGGGAGCCTCCCTGTCGGCGGGCTGGTCAAGCTGGCGTTCAGCGGCAAGTACGAGTTGCCGCAGCTGCTCAAGATGCTCACCGGAAAGGGCGGTCTTGTAGCGCACCTCGGGACGAACGATCTCCGCGAGGTTCTCCGCCGGATGGACGCCGGGGACGACAACGCGCGTCTTCTCTTCGAGGCGCTTGCCTACAGGATCGCGAAGGAGATCGGCGCGTGCGCCGCTTCGCTCTCCGGAGCAGTGGACGCCATTATTCTCACGGGGGGGCTTGCGTTCAACGAGCGTTTTACCAAGCTCATCAGCGACCGGGTCGCCTTTATCGCCCCTGTGAAGATCTACCCCGGAGAGGACGAGATGCAGGCCCTCGTCGAAGGGGCGCTTCGCGTCCTGAACGGCTCGGAAGAGGCTTGCCGGTACGAATAGAATTTTCCTGCCGGGTACTGAAATACAAAAAGAGAGGGAGGACGGCATTTTTGCCGCCTCCCTCTCTTCGCGTTCGGGGGTTACATCACGCCGAGGATTTTCGGAACGAAGAAGGCCACGTCGGGGAACATCGCCACCAGCAGCAGGATGACCATCAGAGCGGAGATGTAGGGGAGGACGCCCTTCAACGCCCTCTCTATCGAGAGGTCGGCGATCGAGCCGGCGATGAGCAGACAGAGCCCGTACGGCGGGGTCACCAGGCCCACAGCGAGCGTCATGACGACGACGACGCCGAGATGAACAGGAGAGATGCCCATACGGACGGCGGTCGGCAGGATGACCGGGATGAAGAGAATCATCGCCGGTATCGCGTCCATAAAGGTACCGACGAAGAGGAAGAAGGCGATCACGATCAGGAGGAAGAGGCGAGGATTGCCGACATTGGCCGCGAAGAAGCTCGCGACGCTTTCGGAGGCCTTGTAGTACCCCAGCAGTTCGCCGAGAGCGCTGGCCGTGGCGAGCGCGAAGAGCGAGAGCGAGCTGAGTTTGAGTGTCTCCTTGAGGATGGCGGGAAGGTCGCGCAGTTTCAGCGTTCTGTAGACGAAGAGGCTGATGAGAAGGGCATAGACGGAGGCGAAGGCCGCCGCCTCCGTGGGCGTGTACCAGCCGGTGGTGATGCCGCCGACGATGATCACGGGGGTCAGCAGCGCGGGTGACGACTCCTTGAAAAGCTTCCAGACGTCGGAGTACTTCGCCTTCTCGTACTTGGGGAAGTTCCTCCGATGACCGATCAGGTAGACGATCATCATCATGGAAAGCCCGACGAGGATTCCAGGGATCATTCCGCCGAGAAAGAGCGCCGCGACCGAAGCGTTGGTGAGGCCGGAGTAGATCACCATCGGGATGCTCGGCGGGATGATAACGCCGATGGTCGAGGAGGCCGCGGTGACGCCGACGGAGTTCTCCTTGTCGTACCCGCTCTCGATCATCGCGGGAATCAGCATCTTCCCGACTCCCGCCGTGTCCGCCTGGGAGGAGCCGGAGACCCCTGCGAAGATCATGGAGACCAGGATATTCGCGTGCGCAAGGCCGCCGCGGATGTTCCCCACAAGCGCGATGCAGAAGTTCACGAGCTTCCGGGTGATCTGTCCGTGGTTCATCAGATTGGCCGCCAGGATGAAGAGCGGCACGGCGAGCAGAACGAAGGAGTTGAGGCCGTTGAACATCTTCATGAAGACGGTCAAGTTCGGGACGAACGGAAGCGTGGCGATCCCGGCCAGCGAGATGATGCCGATGACGAAGGCGATGGGGACGCCGAGGAAGATGAGCAGCACGAAAAATCCGACGATCAGCATCGGCGTCATGACACGGCCTCCTTCGAGGAGAGTATGCGTATGTCGTCGACGATGTGCGCGACGGTATAGATCGTCATCGTGCAGCCGGTGATGGGAAGGCAGAGCCACGTGTATCCCATCTTGACCCAAGGGAGCGTGATCCAGTTGTAATGCCAGAACGACGTGGTGACAACCACGCCGTAATATGCCATGGGAACGGTGAAGCAGAGCAGAATGACGGAAATGAAGGCGTCGTAGAACGCCGCCGTTCTCCCTGTGAATTTATCGCGGAAGAAGTTGAAGGCGAAGTGGGCCTTGTGGTGGATCATGACGGACGCTCCCATGAAGACCGCCCAGATGAAAGAGTAGTTGGCCACTTCCTCCGTCCAGAGCAGCGGGATCGCCAGATAGCGGGCGGAAATCTGTGCGAGGATGGCCAGGAAGAAGATGGCGAGCAGCACAGTCCCCAGCGTTTCCTGGATGTGTACGAGCGTGGTAATCAGTTTTTTCACGGTTCTCCTCCTCTTTGAAAACCTCGTCCGTCGCCCTTCGGGGCGAAGAAAAAGGGACATTCCCCGCTTGATCGCACGGGGAATGTCCGTCGACCTCCCGCAGGAGGAGAAAAGAGCCTACTTACCCGCCGCGCGGATCATCTCGACGAGATTCTGGATGCCGAGCTTCTCGGCGAGTTTGTCCTGAATGGGCACGGCGATGGCGATGAAGGGCGCCTTGTCGATCGTGTTCACCGTGCCGCCGTCGGCGATGACGCGCTCCTTCGACTTGGAGAGCATGTTGTAGGTGATCTCGCGCTCCGTCGCCGTGGCTTCCTTCATGGCTTCGACGATCCACGCCTTCTGCTGGTCGGTAAGGGAGTCGAACTTCTTGCCGTTCATCAGCACGAAGCGGGTGGTGTAGTCGTGCTCGGTCTCGGTGATGAACTTGCCGTTGACCGTCTTATGGTGATCAAGAAGGCTGAAGTTCGTGTAGTCGTTCTCGGCACAGTCGACGATGCCCTGCTGGAGCGCCTGATACAGCTCGCCCCAGGCGACCTGCGTCGGAATGGCGCCGGTCTGTTTCCAGAAGTCGGCCACGACCCCGGACATCTGGGTGCGGATCTTCATGCCCTTGAGGTCGTCCATCGTGTTGATGGGCTTCTTGCCGTAGTAGTTGCGGACTCCGGCGGACCAGTAGGCAGCGATACGGAACGTGTTGTGCGACTTCTCGTTGATGATCTTCGCCAGCGTCTGTCCGGCTTCGCCGTCGACGGCCTTCTCCCAGTGTCCGAAGTTGTTGAAGAGGTAGAGAAGCGAGAAGAGGTCGACCTCGGGGATGCCGATCTTCGTCATGAAGCCGGGGGAGGCCACGACGACGTCGGCCGCGCCGAGCTGAAGCTTCTCGACGAGCTCGTCCTCGTTGGTGCCCGATGGTTCCGGCGTGGACGTCGACGGAGATCTCGCCGCCGGAGATCTTCTCCAGAACTTCCTTGAACTTCATCATGCCGTGCTGGTACGGATTCTCAAGGGACGTCTGGTTGTGCGCCGCCACGATCTTCAGTGGATCGGCCTGCGCGGGGAGGACAAAGAACGCCGCAAGAACAGCAACAAGGAACAACAGTGTGCACTTCTTCATTTTTGGTACCCCTTTCTCTTGGTTGAGATATGCGGAAACTATTTCCGCGAAAGCACAAGCTTTACGCGAGCTCCCGGAGGATGCCCTCCCAGATCTCTTCGTTGACGGGTATTCCAAGTTCGAGGTTCTCTCTTCGCGTGCGCCCCTCCTTCTCGCCGGGGTAGAGGATTTCGCCCCCCGGTTCCGATGGAGCAGCTTGTTTCAGGTTGGAGAGGACGCCCTCCACGACGGATTCCACGTACTCCTTCCCGTACATCCCCTCCGCGTTGAAGGCGAGGAAGGTCTGGGTGACTGCGATCTCGTCGCCGAGTTCGCCAATTTGACGGACGGTGTTCCCCTTCGAGAGGAGCGCGCCGATCAGGTCGAGCGCGATGGAAAGGCCGGAGCCTTTCCAGAAGCCGATCGGGAGCACGCGCCACGTTTTCTCGATCGCTGCGGGGTCGGTCGTGACCCGTCCCTTCCTCATCGTAGCCGCCGGGGACGGGGAGCTGTTTGCCCGCCAGCCGGTGGGCCTCGATGGCGCCGTAGGAGAACTGCGCCAGCGCGCCGTCGATCAGCACTGGGCTCTCCTTCCACGGAAGCGCCATGATGATCGGGTTGTTGCCGATGCGGCGGTCCTTCGCTCCCCATGGAGGCATGTTCGGCATGGTGTTCGTCCAGCAGATGCCGACGAACCCTTTGCGTGCCGCCTGGAGGCCGTACGCTCCGCCCCGCATCCAGTGGTTGGTGTTCCGCATGGCGACGCAGCCGACTCCCGAGAGGGCCGCAAGCTCCATCGCCCTGTCCATCGCGGAGAATGCGTTCGTGCACCCCATGCCTCTGTTGCCGTTCCATCGCTCAAGGGCGCCGAAGGACTCCTCGATGACCGGGTCGGCGGCGGGGTCGATATGCCCCTTGCGGATATAGGAAAGCACCCTCGGGAAGCGGTTCGCCCCGTGCGAGGCCACGCCGTCGCAGGTGTTGTCGGTGAAGAGTTCGGCGGCGCGAGCCGCTTTCTCCTGCTGAAAGCCGTATTTCTTCAGTATCCGCAGGAACACGTCCCGCATGTCGTCGTACGGTATGCGCATCTCTCGAAATCACCTCCCGTGTTTTGGTCAGAAACCGGGATTTTGTCTCTTCCCGGGAAGCTGTTGCCGCTCCTCTTTAATCTTACCCATGAAGAAGAATTTCGTCAACGTTCGACAGGATAAACTTGTGTTTCGTATAGTGAAATATCATCTGTTCCCGACATGTAAAAAAGCGGCCCCGGAAGAAATCCGAAGCCGCTCTGGAGAAATGCTTTCAGGCTGTGGGTGCGAAAGCTACATCCAGCTCGACACGCCGGGGCCGAGAGGTATGCCGAAATGCATGTAGACGATGAGCATCGCGACCAGAAGAATGAAGAAGGAGATGCTGTACGGCAGCGTCATTGAGATGACGTTTCCAAGTCCGATCGTTTCGTCTTTCTGTTTGTACTGCTCCATGATAGCGAGCAGCATCGGCAGGAAGTAGTTGATCGGGGTAATCGGATTCGTCACAGTATCCCCTATGCGGTAGGCAACCTGCGTCAGGGCCGGGGCAAACCCGACTACGGAGAACATCGGAACGAAAATCGGCGCGAGGATCATCCACTTGGAAGAACCACTCGTCATGAACAGGTTCAGGAAGGCGACCAGCACGACGAAAGAGACGGCGAGCGGGATACCCGTAAAATCCATAGCCTTGAGCATTTCGGCGCCCGTGACGGAGAGAATGACGGCCAGCTTGCTTTGGAGAAGAAATAGATGAAGAATGCGGCCGGGAACGCCACCACGAAGTAGGAGAGAGAGGCCCGCAGTCCGCCCGCCATGTACTTCGGTACGTCTCTGTGTGTCTTGACGGCCTTCGAGCCTATTCCGTAGCCGGTTCCCACGAACATGAAGAGAAAGAAGAGAATAGGAACGATGCCGTACGTCAGCGGGGAAGAGGGGAGAAATCCACCCGCGTCGTTGCGGAGGAGTCCGGTGGAAGGAACCATACCGACCAGCAAAAGAACGAAGAAGACCAAAAAGTATCTGAAGGCGAGCTTGAGACCGGCTGACTCTGCCTCGGTGATTTTACGGGCGTCGATGGCCGACGCGTTGATGTTGCCCTTCACGTTGACGTAGTGGGGCATGATGACTTCGGTGACGAACGTGACTGCGAGGGCGATGACGATCGTGGCGGGTGCGAGAAGAACCAGTTCATGAGAGGATGCACGGGAGCTGTGATCCCCATTGCTTTCGCCGCCGAGGCGGTGATTCCGGACAAGAGCGCGTCATCCGCGGAGACGATGAGATTCGCCGTGAATCCTCCGTGCGCCGAGACGTAGCCGACGACGGCGCCGAGTATCGGATTCCTGCCGAGGGAGGAGAAGAGAGCGGCGCCGATGGTGGTGGCGATGATGATGCCCGCGTTTCCGGAGATGTTGGCGCAGACGCCGACCAAGGCGAGAAGGAATGTGATCATGAACGCCGGAGCGCCGAGCAGCGTCTTCTTCATGAAGGCGTCGAAGAAGCCCGTGTCCTGCACGTAGCCTATGCCGAGCATCATGACCATGACGATGCCGAGCGGCGGGAAGGTGATGTACGTCTTGACGAAGTCCTTGAGAAAGACGAGAAAGAACTTCTTTTCCAGAAGGTTCTGTACGTGAACGGTAACCTCCTTGGCCGCCTCGCCGGCCCCGGACGCGCCGAGGTAGGTCACCGAGACGTCGAGTTTACTGAGGACGTAGGAGAGAATAAGTACGATGACCGCAAAAATCGTGAACAGAAGGAACGGATCGGGCAGTTTGTTCCCCGTCCGTTCGACAAAACCAAGGAACCCCTTTGTAGCTCCTGATTGAGAGAGTTTTTCACCGTCGTTCGGGTGCATTGCTTGATACCCCCTTATTCAGAGTGTGGTGCGAAATGTTCAAGATCCATGACACATTCCGTTACGAGCTCGATCCGTTCAAAAAGCGAATCGACAAGAGCGTACTCTCTGTCGGAGTGATTCCACTCTCCCCGTACGCCCATCTGGTCCAGTGTCGGTACTCCGGCGCTCACCGAGAAAGCGGAATCGGAGCCGCCGCCGGAAAATTCGGCCCACGGTTCGGGCTGTCCAAGCTCCAGCGCCTTCCGGCGGACGAAATCGAAGAGACGTTCGTTTTCCGCGGTCTTCGCCATCGGCGGGATGCCAACGGAGCAAGAAAGCGAGGTTTTTGTTCCGTCGAGATATGTCGTGTCGGCTATTTTGCTCATCTGCGACGAAATGACATCCAGCTGCGAGGGAGAAAGATAGCGAACGTCCACGGCGATCTCCGCGCTGTCGGGAACCGCGTTTGGGACCACTCCGCCCTTGATGGTGCCGACGTTGTACGTCATCTCTTCGTCGTTCTCGTTGAGCGCTTGAATCGCAATTACCTTGTGCGCGATCTCAAGGATGGCGCTTCGCCCCTTTCGGGGTTCGCGTCCCGCATGAACTGAAACTCCTTCGACGGAGAATGTAAAGATCGCCGTTCCTTTTCGTCCCACCACAAGACCGCTGTTTTTGTCGCCTGTTTCGAAATTGAACGCCGCCGCGCATCCCTGCACTTCGTCCGAAAATACCTTTCCCATCGAAGAGAAGCGGTGTGCCGTTTCCTCGTCGCCGGCAAGCACAACGACGACGGGGCGCTCGCCGAAGCTCGATTTTTCAAGAAAGTGCGCAACGGACGAAAGGACGACGATGCCTCCCTTCATGTCCAGAACCCCGGGGCCGTAGGCCTTCCGTCTTCGATACGGAAGGGGCGCGTTGTTGCGGCTCCTTTGGGAAAAACCGTATCGAAATGTCCCATGAAGGCGACGGGTTTTCCGGGGCGCCCCTTTCCGAAGATCGCGACCAGTCCGTTTCCCGCCTTCTCGAACTCCATGATCCGGGTTTCCGCACCGAGCTTCCGGAAGCGTTCCACAAGAAATCGCGCCGTCCGATCGACGCCTTCTTTGTCCGTGGAAGCGCTTTCCATATTGACAAGCGTCTCCCAGAACGCCAGTATTTCCGCTTTGTTGCGTTCGATAAACTCCGCGATGTTCTTCCTCATTTTCCACGCTCCTTGTATAGAGATATGTTTTCAGCGCCTGAACTGCAAGGCCTCGGAGATTCTGCTGGCGCATTCTTCGAGCACCGGGAGCCATTCTTCCATCCTGTGTTTTTTGTCCTCGGTGGAACCGATGGTAAGGCAGCACCATACCGCGCCGTCCTTGTCGAAAATGGGGACGGCGAGCCCCATTTCGCCCTCGGTGACCTCTCCCAGACTCAGGGAGTACCCCTGGGAACGTATCTTTTCGTACTCTTTTCGCCAGAAGCTGCGGATCGACGAGCGTATTCGGCGTCATCCGCTCCAGGACGCGGTTCGCCAGAGCTCGCTCCCGTATTTTTTCGGGCAGCCATGCTGCAAGCAGCTTGCCAGCGGCTCCGCCGTTGATCGCCAGGTGTTTTCCAACTCTTACCAAGGAGCGGAGGAAATTGTCCCCGTCGACCTTGTAGGCGAGAAAGCCTTCAGTTCCCTCCCGAATGGATATGATCGCCGTCTCTCCGGTAAGAGCTCTGATTTTGTGCAGATACGGGACGCCGATGCTCTGAATGCCTCGTATCTGGTTGTAGACGTAGGAGAGACGGAGATGGGAAGGACCTATTGAGTAGGTTTTGGAGGAGAGGTTTCGAGTGACGAAAAACTGCTGCTCCAATGTCGCCATGATCTTGGAAACTCCCCCGGGAGTCATCCCGAGTTCTCTGGCGAGTTCGGAGAGCCTCATTTCATAAGGGGGCATTGCAAGGCGATTGATAATCCAGAGTGCTTTCTCAAGACTGTTCATATACCTCCTTTTTCCTATAGGAAAAAGCTTTTTCTATTTGAAAAACATACATAGGTCTTACCATATCTTTTCTCAATTGTCAAATTTCAAGAGGTGAAGTTTTAAAAAAAACAGGAGGATGCTGCATTCTTTTTCAGATAGTGCGGCAGAAAAAGGTTCTTCGAAGGTATGAAGAAAGCCTACGCCGGAAAGAAGAAAATATGGTATGCTGCAATTGATCGGCTGAAGACGATCATGCTATATTTGAAAAAACAATACCTTTGATAAGTTTTTATCTCAGGAGGAGACAACAATGACTGTACAGTACGATCCGCACTACTATCCCTACCCATCCCGCAGGAACATGACCTACGGTTCGCGAGGCATGGTGTGCGCGTCGCATCCGCTCGCCGCCCAGGCCGGGCTGGATGTGATGAAAAAAGGCGGGCAACGCGGTGGACGCCGCAGTGGCCACCGCCGCTGCCCTTACCGTGGTGGAGCCGACTGCGAACGGCATCGGAAGCGACGCCTTCGCCATTATCTGGAAGGACGGCAAGCTGTCCGGATTCAACGCGAGCGGTCCCATCCCGAAGGCGCTCTCCATGGAGCTTGCCGAATCGAAGGGGTGGGCCGCTTCCGGCAAATTGCCGACCTACGGGTGGACCCCCTCGACGGTTCCCGGAGCTCCCGCGGCGTGGGCGGAGCTGACGAAGACGATGGGGCGTCTCTCCCTTGAGGAGAACCTCGCCCCGGCGGTTTTCCTCGCGCGGGACGGGCACGCGGTTTCGGTGACGACGGCGCACCACTGGGAGCTGGCGTTCAAGAAATACGCTTTGGAGAAAGGGGAGGAGTTCCGCGCTTGGTTCGAGACCTTCGCCCCCTCGGGGCACGCCCCCAGCGCCGGAGAGCTTTGGAGATCCGAGGCGCACGCCCGTACGCTGGAAATGATCGCATCCAGCGGCGCGCGAGACTTCTACGAGGGGGAAATCGCCGAGAAGATCCTCGAAGCCGCCCGGAGAACCGGAGGCTACTTCAGCGCCGAGGACCTGGGCTCTTTCGTCCGGAATGGGTGCAGCCCATCGGTGTGCATTACAAGGGGTACGATGTCTGGGAGATTCCTCCCAATGGGCAGGGGATCGTCGCCCTCATCGCGCTCTCGATACTGCGCGGGTTCGATTTTTCTTCGCACGACGACCCGACGACCGTCCACCGGCAGATCGAAGCGATCAAGATGGGCTTCGCCGACGCGCACCGTTATGTCGCGGACACCCGCTTCAGCGGCGTTCCCGTAAAGGAGCTTCTGGCCGCGTCGTACGCCGATGCCCGCCGGGCGCTCCTTGGCGAACGCGCCGAGGGGCGGAACGCCGGGAATCCGCTTCCGGGCGGGACGGTCTACCTCTGCGCCGCGGACGGCGAGGGGACCATGATCTCCTACATCCAGAGCAACTACATGGGCTTCGGCTCCGGCGTCGTGATCCCCGGGGCAGGCATCGC
>CAXXRY010000029.1:0-49172 GCA_963668335.2 Aminobacteriaceae bacterium | reverse complement strand
AATTCTGTCCGCAAGGATCGCCCCTCCGGAAAAGGGACTTGACGGATCAACTGCTATAACTCCGACTTTTTTCTCCTGGCGCCGAAAGTGTTCTATTACCTTGTCCGTAAGCGTACTTTTCCCTGCGCCCGGACTACCGGTAATCCCAAGTACAATTGCTTTCCCGGTCATCGGGTATATTCGCTTGAGGAGAACGTCCTTCTCCGGATTGTCGTTTTCGATCAGGCTGATAATCCTGGCGATAGAACGGATGTTTCCTCCCAACGCCTTTTCGAGCAAAGTATCCACAGCCAATGGACTACTCTTTCGCCCGTTTTTTTGCTACCGCCTCTTTAAGCCAATCGACACAAACTGATGTCGGGGTCCCGGGACCGAAAACGGCGCCTGCACCAGCCTCAAGGAGACCGGGAATATCACTGTCTGGAATAACTCCTCCGCCGAACACGATAACATCTCCAGCATCCTTTTCCCTGAGCATGTTGATAATTTTGGTGAAATAAAACGTATGCGCTCCGGAGAGGATACTGATTCCCACCGCGTCGGCATCTTCCTGCATTACCGTCTCCACGATCTGCTCCGCCGTCTGGCGAAGACCAGTATAAATGACCTCCATTCCGGCATCCCTGAGAGCGCGCGCTACAACCTTCGCACCTCTGTCATGGCCGTCAAGACCCGGTTTCGCCACCACAACCCTTATTTTTCTCTCATCCATGGAAGATCCCTCCATTATGATAGTCCTTATACACAACCTTAATTAAAAGGCTACAAAACGATATTTTCTGTATATTCACCGAAGATGCCGCGAAGTACGCCGCAGATTTCACCTTCCGTTGCATAGACACGGACTGCATCAATAATAAGCGGCATAAGATTCTGCGACTCGTTCGAAGCGGCTGAGCGGATGGCGTCAAGAGCATTGCTCACCGCCACATTGTCGCGGGACAATTTCAGTTCATGCAGCTTCCTGATCTGCCGCTCTCCGACGGAAGCGTCAACAGTCAGAAGTTTCATATCTTTGTTCTTCTCCTCTATCTGAAACTTGTTGACCCCGACAACGACGGCTTCTTTTGACTCCACCGCACGCTGGAACTCGTACGCTGAATCCTGGATATGCTTCTGGACATACCCCTTCTCAATGGCCGTGAGCATACCGCCCATTTCGTCGATCTGCTGAATATACTCGAACGCCTTCTTTTCAACTTCATTTGTGAGGGATTCTACTACGTAGCTTCCTGCAAAAGGATCTACAGTGTTGGTGACTCCGGATTCGTAGGCGATGATCTGCTGCGTTCTGAGCGCAATCATAACGCTCTTTTCGCTCGGGAGCGCGAGGGCCTCGTCCATGCTGTTGGTATGAAGAGACTGTGTACCCCCCAGGACTGCAGAGAGCGCCTGCATGGTCACTCGAACGATATTATTCTCCGGCTGTTGCGCGGTCAATGTGCTGCCGCCCGTCTGCGTATGGAATCGGAGCATCTGTGCTTTCGGATTCGTCACACCGAAACGGTCCTTCATGATCTTCGCCCACATACGACGTGCAGCTCGGAATTTCGCAACCTCCTCAAGGAAATCGTTGTGCGCGTTGAAGAAGAAGGAGAGACGTTCGCCGAAGACATTCGGGTCAAGCCCTTTCGAACGCGCAGCTTCAACATAGGCTATTCCGTCGGCAAGCGTAAACGCGACTTCCTGCGCTGCAGTGCTGCCGGCCTCCCGGATATGGTACCCGGAAATAGAGATGGTATTCCACTTCGGAACGTTCTGGCTACAGAACTCGAAGATATCGGTAATGAGGCGCATGGATGGCTTAGGAGGGAATATATATGTTCCTCGCGCAATATACTCCTTCAGAATATCATTCTGAATAGTACCTGAAAGCGCGCTCATTGGAACACCCTGCTTCTCTCCCACACAGATGTACATGGCCAGAAGAACGCTCGCCGGAGCATTGATCGTCATCGACGTGGATACCTTGTCGAGTGGGATCTGGTCGAAAAGGGTTTCCATGTCTTTCAAACTGTCGATGGCAACGCCGACCTTCCCGCATTCACCCTGCGCCATAGGGTCGTCGGAGTCGTAACCGATTTGCGTGGGAAGGTCGAAGGCAACGGAAAGTCCCGTCGTACCCGAAGCAAGAAGATAACGATATCTCTCGTTCGACTCCTCGGCGGAAGCAAACCCCGCATACTGGCGCATCGTCCAGAATCTACCCCTGTACATCGTCGACTGCACACCTCGCGTAAACGGATACTCGCCGGGGAATCCGATTTCCTTCACATAATCGGTTCCCTCCGTCATGTCGGGCCCGTACAGGCGCTCAAGAGGAAGACCTCCCCCGGTTGAAAACGCATCTTTGCGCTCTTTGTTCTTTTGAAGAGTTTTCATGACTCCCGCTTCAAAACGGGCTTTTGCTTCTGTATACTCTTTGTTCATGCTCAACCTCTCCTCCTTTGGAAAATAGTGCGTACTTTTCAATTCTGACGGATCACAATAGATCCGGCCAGAGAGGAACCCAATCTCTCGTCGGAACAACTCCGATGTCCAGATACACCGAAAGCGTCGACCTGCTCGGGAATCCGGAGGAGGTTTCGTCGGCAGGGAGTACGATCCTGAGGCTTCCCCCCGAATACGGCGGGAAAGGCCCCCATGCGCCATTGGGAACAAACGTCTCGCTCCCGCCTGTCAATGAAGCTGCTCGAAGCAGCTCCAAGGAGGGGAGGCTGTCCGCTAACACGAAGATACGCACACGGTTTTGAAGGCAAAAACCAGTTAACTGGACTATTTCTTCAAAAGAAAAGGGGGTACTCGCCGTCACCACTATATTGCCAACGTCGCCCTTTCTTGAATACCACGCTTCCATCAGCGCACCAAGAACTTCTCTCCCGGAAGCTGCAGGAACCGCACCGTTGCGTGAATGGACTGCGTCGTCCGGTTTGAAGTAAAGCGTCATTCCATGATGTTTTGAAACAGAGGGAACAAACGCTCCGCCGAGAAGGCGCTCATTCCAGACGGAAGTTACCACAGGGGCATTCAGAGACATGTACGTTCGAAACGGACCGCTGATTGTTCCTTCGAGAAGGAAACTCTCTCTGTCCTGCTCCCTGGAGATTGACGGAGAAAAAAGGGAGAGCATCGCGAGGTTCTTTCCGCGAGGCACTGGAAACAGCTCCCAAAGCTTTGAGCCCGAGATATCGATACAGAAGACACGATCATGGATTGAGTAGAGACTCCAGGCTTCGCGGACATCGGAAAGCACCGTTTCCGATTCTGGGGCTCTTTCTCCTGAGAAGGAGATGCGAGACTTTGTTACATTACCCGATTCATGGAGAATAAAAAGGTCTCCTAATGAAGACCATTCAAGATCTCTCGGTGTTTCGGCTTCTATTTCAAAAAACGGCTTTCTGTCTTGAAAAGACAGAACATGAACTTTTGAATTGTTTCGGTCGGCGACGGCAAGCCAATTACCGTACACAGCAATAGCGACAGGTTCGAAAAGACGTTCCTCTTCCGGGAACTCAACTCTCCCGGAAAAAGCGAGATCAGGAAGCGAGTACAGAGTGATTTCTCTGGACACTGCGCTGGAAACCACGAGCAAGCTATTGGTCACCAACGCTGCATCCGAAGGCTCCTCCGGAATTCGTCCGATCTTCACTGGTGTACGCTCCCCTTCCGGGAGCGAAAAAATTTCTCCGTTCTCTGAAACAATATAAAAACTTTTATCACCTGTTGAAAGCGCAACTACCGGAGCAGGTATCTCGACAAACTGAAAAAGATCTTCTCCTGGGAGACGGAAACCAACTCTGTTCCCGAACGTATCCGAGAGGAATATACCATCGGAAGAGGACGTCGCTTTCCCCAGACCGCTTACTCCGGGATTTTGTAGGGTTCCCAGTGAAAATGCCGTTTTGACGTCTTTCCTTGAAGAGATAATACCAGACTGCAGAGGCTCCCCTGAGAGGAATTGTTCTATGAAAAACACTTCATCTTGATAACGTTCCAAAATTCTCGGAGCTGCGCTATCTCGCGGACGAACTTCCAGGTAGTAGCGAATCGATTTCACGGCCTCTTCAGTTCGGCCAAGACGATGAAGAACAAGTCCTCGCAGAAGATAGTAGTCAACAAGGTATGTATTCAACTTTAATGCTCTGTCAAGGTTTTCAAGAGCAGGAGCATACTCTCTTTTGAGGAAGTTATCGTACCCCAGGGCAAAAAAACGCTCCGATTCCTCTCTGTCTGCTGCGGGAAGAGTGGCACACTCTGTCGGACCCGCAGAGAAGAGAAATGGCAACAGGAGAAATAAGATGCAACATTGTTTCAATCGCATGAAAAAAAACACTGTCTCTTCTGCCTCCTTACTCTGACAACTTTTTCAAAGATGTTTTGAAATGATATCTATCCCGGCAAAGGAATAAAATGCTAATACTATTGCCCCTGCAAAAAGAAAACCAAGGAGCATTCTCAGGTAAAGAACCCACAGCGCTCCGCCTGGCAACGAACCATTTTGAATCCGCACAACTATTCTCGCTATAAACAGCGAGGCGAGGAAGAGAGCAAGGGCAATTAGCGCTTGGATATTGATAATAGGCATGGCATTCTCCGCTTTGTTTGGTATTTGTGCAATCGGGATTAGGATACCCTATAAAAAAACATTACGCTACTTCAAAAAAAGTTTTTTTCTCTTTCACGATGAGAAAAATAAGAAAAAAACACATGCTCTGTCGAAAAAAAAAGCACCCCGGATTAATTTTCTCCGGGGTACCACTATAACACGATTTTCGAAATGGAGCTCAACAAGAAAGAGCCTGCCGGCCTTCTGAGAATTGCTGTTCGTCCAGGTGTATCTGTTTCAGTACGGACACCGCGACCTCCAAAGCTCTTTTCCCATCGGTGATTCCAACAAGGGGTTGCTTCCCTTCGCGAACGCATGTTACAAAATGCTGCAATTCAAGCTTTAGCGGCTCGCTCTTCGGGAATACAGGGTGCTCGATCACCTCTACTAAGCTGCTGTTATTCTGACGAACACACCGGTTGATTGAAACATCCTGCGTCTCATAATCAATCGTGACGTACCGTTCCGGCTCCATGATTTCAAGCTGGCGCAGCCTCCTTTCAGAAACGCGGCTTACCAGGATATGCGCCATTGAACCGTTGGCAAAGGAGATCTGTGCGGAGGCTATATCCTCATGATCGGATCGAATGCATCTACCAGTCGCTGAGATATCGGAGATTTCAGACCGAACGAGCGAAAGGATAATATCTATATCATGGATCATCAGATCAAGAACGACCCCGACGTCGCTTATTCTGGGGGAATAGGGCCCGAGTCGGCGTGACTGAAGAAAGAGCGGTTCATGCACTATTTTCGAGATATATTGAACAGCGCTGTTGAAACGTTCAATATGCCCAACCTGAAGTACGAGATCCGACTCGGCGGCAATTCTGAGCAGCTGCTCCGCCTCATTTACCGTGGTGGTCACCGGCTTCTCGATAAGAACGTGAATGCCGCTTTTTAATGCTTTTCGTGCAATCTCGAAGTGCATACTTGTGGGTACGACAACGCTTACGGCCTCGGGCGCCGCACGTTCGATGAAGTCGTCTATTTCAGTAAACCATGGAACGCCGAGATTCTCTCCTATAGCCGCCGCCCGGCTTTCATTCTGGTCCACCACCCCTACAAGATGGGCGCCGAGCAGTTCAGTGTAGACTCTTGCATGATGCTGGCCAAGATGGCCCACTCCGATCACGCCTACTCGTTTCAAGTCCATGGACTCTTCAACTCCTTTGGCTACAAAACCCTTTGAGTACTCTTACATAATTCTCCCGAAGAGCGATGAAATAATGGTATTTTTTCCTCCGTCAAAAAAGCTAAGAGAAAAAGTCTGTTTTTTATATCTCCGTTTCTGTAGGAATAGAAGATATCTCTCCTCTCAAAGGTACACAGCGGCAGAGAGCAGATATTCCCCGGGGGAAGTCCGGCGTCGGTTAGCTGGCGATTAATTTGGCCCCCGATATCAAAAGACACATCAATAGAACGTTCATCTCTGTTTTCAGGAGAAAAAATCGACAACCCCTTTTTTGTCCAAGGGTCATTATACTTTCTATTATAATGCTTCCGTCCGATTCCAGGCCCAACCCAGGCATACGTGGCGGCGGGATGACGTTCGTTCGAAGAGAAGAGGCTTTCACAAACAGTCCCGGTGATGTTGGAAACAGCGCCTTTGAATCCGGAATGCACAATGGCGATCCAAGGGAATGGCGTCGTCGAGGCAAGAACAACGGGAAAACAGTCGGCAAAACGCAGAGATCCCTCGATACACGGTGTGTCCAGAAAAACACCGTCTCCTTCCGGACGTTCAGGAAGAGCATACGAAGCATCTCCGAGAAGCATGAAAGTGCCATGCACCTGATGGGGGGCGATCAAAGGACCTTGCCGGGGTATCAAGGGTTCAGCAAATGTCCTGGCTGTCGCTGGATTTCCGAGAGTCCGGTCCATGAGCGTTCCCCGGAGGAAGAGGCGAATAAAAAAAGGCGCGTGCGACTCCGGGTAGAGATACTCAAGAAACGGAAAGTCTCCTTTTTCCTGGATTCTGAAAGAAGGCCTATTCATTCAGTTCTCTCCTTTGTGAGAAGAGGCAACCTGCTCTTTACGTATCCAATAAGGTACAGACTGCCGCAACAGACTACAACTTCATTTGAAAGAGAGGCAGCCCGAATGGCCTCCAGCGGATCATACGAAACCGAAATTTCTTCAGGTATCCACCCGAGTGAACGCGCAGTATCGGCGAGAAGTTCGGGTTGGGCCGAGCGAGGATTCTCCGGGACAGAAACGCAATAGAGCTTGGAGCAGACTTCCCGGAGCAGTTCCAGGCACTCGGGGTACGCTTTATCCTTCATACAGCCGTATACCACGCCGATCTTCTTTCCGCCGTAGACAACAGAGAGACTCTCCGCCAACTTCTCTACGCCGCCGGGATTGTGCCCGCCGTCAAGGATCAGCGGCGGGATGGAGTCTATTGTTTCGAATCTGCCCGGCCAGTGTGCAGCGGCGATTCCTTTACGAATGCTGTCAGACGTAATTTCGGGAAAGCTCGATACTAGGAAGAGGGCGCCCGAAATAGCAAGCGCGCTGTTTTCGACCTGATATATGCCCCTCAACGATGTTAAAACCTGAATGACTGCATCCTTATCGCTCTTCGTAGCGTCCATTCTTATCGAAGAGCGTAATGCAGGATGAATCACCCGGTAAACATACGAAAGTCCTTCAGGTTCAATACGAATAGCTTCACAAGAGCAGAGTTCGGCAGTGATATTCGGGAACGCGCCGAGTTCATTCGCGGTCGATCGAAAGAGAGGAACAAGCGAAGCGGGAGTTCCCGAAAAGAGTGCGGGCCTCCCCTTGCGTAGTACCGCAAACTTCTCTGCTGCAATACTCTCGAGAGTATCCCCCAGAAAATCCATATGGTCCATTGAAATAGACGTAATCAAGGTAAGACACACGTTGCCGAGAAGATTCGTCGCGTCCAGCCTTCCGCCCAGTCCTGCTTCAACCACGGCGATGTCGACGCATCTGCGTTCGCAGAGCAAAAATGCGGTCGCAGTTACAATTTCAAAAAACGTCGGCGGATCTTCACAGAGCGTTGGATCATCTTTTAAGGCCTCTTCAACTTCATAAGCACAGGCAGACCACTCTTTAAGCGAGAGAGGGACCCCGTTCAACAGAAGACGTTCCGCCGGAGACTCCAGATGCGGACTTGTATATAAAGCCGTAGAATATCCCGATTCCCGGAGAATTCGCTCTGTGAAGGCAGCGGTGGATCCTTTGCCGTTCGTTCCTACGATATGAACGGCAGGAAACCTTTTTTCCGGATTGCCCAGCCCTCTGAGCAGCCGGGCAATCCGTTCGAGCCCCGGGCGTATTCCGGGGCTCGCCAAGCGGGAAAAGAAATCCTCCAGATCATCAAAGGAAAGGAACGGGGGTTTCATCTTTTTTAAGAGCGCTTGAGGCTTTCGATATTCTCGTGAATACGACGAAGCCGCGCTTTGTTCTCTTCGAGACGAAGTCGTTCCTTCTCAACAACATCCGCCGGAGCGCGCCGGACGAAATCCTCGTTCTCGAGCTTGCGGCTGCTTGCCTGAATGTTCTTTGTTACAGACGCAATCTCTTCCGAAAGACGATCTATTTCAGAAGTGATGTCGAGAATATCTCCTACAATAAGACTGACCTCTCCTCCGGTTATCTGTGAGGAAAGCGCTCCTGCCGGTTTATCCGCGGAGAGCGGCAAGAGGGATATCTCGCGGATTTTTGTCAGTTCCTGCATAAGCGGCGCCGTTTCACGGAGAATGAGGGAAAGAGGACTCTCCTCGCTGCACTGAACACCAGCGCGGTTCACAAAGGCCTGCGGAGTCACCCTGGCCTCAGCACGAAGATTTCGGAGCACCCTGACAACTTCCTGAAAAACAGTCATCTTGTCCAGTGAATCGGGGAAATTGAATCGTTCGTTGCCTGACGGCCACTGATGAAGTTCCATAAACGGAGTGTTTCCATCGGAATCATTTTCAAACCCGAAAACCTGCCACAATTCCTCCGTAACGAACGGAATGAAGGGGTGCATGAGGAGGAGTACATCCTTAAAGACGGAGGCGATGACAAGCTGTGTCGCAAGCTTTCGGGCAGGCCCTTCCGCTCCCTTAAGAGCAGGTTTTGAAAGCTCCAGGTACCAGTCGCAGAGGTCTCCCCAGACAAAATCGTACAGCATTCTTGCCGCCTCGCCTATACCGAACGCTTCGAGAAGACGCGTCGTCTCTGCGGCAACCTGACTGGTCCGGGTAAGAATCCATTTGTCGTGGAGCACAAGCTCTGAATCATCTGAAAGGACTGCCTCGTGCGGGAGCCCCTCCAGATTCATCAGGGCGAAACGTGACGCATTCCATATTTTATTCATGAAGAGTCGGTATGTTTCTATCTTGCTGGTACTCAGCAAAATATCCCTTCCCTGAACGGTAAGCGCGGCAAGCGTCATCCTGAGAGCATCCGCACCGTATTTTTCAATCATGTCCAGCGGATCAATAACGTTCCCGCTTGACTTGCTCATCTTCTGCCCTTTTTCGTCGCGGATAAGCGCATGGATATAGACGTCATGGAACGGTATTTCGTCCATGAACTCCAGCCCCATCATGATCATCCGCGCCACCCAGAAGAAGATAATATCGAACCCGGTCACCATAAGAGAGGTCGGATAGAAGTACTCAAGTTCCTCGGTCTTTTCGGGCCATCCGAGCGTCGAAAAAGGCCATAGTGCGCTGCTGAACCAGGTATCGAGCACATCTTCGTCCTGGACTATAGCTGTGCTTCCGCAGTGCTCGCACACCGTCGGGTCAGTTTCGGAAACCGTGATGTGCCCGCACTCACCGCAGGTCCACGCCGGGATTCTGTGTCCCCACCAGAGTTGGCGGGAGATACACCAGTCCCTGATATTCTCCATCCACTGGTAGTAGACCTTCTCCCACTGGTCAGGTACCCATCGGATTTTTCCGTCCTGTACGGCTTTCACACCGGCCTCGGCAAGCGGCTTCGCTTTGACGAACCACTGCTCGGAAAGATAGGGTTCAACTGTGGTATGGCATCGATAGCAGTGCCCCACCGAGTGCGTTATCTCCTCGATCGTACCGAGGTGTCCCGAAGCCTGAAGATCCTCGACTGCTTTTTTACGTGCCTCTTCAATGTTCAGTCCCTCGTATCCCGGAGCGAGGGAGTTC
The DNA here is from genome assembly GCA_963668335.2 of Aminobacteriaceae bacterium. GTDB lineage: Bacteria > Synergistota > Synergistia > Synergistales > Aminobacteriaceae > JAAYLU01. The sequence continues at coordinate 39,419 of CAXXRY010000029.1, read as the reverse complement.
ATGATCCCGTTTTCGTCGATGACCTGCACCTGCTCAAGGTTATGCCGCTGTCCCACCAGGAAATCGTTGGGGTCGTGCGCAGGAGTTATCTTGACGCATCCCGTGCCGAACTCCGGGTCCACCATGATGTCCTCGATAATCGGGATCTCCCTTCCACCGAGAGGAACGCGGACCTTTCTTCCAACGAGAGCGCCTTTTTCCGATCGGGGATGGACTGCAATCGCCACGTCGCCCCAGATCGTCTCAGGCCGTGTTGTTGCGACGACAACGCTCCCCTCTCCGTCGACGAAGGGATAGCTGACATAGTAGAGGCGCCCTTTACGCTCTTCGTGTTCTACTTCTATATCGGAGAGCGCCGTATGGCACCGTGAGCACCAGTTGATGATGTACTTTCCCTTGTAGATGAGTCCATTCTTGTAGAGCTGAACGAAGACGGAACGGACAGCCTTCGAGAGTCCCTCGTCGAGCGTGAACCGCTCTCTGTCCCAGTCGCAGGAGTTCCCCAGCTTCTTCATCTGGTTGATGATCCGATTACCGAACTCGTCCTTCCACTCCCAGACCCTCTGTACAAATTCATCTCTGCCAAGATCGTGGCGGGACTTCCCTTCGCCCGCCAGACGGCGTTCCACGACATTCTGCGTAGCGATACCTGCATGGTCGGTGCCGGGCAGCCAGAGGACGTTATACCCGCGCATACGTTTGAAGCGGCAGACGATATCCTGGAACGTATGATTGAAGGCATGCCCCATGTGAAGCGATCCGGTGACATTCGGCGGAGGGATTACGATAGAAAACGCCTCTTTGCTCTTGTCGACGCGCGCCTTGAAAAGACCCGAATCAATCCAGCGCGCATACCATTTATCTTCGATCGGTTCGGGGTCGTACGATTTCGCCATAGATTCCATAATGTCTGCCATGCTGCAATTCCCCTCCGTTGCCTAAAAATTTGCTTCTTCGGCAGTATTTCAATAAAATCCCCCTGCAGGGGGACTCTATGTTACTCCTGACGGTCAAGAAATGACTCGATAAATACTCTAAGCTCCTGAATTCCAATCCCCTTATCGCCAGAGGTGACTATGGGGACGTCGATCGATTTCATCCCGTCTCGAATGAACTGGTCCCGCGTGCTCCGATGCTTCCCTTTCGCGATCTTGTCCCCTTTTGTAAAGACAACGAACACGGGAAGCCCTACGCCATCAAGCCACTCCTGAAGCGATGCGTCGTTTTCCAGGAGGCCGTGCCGGAAATCGACAAGATGCAGCACAAGCCAAAGACTCTTTCGATTGGCAACATACGATTCGATGAGGCGGGACCACGTATTCCGTTCCGCTTTGCTCCTGGAGGCATAACCGTATCCCGGAAGGTCTACCAACCTGAACGGGACTCCTTCCCGTTCAACAAGAAAGAAATTGACGCTCCGGGTCTTCCCCGGAGTCGCCCCTACATGGGCCAATCGTACCCCGAGCAGGTTGTTGATGAGCGTCGACTTCCCTACGTTCGATCGTCCGGCCACCGCGATCTCCGGGATCTCCGGAGGAGGAAACTGGTCTGCCGTAAACGCGGTGCACTCAAGCGACACTTTCCACTTCGAGGTCATAGAGACGGCGCTCTTTCCAGGGCAAACTCAAACACGTTCTCCACGCGGTCGACATAACGGAAAGAAAGGCCGTCCCGCGACCACTCCGGTATTTCCTCAACATCAGGCTTGTTTGCCAGAGGAAGAATGATGTTCTTGATCCCCTGTCGTTTAGCGGCCAATATCTTGTCCCGGATACCTCCGACGGGGAGAACCTTTCCCTGGAGAGAAACCTCTCCTGTCATGGCGATATTGGGAAGTACCGAGCTCTTGCGAACTGCGGAAAGAATAGCCACGGCCATGGTAATTCCTGCGGAGGGACCGTCTTTTGGGATAGCGCCTTCCGGGACATGAAGATGGACATCGATAGCCTTCCAGTCAATAGCCCCGATGCCAAAATCATCCGCGTTCGACCTGAGAAAACCTATCGCGGTCTGCGCCGACTCCTGCATGATGGAGCCAAGATTCCCGGTAAGGGTCACTTCTCCTTTCCCCTTCATCGTGACAGCCTCGATGACGAGAACATCGCCGCCGGTCTCCGTCCACGCCAAACCCACGACGGTGCCGATCTCCTTTGTCTTCGGAAGACGAGGATCGTACAGTCTCGGCGGGCCGAGGTACTCCTTTAGCTGCTTGGGGCCTATCGAAACCGGCTGTTCGGCATTCTTCTCGTCTTCGACGATTCTCCGCGCCACCTTTCTACAGATGGTGGAAAGTTCTCGTTCCAGACCCCGGACCCCCGCTTCCCGAGTGTACTCGCTGATAACATGTTCGAGACCGCTGGGAGTTATCTTCAACTGCTTCGGTGCAAGCCCGTGCTCTTCCAGAATCCTAGGGAAAATATGGTTTTTCGCGATCTTTATCTTCTCCTGCCATACGTACCCGGGAATTTTGATGACCTCCATTCTGTCGAGCAGAGGTCTGGGAATCGAGTGGGTGACATTGGCAGTCGTGATGAAGATGACGTCGCTCAGATCGAACGGCACCTCCATGAAGTGGTCGGTAAAGGAGCTGTTCTGTTCCGGATCGAGCACTTCCAGAAGCGCCGCTGCGGGATCTCCCCTGAAGTCAAGTCCGAGCTTGTCGATTTCGTCCATCAGAAGCACCGGATTTCGTGCGCCCGCCTGTCGTATCTTCTGCAATATACGGCCCGGCATCGCGCCGACATACGTTCTTCTGTGACCGCGAATCTCGGCCTCGTCCCGCATACCGCCAAGCGACATGTTGACAAACTTGCGTTCAAGCGCCTTTGCGATCGATTTCCCGAGAGAGGTCTTTCCCACGCCCGGAGGGCCGACAAAACAGAGCACCTGTCCCTTCATCTTGTCCAGCGCGAGCTTGCGAACAGCCAGGAATTCCAAGATACGCTCCTTCACTTTCTCCAAACCGTAGTGATCTTCGTCAAGGACTTTCTGCGCCCGTTTTATCTCCAGATTGTCGGGCGTCATCGTATTCCACGGGAGGGTCACCAGCCAGTCGATATACGTCCGTACGACGGTTGCCTCTGCGGACATGAGCGGCATCTTTGAAAGCCGATCCAGCTCATGAAGCGCCTTGTTCAAAGAGGCTTCCGGCATCTCCGCTTCCTCTATCCGCGTCCTAAGCTCATCAACTTCGGAAGGTTTTTCACCCTGTCCGAGTTCGTCCTGGATCACTTTGAGCTGTTCCCTCAGGTAGTACTCCTTGTGCCCCCGCTCAACTTCCTGGCGCACCTTATCCTGGATATCGTGCTCCAGTTGAAGGATATCGATCTCTTCCAAGAGCACCTTCAGAAGAAACTTCAGACTCTTTTCAAGATTGACCATCTCAAGCAATTTTTGTTTCTTTTCCACCTTCAGCGAGAGATGGGAGCCGACCAAATCTGAAATCTGGCGGGGATCCTCTACGTTCATTACTGATATGAGTACTTCGCCGGGAATCCGCGGGTGGAGCGTCACGTACTTCTCGAACTGTTCCAAAACACTCCTCTTGAGAGCTTCCAGGTTCGGAGAGTGGTGGTCTTCCCACGGTAAGGATACAACATCAGCCTCAAGAGTCTCTTTTCCCTTACCGTACGATTCAACCTGGACACGTTCAACACCCTCGATGAGTACTTTCGTCGTCCCGTCGGGTATTCTGACCATCTGGAGAATGCTGCACACAGTGCCCACTGAATAGAGATCCTCTACCCTCGGGTCGTCGACCTGCATCTCTTTTTGAGCGACTACCAGGACATTCCTGTCCTGAAGCATGGCCATCTCTATTGCCTTCAGGGAACGTGGGCGCCCCACAAAAAGCGGCGCGATGATACCGGGGAAGATAACGATATCCCGTACCGGAAGCACGAAACAACGGCGCGGACCGGAGGCGGATTCCTCCGTTATTTCCTGCACCTGCGCTTCTTCTTCTTTCTTCATGATATCAGGCAACCTCCTCCGAACTTCTCGTTTCTTCCAGAGGGGGCAGCGTTCCTTCGACGGCATCTTTGGTGATGATCACCTTGCCGACTTCCTTTCCCCTGGAGGGGATATCGTACATCAGATCCATCATCAAGTTCTCAAGGATTGCGCGAAGACCTCTTGCCCCTGTATTTTTCTCCCCTGCCTTTAGCGCGATGCTTCGAAGAGCATCCTCGGTGAATTCCAGGGAAACTCCTTCCATGGAGAATGTTTTCTGGTACTGACGCAAAAGGGAATTTTTTGGTTCAACAAGAATACGGATCAGTGCATCCGTATCCAGCTCTTCAAGCGGGACGATCACCGGCAGACGGCCCGCGATCTCCGGTATGAAGCCGAACGCCATGAGATCCTCGGGTTGAATCTGTTTCATCACATCAAAGCGTCGGGCATCGTGCTTTCCCATGATGTCGCCGCCAAAGCCGATGATTTTCTTGTTCACCCTGCGCCCAATGATCTCCTCGATGCCCTCAAAGGCCCCGCCGCAAATGAAAAGGATATTCGACGTGTCGATCTGGATAAAATCCTGGTACGGGTGCTTTCTTCCTCCTTTAGGAGGAACATTTGAAAGCGTACCTTCAAGTATCTTCAGGAGCGCTTGCTGCACACCTTCGCCGGAGACGTCTCTTGTTATCGAGGCTGACTCGGACTTTCTGGTAATTTTGTCCATCTCATCGATATAAATGATACCTCTCTGCGCAGCCTTTACATCATAGTCTGCAGCCTGAAGCAGTTTCACAAGGATATTCTCGACATCTTCGCCGACATAGCCGGCTTCCGTGAGCGTTGTCGCATCGGCCATAGCGAAGGGAACGTTGAGCTTCTTCGCCAGAGACTGCGCAATCAGAGTCTTGCCGCACCCTGTAGGTCCCATCAGCAGGACGTTGCTCTTCTGCAGCTCGACATCGCTCTCTTCGGCCATATTGTTGCTGATCCTCTTAAAATGATTGTATACTGCAACCGAAACGGCTTTCTTGGCCAGATCCTGACCTATAACATATTGGTCCAGATATTCCTTTATCTCTCGCGGTTTTGGAACCTCCGAAAGCGGAAATACGGGCTCCGCGGCTTTCGCCTTCGTAGCGGATTCCCCTGCCTCCTCGGCAAGAATCATATTGCATAAATGAATGCACTCATCGCATATATATACGCCAGGCCCTGCAATAAGTTTCTGTACCTCGTCCTGCCCTTTCCCGCAGAACGAACAGCGTCCGTTATGGAGATTTTTCCCGCCATTACTCTTAGAACCTCTTCCCCTATCATCGAACCTGAACATTCATAAACCTCCCTGTAACCTCTCTACCCGGGATACAGCAACAAGGGAGCGCCTGAATCTTCCATCCCCTGCACAGGAATGCAAGCCGACAAACTCCCAGGGCAAAAAAACTCACTTTTGCCAGCATCGCGTTCCCCTGAACGCACCGGAGCGTTGTCTGCTTGTCTCGGGCTCCCTTGAAGTCGAATCAAAACAGTTGTTTCCGGAACTGAAGCTTACTCTATCTCGAATGGATGACTTTATCGACGATCCCGTACTCAACAGCTTCTTCCGGAGACATGTAGAAATCTCTTTCCGTATCGGCCCGCACTTTTTTCTTCGACTGTCCCGTGTGCTTCACAAGTATATCATTGAGCCGTTCACGCAGCTTCAGTATTTCTCGTGCGTGAATTTCCACTTCAGTCGCCTGCCCCTGGACGCCTCCAAGAGGTTGGTGGATCATGATGCGTGCGTTCGGCAAAACAAAGCGCTTCCCCGCCGCTCCCCCTGCAAGCAGAACAGCGGCCATACTCGCGGCATGTCCAAGACAGATCGTGGAAACAGGACACTTAATATATTGCATTGTATCGTAAATCGCGAGTCCGGAGGAAACATACCCTCCCGGACTGTTGATATAGAGGTGAATATCCTTCTCGGGATCTTCGCTCTCAAGGAAAAGCAGCTGCGCTACAACGATATTGCCTGTATGCTCATCGACCGAATCCCCGAGGAAGATAATTCTGTCCTTGAGAAGTCGACTGTATATATCGTATGTCCGTTCGCCTCGCCCGGTCTGTTCTACCACGTATGGAACCAACAAAGAGAACACCTCCTCTGATCGTCGCGTCGCTCCTACTCGGCTGGCTTCTCTTCCGCCGCGGGTTCCGTCTCGTTGATCTGTACAGTATTCATGATAGCCTTCATCGTCTTTTTGTATTTGATCCTGTTGGCTATTTCCATCAGTCTTTTTTCATCTTTGAAGAGTCCTTCCACAAGGCGCTGCGCATCGATTTTGTACGACGAGGCAAGCGTCTGCATCTCGGCTTCAAAGTCTTCTTTTTCTACAGTGATCCCCATTTCCTCCGCGACCTTGTCAAGCACTAGCGATCTACGGACAATGGTCTCCGCCTGTTCACGGATATTTTTCTCGTACTCCTCCATCGTCGTGGAAGCCTCGGCCAGCATCTCTTCCAGGGACATATTCCGGCTCTTTTTCATATTTTCTTCGTCCTCTTTCTTCATCGCCATCATCTGGCGAGAGATAAGAGTTTCCGGAACAGTAAGCTGAGAAATATCGGAGATGCCCTGCAGCGCATCGAATTCTGCTTTTCCATTATTTTCCGAGGATATTTTTTCAAGGATGCGCTTCTTTATCTCCTCGCGGAAAGCTTCTTCTGTTTCGCAGTCGTTCCTGAGTATCTTCTTGAAAAAATCAGGCGTCATCTCGGGAAGAACTTTCTCCTTGATCTCATTGACGGTCAGTTCATACCGTACGGTACGTCCTGCTACATTGGGATCCTGGTAGTTCTCCTCCACCTGAACATCGGCAGTTCTGGACTCGCCTTTCTTCGCGCCAAGAAGCGCTTCGCGGATCTCGGTGCGAACGGTCGGCTGCCCGAGATCGAGCGTTGTTGTATCCGGCCCGTGGCGCTCTTGTTTCCCCTCATCCAGCAGAACAACAGTATGGTATTCGATATCCACAACGTGGTTTTCCGCAACCGGAACGTCCTCCACCAGAGAGTGTTCCGCGTTCTGCGCCCGGATATCGTCTATGGTGCCGGACACGATTTCGTCGGCAACGGAGGCTACGGGACGGTGTACGGTGATGGCCGAGATCTCCGGAAGCGTTACCTCGGGAGTGACTTCGAAGGTAAGGCGGACGTCCACGGGACTGCCCTCTTCCATTTTCTCTATCGACACATTAGGTTCGTCGATGAGATCGAGATCATAATCCTTCACGATCTGCTCTATTGCGTCGGGAAGCATCGCCTCGATCGCCTCGGCATAGATCGCCTGTCTGCCGAAACGCATCTCCATAACCTTGCGCGGCACGTGTCCTTTGCGGAAACCGGCGATGTTCACTTTCGAGGAAAGGTCTTTTATCGCCTTCTCAACTCCTTGTGCGAATTCCGAAGCCTCGAACTCAAGTTTGATGGAGACGACATTATTCTCCTGGGAAAGAATCTCGGATCTCATTCAATCGCAACCCCTTTCAGTGCGATTCGCACTGGTGTAATTTTTTCTCTATTATGTATCTCATTCCTACAGGAAGAGAAAATATGCGGAAGGTATTGTACACGGAACACTAAAAGAATGCAAAGAAATGCACGCTCTCTTTCAGGCAAAGCAAAGTAGTCGCCAAAATAAAAGAAAAAGGCAGCGGAAAACCGCTGCCTTGGAAATGGCGATATGTCGAACGAAGTTATATCTTCTCTACGTCGGCAGCCTGATCTCCCTTGGAACCCTGAGTGATACGGAAGGAAATCCGCTGGCCCTCGTCGAGAGTTTTGAATCCATCTCCCTGGATAGCGCTATAATGAACGAAAACGTCCTTGCCATCGTCGCAGGTTACGAATCCATAACCCTTCGTCGCGTTGAACCATTTTACTGTGCCTTGAGTTGTCAAAGTTGTTCCTCCTAAGCTTGATTGCTTGTGCTTTTTGCTGACGGCGCCTGTCAACGGGTATATCATAATAAGAAAAGAAGAGCATGTCAAGTCTTTCTTGCTTTAAAATCGCACTTTCTTTTCGTTACATCCTGCATTTCTTCGGGAATCCGCACCGGAAAACAAAAAATAATACTTTAGCGCCTCCCTTTCACTCTGCCGTTTGCGGCCTGTACAGGATGTATCAGGCCGTCCCGTTATCCTCGAGAATATCGGTGAAAAAACGTCGTACTAAATTCCCGGTAGTTTCCTTCCTGTATTCCGACGCGGTGCGGGGAGAGACCAGAGCATCGGCTGTTCTGCCGGCTTCTTCAGCCAGTTCTCCGGTTAATCTTCTGCCGATGACCGCCGAGCAGACGTCCTTCAGAAGAAGTGGCGTCGCCGACATACTGCCGGCCGCTATCCGGCATGAAGTCACTACGCCGCTCTCCAAGGCGGCAATGCAGGCAACAGAAATACGAGAAATTGCAAGCGCCTGCCGAAGCCCCACCTTCCGGAACATTTGACGGGCCCCTTTCACCGAAAGAGGAATACGTACCACGGCCAGCAGCTCGTCCGCGCGTCGGGCAGTGCGTCTGTATTCCGAGAAAAATTCCTCCACCGGCATTTCACGCGATCCTCTCCCGCTTGCCAAAACAAGGAAAGCGCCAAGGGCCATTAAGACGGGGGGAGAGTCAGCTGCCGCCGAAGCGGTAGCGATGTTGCCTCCGATAGTTGCCCGATTTTGAATTGCGACGGCGCCCACTTGTGAAGCGCAGTGCGCCAGAGCCGGAGCTATGGAGAGAACATCCTTATTCGCCGCGATTTCGGCGAAGGTCGCCCCGGCGCCTATCTCCAGCCAATCTCCGGAAACGCCTATGCGGCGCATCCCCTCGATTCCAGTGACATCAAGTACTTTTTCAGGTGCGGGAAGTCCTTTTTTCTCCATATCCACCAACAGGTCTGTCCCGCCCGCAACCACCGTCAGCCCCTCTCCGTGGAGAGACAGCGCCTCAAAGGCCTCCTCAAGAGTTCGGGGTATGAACACTCTTCCCTCTTCTTCTTTTTCGAGAAGCACGGAGGCATCCAGACGATTCGCCGGAATAAGACGGGGAGCGTAGCCTTTTTCCGCAGCCTGCTCCACAGCGTCTACCACCGCTTCATACCCGGTACAGCGGCAAAGATTTCCGGCGATGCCTTCGCGAATTTCTTTACGTGTCGGGTGAGCGTTCTTCGACAGAAGCGCTCTCGATGCCATGACCAAACCAGGAGTGCAAAAACCGCACTGCACCGCCCCGGCATCGAGAAAAGCCTGCTGCAGGGTATCGGGCGTTCCATCCACGGAAAGCGCTTCTATAGTCTCCACACTTCTGCCCGGCAGTTGAAAGGCTGGGATAAGGCAAGAGTTTACAAGACGGCCGTCGAGAAGCACGGCGCATGCTCCGCATTCTCCCTCGCCGCACCCCTCCTTGGCGCCCGGCAGCCCCAGGTCCTGGCGGAGAATATCAAGCAAACGGCGCATTGGAGGCGTGTCCACCGAACAGACCTTGCCGTTTACAGTGAGTTTAAACTTCATATAGTTCCCTCCTTACTTCCGGCGTTGCCGCAAGAGTGCATGCAGACGGTCGCTGGTCAACGGGAGCTCCGTAGCGAAGACGCCGAGGGCATCCTCGACAGCCGCGGCCAAGGCAGGCGCGCCGCCGTCCATCGGGAGCTCGCCCAATCCTTTGGCGCCCCATGGACCAAAGGGAGACGGCGTCTCGGCGATCTCCACGGTGAATTCAGGCGCATCCACGGCCGTGGGAATGATGTAGGTCGAAACGCTGTTGTTGCGGTAGCGCCCCCTCTCCATCTTGACTTCCTCCATCGCGCCCCAGCCAAGCGCCTGAAGCGTGCCGCCGATAACCTGTCCTTCGGCAAGCATAGGGTGCACCGCCTTGCCGATTTCAACAACGGAGGTGACATGCGGGACGCGAAGCTCCAGCGTATCCGGGTCGATCTCCACTTCCACCACGTCGCATGCCCAGGCGTAATCCTTGTATGCATCGCCGCGGTACTCTGCCTCGTTCCACTGGCAGTCGGACGGGGGATCATACACGCCCTCGCCTCTCAGGGGTTTTCCGTTTTCCTCCTTGTACCGCAAGGCAAGTTCCTCGAAAGAGCCGAGATCTCTCCCCCCGGAAGAAAGGCGTCCGCGCTCCCAGAGTATGGATTCAGAAAGCACTCCGGCTTTTTTCGACACCTCGTTGGAAAGCGTGGCCCGCATATCCTTCGTGGCATCCTGGAGTATTCTCCCGACCATCATGGTCGTTCGTGAAGCGACTGTCGGGCCGCTGTCGGGGACGCGCGAAGTATCGGGATTCGGATGCCGTACCTTCCAGTCTGGAAGCGAGAGGACTTCCGCCGCTATCTGCGGCAACACCGTCGCGGCGCCCTGGCCCATTTCCGTGCTGCTAACGAGCACCTCGACAATCCCGTCGTCGGCGACTTCCACGACGGCGCGACCGGAGATCTTCTCCTCGCCAGCTCCGGTAAATCCTCCGCCGTGAAGGAAGACCGAGACGCCTACTCCGTGCAGAATGCGATCATCTTTTTTTCGCTTCCCATGTTTTTCCTCGTATCCGGATAAATCGAGAGCTCTTTCGAATACAAGGTCGGCATAGGCCGAACGCAGCACCTGCCCGCACGGGAGCGTATCTCCTGTTTTTAAAAGATTCTTCCGCCGCACTTCAAGCGGAGAAAGCCCCAGTTCGCGAGCAATCCGGTCCATCTGCCGTTCCATGGCAAAAACAGTCTGCGGAGCTCCGAAACCGCGGAATGCGCCGTTGGGGGCAGTATTCGTCGCCAGCGCCCGGCCGATTACGCGTGCATTGGGCAGCCTGTAGGCGCTCCAGGCATGGAGCACACCTCGTGAGAGAACTACCGGGCTCATGGTGGAAAACGCGCCGCCGTCAAAGATGATGTCAATTTCAGCTGCGAGGATAACTCCGTCGCGTGTAACACCCGTGCGATGGCGAATGACGGACGGGTGGCGCTTTGTGGTGACGTCGATATCCGTCCTGCGTTCAAGCACCATCCGTACGGGTTTTCCGCTTTTCAGCGAAAGCAGCGCGGTCTGAATCGCCAAGACGGAAGGGTAGTCCTCTTTGCCGCCAAATGCGCCGCCGGTCTCGGTCTGACGCATCGTTACCTTCTCCGGAGAAAGCGCCAAAGCGTGCGCGAGGGCCCTGGCCACGTAGTACGGGCACTGCAGGGATCCCTCGACGATGACGCCGCCATCCGCTCCCGGACGGGCGAACATTCCGTTGGTCTCAAGATACAGGTGCTCCTGATGATGCGTTCTGTAGGTCTCTTCAATAATCACATCGGACCGGGAAAACGCCTCGTCGATGTCTCCGTGCTCTATCCTGTAGTGTGCCTGAATATTGTCCTCGCCCCAGATAATGGCTTCTTTTGCAAGCGAAGCCTCCACGCTCAGCACAGGCGGAAGTTCCTCCAGATCCGGGCGCATCGCGTCGAGCGCTTCTTCAAGCGTCTTTTTATCGGGTGCGGCAACCAACGCAAGAGCCTGCCCTATATAAGAGATTTCGTCTCCGGCCAGGATCGGATAGTCGTCCTTGATCATGTGCACTTCGTTGGGACCGGGCAAATCGCGGGCAGTAATCACCGTCACCCGGGACCAGTCGAAATCCGGAGCACACACGATGCTCCGCACCCGGGCACGTGGAGTTTTGCTCCAAAGCGCTCCCCCAACCCATGCGCCATCGCAGGGCAGATCGGCAACGTAGCGGGCGCGGCCTGTTACTTTCGCAAGGGCGTCATGTCTCGGCACATTAGAGCCGACCACGTTCAGCCTCTCGGTCATGGGCATGCATCCTCCTTAAAAAATGGGATCGTCTACACTGTTTCCAAAGGCCGCCGTAAGGAGCAGTTCGTACACAAGGCGCCCTCCGGCGCGACGTGGTGTCGCTACGAAGGGCGCTTCGTCATCCCTCCGGCGGCGTTAGCTTCTTTGCTATATCCGCTCCCAGAGTTTTTTTGCCAGAGCGCGGCTCTCGGCCATGATTTTTTCTTCGTCCAGGTGAACAAGTTTCCGTTCGTCCATAAGGACTTTCCCGTTGGCGATGGTGGTGCTGACGTGCCTGCCGCAAACGCCGAAGAGAAGGTGCCCGTTGATGTTGCCTCCGTGAAGCGGCGTCGGCGGATCATAGTCCACGATGACGACGTCGGCATAGGCGCCGGGCTTCAGCGTTCCGACCTCGCCGTCGATCTGCCGGTTCATGATCTTTTTGTTGTTCTCGAAGAGCATCGTCGGAGGCTCCGTCCACGCAACGCTGGGGAGCTTCGCCCCATGTTTGTGCAGACAGTTCGCTACCTTGTAAGATTCGAACATGTCGGCTGTGTACCCGTCCGTTCCAAGTCCCACGAGGACGCCTTTTTTCATCATCGGCAGCACCGGAGAGAGACCGACCGCGTTCCCCATATTCGATTCGGGGTTGTGCGCCACCGCGACATCCGACTCCTTCAACAGGTCCATCTCCTTTTCGGAGATATGGATGCAGTGAATGGCAAGGCTCTTGGGACCAAGGACGCCGTGCTTGTGCCAGCGCTCGACCACACCCAGCCCATACTTCGCCTTGCTGTCCTCGAGGTCTTCGACGCCTTCGGCGACATGCACGTGGAACCCCGCGTCAAGCCCCGCCATCCGTTCCACGCTTTCGTTCAGCGTTTTGTCCGAGATGGTCATGGACGCGTGCAATCCGAACATACCCTTGAGCATGTCGTCTTTCTTCGCCGCGCACGCCTTGATGAATTCGATGTTCTCGGTAATGCCGTCCACCCTGCTCTGCTCTCCGTCGCGGTCGGAAACCTCGTAGCAGAGATTGCTCCGCAACCCCAGCTCCGCAGACGCTTCGGCGATCTTCGCAAGACTGCCGCGAACTGCGAAAGGGCTGGCGTGATGATCAATGACCGACGTGACGCCGCACTTGACCTGATCGATTCCCGGCCCCATGACGCTGTAGTATACGTCTTCGAGTGTTAGACACTTGTCGAGCCTCCACCAGAGCCCTTCAAGAATTTCGGAGAACTTCGTCGCAGGAGGACTGTCGAGCGCGATGCCTCTCGCGAAGGTACTGTAATAGTGCATGTGAACGTTGATGAGGCCGGGCATTACGAGCCGCCTCTTCGCGTCCTTGAACGCCGCGTCGGGGTAGGCCTTCTTCAGATCCTCGGTCTTCCCCACGGCCTTGATATGCGCACCGTCGATCACTACCGCGCCGTTCTCTATAACGGTGTTGTTCTCGTCTCTTGTGATTACTTTTCCGTTGCCGATCAAAAGCATGCCGTGCACCTCCTAGAGATTCATCATGTAGTAGGGGTAGCGCTCAAGCACTGCTTCGAGCGTCTTCGCCATTTCGTGGGAGACGCCCGGTTCGCCGCGGCGCCAGGAAACGACGGAACCGTCCTCGACGCGCACCGTGTAACGGTCGCCTTCGACGCGGAAGAATCCCTTGTTTGTACTCTCCTTGAAATCTTCCTCGGTCCAGAAGAGCGTTACCTTGTCCTTGTAGGGATCTCCGGTATGAGGGCAGAAGATGCCGCAGTTTCCGCACTCGTTGCACATGCCGTCCAGATGCACGATCTGGTGTTTTCCGTCCACAACCACGAGGACATTCGCCCTGTTGGGACAGACGTCGCAGCAAAGCTCGCAGACGACGTCGCACGCAAGACAGCGAGCCCCGTCGTTCTGCACCTTCACAGCTTCCTTGAGGACGCCTTTTTTCTCGTACAGCGACGCCAGATCCTGCACAAGCTCAGTGACCGCAAAATCGGGGGAGAGCCCTTCCTTCGCAAGAATGCTCTTCGCCACGGCTTTCGCGTCGGCTATCCCCTTGACCACCGTTGCGGGACCGGTCTTGCAGTCTCCGGCAACGTAAACGTTCGGGACTGAGGTTTCGTTCTCTTCGTTCACCACAACGCGCCCCTTGGCGTCGAGCGCGATGTCGTTGGCTCCGAAGATTTGGGTGTCCACCTTAGCGCCGGTCGCGCCGATAACCGTATCCGCCGCCACCGTGGCCATTTCGCCCGTCCCGGTCACGCCGCGCCGCCCGGAAGCGTCCTTCTCCCCGAGCTGCATCTTTTCGCAGACGAGCGTTTTTCCGTCGTACTTCACCGGAGCAAGCAGTTCCATAAACTCCACCCCGTCGTGCAGCGCAAGTTCCTTCTCTTCCGGCTCGGCAGGCATATAGGCCGCGGTACGGCGATAGACGACGATCGACCGTTTCACTCCGGGGGCGCGCTTCGCGGCCCTGGCGCAGTCCATGGCAACATCGCCGCCGCCGATGATGGCGACTGTGCCGCCGATCTCGACCTGCCCCTTCTTCTTTTTATACTCCTCAAGGAACGAAAGCGCGTCGCGAACCTGTTCCCGTCCCTCTTTCACCGGAGACTCGCCGGGTTTCCAGGCGCCCGTGGCGAGCACGACGTAGTCGTACTCATTCTTCAGCGCTTCTATATCGGTCTTCCCGTCGACTCCGAAGACGAACTTCACTCCCGCCTTCTCCGCCAGAGCGACGTCGCGTGCGATCATGTCCTCGCCGATGCGGAACTCTGGAATGACGTACTTCACAATGCCGTACGGTTCAGCCCGACGCTCGAGCACCGTCGTATCGATGCCGTTCCTCCGCAGGAAAAGCGCTGTTCCCACTCCGGCAGGGCCTGCGCCGATCACAACCGCCTTCTTCTTCGAGACAATTTGTGCAGGCTGCATCCGGGCGATAAAATCATCTTGCGCATGGAGCACGGCGACCTTTTTCATCTCGCGTATCTCGAGCGGCTGTTCATAATCCAGGCGCGTACAGACGTGCTGGCACTGATGGTCGCAGATAGTTCCGGTGACTGCGGGCGAGCTGTTATCCATCGCAATGACGTCGAACGCCTCGGCGTATTTCTTCTCGTTTACAAGATGCAGATACGTCGGAACCTGCTGGTTAATGGGACACCCGCCGTCCTGGCAGGGAGCCTTGGCGCAGTCGAAAAGCGGAAGACGCGACTCGGTCTTTCTGGACCCGACAGAACGGGCGATTTTCTTGTGGAAACGCTTTTCAAAAACGCTTGCCGCAAGAGCATCAAGAGCTTTCACGTCCACCCCGCGGAACGCTCCGTTCAGGTAGGGCTCCGCTTTCTCGGCTATCTGCTTCATTCTCTCGTATCCACCCGGTTTGAGAATTGTGGTGGCCATGGTGATCGGTTGAATACCTACATTCAGTATGGAGTCGATATTAAAGAAATCCGCCCCGCCTGAGTACGAGATCTGGAGCTGTCCATCAAATTCACGGCTCAGTTTGCTCGCCAGGGTAATCGTCAGGGGGAAGAGCGACCGCCCGGACATGTACATCTGTTCGCCCGGCAGCTCTTCGTTTGTAATATTCACGGGGAAGGTGTTTGTAAGCTTTACGCCGAACTCGAGTCCCCGCTCCTTTGCGAACTCCTGAAGCCGCTTGAACATCGCGACGCCGTCGCCGTACTGAAGGTCATGCTTGAAGTGATGATCCGTAAAGTCGATGTAGGTATACCCCATCCGGTCGAGAATATCTCGGGCCGTTTCGTACCCCAGAAGCGTCGGATTGCACTTCACGAAGACGTGAAGCCCCTTCTCCTCGAGCAAGTACCGTGAAATCCGCTCGATTTCTTCCGGGGGGCATCCATGGAGCGTCGAAAGTGTTATCGAAGAACAGAGCCGGCTTTCAATAGCATCCACATCGGAAGCCTTGACGTTGCCGAACTTCGAGAGGTTCTCACGAAGCCAGTCTGTACACGTCTTCCAGATACCGCTCCCGGAGGCATTCTTCAAACCTTCGATGAACCCGTCGATCTTGGGGGACTGAATTCCCTTCAAATCGTAGCCGACGCTCATATTGTAGGCGAAATCACGTTGTGCGCTGATTCCAAGCTCCTTTGCCATCACATGGATTGCGAACCAAGCCTTGACGTATTCGTCGAACGCTTCCTGCACCGTCAGTTCCGTCGACCATTCCACGTTGTACCCTTCGTCCTGAGCGTTGATACAGGGCTTGGCTACCGCCTTCCGAAGCTCTTCCCCGTCCATGATCTGCACAGTTTTCAGTTCAATGAAGCGGGAACCGGCCAGATAGGCGGCGATGATATTCTGCGCGAGCTGGGAGTTGGGGCCGGCCGCAGGACCTATCGGCGAGCCGATGGACTCGCCGCAGACCACGATTTTTTTCCCCGAGGCGCTTTTATAGAATTTTTTTTTGCGGATACCGAAGATGGAGCCTTCCTTGTCGTATTCGACCAGCATCCAATCCATCAGGTTTCCGAAAGGAATCATTCTCATGATGTCGCTCATTCCTGCACCTCCACAATCAAAGTCGCTGGATCGTTTTTTACCCTTCCGTACGCGCGCGGATCGCCTTGAGCACCTTCTCGGGCGTCAGGGGAAGATCATAAATCCGCACGCCCACAGCGTCATAGATCGCGTTCGCGATGGCAGGGGCCGGACCGTTAATGCCGATTTCGGAAATGGATTTCGCCCCGTACGGACCGGTCGGCTCGTCGGAATCGACCACGATCGTCTTCATTTCGGGCATGTCCAGCGTGCCGAACAGCTTGTAATCCCAGAAGGAGTTGTTGGTCATCTTCCCCTTGGAGTTGAAAATATACTGTTCAGTCAGCGCGTAGCTGATACCGTTCATCGTGGCGCCCTCGATCTGCCCTTCGACAAGCTTCGGGTTGAGCGGCTGTCCGCAGTCCCCCACGGAAACAAATTTGACAACGCGCACCCTGCCTGTTTCGATATCGACGTCGACTTCGGCGAACTGCGCCATGAAAGGAGGGGGCGACTCGGAGCCTGTGAACGACGCCGAAGCCTGGATTTGGAACTGGTCGTGACTGTACATAGCGAAACACGCTATATCGGAGAAAGACATCTCTTCGCCTGTTGCGGTATTGAGCACTCGGCTTTTCTTTAATACGAGATTCTCGGAAGCCGCGCCCGTCATCTTCTCCGCAACGGAGAGAATCTGTGTACGAACCTTCTCAGCGCAACGAAGAACCGCCTGCCCCGAGACATACGTTGTTGACGAAGCGTAGGCTCCGGTATCAAACGGCGTCAGATCCGTATCGGAGGAGAGAATCAGAATCATTTCAAGCGGTACTTTCAATGTCTCCGCGGCAATCTGGGAGAGGATAGTATCCGAACCTGTGCCGATATCGGTGGCGCCAACGTAGAGGTTGAACGAACCGTCGTCGTTCATCTTCATGGAGGCGCTTGCCATATCGACCTGAGGAATACCCGATCCCTGCATGGATACCGCCGCGCCGATTCCTTTCACCACAGGACCGTTGGTTATCTTCTTCCCGCGAAGACTGTTCCAGTCGATCGCTTTCGCTCCTTTGTCGATGCACTCGCCTAACTTACACGACCGGATTATCTGGCTTACTCCTTCGGTTCCTTCGCCGATAGCCTTGAAGACTTCGGATGTTTCGCCTTCCCGTATGTGGTGTTTCTTTACGAAATCGAGGAAATCAACACCGAGCCTCCGGGCGATTCCATCCATGTGCTGGTTGAAGGCAAAGTAGCCCTGGGTCGCCCCGTAACCGCGGTATGCGCCTCCTATGGGAAGATTCGTGTAGACCGCCCTCCCCACGAAGTTCATGTTTTCGATCTTATTGAACATCGGGAGCACCTTGGAACCGGCATTTGAGAGCACCGTCAGCGCATGCGCCCCGTATGCCCCGGTATTCATCACGTCGCTCATATCGAGCGCGGTGATCGATCCGTCGTTCTTTACGCCGGTCTTGATACGAACGCGCATAGGATGGCGCGTCCTCGCCGCCGTAAATACCTCGGAGCGACTCATCTCCGCCTTTACGTTCCGCTTGTACTTCCACGCCGCCAAGGCTACGTAGAGCTCCAGGATGATCTCCTGCTTGCTGCCGAAGCCCCCGCCGATTCTGGGTTTTATCACGCGGATCATGTGCGCCGGAATTCCGGCGACCCTGCTCACCGTCCGCCGTACGTGGAAGGGGACCTGCGTCGTGGCGAGGATGACAAGACGCCCTTTTTCGTCGAAGTACGCCGAAGCTGCATGCGGCTCCAGGGCACAATGCGCCGTATAGTGCGTCCTGTATGTTTCGTCGACGATAAAATCCGCGTCCGCAAATCCCTTCTCCATGTCGCCGAAGGAGAAGAGCACTTCTCCGGCTACATTCTCCTCCGCACGAAAAGGAACGGGGAGAGGTGCGTACGCTCCGTCTTCGCCGTGCAGGCTCGGAGACTCCTTGTCCATAGCCTTTTCCGGGTCGAAGAGCACCGGAAGGGGAGCGTACTCCACTTTCACAGCGGCAGCGGCAGCCCGCGCTTCGGAACGGGTTCCGGCGAGCACGGCGGCCACGATCTCACCCGCGTAGCGAACGCGCTTGTTGAAAAGACGGGTATCGTATGGAGACGGTTCCGGATACCCCTGGCCGGCAGTCGTAAACAACTCCGTTTCCGTGTTGAAGGCGTGAAAGACGTCCACAACGCCTTCCATCGCGCGAGCCTCGGAATCGTCGAGAGAAACGATATCACCGTGCGCCACGGGCGAATAGGCAAAAGCAAGATAGAGCGGGTCGTGCACCTCGTAATCTGCGGTGTAGCGAGCAGCACCGCAGGCCAGCGACAGAGAGTCAACCTTGAGAACGGGTTTCCCCACAACAGAGAAATCAGTCATCCGAGCTCATCCTCCTGGAAGCGAGACGGACCGCTTCAATAATCTTTACGTAGCCGGTGCACCGGCAGTAGTTTCCGTCGAGGGCGGAATGAATCTCCTCATCGGTAGGGTTCGGATTCTTGCGCAACAAGGCCAACGTCGCCAGAATCGCCGCAGGAGTACAGAAACCGCATTGGACGGCTCCGCTTTCTACAAAAGCGGTCTGAATCGGGTGCGGTTCATGTATCGTTCCGATGCCGGCGACTGTAAGAATATCCTTTCCCACTGCCGACGCTGCGAACACCTGGCAAGAATTGACGAGCTTTCCTTCCAGAAGCAGCGCGCAGGATCCGCACACTCCCTCGTCGCATCCGCGATGCACTTCGGGATGCCCATTTGCTCGAAGGACATCAAGCAACGTAGCATCAGGTTCGAACGTCCACTCATTGGTACGTCCGTTCACCAAGAAAGACCCCTTCATCGAGACTCCCCCTCCTCAGTCAGAACGGCCTTCAAGCCTCTTTCAACCTGTACGGCGGCAATCTCCGAAAGGTATTCCGGCGATCCTGCCGGTTTTCTGCCGAACTCCACAGAAGCCATCTTTCGAATGTCAAGCGATGCAAGGGCTGAAAGATCCGCTCCCGAAAGGCGTTCCTCAAGTTCGGTGAGACGTCGCACTCTGTCCAGACCTCCGGAGACCGCGATCCGAACCTTATCTATAGCGCTGTTGTTTTTGCGAGCAAGGATGGAGACGGTGAACGCCGGATAATCGAATCCGACACGGGTCTCCCTGTAATAGAAGGAGAGCCAATCAACCGGATCCGGAAAGAGAAGCGATGTGATCAGAGATCCCTTCTGAAGAGATCTGTCCGCAAGCCAGGATGGAAGATCGTACGTTCCGCCGTTCTTCCCCTCGGTGCAGACGATTCCATGCAGCACCGACATGGGGCCGATAAGATCGGACCAGAGCGGGAAGAGCGAAGCGCTGCCTCCAAGAGTAATCCGGTTTCTCATCGGGGTAGAAGCAGACGCTCCGAGAGCCTTTCCCAGGATGCATTCGGGGTGCAGATTGGCAAGGCTCTCCCCGACGTCCCCGAACGTCATTCCCGCTCCGGCTTCAAGGATTCCTTTTTCCATCTTCAGCGAATCAAGGCCCAATCTGGAGAGATCTACCAAACCTTCCAGAGAGGCGATCCCGCTTTTGATCAAACTCGTTCCTCCGCCGTGAGGAACAGTTTTCTCCCTGCCGAGATACGAGATGGCTTCATCGAGTGTATCCGGAAAATACCATTGCACAGTACTCATATTTCTCCTCCTTTGTTTTGTTATCTGCACAGATCATACACCACTCCGGAGGAGAGATGCTCCCCCATCCATTTACTTTATAACATTCAATGTCAACTGTCCAGAGGGGTTCTTCTAAATTTGCAGCAAAGTTTCGAGAGACTGTCCTGTTATGCGTTCTATTCTGCGTGCGGTTTTGCGTGCGGCGGCGAATCGTTCACGAACAGCCAGCCATGCGTTGTGATCTGCTCCATACCGTATACGCATGTTCTCCTTCCTGGCATCAAGCGAGACTATTTCTGTATCGGAAACGAGCTTGTCCGCAAGATGAAGAAGAGCGGCCTCGATTCGGGGCAAAGGGGGCAAATCCTTGTGACATGCAGCAATTTCCGCGAGAAGAGGAAAACCGTGAAGTCTCAAAAAAATCTCGCCAGCATGGACGTGATCAGGTAAATGCCTGCACACATCATGAAACAGCGCTGCGCCATGCAGCAGCGGCAGATCTATTCTCTCCCCCCGTTGACGCAAAGGAACTGCAAGCTTCAGACAGACCGAGGCTGTAGCCTCGCAATGACGGCGAACACGCAACGGGGCGCCTGCCATATTGAAAAGAACCTCTCGTTCCGGTTTCGATGGAACGCGCAGCCCGCTCGAACGACGATAAAGTTTCTCAAAGTCTTTCGGCGTATCCATATCCATGAGTACACCCTCGTCCGCTACTGCGATCTCTTGACTCCATGCTTTCCATGTATCAAAAAAGGCGCGCAGACCGCCTTCTCCGGAAAAATGAAGTATATGCGACGCCAGAGCAGCCCCAATAAGCGGAGGATGCCCCCGAACGCCCCGAAACACGGGATGAAACACTCCATCGGGAGTCGCTCTTTCCTTCATCGCAGTCAATGTGGAAACACGAACTGTCGGAATATCTACGGGGAGGAGAAAAAAGGCGCCTGCACTGTGCGGAAGCGCCGCTACGCCTGCCTGTACTGAAGTGAACATACCCTCATCAAACCGGGGGTTATAAACGGTCCGGGCCCCTGAACACTTTGCGGCGGAAGCGACAGCTTCTTCGCAGAAACCTGTTACGACGAGAACATCCCGCACGCCGGCGCTCCGCATTGAACGAAGAATACGCTCCAGGGCGGAGACTCCGTTCAGAGAAGCAAGTGGCTTGAAAAAACCCATGCGACTGGAATACCCCGCCGCGAGAATGACCGCTGCGATTTCCACCGACAGATCCCCTTTACGTATTCGCTACGTACTCAACGGCGAGCAAACAATGTGTAGATCGCCGAATAGTTCCGCAGGATCGAATTTCTATAGGAGGCCAACGAACGGCCCCGATACCTATCGAGCCCCTTATCCACATCCCCGCCGGCACGTTGGATATTCGACGCCAGTATATGAACGCCGATGCGTATGTTGTTCTCCGGCTCAAGGAGCTGTTTAGTCGCGCGAACTGGAAATGTTTTTCGAATCCAAGAGCCATTTGCTTTCCAGTTGATTTGCATCAACCCGTAGTTTCCCTTGCTGACGGCATTGGATTTGACGGTGGATTCCTTCACAAGAATGGCGGCGACCAAAAAAGGGTCAACCTTGTAATGCTGAGCGTATTTTTCTATCAATCCGGCGTAGCGGGAGGCGTTTGCTGCGGAAAGACGGGGATTCACTCTTCTGAAGTAGCTTTCGATCGCGTATGTTCTTTTCCTTTGATCCCGAGAGGTTCTGCCGCTCAGCATCGCATGGTATTCTCGGCTCGTCGAGAAAGGCGCTGCAAGTGCGGGCTGCATCTTGATGAAGGAGATAAAAACCCAAAAAAACAAGAAACAAAAAAGTGAAGAATTCCTTATTCTCATAGTGTCGCCGCTCCTTTCTGCAGAGAAAAACTGCTGCAGAGGGTGAAAAAGAAAATGCGCAGTGGCATTTTCCGCATTTTTGGGCTATTGTAGCATATGCACATCGACAAAAACATTTCTTTTAGGGGGGAATTTACAATGAACCTTGTTTTGGAGACTATAAAGAAACGGCGCAGCGTGCGAAATTTTCGTCCGGATCAAATTACGGACGACGAACTGAACGCGATCATCGAAAGCGGACTATGGGCCCCAAGTGGACACAACACACAGCCGTGGCATTTTCTGGTTGTGCAGGATAAATTAAAAATTGACCAGATGAGCCGCACCACCATAGAAAAGATGGCGAACTCGCCGATCGACTGGGTGCGAAAGCTTGCGGCGAAAGAAGGATACCATCTGTTCCACGGTGCTCCGACGGTCATCATCGTTTCCGGGAGGCAGTCGGGAGACACATTCCTTCCTGTCGTCGCAGACTGCGCAGCAGCCATCCAGAACATGTTGCTGGCCGCAGAATCGCTAAACATAGGAACCTGTTGGATTGGCCTGACGAGTTTTCTCTTCGAGGATCCTAAAGAAACGAGCTCTTTAAAGATACCTGAAGGTTATGCTCCATACTACTCCATTGCAGTGGGATACAAAAACGCCGGTTTTATTCCCGCTCCTCCGGCCCGGAAAGACGGGAGGGTAAGCAAGTTCAACAAATAAAAAATGGTGCGAGAGGGGGGACTTGAACCCCCACGCCCGGAGGCACTGGATCCTAAGTCCAGCGTGTCTGCCGTTCCACCACTCTCGCACGCATGCCGTGGAATAATACCATTATCAAGGGGCGTTGTGAAGCCCTGCCAACAAAACGCATATTTGCAACGCCCCTTGGTTTTCTTTTCTCACGCTTTCATAACCAGGTGAAAACCTCGGCTGGACAACATGCACGGAGAAGAAGGAGGGAACGGCTCTGAGAAACAATCGGCGTACATCGACATTCTTCTGGCTGCTTTTCGGACTTGCGACGCTCCTCTTTTTCCTCTCGAACGCGGAGTCGATCGGTGAAAATATTCGGCTCCTTCTTGACGGCAATTTCTGGCGGCAGGCGCCTCATCGAATTCCAGAGAAGGCAATGAACTTTCTCAAGGAGTATTCATTTAGCTTTCTCTGGGCATACGGTATTTTTATTGCCGGCATTATCTTTCTCGAAGAACGCAATCCTGACAGAACCATCGCCTGGCTGCTTGTACTCCTGCTGCTTCCGGTCATCGGTTTTCTCATCTATTTTTTCTTCGGTCCGGATCTGAGAGAGCGTGAGAATTTCCGGAAAATAAAGAAAAAACGAAGAAAAAATAGGAAAGGCCCCCTCCTCCTCTCTCATGAACACAATGAGCCCTGTGCGCTCTTAGGGGAACACTCGAGAAAAACGGCATCATTGCTGACGAAAAGCGCCAAGGCGCGAGTTTCGATTCATAACTCCGCCGAAATGCTTGTAAACGGCGAAGCCACATTCTCCTCGATAAAGGACGCGCTCCGGCAGGCGAAAAGATACATTCACCTTGAGTATTACTCTATCGCCAACGATGAAATCGGCGGCGAAATCAGAGATATTCTTTTAGAAAAAGCCGCTGAAGGCGTTGAGGTCCGCCTGATTTATGATAGTGTCGGCAGTTGGAAGCTGGGAAAGAAATACATCGATAGCCTCAAACGCGGTGGCGTGGAAGTGCATTCGTTTCTTTCGGTTTCCTTCCCTATGCTCCGCCGCGATCTCAATTTCAGAAACCACAGGAAGATCATTGTCATCGACGGAATCACAGGGTACCTAGGCGGTTTGAACATAGGCGATTCCTATATTCATGGAGAACCCGGACTGGGAATCTGGCGGGATACCCATCTGAAGATCGAAGGTGAAGCTGTAGTATGTCTTGATGACATCTTCGCCGCGGACTGGGCTTTCTGCGATTCAAAAGCGCCTCCGGCGCATGAGATTCCGCACACCGTACACAACGAGGTTACCCCTGTTCAGATCGTTTCCAGCGGACCTGATTCCAACTGGAAATCTATCCTGCACGGTTACTTCTCCATGATATCCAATGCCAGGGAGTCACTCTGGCTCTGCACCCCGTACCTTGTCCCTGGGAAAACCCTTGCGACCGCGCTGACGGTAGCATCCATGAGCGGCGTAGATGTACGAGTAATCATTCCTCACACCGCCGACCACGCGATGGTGCATTGGGCGTCTCTCTCTTCCGTCGAAGAGCTCTTGAGAGCGGGAGTCAAGGTGTACAGCTATAAAAAAGGATTCCATCACGCCAAGATCATGATCGCCGACGAACATACGGTTTCCGTGGGCTCGGCAAATTTCGACGCGCGGAGTCTTGAAATCAACTTTGAGGTGCAGGCATTTCTGTATGATAAAACAATAGTGAAACAATTCCGGAGAGAGTATCTGAACGATCTTGAGGAATGTACTCAGTTTCGCCTGCATGACTGGCTTCGACGCCCCTTAAGAAGCCGCGTTCTGGAATCGGCGGGGCGTCTGTGGTCTTCGCAATTATAAACCGCCCGAAAGTACAAGAACATGGGGCACAAGGGACTTGAAAAAAAGAATACCTATTCAAAAAGCACCGACCATATGGACCGCGCTCATCCGATCAGCGCCGTAACATCAGAAGACAAAAAATGCGAAAAGCTCATATTGGCTTTTCGCATTTTTTGTCTTTATGGTGGACTGTGAGGCCCTCGAAGAGCCGCCCTTAACTCTTCGTACCACCTCGATTACTCGCTTTCGTCTGTTCCTGTTGTACGGTTCTTTGTACGGTCTTCGTACCCGCTTAACACGCAGACGCTTCCCCACCGTCCCCGTGCGACTGCTCGGGCGATTGCGCCCCGCCTGAAATTGCGGAGAGCTTTCTTTCCAGGAAAGCGTATGTTTCCGCCGTAGGCGGGAGCACCACACGCAGGGTACCGCCTGCGCCGTCGCTCCACTCGAAGACGATCTTTTCTTCCGAATCGCCTTCCTCGTGCACCTTTTCCGGAAGGAGCTCCTCTGAAACATCTTCTTTGTGCACCTTTTTCACAGGGCCCTCGTCCAGAAGAACGGAGGGCTGCACGTCCAGCACCTTCGCGATCTTCAGCAAAGATGTAACGGTCAGCTCCGTCCTGTCTTGCTCCCAGCGCCAAACTGTATTCGTGTCCACATTGATTTGCGCTGCAAGCTCCTTCTGTGTGATGCCCTTCCCCTCGCGCACCTGTCGCAGTCTCGCTCCCAGCAAAGCGAACACCCCTTATCGATTTTACACGCAACATCTATGATGTGCTATCTTCTTTTCTGAAGATTTATATATGCAGAAATGCAGATTTACAACTTGACACTGCATATTTGCAGATGTATCATCACTTCTGATGTTGCCAAACGGCATTATGCAAAGGAGGGCGTCGCATGAACGTATTCAGCGCGGGGTTGAAGAGTGTGCGAAAAACGGAAGGAATGACGCAGGCGGGGCTTGCGCGGCTCGTCGGCGTGTCGGTCGATACGGTGCGCCGGTGGGAAGCCGGTTCAAGAGAGCCGAGGGCGACGGAGCTGCAAGCGCTCGCGGAGGTCTTCGGAGCGGAAACAATTACGGCGGCGCTGCTGTCGAAGTAGGGAGGCGCGGGGACGATGGACAGGACGGTATTGCTCAAGAGGACGAAAACGCTGAAAGAAAAGATCGAGGCGCACACGCGGGCGGTCTGCGACGCGATCGAGGAGATGGAAACGGCACTTCTCGAACTGGAAGCGACCCGTGTAAGCACGCCGGAAGCGAAACCGTCGGCAAGGGCGGCCGACGAACTGCTGACGGCGAGGGAAGCGCAGGAACGGTTGAAGATCAGCGCGTCGACATTTTACGACTGGATACGGACCGGGCGACTTCCGGAAGGAATCAGCTACGGGCCGCGCTCGCGGCGTTGGAGGGCGTCGGAGATCGGGGCGATGCAGTAATGGCTGTCTCGGATATCCGACTTTCCGTGGACTTCTTCGACCATCCGAAGACGGTGAAGCTGGAACGGCGTCACGGCCTCCCGGGCCTCAAGGCTCTGCTCGTTCTCTGGACGTGGGCCGCGAAGAACCGAACCAGCGGCGATCTTTCCGGACTGACGGACGAAGACGTGGAGATCGCGGCGGGGTGGACGGGCGAAGAGGGCGCGCTCGTCGCGGCTCTCGCTTCCCTGCGCTGGCTCGACGGTGAAACGGGTACGCGTGTTTTGCACGAATGGGCCGCGCATAATCCGTGGGTCGCCGACGCGGAACGCCGGTCGAACCGCGCCCGATTTACCCGCATGGGCTCGACGCACCCGACGCTTTACCGTCAACTGTGCCGGGCCGGATACGAAGAGATCACACGCGAGGAATACGACGAGCTGATAGCGCTCGAAGGGAATCCTTCAACCGCAACGGTTCCAACGGACGTTGAACGTGACGTTGACGCGCCGTTAACTCCTTCTCCTCTTCCTTTCCCTTCTCCTGCTCCTTCTCCGGAAGACAAAGAAAGACTCGACATATCCACGGACTTGTCCACAGACTTATACACATGCGAGCATGAAACACTTCTCAAGGCGTTGTACTCTCTTGCTCCGGAGTGCGTCGCGGACTGGAAAAAAGACGGGCGATGGCTGGAGAAAGTGCGGAGGGATTTTCCCGACCTCGATCTTGAGCATGAGATGCAGCGGGCGAAAGCGTGGCTCGGGAAAAAGGAGCGCGTCGCGGTGGAGGATCCAAAGGGGTTCTTTTACGCCTGGCTGACGAAGACCGAGGAGATCAAAACCACAGGGAGGGCAACACGATGAAACGAAGCGATATTGAAAGAGAAGAGATGCGGCGGCAGGCCGACAGAATCGACTACGCCCGCCGCCGCGGGGAAAGGGACGGGCGCGCGCTCGCGGCGAGCGACACGGCGAGCGTGCGCGTGCCGTCGTTCGAGACGCTCCTCGAACTCGACGGGTATCTTACGGGCTGTTACAACGGATACCGCGCGGAGCTGCACGCTTTTGACCTGACGTTCGAGGACTTCAAGCCGATTATCGAGGCGCGGGCGGAGATGGTGCTGTGAGGGGCGGCTGTTTCCCCGGAAGCGCAAGAAAGGAGCCCCTGCATACTCGGGGGCTCCTTTCTTATAAATGTAGATGGAATAAGAACACTTTTTCACTGCAACGCTCCCAGCAACTTCGCTCCAAAGATCAACTCAAGCGCCTGTTGGCAACCCAACAACAAGCCACCCCCCACCTCAAAGACAGCTTTTTCGTCTAGTCTTTACAGAGAGCTACCGTCTGTACGAAAAGATCGGACGCGTAACGCTGCTTATCGGAAAGATAGCCGTATTTCATAAGGACGCATTTCATGATCACCTGTATCGTTCTTTTCGAATGCACTTCACTCTTTCGGCTTCCATTCGCTGGCGATCCTCTGAGCCTCTTTCAACTGCTTCGCAGTGAGCAAACCTGCAACTCCGTCTCTTCTTTCGGCAGCAACCTTATGCTTATCTCCGCTTGAGTAAGCGGCAGAAATACTATACCAGATATATGCTGTTTTGAGTTTTTTTTTAACACCTACACCATGCTCATACGCTAAGCCAAGAAGAACCTGACCTGCTTCGTCACCTTGTTCTGCAGCCAAGCGAAACCATTTCGCCCCCTCCGTGTGGTTCTGGGGTACACCTTTTCCTTCGTTATACGACCAGCCCAGGTTCACTTGGGCTTTCTTATGACCTTGTTCCGCAGCTAATCGATACCATTTGACCGCCTCTGCATGGTTCTGAGGCACACCCTGTCCTGAATCGTACAAAGTAGCGAGGTTAAACTGTGCATCTGTATTTTCTTGCTCCGCAGCCATGAAAAGCCATTTTGCCGCCTCTTTATAATTCTGGGGCACACCTTTACCATGGATAAACAACATTCCAAGAGAGTGTTGAGCGTCATCATTACCTTGCTCCGCAGACATACGAAACCACTTTGCAGCCTCCGCGTAGTTCTGTGGAACACCTTGGCCAAGCTGATAAATTAAACCCAACATGAACTGTGCAGATTGATCCCCTTTCTTCGCTGCTAAACCGTACCACTTTGCCGCCTCAATATAGTTTTGGTTGAAATAGTTTAACATTCCAAGAAAACCTTGGGCGACTATATCCCCTTGTTCCGCTGCCAACCGAAACCATTTCTTTGCCTCCTCAAAGTTCTTAGGCACATCTATACCAGAAAAGAACATTACGCCTAGCTTAAACTGAGCATCCAGATCTCCTTTTTCGGCGTCGGCTTTCACTTGAGCGATTTCTGATGGTGTCATTGTAAGTACGGGTGTTTCCGGAGAAGCGCCATTAGCTGCCTGCGCAGAGTGTACACCAAACATCATCAAAACGAGCACCAAAAGGACAATGAGGGGAAAAAAGAATAGTCTGTGCTTCAATTTCAATACCTCCTTGAAAGAATGATGAAACCGTAACCTAGGAGTTTGATTCTCAAAACGCCATTACCGCCAGTTCCGCGCCCCCGCCCCTACGACGCCTTCTCCGTCCAATCTTTGCACAGGACTTCCGCCTGCTCCAGCACAAGCGCGGTCGCCTGCTCCTGCTTATCCGGCGGGTACCCGTATTTCCGGAGGATGCGTTTGATGATCACCCGCATCTGCGCCCGTACATTCTCGCGGACGGCCCAGTCTATGGTGATGCTGTTGCGAACCGCCTTCACAAGTTCCCGGGCGATCAGGCGCAGCTTTTCATCGCCCAGCACGGCGACGGTGCTTTCGTTGACTTCCGGGGCGTCGTAGAAGGCCAATTCGTCGTCCGTCAACCCCAGTTCCTCCCCTCGCCGGTCTGGATTCCCGCCTCGGCGGCTGATGAAAAAAGTTTCCGTCCTATCCCTGCCCGCACTGTCTCTCTATAAAGTCCAGAGCCTTTACGCTGTTCTTCAAATACTCCTTGACCATCGCCAGAGAGACGCTCGTGTTCTTGCCGTGAGCTATTAGATGGCGATTGGTCATAATCGAGTCGATGGCCCCTTTGATCACCGCATTCTCCTCGAAGAAGACGTTCAGATCCTCCCCCCATGATTTATTGAACGCCCTCGCAGTCTCGACGAACTTCTCGGCTTTTGGGTTCTGTATCTTCTCCAGCATTTTTCGGGCGTACGAAGCGACGTGGGGTGCCGACGATCTCGACGCCAGATCAATGTAAATCGCTCTTATCGCGTTCTCCAGAAAACCGGCCGCGAGGACGCAGAGATACTTTCCCCAGTGCCCTTGCAGCTCGATATCTTCCGCCGTGCTGAGGAACGTGGATTCGATCAGACATTGTATGCTCTGAAGCTGCCGGTTCAACTCCCTGTTCATCATGACTTACGCCCTGCTGAAGTACTCCGTCGCGATCTTCAGGCGCTCGGAGACGTTCGCGACATCGGTCGTCGACTGCGAGACAAGCTCTTTGAACCGCGCGTCGCTGTTCAACTCGTCGTAAGTTCTTTGCACCTTAGAAAGGTCCAGCTCGCCGGATTCCCTGATTTTTTTTGCAAGCCCCACCATCGAGGCCTCGAAAACGGCTACGTTGAGCGCCCTGACGGGTCTGAAGGCATCGGGACCGAGCGCGGAGTAAAAGAGGCGTATCGTCCTGCAGAAAATATCGCTGAACGAGGCGCGTTTCTCGCTGTCAATGTCCTTGTGGTCGTTCAGGAAGGCGGTCAAGAACTCGACCATAGGCTTCTTATAGGCTCGGCTGTTTTCAAGCATGGCGAAGAATCTGAGAATCAGCTCTCTGTCCTTCATTCTATCGTTCTCCGCTCCGAATACAGCGCGCCATGCGGGAGTGCCATTCAACTCCTTCAGCATGTCGATGAACGGCCCGCGATAGACGGCTGTCCGTATCTCTTGCGGTGCAAGCTTTCTTCCGCCGGAGTTCAGTCTTTGGAAGATGTGGTAGATGCTTGTGTCGTCGTCGGCCGGGCTATCCTGCCTGACCACGGTGGCGTGCAGAACGCTGTTCTCGAGATTGATTCTGTCCTTTTCCTCCAGCGTCTCGTATGTTTTGTTTTCGTACCCTTTCTGAACTTTGGTTAGCTTGAAAACTCTTTTGCTGCTTGCATCCGCTTTCGGGTTGAAATAACCGTCGAAGAAGAACTTGAGCGAGAGCAGGCGCTGCTGTCCGTCGATGACCAGCATCTTTCCGGAGCCGGGCTCCTGCGCCAGAAATATGCCCGGAACCGGAAGACCCAGAAGAAGCGACTCGATGAACCGCGAAGACTCCGCCATATTCCAGACAAAATTCCGCTGGAAGTCCGGAATGAAAATACCGCCGTTTTTCAAGCGCTTCACAATACCGTCGACATCGAAGTCGATCCCGTAGCTGGTGATGTCGTAGCGGGATGGAGTCGCCTCGTCCTCGTCGTGAAAGTCTTCGATATTGTTTTCCTGATCCAGTTCCCGCTGAAGCTCTTCCAAGTGTTCTTTCATCATTCAGTCCTCCTTGTGCTCTGTTCGTTGCTTTGAAAAGAGACGCCCGAAAAAGCGCGCCGATTCGAGAGCTTAAAAATGCGTGATCGGGTTCTTTGACTTGAAAAAAGCTTTGCCGCAGGTAAACCTTCGTGCAAGAGCATTCTTCCTCGGCTTCCTCTGACGAAAACTTGTATTTTCAATATGTAAATCCACAAAGCGGTGCGGCAGCAAGATTTTCCGGCTGCGGTAGCTGGAATAGACTCGATACGGTCGTTAGGCCTTTCCAAACTCAAGGTTAGGGACTGAAAAGCTCCTGAGGTAAGGAACAGGATTAAACCATCTACCTTCAAGATTGGCTGCCGCTTTCTGCAGAAGCAGAAAAAAAAGGAGGAGGTTCCCCTGTGAAGTTTCTGCTATGACCCATCTGAGGTTATCATGTGCGGCTCGAATTTCATCAGTAGCGAAGCCCAAAGGAACATTGTCAAAATATATGAACCCCCTATTTAAAACAAATATTCCGTCGATCGATTTTGAGGGTGTATTTATTCGTTCTTCAACGTTCTTTGGTAGATTCTCCGGAACAATACCGAGCTCCGCCTGAAGACCTGGTAGCCAATGCAAGACTGTTCCCATAGATGCAGGACCATCGTAGGCAATGATGAAATTTTGAACCTTTGGCGGAACGTAGCCAGCCCTAAATATTTCCTGAAAATTTGGTGTGAGATTTTTCGCTGCAACAGCTGCTTTTATCGCTTGCTTCAGATCTTCTTTCGTCAGCGTAGATTTGACTTCAATGGTCGCAATGACGGACTCTATCAGAAACCCATTCACCGCGCCACCAAAATCAAGCTTGGGGTAATTTTTCCTATACAAAACTATGTCGTATTGATTTCTACTTTCACCCGGTTTTGATTCAGCATCAATGATCTCTCCCGTTCCAATCGCGATTGTAGCCGGGAGATGGGATTCGAGAAATTCACGGATAAACGTCTCTCTTGGCGTTCCCTTATGTATGGGATGACCCGAGTGCGCTGGTATCTTTGATGTAGCAAGTAACTGATTCTCAATGGCATCCATATGTGCTTTTAGCATGTTTACTCCTAAATTGACCGAACATAGGATAAACGGACCCACAAAAAATGCAGAAGAGAGTGTCCTCGTCCGCATAAAATACCTGTGGGCACATGAAGGAAAACATTGTGTACCGAGACTCTACAAAGAAAACTCCATTCTTCTGCGTATGTTATGTGTGTCCGCATATGAGACCTCCTCATTTGCAAAGTGAATAAGGCTTCACCACCTTTTGCCGCAGCCTGCGTATCCTCGCCCAATCTTTCTTGGGGAGCGAGAATGACGGCTCTACAACAAAAACCATATTTTGCCCGTCAGTGAAACAGCTTGCTCAAAGACATAAACTCACACAAAGCCCTACGAAGCCTTCTCCGTCCAATCCTTGCACAGGACTTCCGCCTGCTCCAGCACAAGCGCGGTCGCCTGCTCCTGCTTATCCGGCGGGTACCCGTATTTCCGGAGGATGCGCTTGATGATCACCCGCATCTGCGCTCGGACATTCTCACGGACGGCCCAATCTATGGTAACGCTGTTGCGTACCGCTTTCACGAGCTCCTGCGCGATCAGGCGCAGCTTCTCATCGCCCAGCACGGCGACGGCGCTGTCGTTGACTTCCAGGGCGTCGTAGAACGCCACTTCGTCGTCCGTCAGCCCCAGCTCCTCCCCTCGCCGGTCGCCCTCCCGCATCTCCTTGGCCAGCTCGATCAGCTCTTCGATCACCTGCGCTGTTTCAACGGCGCGGTTCTGGTATTTCTTGATCGCCTTCTCCAGAAGCTCCGCGAACGAGCGGGCCTGCACCACATTCTTCCCTTTGCGGGCTTTGATCTCCCCTTCCAGAAGTTTGCGCAGCATTTCGACCGCCAGGTTCTTGTGCGGCAAACCGCGCACTTCCGCAAGGAACTCCTCGGAGAGTATCGAGATGTCCGGCTTCTTCAGCCCGGCGGCCGAGAAAATGTCGATCACTTCGTTGGAGGAGACCGCTTTCGAAACGATCTGGCGAATGGCGAACTCGATCTCTTCGGGGCTCCGTCCGCCGTTTCCCGAGCTCTTCGTCAAAACGGACTTCACCGCCTGGAAGAACGCCACGTCATCCCGTATCGCCAACGCTTCCTCATGCGGCACGGCGAGCGCGAACGCCTTCGACAGGTCCCCCACCGTTTTCACGAAGCGGTTCTTGCCGTCCTCCTGCGCCAGAACATGCTCCTGCGCCGCCGGAAGCACGGAAAGCCGTTCCTGCGGGTCTCCGCTCGTCCAGGGCGCCCGGTCGAAGCCGTGGAAGATGTCGCAGCATATCTCGTACCGTTCAAGCAGGACGGCGACAGCCTTCTCCTGATCGATGGTCGCCTCGCCCTCGCCGCCGTTTTCCGTGTAGACGGCCAAGGCCTGCTTGAGCTGATCGGCAAGGCCGAGATAATCCACCACAAGGCCGCCGGGTTTGTCCTTGAAGACGCGGTTCACCCTTGCGATAGCCTGCATCAAACGGTGCCCCTGCATCGGCTTGTCCACGTACATCGTATGGAGACACGGCGCATCGAAGCCCGTCAGCCACATATCGCGGACGATCACGATCTTGAAAGGCTCCTTCGGATCCTTGAAGCGCTTCGCCAGCTCTTCGCGGCGGGGCTTGTTGCGGACGTGCGGCTGCCAGTCGATCGGGTCGGAGGCCGAGCCGGTCATTACGACCTTGAGAACCCCGGCGTCGTCGTCCTCGCTATGCCATTCCGGACGGATCGCCGTGATGGCCTTGTACAGTTCGACGCAGATACGACGGCTCATGCAGACGACCATAGCTTTGCCGTCCATCGCCTCAAGGCGATGCTCGAAGTGATTCACCAGGTCCTCGGCGATGCGCTTCAACCGGTTCTCCGTGCCGACCAGCGCCTCAAGCTGCGCCCACTTGCTTTTCAGCCGCTCCTTGTGCTCGACCTCCTCGCCCTCGGTAGCCTCCTCGAAATCCTTGTCCAGCATGGGACGGGCGCTTTCGTCGATCTCAAGCTTCACGAGTCGGCTTTCGTAGTAGATCGGGACGGTCGCCCCGTCCTTCACCGCCCGCTCGATGTCGTAGACGCTGACGTACTCTCCAAAGACGGCGCGGGTGTTTCTATCGGACGATTCGACGGGCGTGCCCGTGAAGCCGATGAACGATGCGTTCGGCAACGCCTCCCGCATGGACCGGGCGAAGCCGTCGATGAAGTCGTACTGGCTGCGGTGGGCTTCATCGGCGATCACGACGATGTTCCGCCGGTCCGACAGGAGCGGCTGCCGCTCCTTCCCGTTGGACAGGAAGAACTTGTTGACCGTTGTAAACACCACTCCCCCGGAGGCGGTCGTCAACAGCTCCCGCAGATTCTCCCTGCTTTGCGCCTGCACGGGTTGCTGGCGGAGCAGTTCATGGCAGCGGGCGAACGAGCCGAAAAGCTGGTCGTCGAGATCGTTGCGGTCGGTGATCACAACCACCGTCGGATTTTCCATCGCCGGATGCAGTACGACCATTCCGGTGTAGAACGCCATCGTCAGGCTCTTACCCGACCCTTGGGTGTGCCACACCACGCCGACGCGCCGGTCGCCGTCCGCACCGGCGGCCCGAACGGTTGAATCAAGCGCGAGATGCACGGCGTGGAACTGGTGATACCCGGCTATCTTTTTGATCAAGACGCCGCCGCCCATATCCTCGAACACGATGAAGTACCGGAGAAGATCCAGAAAGCGCCGCTTTTCAAAGACTCCCAAAATCATGACCTGAAGCTGAGGCAGCTTATCGTCGGCCACCTTCTCTCCGTCGATGGTCCGCCAGGGCATGAACCATTCGCGCCCCGCCGTGAGCGTCCCGATGCGCGCCTGCACGCCGTCGGAGATGACCAATGCTTCGTTGAATGTGAACAGGGAGGGAATCTGCGTTTTGTAGGTTTGAAGCTGGTTGAAGGCGGACCAGATCGTGGCGTTCTCCGTAGCGGCGTTTTTCAGCTCCATCACCGCCAACGGCAGACCGTTGAGGAAGAGCACTACGTCGGGGCGGCGTTCGTGCCCGTTCTCCACCACGGTGAACTGATTCACTGCAAGAAATTCGTTGTTCTCCGGGTCGTCGTAATCGAGCACGCGGACAAGATCGCCGCGGATTGAACCGTCGGCCCGCTGGTACTCGACCGGGACGCCCTCGACCAGAAACTTGTGGAAGATATGGTTGTTCGCTATCAGCGAAGGGGAGTCGGGCCGCGTGAGCTTGCGGAACGCCTCGTCGATCGCGTCTAGAGGAACAGCCGGATTTAACCGCTGGAGCGCCTGCCGAAGACGATGTTCAAGAACGACTTGACCGTAATTGTCGCGCTCGGCCGCCGCCTCGCCGGGGGCGATCTCCGGACCGGAGAGGATCAGGTACCCCAGACTCTCAAACCACGCCATCGCCGCCTGTTCGATGATGGATTCGGTGAAACCGGCACTCATTACGCAGCGCCTCCCTCTTGACCGAAGATGATTGGTTCGTGGTGCAAGGTGCTATTGCGGAAAAAACGAGACGGACTGCTCCGCGGATGTTCAATGAAACGGCACTCATGCCCCGCTCGCCTCCGCGAATCGTTCCGCATCCTCGATCCGGAGTTCTCCGGAGATGAGCTTGGGGAGGAGAGTATCGCGGATGGAGGCGAGGGTGCGGGATTGAACCGCACGAAGCCATGTGCTTTCTAAAATTGGCTCGACTATTGGGTTTATCGCGCTCAGTAGCTCCGCTGGCGGGATAGCCAGTTTCGCGTCCGACAGGTGATGCCGCTGTATGTGCCCCATGGTGGTGGCTTTACCTGCCGCAATGTGCCGGAAATCGTCGAGGTGTTGATGAACCCCAAGGTAGCAAAGCCATCGTGGATATTGATCAGAAGTCACCTTGAAGAGGTGTTGGTTGAGTGCCCCCGGTCCGCCGGTCCATAATCTGCACTCCAGCGAACCCGACCAAGAGAAGAGGATGTCGCCATCTTGGATAACGTAGTCGGGCTGAAGGTAAGCGCTGGCAAGGTCCGCTCCGACTGTATTCCCTGCTCGCAGTTGAGCAATCTTGATTACCGGCAACGATTGACCATCAGTCGGCGGGAACTTCTGCATAGCAAGCCCGTTCAGGAACCGCGCGATCTGGTCGAGACTGGTCACTTTCCACCCCTTCGGGATCACCCCAAGCTCGGAGTCCTCGAACTCGTCGGGGAAGAGGGCGGCGATTTCTTCCGGGAGGCCCGTCCCGCGACCTTCCGCCTTGGCGCGGACAGGGTCGAAGTCGACGAACCAGCTCTTGAAAAGGGCGCGGGCCATTTCTTCGAGCGTCTGGTTCATCCTGCGGTTGAGTTCGATCTTGTCGTCGAGCGTACCGAGGATATAGGCGATGGCGCG
This sequence comes from Aminobacteriaceae bacterium, assembly GCA_963668335.2. GTDB lineage: Bacteria > Synergistota > Synergistia > Synergistales > Aminobacteriaceae > JAAYLU01. Next base: position 3,778 of record CAXXRY010000029.1, on the reverse strand, counting down.
CTGTTCGGGGAGAGGAGGGACGACTATAGGCAAGCGCTCAATGACCGCTTGATTCAAAGAAGCCATCGTTGTCCCGGTTGCATGTTGGAATAGCCAAGAACGCGTGCTAGCATTTTGAAGCTGATAGGCCATAAATCGAGAATCAGTTGTTTTAGGAAGGCGTAGGCGGATCCCATCCGACCCGAGGAACCATCCTGCCTCCTCAGTTTTGACGATCGCAGATCGATCAACGGCTCCTTTGCGTCCAAAGACGATATCTCCTGTTTGGAGTAAGTATTCAGGAAGACGCTCAACAACCTCACGGGGTACTCGCGGTGTTTTTTCATGAATACGGAGCGACCCGTAACCAATTTCTCCAACCGAGATCAAAGGGACGCCTTGATTCGAGTATTCATAAGCCTTCAGGGTTGTTCCGAAGGGCCCTGTTTTCACGCTGCCCCCCTCAAGCGCAAGAAGCGCACCAATTGTTGTCGAATGCCACTCACTCCCCATAACCCAGCGCCTCCAAGTTCGCCGCTATCGCCGCGTCCAGCTTCTTCCCTTCCTCGGTCTGTTCGCGGAACAGGGAGACCAGCCGCGCCATCTTCTCCTCGAAGGGCTCGCCGTCGTCTTCGATCTCCTCCGCGCCGACGTACCGGCCTGGTGTGAGCACGTGACCGTGATACCGGATTTCTTCGAGCGTCGCGCTCTTGCAGAAGCCAGGGACGTCCTCGTACTCCCCGGCGGCCGCTTCCCCCCGCCATGCGTGGTAGGTGTCGGCGATCCTGCGGATGTCCTCGTCCGTCAGCTCGCGGTGCGTCCGGTCGATCAGCGTCCCCATCTTTCGGGCATCGATGAAGAGCGTTTCTCCGCGCCGGTCGCGGAAGCCCGCGTTCTTTTTATCGCGGGCGATGAACCAGAGGCAGACGGGGATCTGCGTCGAATAGAAAAGCTGGCCGGGCATGGCCACCATGCAGTCCACCAGGTCGGCCTCGATGATGTTCTTGCGGATTTCGCCCTCCCCCGACTGGTTGGAGGACATCGAGCCGTTGGCCAAGACAAAGCCCGCCGTTCCGGTGGGGGCCAGATGATGGATGAAGTGCTGGACCCAGGCGAAGTTCGCGTTCCCCGCCGGTGGCGTGCCGTACTTCCAGCGTTTGTCCTCCTTGAGGAGGTCGCCGCGCCAGTCGGAATCGTTGAACGGCGGATTGGCGAGGACGAAGTCGGCCTTGAGGTCGGGGTGCAGATCGCGGTGGAAGCTGTCGGCCTGCTCCTTCCCCAGATTGTTCTCTATCTGCCGGATCGCGAGGTTCATCTTGGCAAGCCGCCACGTGGTGTGGTTGGACTCCTGGCCGAAGATGCTGATGTCGGCCTTCGCCTTTCCTCCGTTCCCGTTGCCGGTAGCGTGCGCCTTCACGAACTCGATGGACTGGACGAACATGCCGCCGGAGCCGCAGCACGGGTCGAAGACGCGCCCCTTGTACGGCTCAAGCATCTCCACCAGAACCCGCACCACGCAGCGGGGCGTGTAGAACTGGCCGCCCTTCTTGCCTTCGGCGCTGGCGAACTGCGAGAGGAAATACTCGTAAACGCGCCCGAGTATGTCTTTCGCTCGGTTGGCCGAGTCGCCCAGGCCGATGTTGCCGATCAGGTCGATAAGCTGACCGAGACGTTGCTTGTCGAGGCGCGGATGGGCGTAGTCCTTGGGGAGCACGCCTCGAAGCGTTCCGTTGTCGCGCTCGATGGCGATCATGGCGTCGTCGACAACTTTGCCGATGGTCGGCTGCTTGGCTTCGGATCGCAGTTTCGACCAGCGGGCCTCTTTCGGCACCCAGAAGATGTTGACGGCCCGGTACTCGTCCGGGTCTTCCGGATCGGCGCCCTGGGAGCGGTCGGCTTCGAGCGCCGCGCGCTGCTCCTCGAAGGCGTCGGAGATGTACTTCAGAAATATCAGCCCCAGCACGACATGTTTGTACTCGGCGGCATCCATGTTCGAGCGCAGAGCATCGGCAGCGCGCCACAGTTCGGATTCAAAACCGAGGTTCGCTCCGTTGCCGTTGATCGTGGCCATGTATTCAGCTCCTTCAAAAGGTGTGATCGTTTTTATGAACAGATACCGGAAAGGCTTTTGCAATCGGATGGAGCCGTGGAACACTTCCCTGATCCTTACCCGCGCCGACGGACGTTCCGCCCGCCTACTCCTTCTCCACCGTCAGCGCCGCGAGCTTCCGCTCGATCATGGCGTAGGTCTCCGGAGTCGGCGGCAAGAGAAGGCGCACCGTCCGGCCCGCGCCGTCGCTCCCACTCGTAGACGAGCTGCTCGGGGTGCGCCGTGGGCTCGGGACTCTTCGGGGAGCTCCTGTGTTCGGCGGGGTGCTCGCCGTCTTCGCACAGCAAATCCACGACGGAAACGCCGAGGGCTTCCGCGATGGCGTAGACGTTCGCGAGCCTCGGATCTCTTGTGCCGCTTTCCCAGCGGCGTATTGAATCCACGGAAACGCCGATCTTCATGGCCAGTTCGTCCTGGCTCATCATGGCGCTTCCCCGCAGACTTTTGAGTCGTGTTGGGAATTCCCCGCGCATTTTCATAGATTTATCATCCCACTATTAAGATGGAGTATCAAGATGCAGGACGGCATTTATTCCATGCTTTGCAAAGGGCTTTTATGTTGAACCTTCCTTTTGTCTAGCATATAATGCCGTGTAGCTTGTTTCACGAGGAGGGCGTCGTATGAAAGAACTTGGTATGAAGTTGCGGGATGCACGCAAGGCTGCGGGGCTGTATCAGGAAGGACTTGCCCGGCGTATCGGCGTGTCGGTGGACACGGTGCGCCGTTGGGAGAGCGGAGCGAGGGAACCCAGGGCTTCCGATCTGCAATCCCTCGCGGGCGTGCTCGGCGCGGACATCGTTGCCGCGCTGTTCGCGAAGGTGTAGAGGAAGCGAGGATTGCCCGGCATCGCTTCACTTGTGGACGAACAGATTCAAGGAGCGGACTGACGGGGCGCATGTTCCGGGAAGTCCGCTTCCCTTCTCCTGTTGAACGCCGGATGGGGCATGCGGTACAATAACGACACGCACAGGAGCGCATCGGGAGGGGAAACAATGTCACGGGCTCCGCTTGAACCGACGAAAAGAAAAGAGCTGTACCGTCGCTTCCGCAATCTCTCGGAGCGGAACGCCGCGCGCGTGCTCGGCTCCGTCGACGCCCTCGAAGAGGAGCGCGACATCGGTCCTCTGCTTAATTACGACCGGGATCACGACGTGCTCCGGATACGCTTCCCTCTTCCCTCCGACGCTTTTTCCTACGACGACGAAGAGTATCCCGGAATCTACGTCGGCCGATCCGAGAAGGACAACCGGATCACCGGGTTCACCGTGTTCGATTACTCCAGAGGCTCCCTGAGAGAGCTGAAGCTTCTTCTCCCCATGGTCGAGTGGGACGAAGTGTCCGGCCGGATTCAGTGACCGGATTCCCAACCATCGAGAGAGTGCGGGAGGCTGATTCCCGGCAGCGCGTCCGGCGGAGAGCGTTTCAGGAAATAATCGGGCTGCTCCGTCTCCTACCGCTCGCGCCGGGGAAAAAAGAAAAGCCCCTCGAAGAGGGGCAAGGTTATGTATGCTTTTTGTTCGAAGGACACACCTGATGCTCCGGATCCCACCAGAGGACTTTGAACACCTGCCTGTCCCGTATTCCGATCAAGCGGGTCCTACCGTCGAAATGAGCGAGCACACCGCATCGATGTCGTCCATTTGTATCTCCCGAAGCCTCTCTTGCGCCTTGGTCGATAGATTTTCAAC